>JABLXH010000199.1 GCA_013178155.1 Armatimonadota bacterium | reverse complement strand
GTAGCCCAGCAGGGGGTGCAGCACCGCCGGGTTGGCCTTGACGCAGTACCAGTGCTCAGGCCGGTCCCAGCCGGGGAAGTAGTACGCGCCGATCAGCATGTCCGCGGGAACCGGCCGCGGCGGTGGGACCGCAGCCATCCCGCCGTTAGCCGCCAGCAACGCCAGCAGCCACCACCGACGCCACGCCCCGCGCGCCCCGTTCACTCGAAGCTGCCCTTCAGGCAAGCCGGCAGGCAATGCTGCAGCACGGCGGCTTCGCTGAAGCCGTTCTCGTCTGGCGGCTCTTCGCCCCGCAGGCCGGCCAGGAGCCTCGCCCCGCCGTCGCGGGTGCTCCAGCCGGTGAACAGCACCCCCAGCAGTTTGTCGGTCCGGCCCTCGAGGGCGCAGCGGACCAGTGCCTCGGCGGACCTGGGGTTGCGCCAGGGAGAAACGAGTGTACGGAAGCCCTTCTCCTGGAACCAGCGCACCGACGGGTAGTCCTCGCGCGGCTCATAGTGCCAGTCGCAGATGATGATGTCCTTCGGGACCATATCCACGGCCGGCGCTGTCTCGTTCATGCTGGCTTCCCATTCGCCGTAGGTCATCTCCCGGGCGTCAATGAGCCGGTCTCCCCACATCAGCATCTCCACGCCCTTGCCCTGCAGATGGTCATAGTAGTCGTTTGCGGCCTTGGCGAACAGTTCCGCTTTGCTCTTGCCCCGGCACCGCGGGCATTGGTCGCTGCCAATCAGGAATACCTCGTCCATACCAACATGCAGCGCATCGGCCTGGAAGGCATCCAACAGCTCGTCCATGAGGTCGAAGACCAGCGGGTTCACGTCCGGGTGGAGGGGACACCAGCTCCGGCAGTAGATACCTGGGTTGTTGAGCGGAATCTCTGGCGTCTCGTCGAATTCCGGGTGCTCGCGCAGAAGCGTGAAGGTCTTCTCTGCCCATGACTGGTGACCCAGACAGTTCAGCAGAGGGATGACGCGGATGCCGTGTCCCTGGGCCGCAGCGGCGATCCGTCGGGCGGCCGCCTTGTCCAGCGTCCCCTGCGAGATCTCCGGGTGCGACAGGAAGCGGAAATTGTAGTCCACTTCCACCACCAGAACATTGACACCCATCGGCCCCAGGTGCTCCTCGATGAGCCGGATGAGTGTGTCGGCGCCCTTCTGCGAGCCGCAGGACAGGTGTTGGCCGCGCCACGGCAGCTCCGCGGTCTCCTTCCGGGCGGCAGCGTGGGCCCCGAGAGCCAGCAGGCACAGCGCCACAACACCCCAGACGGCTAGTCCCTCGATCAGCACGGTCATGTTGTCCTCTCTCCTTCGCCGGGAACGGTACCCTGCAGTTCATCCAGCAACAGCGCGCAGCGCACCAGCAGGGCTGAGGCCCAAGCATGCGGCGCCGCCCAGTAAGGCGTGTCCGGCTGCAGACCGATGAGTTCAGGCAACAAGCCGGTGGGCGTAGCTCTCGACAGGCAGACGCGGATGTAGTCTAGCGCCCGGCCTCGGAAGCTGGCCGCCTCGGCGGGGTTCTCCGCCTGCTCAGCCACGGCCAACCGGAGGTACACCTGCGCCAGCCATAGGGTGTTCACACAGCCAACGACACCGCCCAGGTACACGTCCCCCTCAAAGCGTCGTAGACCGTGGCCGTCACCGAGGGGCTGCAGCAACCGCCGCTCTATCTCACGCAGATTGGACAGGGCCATTGCCCGCTCTTCTGGATGGCTGGGCGATAACAGCCGCCACGGCTCGCAGAGCCCCAGCGTGGATGAGTCCACCACGTCATCTACTTCGCCGTCCTGTCGCATTCCACGAGGGAAATACGTGCCGTTGAAAAGCTCCAGCGTCCCAGCCTTGAGACGGGCGGCCGTCTCGGACCACTGCTGCTGCAACCGGGGTCGCTCGGCGAGACCGGCACACTCCGCCGCCAGAGAAAGCGCCCGCGCGAAAGCGGCGTTGGTGTAGACGAAGATGCCGCAGTAGGTCTCCCACAGGTCGCAGGCATGGTGGTGCAGTCCCCGGTCATCCACCTGGGCGGCCAGCGCACTTGCCGCCCGCTGGATCGCTTCCCAGTATTCAGCCACACGCTGCGGCCGCTCATCGTTCGGACCGCTCAGCACGTGGCCACACAATGAGCACAGGGCGGCGGCGGTCTGATCGAGCTGCTCGAAACCACGGCGCAGGGCCCAGGAGGCGGCGACCTGGCCATCTGCCCAGTGGCGTTGGCCCCATAGCCCGCTATCCAGTTGCGCCTGGCGGTACCAGCTACACAGCCGTGAGAGGACTTCGGGGTAGCCGGCTACCGCCATGGCCTCAGCCGCCTCCGAGGCGTCGCGTGGCCAGCAGTAGCCATAGCCACCGCACCGTTCATACGCAGGGTCAAACTCGGGGGCAGCCAGGATGCTACCGGTGCTGGCGTCCTGCAACAACGCCATGGCCAGCAACGCCCGCCGGTAGGCGCCGTCCACGTCGGGCGGCAGGACCAAGTGACGGCGTCGCTGGAGCCACCCTCGCCAGTGGTTCTTGGTCTGCTGCCGCAGGGCGTCCACGCCCATTGCCTTGAGCCGCGCCAACTGCTCCAGGGCCGCCTCGCGCGACACACCAGCGGAGAGGATGAGGTGCAGCTCGCGGTGTTCCCCGGGCTGAAGCTGCCAGCGCCAGAGGCCAGCGAAGTTGACGCGGCCGATATCCTCGGGCTGGCCGTTCAGGTGCCCGTCCTGCAGGTCATGCTTGGCGCTGCGCTCATCGAAAGCCAGCGACTTGCCGCAGCGCCAAACATCGGGCGCTGTGCCCCCCACGGCCATGGCGATACCGCGGAAATACTGCAGGAAGTAGCCCTCGAGGGCATCGTGTCCCACCGCCTGCTTGCCATAAATCTCCCCCAGGCGCAGGTCGAAATAGTGGCCGAAAGCCCCCACCTGGAGCCGTTCGCCGAGGTTCTCAACCCGCACGAGACGCACCAGGGCCGTGCTTTCAGGGGGACAAAAGTCGGTGAGGGTCAGTTCCACCCGCGGATCGGCCAGGGTCAGTCTGGTCTCTAACACGTTCGTGTCGCGATGGTACGCCTGGGCGCGACTGAAAGCTCCATCGAAGGTCCATAGCAGGCGACCATGGCCCGGATCGCCCACGTACAGCAGGGGCAGCCCTTCCTCGACGTTCTGTGCGAAGTCAAGACGAGGGTAGAAAAACGTCATCAACTCGCCGGCATGACCCAGCGTACAGAGCACGCGGCCATTGCCGACGGCAGCGGTCGGCAGATAGACGGGCATCGGGTAACCTCAGCAGTCGGTTGACGCCAGATCACTGGCGTCCCAGACCGAACTCCACCCAGACGCGTAACACCTCGGCCACACTCCAGGCCTGCGCAAAACAGCCCCCGGGCGCGAAGGGTGGCTCCGCGTCAAAGACCTCGGAGATCGAACCCA
>JABLXH010000198.1 GCA_013178155.1 Armatimonadota bacterium | reverse complement strand
CTGACCGCATGGCCAACGCCCGCTTTGATCCCGACGAGGCGGCCGCGGAGCGCACGGTCATCATCTCCGAGCGCGAGGGGGCCGAGAACTGGCCCACCTTCTTGCTCGGAGAGGAAACAGCTCTGGCCGCGTACCGCACCCACCCCTACCGCTGGTCAGTTATCGGTTGGAAGGCGGACCTGCAGCAAATCACGCACGCCGACCTCTGGGACTACTATAAGGCTTGCTATGCCCCCGACAACGCGGTGCTGATTGCCGTCGGCGACTTTGAGACGGAGGCGATGCTGGCCGAGATCTGGCGGCTCTACGGAGGTATCGAGGGCCGGGCCCGAGTACCGGAGATCCGCTCCCACGAGCCACCACAGCAGGGCGAACGTCGCTTCTACCTGCGTCGTCCGGCCCCCGCCGCTTATCTCGACATGGCGTTCCATATCCCTGAGGCACGCCATCCGGATAGCCCGGCCCTGCAGGTGCTCACCTCGATCCTCGCAGGAACCGGAGCAGTCTCCTGGCTATCACCGGCCGCCGGGGGGTGGAAGACCTCCCGCCTCTACCGGGCTCTGATCGAAACCACCCTCGCCTCGGCGGCCGGGTGCAACCTGACGCCGGGGCAAATAGACCCGGGGCTGGGGCATTTCACCGCGACCGTGCGGGTAGGTGTGGAGCCTGAGGCCGTTGAGGAGGCCGTGCTGGCCGTCATTGCACAGGCCACCGCTGCCCCTCCCAGTGAGGATGAGATGTCGCGGGCCAAGACCCAGCTCGCAGCCGCCGTGGCCTACGCGGGCGAGTCAGCCACCGGGATCGCCAGCCTGCTGGGACAGGCGGAGATGGTAGACACCTACCGGCGCCTGCCGGAGATGCATGAGCGGCTTCAGGCTGTGACCGCCGAGGACGTGCTGCGGGTCGCGCAGACGTATCTGACGCCCGAGAACCGTACCACGGGCTGGCTGATCCCCACCGGTGAGCCTGGCGGAGCGCCCCCCGACAGCGCGCCGGGGAACTTCAGGGTCTTCCGCTACACGGGGCTGGAGATTCTGCGCCAGGCTGAGCGCCGGCGGCTGGAGAACGGGCTGCAGGTCGTGGCCTGTCGCCTGGACGCGACACCGTCGGTCTCCCTGGCGGGCGCGATCCGTGGGGGAAGCGTCCTGGACAGCGCCGAGCAGGCCGGCCGAGCCCGTTTCACGGCAGCCATGTTGGAGCGCGGCACCGAGAGTCGAAGCTACCAGGAGCTTTCCGCCGTTCTCGATGGCATCGGCGCGACCTTTGGGGTGGGTGCGGCCCTGGAGTGCCTGACCATGGGCGGCAACGCTCTGGCCCGCGACCTGGGCACCCTCCTGGACATTGCCGCCGACCAGCTCCGCCGCCCGTTGTTCCCGGAGGCGGAGATGGAAAAGGTCAGAACCGAGATTCTGACCCAGCTCCGCGAGCGCGAAGACGACACGCGCACGGTTGCGCAGAAGCGTGCGCGGCAGCTCCTCTACCCGTCCGGCCATCCCTACGGCGTCTGGGAGGCTGGCGAGACGCCCACGATCGAGGCCTTGTCCCGGGAAGACCTCGTGGCCTACCACCAGCAAGCGGTGCGGCCCGACGAGACGGTCCTGGTGCTGGCCGGAGACATTGACCCGCTGGAGGCCATCGGGCAGGTTGGAGAGCGGTTCGGCGACTGGGAAGCATCGGGCGCCGTGTGCTGGCCGGGGCTTTCGGCCGCTCCGCCGCCCGAGATCGAGGTCGAGGATGTCCTGCTGGCCGGGAAGACCCAATGTGATATCGTCATCGCCAGCCCCGGTGTGCCGCGGACCCACGAGGACTATCTGCCGCTGCGCTTTGCCACGATGGTGTTGGGACAGCTCGGCTTTATGGGCCGCTTCGGGGCGACGGTGCGAGATCAGCTGGGCCTGGCCTACTACTGCTTCGCCACCACGCAGGAGAGCTATGGCGACTCGATGTGGTTGGCGCAGGCGGGTGTGAACCCCAGGAATGTGCAACTGGCCTACGACACCATGCTCGCCCAGATGCGGCTGATGCAGACGGAACTCATCAGCGACCAGGAGTACGCCGATCTCGTGGCCAACCAACTCGGAGCCCTGGCCATGCTGCTGGAGACCAAGGCCAAGATCGCCAGTGTACTGCTGCAGATCGAGCGTTTCGGGTTGGGTGTGGACTACTACGAGCGCTACCCTGACCTGGTGCGGTCAGTCGCGCCGGAACACATCCTCCAGGCGGCACAGCAGTACTTCCGGCCCGAGGCCCACGTGCGGGTAGTGGCCGGGCCCAGTTGGCATTAGGCCGGCGCTACCCCGCCTCAGCCTCGACCTTGCCGTAGCCCCACTTGGTCACCGCCTCCTGAGCCTCGGGCGAGAGCAGGAAGGCGATGAACTGCTTGGCCAGCTCGGCATTCGGGGCATCCTTGAGCAGAGCGACCACCCCAAACATGCCGCCATACAGCTCCTGGGGCACCGTCAGCACCACATCGGCCTTGCCGATGACCGTACGTTCGGGGTCGCCCTCCTTCCAGTTCTCGTTCGCACACGCGGAGTAGATGAAGGTAGCGTCAGCGCGCTTGTCTATGACCAGTTGCTTGGCCTCCATGGGCTGGCCGGGGCGGACGACCTTGCCTTGCTTCTCCAGCTTCTCCCAGACCCCTGCCGCTTCCAACGTCTTCTGACCGGCTTCGCCGATGGTCAGCATCGGATCGCACACCGCCACGGTCTTGACTTCTGGCTTGGCCAGGTCCTCCAGGGACTTGATGCCCAGCGGATTGCCCAACTGGACACAAAGCTGCATGTCCTGACGCAGGAAGGGCGTCGGCTTTCCCTCCACCTTGCCAGCGTCCAGCAGTTCAGCTATCTCCTTATCGCCAAGGCTGATGAAGAGGTCAGGATGGAGCTTCCCATCCCTCACGGCTTTGGTCATCGGCCCGATATTCTCAACCGTTTCCTTGAACTTCACGCCGGGATTGCGCTCCTGAAAGAGCGTGCGCACTTCCTTGTAGACCATCGCGAGACCGCAGGGAACGGCGACGGTCAGCTGTCCAGTCAGACCAGGCCCCGTTGCGCCTGTGGGCGTCCCACCGGCCCCTGCCGGGGGTAGCGGTGCTGAAGGGGCCTCGGCCACACGGGGGCCACACCCACCGCTGAGCAGTGCAAGAACAAGCACGACCACGGCCATAAGGCGAATGTACACGTTACGCACCTCCCGGCATCCGTGCCCGCCGTGTCACAGCGAGCGCCCGAGTTACAGCGATGACATGGTATCACTAGGTGCTTGTTACATTTACTAAGCTCGCCGCACACTCCTCGCAAGATACTGGGAATAGTCCCCACTGGGCCATCGGGGGGCTTGACGGCCTACGCCAGGCGTGCTATATGTAGAAAGCATATAGATGCTTCGCCCAGGAGGACAGCACAGGTGTCAGAGATGATCCGAGCCGCCGTGGCCTGTGACGGGCCAGAGGTTTCGCCCC
>JABLXH010000197.1 GCA_013178155.1 Armatimonadota bacterium | reverse complement strand
TCGAGGCGGACGGCGGACCGGATCCTTCGCGTCTGCTGAGCGAACGACGAGTGGACATCGTGGTTCTGGCAGGTGCCGGCAACGCTGTCGAGGCTCCCAGTTGGGTGTGTGAACCGCACCAGATCGTGGTCGCCGCCGGGGCCCGGGGCCCGATCAGCTCCTCCAGTGTGCTCAACGCTTGCTGGGACGACAGCCTGGGCTTCCGACAGGCGCTGGAACATCTGGCGAAGCTGGGCCACAGGGACGTGGCCTTCCTGTCAGGCTTTGACCGCGAGAAGCCCGCACTTTTCAACGAGGCTGCGTCCGAACTTGGGTTGCGCGGGCAGGTAGTCTCCTCCGAGGTCCGGGCCTTTGACCTCTTCCTGAGGGATGGCGCCAACATGGCGCGGCAGGCCATGGAGTTACAGCCCCGCCCCACGGCCCTCCTCGCCCGTAACGACGATATCGCTATCGGCGCTATCCACGCACTGGCGGAGGCGGGGTTCCGCGTGCCGGAGGAGATTTCGGTCGTCGGCTACTTCGATACTCCCAGCGCCCGGTTCAGCAACCCGTCGCTAACGAGTGTGGCCACGCCCTTCACAGATTGTGTGGTAGCGGTGCTGACCGAGGCCCTGGAGGCGGCAGTGGCCCGGCGCGAAACGGAGCTTGTGCCGCGCTCCATCGTGTATCCCACCAGCTTGCGGGTGCGCTCAAGCACCGCAGTCGTGGCGGCGCATGGAAAAGCGTGACCGAAGAATGAAGATTTGGAGCAGAATGGGAAGGCTGGGCGCCTCGATCGGACGAACAGTGGCGCATCGCGGGCGACTGGCCTGGGCACGACCAAGTTTAGCAGGTGGAACATGAGCCGCAGCAGTCTCGTGTGCGAAGGAGGTGCATGTCTGAGTAACACGACGTCTGGTTGGAGAGTGGTGCTGTGACTCGGGGCGAAAGGCCGTACCGCCAGTCGGGTTGAGGCTGGCATACATCAAGATGTGGGAGGTGCAGAACATGGCCCTTCGGCCACGCAGTGGGAACCGTGGTTTCACGCTCATCGAGTTGCTGGTCGTGATCGCGATCATCGCGATCCTCGCGGCTATCCTGTTTCCAGTCTTCGCCAAAGCACGGGAGAAGGCGCGACAGACGTCCTGTCTCTCCAATGTCAAGCAGATCATGATGTCGCAGTTGATGTATTCTGACGACTACGACGAGGCTGTCAACCCTTACTTCATGGGCTGGGACGCCATGTGGTGGCATCGTCTTCAGCCCTACATCAAGAACTGGCAGATCTTCGTGTGCCCGACCTGTGGCGCCGGGAATCCCACCCCCGGCTGGGGCGGCTATGGCTACAACTACGCCCACATGTCGCCCTGCTGCATCATGGGGCCCCCGCCCAAGCAGCCGTATCGCATGCCGCAGTACCAGTTGCCGGCAGAGACCATCATGCTGGGTGACGGCCAGGGGGGCTGTAACGACTACTACCCCAGCACGGCTTCCCAGACCATTGGCTGTCCGGTGTGCTTTGGGGGAACCCCGTGCAGGGGCTACCCGCATTACAAGTTAGCGGACCGCCACAACGGTGGTGGCAACTATGGCTTCCTGGACGGCCATGCCAAGTGGTACAAGCTGGATACGCTGGAGGGTGGGGTCCGGTCCGGCCCGGGCGGAAACCTGATGGGCCACGGCTTTGGCCCTCCCTAAGCCACCTGTCTACTGAGCCGTTTGGCAACGGTGCGCGCCCATCCGAGCGCGCACCGTTGTGCCTGGGCCAGGTTGTCGGCGCTTACATGGCCTTGTTGATCAGGTCGCTGACTGAGACGATGCCCTGGACCTTCTTGTCGAAGATCACCGGGGCCCGTGAGAGCCTGAAGTTGGCCATCAGCCGTGCGACGTACTTGATGTCCAGGTCGGGGTTGACGACGATCAGGGGCTTGCTATGGATCTCGTGCACCTTGACCTCGTTGGGGTCCAGCCCTTGCGCCATGACCTTGTAGGCGATGTCGCGCTGGGTCACCATCCCATAGGCGTCCTCGTCACCGCGCCGGTCCACGATGAGAGCTCGGACTCCCTTCTCCTTCATCAGCTTCACTGCTTCCGCCACCGTCGCCGTCCCGTCGATCATCACTACATTGGGCGTCATGATGTCTCGCGCCGTCGGCATGCTTCACACCTCCCAGTGATTGTCCCCTCGTGCTTAGAGGATTCGCCGCCAGGGCACTGGCTCCTGCCTGGCCGCTGAGGAATCCCGGCCACGCCGCCGAAGCAGGGCGTCATTGGGCCCCGGAGTGCGAACAAAGCACTCGAAGTCGCGATTGCTTTCCAGAAGAGCGAAGTCCGGGTCGAGGCGCAGCGCCTCGCCCAGCGAGGTGCGGGCCTTCAGAACCGCGAAAGCGACCTGCCGCCGGTCCAGGACGTCGCGCCAACCGGGCTGGAGGTTCATCACCCGCATATACTCCTCCATGAACTCCCGCCCCATCACATCGCCGCGGCCGTCAATGTAGACGCGGTAGCCCGGCCACAGCCGCCAGATGAGGTATCCGCCCCATTCGTAGCTGTTGAACATGTTGCCCTGGAGATGGTTGGCCTCGATGAATTGGACCGCCGCCTCCGGGGTGTATTCTGCGAAGACCTGGTCAGCGCGAGCCAGGGAAGTGCGCAGCGACACGACCGTGGTAGCGGCAACCAGTGCCAGCACAGCGAATCCGAAGGCGGCGGGAGCCGGTTTGGTCGCAGTGCTGGCGTTCGCTGACCGCTCCTCCCACACGACCGTCAGGTGTTCGGCCAGGATCGGCATGATCATGAACGTGGACATGCCCACGTTACGACCCCAGCGCAGGACGAAGTATAGGAACACGACCAGGGTGAGCGCATCAAAGGGCTGCAGCCGGCGGTGGGAGAGGCCGAGGCCAAGCACCAGGAGCAGCAGGAACACGAGCAGGAAGCGGTCCATCCCCCCGAACTGCGGCGGACCGTACTCGGTGATCATGGTGGAGTGGTAGCTGAGATCGCCGAAGGCGTAGCGGAGGGGGTAGACGGCCCCCTCCCAGCCATGGGGGTTGACCAGCACAGCCACCCCGCACGCGAGGATGACCACGCCGACATGCAACGGGGACGGGCCAAGGGGGTCAGGAGTACGGCGCCGACGGAGCCGCTCCGGCAGCAGAGAGATGAGATACAGCCCGAGTAGCCCCAGCCCCATGATGTAGCTGCCATGGATGTTGGCCCACAACAGCATCACCGCCGGGGCCAGCCATAGCCAGCGGTGTCGGCCCCGGCGCGTTTGCTCGATGAGTGCCAGCAGCACCGCCAGAAACAGCATCCCGTTCATCTGCGGCCGGTCGTTGACCACCGGGCCGATGGCCAGGATACCGACCAGCACCGTGGCCAGAACGGGCAGCGGCGCACTCCCGCGGCGGAAGCAAACCCACGTGATGAGCAGCACGGCAGGCAACAGCACGACGATGCGCAGGGCCATCAGGCCGGGATAGCCCCAGGCCTCGTAGAGCCCGAACATCAGGACTTCCCACAGCCACTCGTGCACAACCCAGGGCTGGCCGGCGACGGTGTAGGTGAAGATGTCCGCGTGCGGAAGAGACCCGTTCTGCACAATGTAGCGTCCGGTGGCCATCTGCCACCAGACATCGGAGGGAGGACCCGGCTGGCCTGCCCGCATGATGGCGAAGCAGGCCAGCACGGCATAGACCAGGCGCGTGAGCGTCAGTCGCGGCACTTCATCACTCGTCGCGGTTGCCTAGGAGCCGATCTGTGTCAGTTT
>JABLXH010000196.1 GCA_013178155.1 Armatimonadota bacterium | reverse complement strand
CCACTTCGGACGCTGCGAGCACTTCGTTGTGGCCGCCATACGCGATGGCGAGCTCCTCGCCAGCACGCGCCTGGGCAACCCAGGGCATGCCCCGGGGCTGTTACCGGAGCTCATGCGGCAGGAGGGCGTGACACATGTGCTTGCCGGAGGGGCCGGCCCGCGTGCGGTCAGCATGCTGGCAGAAGCCGGGATCGAGTTCATCAGTGGCGTCAGCGGCGACCCCTTGACGGCACTGAAGGCGCTGGCCGCAGGGAAGCTGAGCGCCGGCGACAGCACCTGTGAGCACTGAGTGAGCGGCGAGAGGTGAGCGTCACGGTGGCGACAGCGGTCCTGAGGATGACAGTGCTTTGCGATAACGGGGTGGCCCGCTGCGGCGCCTCTGGCGTCCACGGTCTGGCCGTGCTGGTGGAGACGCCCGACCGCCGCCTGCTCTTTGACACTGGTCCCGATACCACCGTTGCCACGAACGCTGACGTTCTTGAGGTCTCCTTGGCCCCGCTGGATGCCATCGTGCTCAGCCATGGGCACTATGACCACATCGGCGGGCTGGAGACGGTCCTGGGGGCCGTGGGGCCGACACCGGTGATTGCCCCGCACCATCTCTTCAGCGCCAACCACCACTACAAGCGCAACTCGGTTACGCGCTACATTGGCCCGCCCCGTTCCGAGGAGTCGTACCGACGGCTCGGAGCCGAGTTCATGGCGCCGGACGAGGCCGGTGTGGACCGGCTGCTGGGATCAGGTTTCACCACTACGGTCGTGAGCGATGAACTGGCTCTGATCGGGCTCATTCCGGGCCACAGTGTAGTGCTGACCGGCTGTGCCCACGGTGGAGCCGCGACGGTCGTGCGCGAAGCCCGGGACGTGGCGAAGGGCGACCCTCCCCGCGTCCTCGTAGGGGGGCTGCACCTGGGCGATACCCCTGACAGCGCCGTCCATCGTCTGGCTCTGCGGCTGCATGCGCTGGGCATCAGGACCATCCTGCCCTGCCACTGCACCGGTCCGCAGGGGACGCTGGCGCTCAAGGAGCGCTTCCTGGGAGATGTCTGCACGATCGGGTCCGGCAGCGTGCTGGAGTTCAGTTCGGACGGGGCTATGCAGGCTTCCTGACACGATAGACGCCGGACACCGCCTCTGTGTCGGCAATAAGACTGACTGGAAAGGAACGTGATCAACATGCGACGACGCAACATGTACTACGCGACCGGCCTGCCCGGGTGGATGCGCTTCGGTTACAGCCCGGGATGGGTGGGACGCAGCGCCAGTGGCCTGGGGCCCTGCGCCGAGTACCTGATGACCGGCCAGTGGCCCAACCCGGCCATGGCCGCGGCTTTCCCAGGGCAGCCCCAGGCAGCGCCCAACGTGGCGTTCCTGGAGGCTCAGGCGAACATGCTTGAGCAGCAACTGGCTGCTCTCCGGCAGCGGATCGCGGAGCTGAAAAGCGAAGACTAAATGTATAAGACATGGAACACGGAAGGGAAGTGAGTTCCGATGAAGGTAGCCGTGGCTGCCGCGGGACCGGGCATGGACGCGCTCACAGACCCAAGATTTGGGCGCTGTTCACATTTCGTCGTGGTTGACACTGAGAGCATGGAGTGCGAATCGATCGAGAATGCGGCCGCTGTCCAGGGCTCGGGAGCAGGCATCGCGGCTGCCCAGGCTGTCGCCAACGCGGGGGCAGCGGCGGTCATCGCGGGCAATATCGGGCCCAACGCCTATCGGGCACTGGCCGCCGGAGGCATCCGCATCTTCGCCTCGCCCGGAGGCACGGTCCGCGAGGCCATCGAGCAGCTGGTGGCCGGCCACCTTACCGAGATGGGTGACGCCAACGTGGCTGCCCACTTCGGCATGGGCATGGGTGGCGGGCCGGGCACCGGTGGCGGGCCGGGCGGCGGGCGTGGTATGGGGATGGGCGGCGGCATGGGCATGGGCCGCGGCGGTGGTCGCGGTATGGGCGGCGGGGGAGGCATGGGTCGCGGCGGCGGCATGGGCCGAGGCGGGGGTCGAGGCCGCTGATGCCTGAGCAGCAGTGTCCATGCCTCACGATCGCCGTGGCGGCGGGCAAGGGCGGCACCGGGAAGACTCTGGTATCCACTAGCCTGGCCCAGGCACTAAGCACACTCTACCCGGGGCAGGTGCAGTTCCTGGACTGTGACGTGGAGGAGCCCAACGCGCACCTCCTGCTGCGGCCGGAGATCAGCGCTCAGGATCCGGTGACCGTGTTGGTCCCCGAGGTGGATCTGAACGTCTGTACCCGCTGCGGACGCTGTGCAGACGCCTGTCAGAACCATGCCATCGCGGTGATCCGGCAGGCCGTCGTCACCTTCCCGGAGCTCTGCTCGGGCTGTGGCGCCTGTGCCTACGTATGTCGCGCGGGTGCCATCCGCGAGGTGCCCCGCCAGGTAGGAACCGTGCACCTCGGCCGCACCGCTGACGGCCTGGAGTTCGTAGCCGGCGAGCTGAACGTAGGCGACCAGAAGGCAACGCCGGTGACCCATGCGGTGAAGCGGCATACCCGTCGGGATCGCCTCAGCATCATTGACGCTCCGCCCGGTACGGCCTGTCCCATGCAGGAGACCGTGGACGACAGCGACTTCTGTCTGCTGGTCACTGAGCCGACCCCCTTTGGCCTCAGTGACCTGAGGCTGGCCGTCGAGACGTGCCGTGGGCTGGGGGTGCCTTGCGGGGTGCTAGTGAACCGGGCGGGGTCGGGCTTTGACGGTGTGGACGAGTACTGCGAGGCCGAGGGGTTGCCACTGGTCGGCCGGATCGAGCAGGATCGGGCCATTGCGGAAGCCTACTCCCGGGGTCACGGCCTGCTCGCCGCACGGCCCGAAACCGGCGACCTTTTGCTGGCGGTCTTTGCGAGGATAGAGAAGCTGATCGTCCAGGAGGTGAGCCAGGATGACTAGCCAGGGACGGGGGACCGGTCGGGGTGCCGGTGGTCGCGGACGGATGGGCGGACAGGGCCTGGGTCCGGGCGGGGAGTGCGTCTGTCCGTCCTGCGGTCACCGCACCCCCCACCAGCGGGGTGTGCCCTGTAACCAGACGAAGTGCCCTAAGTGTGGGAGACTGATGACCAGAGAGGGCTGAGCTGAGCCCAGACCCAGCAGGGACATGAATGGAGATGAACCAGATGCCTGGATTCGATGGAACAGGACCGGCCGGACAGGGACCTCGCACCGGCGGCGGGCGCGGCTTTTGCGCACCGCTACCCGGGCAGGTAATGCCCAATATGCGAGTTGCCCCCATGGCCTACCCGGTGAGCCGGCTGGGGCTTTGGAGCCAGATGCGAAGCTGGTGGGCCGGCATCGGCGGCGGCATGGGCTACGCCGTGCCTCCCGGTGGGGGCTTCGGCCGCGGCCGCGGCTTCGGACGGGGCCGCGGAAGACGCTGGTAGATACGCAACAGGGCGTCTCTCCGGCGGCAGCGGAGAGACGCCCAAAGGAACTTGACTGGCATGGCAACGGCAGAGCCGTACCGCGTCTTCGGCCCAGTCCCTTCGCGGCGTCTGGGCCATTCTTTGGGCATCGACCTGGTCCCGTACAAGACCTGCACCTACGATTGCATCTACTGCCAACTGGGCCCGACCACCTGCCAGACCGTTACCCGCACCGAGTATGTCCCCCTGGCTGAAGTGGTCGCGGAGATGTCCGACCGGCTCGCACAGGGGGTCCAGGCTGACTACATCACGCTGTCGGGGTCCGGCGAACCGACGCTCTACTCGCGACTGGGTGAGGTGGTAGCGGCGCTCAAGGCGATGACCGCCGTCCCCGTGGCCGTTCTGACCAACGGCTCGCTGCTGTCGGAGCCTGAGGTCCGCGCGGCGCTGGCTGAGGCGGACCTGGTGGTGCCGTCGCCGGACGCCGGGGACGACGCGACCTTCCAGCGTGTGAACCGCCCTCACACGGCGATCAACTTCGCCGACATGGTGGACGGCCTGCGCGAGTTCCGGAAGGGCT
>JABLXH010000195.1 GCA_013178155.1 Armatimonadota bacterium | reverse complement strand
ACACTGACTTCGCCCTGAGCTTCGCCGCCGGAGATCACGCACCGGTGCTGCCCCTGTGGTATGGCTCAGTGGAATGGGTGCGCGACCTGGCTCGCCAGATGCATGGCCGCGGCCTGGTGCTGATGGCAGATGGCGAAGGTGGGGATGAACTTCTCGGGGGCCGGGCGCGCGGCCGGCAGCGCCCCAGCCGCGCCGGCGGCCAGCAGCAGCACACCGGCAAGGACGGTACCGAGCACAGGCCTCATCGTCAGGCTCCTCTCGCTCGGACACCAGGCGCACCGCCCGGCGCCCGCGTCGCAGCGCCACCTTAGTTCGGCGCCGTCGCCGGGGTTCCTCCACCCGCCCGGCGCGGAACGTTCGCCCGCGCTGCCGCAACCCATGGGTACACCCGCTGCGGCCCCGCTGCCGGGGTGCGCGGGGGTCGCGAATGGACACGTGCCAAGGCCAAGTGCCGGAGGGAGAGGCCCGATGCGAGAGCTGCTGGCGACCGCCGTCTGTCTGCTGCTGTCACTGGGGGGCGCATACGCCCAGTCTGTCCGCTGCTTCACCTTCGGTCCAGCGGAGTCCGTGACCCGCCAGGGCTTCACCAAGGTGACCCCGCAGGACGCCTACAGCGACGACAAGGGCTACGGCTTTGAACACACCGCCGACCTGCTGGCCGCCGACCGCGGCGGCTGGAAGCTGGAGCGTCCAGCGGATGAGTACACCGCCAGCGCCTACGGGGCCTATCGCACCACCTCTGACCTCACCTGTGCCTTCGTCGAGGGGCAAAGCGACAATGCCTTCCTGGTCAACCTGCCCGATGGGGATTACACCGTCTGGCTGATCGCCAGCGACGCGGCCGAGGACCCGCCGCTGTATGAGGTCTGGGCCAACGGCGTCCGCCAACTGGCGGTGCGGATCCCCCGCCGGGCCTTCGTCGCCATGGAGCCTTTCACGGCCCGGGCGACGCGCGGGCAGTTGCGGCTGGAGTTGCGGGGCCCCCACGGCTGGCTGCTCAACGGGCTGATCATCGGTCCCGAGGGGCCGGAGTTGCAGGCCGTGGTCGCCAAGGCCCAGCAGGACATCTTCTTCCTCCTCGACGAGGAGCTGCCCAACTGGCAGGAGGTCCCCCATTCCCCCGTCAACCCGCCGCTGACGCTGACCCCGGCCGAACGCGCCCGCGGCTATGTGACCTTCACCGTGGACCCGTGCGAGCCGGTGGTGCCCACCTATGTCCCGGCCCGCACGGCGGTGGGGCGGCCCCTGACCACCTTCGCCACCCCGGGGGAGTTTGAGCCCGCCACCTTCGCCCTGGCGGCTGACCGCGACCTGGGCCAGGTGGCGGTGGAGCTGTCGGATTTCGTCAGTGACCGCGGCGGCCAGCGCCTGGGCCGCGGGCACGTGACCGTGGGCGTGGTCCGCTGCTGGCCCCAGCGCCTCACCGACGAGGTGGGAAAGGGCACTTACGCTGTGGTGCCGGAGATGATCGAGCCGGCCACCGGGCGGGCCACGCAGGTGAGTGCGGGCACCGTCAAGCAGTGGTGGCTGACCGTGGCGGTGCCGACGGACACGCCGCCCGGGCGTTACCGCATGCGGCTGCGCGTCCGGCCCGAGCAGGCTCCGCCCAGTGACCTGGAGTGGCGGCTGCTGGTGCTCCCCTTCACTCTCAGCCGCCCGGCCGACAAGCACTGGGGGACCTGGCTGGAGAGCTTCCCGCCAGTGGGGGGACTCCGCGGGCCGGAGCGCCGGGGCCGCAACACCCCGGCCGAGCGCGACCGCCTGGTGGCCGCCGACCTGGCCGACTTCCGCGACCACGGCTTTGACCTGGCCATCTTCAACTTCTACTTCGGGGCCCGCCAGGAGCCCGACGGCAGCTTCTCCTATGACCTCTCGGACCTGATCCAGACCATGGACTACTGGAAGACCCTGGGCGCCAACACGCCGGTGGTCATCGGCTGCGAGTACACCTTCCGCAACTGGGAGTACGAGTTTGCCGAGCCGGACCGCCCCCATGTGCCGGGGACCTTCAGCCCCACTGCCCGTCAGGCCTGCGTGGGCCTGGTGCGCTGCATCATGGAAGAGGCCCAGCGGCGGGGCTGGCCGCAGCTTTACTTCTACCCCATTGACGAGCCGGGCAACAACAAGACCGAGAACCGCATGGTCTTTGCCCGCAACGCCCTGGACCTGGTGCACGAGGTGCCGGGGGCCAAGACCGCCACCACCATCACCGCCGGTGACTTGCTGCAACTGGGCGACCGGGTGGACGCGCGGATTTATGCCTATGGCCACTACAACCGCGAACAGGTGCTGGCCGACGCCCGCCGCGGCTACCCCTACTGGTGGTATGCCAACGGCATGTTCTATGGTCACAGCACCGTCGCGTCCCGCGGTCTGCCGGGCTTTGAGCTGCTGCGCTCGGGGGCCGAGGTCGCCAGCGCCTGGGGCTTTGATTGCACCTACGCCAACCCCTACAACGATTTTGACGCCGGTCACCGCGACTGGAACGTCATGTTCCCGGGCGTGGACGGCCCCACGCCGACCATCTACTGGGAGCTATGCCGCGAGGGCGTTGATGACTGCCGCTATGTGGCGACCCTGCAGGAGGCCATCGCGGCGGCCCGGGCGGCGGGGCAGACGGCAGCGGCCCGCCGGGCCGAGGCGGTGCTGGCGGCCCTGCTGGACCCCGCGGGACCCCACCTGTGGGAGCCGCTGGCCTTCAACCGCTACCGCTGGCGCGTGGCCCGCGAGATCCTGGCCCTACGCGGCGACCGCCAGTTCGCCCTGCCCTTTGCCGCCGTCACGGACAACCCACCGCCGCAGGAGGTGGTCGGCCCCAACCTCATCCCCGACCCCTCCTTTGAGGCCGGCCCGCAAGCCGACGGCTTCCCTACCGGAGGCTACAGCATCAGCGACCAGTACGCCGAGCCCCAGCAGCGGCCTGTCAACGCGCTGGTGGTCACTGACGAGGTGGCGCACTCCGGCCGCTATGCCCTCAAGTGGGACTTCAGCCAGGCCGAGGGCAAGGGGGCCATCTATGGGCGCGACCGCTGGCTGATCGTCAATGTCCAGGTGCCGCCGGAGGTGGCCGTGAGCCTGCGCGGCTGCCGCGTGCGGGTGGGTTATTGGTTCCGGCTGGGCGGCGGGGCGGCCATCCCCGGCATGACCCTGCGCCAGTTCGGACGCGGCGAGTACCTCGGTGGTATCAGCTACACCGGCGGCCTGCAGGACCCGGCGGTCTGGAACGCCTTCATCGCCGAGGGACGCCTGCGCGACGACTTCGAGGGGCTGGATATCCACATCGCTTGCCCCATCCCGCAGGACCCCCAGCTCGCCGCCCAATCGGTCTTCTACCTCGACGACGTGACCCTGCAGGCCATCGCCGAGCCGCCCCTGGCGATCTCCACCACGCTGGAGGAATACTACCTCGGGGAGGAGCTGCCCTGGACGGTCAGCCTCCAGAAGCCGGGAGAGCGCCTGGAGGTGACCCTGGTGCGCGGGGACCGGCCAGTGACCCGGCAGGTGCGCCAGGCCCCCTCTGAGGCCGTGCGCGGCGTCTTTGCCACCACCGGCCTGCCCGCGGGGGTCTATACCCTCAAGGCGACCCTGGACGGCACGCAGACGGCCCAGCGCCAGGTGGTCCTGACCCCGAACCCCTTCGCCTGGACCGGCCCCCGTTGAGGTGCCCCCCGGCAAGAAAAAAACCCCGCCCGGGAGACCCAGGCGGGGGCACGACAGGGCTTCACGCTGATGTAGCCAGGTGGACTATAGCACAATCTCCCGGACTTCAGGATGAATTTCCTGTCATAGTTCGGCCCCGGCTCCCCACGCGCTCACTCGCCCGCCAGCCAGTCGGCGATGATCTGCCGCAGGTCGTCAGGGATGGGGCGCTGGCCGGTCTCGATCTGGGAGACCATGCTTTGGCTGACGCCCAGCAGCCGGGCCATCTCCGTCTGGGTCAGGCGGCGCTGACGGCGGGCCAGGCGCAGGTCCTCGCCGGTGGGGCCTCGCTCCGCCGCCGCGGCCTGCTCCACTTCCTCGGCGGTGTCGTGCAAGGCGATACCCCGGTCGCGGATGATCTGCCGCCGCCGCTGCTGGTA
>JABLXH010000194.1 GCA_013178155.1 Armatimonadota bacterium | reverse complement strand
CCGAGCTGAACTCCATGTAGTTGAAGCCCCCCAACGCCGCCGCATACTGGTCCTGTTTGCCATCGTCAATGAGCTAGTCGGATCTCGCCAACCCGCGGCCCGGAGCAAGACACCAGCCTGACCGCGCGCCGCCCCTACGGGCAGGTGGCTTGCACTTGTCTAGCGCCGAAAACGGCGGTCCAGGAGAGACAGTGGGAAACTGACGATGATGGGGTCGCCGTGAGGGCAGACCGCAGGTGCATCGGTGGCCATCAGATCCCTGATCAGGCGCTGCATCTCTTCGCGCGTCAGGGCGCAGTTCTTCTTCGTGGCGCCATGGCAGGCGACCATGGCCCGTAACTGCTCCTGTCTCCGCTCGGCGCTGCTCGGCGCCTCCCAGGCCACCAGGTCGCTGATCAGGTCGCGCACGGCGGTCTCGTAGTCTTCGCCTACCAGTGCCGCCGGGATAGAGCGCAGCAGTGAAGCGCTCGGGCCGAACGCTTCCAGCTCAAAGCCTAGGGCCGCCAGCGCTTGGCGGTGGTCTTCCACCGCGGCCGCTTCGGCCGGTGTCAGCTCGAGGCTGAGCGGCACGGCCAGTAACTGGCGAACCAGGCGCCCGGCGGACGCCTCCAGGGCATGCAGGAGCACTCGCTCGGCGGCGCGGTGCTGGTCCACCAGCAGCAAGTCATGGCCCGACCTGGCGACGATGTAGCGGTTAGCCAGTTGCCCCAGTACCTCCGGGCTATCGGCGGCCTCCTCGTGGGCCACAAAGAGTGGTGTTGCCGACGTGCCCCTGTCTGGCGGCGGGGCAAACACCTCCACACCGTCCTCTCGCTCATCCAGGCTTTCGGCGAACGGGTTGACGCGCAGGCGCTCCGCCCGCCTCTGCTGCTCGAGATCCGGGCCGGCGAACACTCCGGCTGCCGGTGGCGACACAGGGGACGTGCGCGGCGGTCGTTGTGTCAGCGCCCGAAAGCCGGCCGCCGCCAGGGCTTCCTCGCAGGCCTGCTGCAGCACGGTATGCACGACGTGCGGATGGCGGAAGCGTACCTCGATCTTGGTCGGGTGGACATTGGGGTCCACGTGCTCGGGCGCCAGGGTCAGGTGCACCGCACAGACTGGCGACTTGCCGGGCGGCAGCAGCAGGCCATAGGCCTCCGTCAACGCATGGCTGAGCTGACGACTGCGGACGAACCGACGGTTGACGAAGAAGTGCTGGTAGTGTCGTGTCGCCCGGGTCAGCCGCGGTCCCGAGATCAGGCCGTGCAACGACACCGCCTCCGTCTCGGCCTGGACTGGGATGAAGTCGCGTGCGGCGGCGGAACCGTAGATCGTCGCCACCACTGCCGCAAGCTCTCCGCTGCCTGGGGTCGCGAACAGCACCTGTCCGTCGTGCACCAGTCGGAAAGCGATGTCGGGGCGCGAGAGTGCCAGGTACTGCACCCAGGCAACGCAGTGTCCGCGCTCCGTAGCGGTTGTTGCCAGGAACTTGAGGCGGGCGGGGGTATTGTAGAAGAGACGGGCGACCTCGACGACCGTGCCAGGCGGGCAACCCGTGCGCTCGGGTCCCCGGACCACACCGCCCTCGACCACGAGTGTGGAGCCTTCGTCCATCGCAACAGGGCGGGTCGTGATCCGCAGTTGAGCCACGGCCCCGATGCTCGGCAGAGCCTCCCCGCGGAAGCCCATGGTGAGGATCCGCTCGAGGTCCTCGACGTCGGCCACCTTGCTGGTCGCGAATCGCTGCACGGCCATGCTAAGGTCGTCCGGCGTCATGCCGCAACCGTTGTCTGTGACGCGGATCAGATCGCGGCCGCCCCCCCGCAGCTCGACCTCAACGCGAGTGGCGCCCGCGTCTATGGCGTTCTCAACCAACTCCTTGACGACACTCGCCGGCCGCTCGACCACCTCGCCGGCCGCGATGCGATTGGCCAGATTCTCGGGCAAAACGTGGATAGTCGGCATGGTCTTCTCCGGAACGGTATTCCCTGCACAGGACACCGATACCTGTGCGGGGAACCGCCGGTGACCTGGCCGTCGCGGAAGCAACGGCTGGAGGTGTGTAGTATGGTTATCCGCAGTCGCACGCCAACTCGCGTAGACTTCGCTGGTGGCACGACGGACCTGGAGGCTTTCAGCAGCCGCGAGGGCGGTGCTGTCGTCAGTGCTGCCATTGATCGCCATGCCTACTGCACGCTGCAGACGACCAGCGCCAACGACATCGTCATTCGATCCCAGGACCTGGAGCAGTTTGTGGCGGCCGCTGAGATCCGCGAGCTGGAGTTCGACGGCAACCTGGATCTGCTCAAGGCGGCGGCCCGTGCGCTCGACCTGCCCGTAGGTCTGGACATCACCGTGCGTTGCGACGCCCCGCCTGGTTCGGGCACAGGCTCCTCCGCCTCCATCGGCGTGGCACTCCTCGGCCTGCTGGACTGGCTACGCAGCCGCCAGTGCCGACGGTCCTACCGCCTCAGCCGTTTTGAGCTGGCCGAAATGGCCTCCAGGCTTGAGCAGGACCTGGGGATTATCGGTGGCAAACAGGACCAGTATGCGGCGGCGTTGGGGGGCTTCAACTACATGGAGTTCAGCTCGGACGGCAGCGTCGTAGTTCAGCCCCTGGACCTTCCTCCCAGCCTGATCTGCGATCTGGAGAAGCACCTGGTGCTCTGCTATTCCGGCCAGTCCCGGCTGTCCGGTAGCACTAACCTCAAGATGATCAGCGCCTATCAGGCTGGCGATGAGGTGGTTGGGGGCGCGCTGCGAACAGTCAAGCGGGTGGCGCGGGACATGCACCGTGCCCTGCTGGGAGGAGATCTCTACTGGTTCGCTGATCTCCTTAACGAGGAGTGGGAGGCCCGACGTTTGCTGGCCGAGGGCGTTGTAACCGACCGCATGGCAGAGCTGCATGAGACCGCGATGGCCGCCGGCGCGATCGGCGCGAAAGTATGCGGTGCCGGTGGCGGCGGCTGTCTGCTCTTTCTGTCTCAGCCCGACCGCGAAGGAGCTGTCCGTCGCGCCCTGGCGAATGCGGACGGGCGCATCATTGACTTCTCCTTCGACTTCCGAGGGCTGCAGGTGTGGGAAGCCTGGTAGCAGGAACCACGCAGCGCTACCCCTTCGGTTGGCGCGCAAAGTGCTCGCGTATGGCATCGAGTCCGCTGTCCACCTTCGCCACGGCGTCCAGCATCTGCCTGATGTACTCCGGCTCTGCGAGAAGGTGTGTATGCATGAGCACCAGCGCCGTCTCCTCCTTGGCTCGCTCGCAGACTGGCAGGCGCAGGCTGGCGTAGTCCTGGATCCGGGCCGGGTCGCGGTAGGGGATGGGGCTCGTGCGATCGTACAGGTTGAGCAGCGGATGCCGGTAGACTGGTTCATAGAACTCCGCCAGTGGTAGGCCCTCGGCCGCGAGGGCTGCCACGTACTGCGCCCGCGTGACCCCTCTGGCCTTCGCGGCCTCGAAGTGGAGCGTGACTCCGTAGTAGGCCTGCCGCGTGATGCGCGGATCGCGGCGCGCAACGCGCAATGGTCCTCCCAGCGCTTCCAGGCCCTCCCGGAGAATGGACACGCTGGCCTCCCTTTGGGCCGTCTGGGCCTCGATCCTCCGCAGGCCCCCGCGCAGCAGGACCGCCTGCATCTCGGTCAGACGGTAGTTGTGCCCATAGCGGTTCCCGGGTCGCACGTCGGGCGGCGGTGTCCAGCCCACCTGCTTCAGGCAGAACGCTGTCTCGTAGACCTCTTCGTCATTACACGTAATGGCGCCGCCCTCGCCGCAGGTGAGAACCTTGCTCTGCTGAAACGAGAAGCTCCCGGCGTCGCCAATGGCCCCAGCGCCCGTGTCCCGCCACCGGCTACCGTGCTGGTGAGCTACGTCCTCCACCACTTTCAGGTCATGCCGGGCAGCCAATGCCATGATGGCATCCATGTCACACATGCAGCCGTAGAGATGCACAGGGATGATAGCCCTGGTTCGGGGGGTGATCGCCGCGGCGGCGGCCTCTGGGTCCAGGGTGTAGGTCTCCGGGTCAATGTCTACCAGGACCACGTTGGCGCCGATGTCCAGGGCCGCCTGAGCAGTCGCGACCCAGGTGAGGCCCGGGACGATGACTTCATCACCCGGCTCGACACCTACCGCCTGCAGGGCGCACTGCAGCGTAACGGTGCCGTTGGCGAGGCCCATGGCGTACTTGCTGCCGATGAACGCCGCAAACTCCTCG
>JABLXH010000193.1 GCA_013178155.1 Armatimonadota bacterium | reverse complement strand
TGCCAGCATGGCCAGCAGGCACACGATTCGCGGCCAAAGTGGGTTGGCGCGCACCAGTAGCCACGAGAGCAGCCCCGCCGCGACGGGGATGGCCAGCAGCCAAAGCAGGATCATCGGAGCACCATGATCGCGACCAGGATCACCACTCCGCAAGTGAGAACCGCCACGTACCAGCGCACCTCGCCGGTCTGGGTACGGCTGAGTATCCGATGTGTCTCCGCGACAAACCGCGCCAGGGCGTGGACGAGGTAATCCACGGCGTCGGCCCGGTTGAGCCTCGCCAGGGACTCATAAGGGCGGACTACCAGCCGGTCGTACAGCCAGTCGAAGCCCCAGCCGTTCAGCCAGTAGGTCCGCAGGTTGCGCACGACAGCCAGGTCTGCGACGGCGGCCAGGTCGGCCCGGTACCGCCGGTAGAGCAACCAGGCCACCAGGATGCCGCCCAGGGCGGCCACATCGGCAATGAGCTGCAGGTGGATCTCCTGGGCGACCGTCAGCTCCCGATGCTGAGCCAGCCCGGCAAAGACAGGCTCCAGGAAGTGGTCCAGGAGCAGGAGATTGCCCAGTGAGCGCGGGAGGTTCAGTGCCCCTCCCACCAAGGCAAGCACGGCCAGGACGGCCAGGGGGACCGCCATGCGCCACCCGGGCTGGTGCGCCGGCTCCTTCTGAGCCTCGCCGAAGAAGACCAGGTACACGACCCGGAAGCTGTAGACAGCGGTAAGGAAGGCTCCCACAAGCCCCATGACCCACAGCCACTGACCACCGTCAGCCGCCCAGACGGCCGCCAGAATCTCGTCCTTGCTGTAGAAACCCGCGGTGACCAGCGGCAGGGCAGACAGCGAGCAGGCGCCGGCCAGGAAGGTCCAAAACACCAGCGGCATCCGGTGGCGCAGCCCGCCCATGCGGAAGATGCTGTGGTCTTCGTGCATGGCCATGATGATGGCGCCCGCAGCCAGGAACAGGAGAGCCTTGAAGAAAGCGTGGGTCATGAAGTGGAACATGGCGGCCGACCAGGCGCCGACGCCCAGGGCCAGGAACATGTAACCGATCTGGCTGATGGTGGAGTAGGCCAGCACGCGCTTGAGGTCCCACTGGGCGAGGGCGCTGACCGCGGCGAGGAAGAGTGTGACCACCCCCACCACGGCGACAACGAGCAGGACGGTGGGCGCGAGAGCGAAGATCGCGTGGGTGCGCGCGATGAGATAGACTCCGGCCGTCACCATGGTGGCGGCATGGATGAGGGCGCTAACCGGCGTCGGGCCGGCCATCGCGTCTGGCAACCAGGTCTGCAGGGGCAACTGGGCCGACTTGCCCACGGCCCCGCCCAACAGCAGAGCAGCGGTCAGCACGGCCAGCGCCGACCCCACCGGCCAGGCCGCCGGGGCCCTCGCAGCCAGCTCCTCCAGATTCAGGGTGCCCAACTGGGTGTACAGCACGAAAAGCCCCACCGCCAGAGCCGCATCGCCGACCCGGGTGACGATGAAGGCCTTCATGGCTGCTTTGCCATTGGCGGGGTCGCGGTACCAGAAGCCGATGAGCAGGTAGCTGCACAACCCCACCCCCTCCCAGCCCAGATACAGCAGCAAGAGATTATCCGCCATCACCAGCGTGAGCATCGCGCCCACAAACAGGTTCATGTAGGCAAAGAAGCGGCTGTAGTCCTCATCCCGTGCCATGTACTCGGTGGAGTAGAGGTGGATGAGCGCGCCAACGATGGTGATGACGAGCATCATCAACAGGGCCAACGGATCCACGCGGAAGGCGATATCGGCCTGCAGGCCGCCGATGCCCAGCCACTGCCAGAGGGTCAGGCTGTAGGCATGATCGGCGGGGGGTGAGGCGAGAAACGACACAGCCACAGCCACGCTGAGGGCCGCAGAGAGGGCCACCGAGCCCACGCCCACCAGCGACACGGCCACCCGCGGCAGCCGCGAGCCCCAGAGGGCCAGCAGGGCGAACCCCGTCATGGGCAGGCCAGGTATCAGCCAAAGCAGCTCCGGCATCCTATCCCCGCATGGTGTTGATAGCGTCCAGGTCCAGCGTCCGCAACGACTGGTAGATCCGCAGGGCGAGGGCCAGCCCCACGGCCACTTCGGCGGCGGCGACGGCCAGGATGAAAAGGAACATGACCTGTCCGTCAGGCTGTTGCCAGCGACTGGCAGCCACGATGAAAGCCAGGCCGGCGGCATTGAGCATGATCTCGATGGACATGAGCACGAAGATGAGGTTACGTCGTGCCATCACCCCGGCCAGGCCGATGGCGAAGAGGGCGGCCGCCAGCACCATCCCGTGACTGAAGGGGAAGCTAGCCACTGCCGGCCCCCTCCCCCAGCGATCGGTCCCGCCTTTGGCCCAGATGGTACGCCGCCACGACTCCCGCCAGCAGCAGCACCGATGCCAGTTCCACGCCGATGACGTAGGGCCCAAAGAGCGCGGCGCCCACGGCCTCCGGTGGGATGATCCCCGCTCCTGCCGGCGCGTCGCCAGCCAGGCGGGCTATCGCGATCAGGTCGGCAGCGAGGCCAAGGGCCAGCAGCCCCGGCGCGATCCAGACGCCGGGCGCCAGCCACTGGGCCTCCTGTCGCTGCGCCGCCGGGCCAAGGTGCAGCATCATCACCGCGAACAGGAACAGGACCATGATGGCCCCGGCGTAGACGATGACCTCCAGCGCAGCAGCGAAGGGAGCGCCGAGCATAAAGAAGAGCACAGCCACCGCCAGGAGACTGAGCACCAGCCACAAGAGCCCGTGGACCGCGTTGCGCCGGCTGACCGCCAGGACAGAAGCGCCCAGGGCCACCAGGGCCGCGAACCAGAAGCAGAAGTTGTTCAGCATGGGCCTCGTTCCCCTGTTCTCAGGGCAGGAGCGACCTGACGTCTACAGGCGGACGCTCATTCTCGGCCTCACCCTTGTCCTTGCCACCGATGGCCAGCCCGGCAGTCTGGTAGAAGTTGTAGTCCGGATACTTGCCGGGACCGTCTATGAGCAGGTCCTCCTTCTCATAGACCAGACTTCGGCGCTGGTACTCCGCCATCTCGTAGTCGGGGGTGAGCTGGATCGCACCCGTGGGACAGGCCTCCTCGCAGAAGCCGCAGAAGATGCAGCGCGAGAAGTTGATGCGGAAGAACTCCGGATACCGCCTGCCAGTGGCGTCCTCGGTGGCCTGCAGAGCGATACAGTCCACCGGACAGGCCACGGCACACAGGTAGCAGGCCACGCACCGCTCCTGGCCATCGGGGTCGCGCGACAGGATGATCCGACCGCGAAAACGCGCCGGCAAGGGGCGCTTCTCGTTGGGATATTGCACAGTCACCCGGGGCTCAAAGGCACGAAGGAAGACCATCAAGATGGTGCGCAGCGCGCTTAACATAGCCGATAGCCTCGGAAACCCTCTTCTGCTGCTGGACGGAGGCTGGTGCCCCGCCCTGTAACGGCGACGTCATTGCAGCGCCAGGACCGTGGCCCCCGTCACCAGCAGGTTGAGAAGGCTCAGCGGCAACAGGACCTTCCAGCCTGTTGCCATGAGCTGGTCGAACCGCAGCCGTGGCAGACTGGCACGGATCAGAATGAAGAGCAGGATGAGCAGGAAGGTCTTCAGCCCGAACCACAGCGGGCCCGGCAGCACGGGCCCGAGCCACCCGCCGAAAAAGAGCGTCACCATCAGCGCCGAGACCAGGGTGATCCCCACATACTCGCCCAGGAAAAACATGGCGAACTTCATGCCCGAGTACTCGGTGTGGTAGCCCGCCACCAGTTCGTTCTCGGCTTCCGGCAGGTCGAAGGGGATGCGCCGGGTCTCGGCGAGCCCGGCAATTGCAAAGACCACCAGCCCCAGACACTGCGGCACGCAGAACCACAGGCGTTCCTGAGCCTGAACGATGTCCCCAAGGCTAAAGGAGCCGGCAAGCATGACCACGCCCATGAGCGAGAGACCCATGAAGACCTCGTAGCTGAGCATCTGCGCCACGGCGCGGAGACTGCCCAGCAAGGCGTACTTGCTGTTGGCGGCCCAGCCTCCCAGGGCGACGCTGTAGACGGTCAGGGAGGACATTGCCAGGATGAACAGCAGGCCAATGTTGAGGTCGGCGACGGCCACCCGGGGGGCTAAGCTCAGGACCGCAAAGGACATAAGCGTGAAGACTACAATGAGCATGGGGGCCATTACGAATACAGCCTTGTCCGCGAAGGGGGGCACCCAGTCTTCTTTCCAAAAGAGCTTGAGCATGTCCGCTACAACCTGCAGGATGCCATCAGGCCCCACACGGTTGGGCCCGTAGCGGTTCTGGACCACAGCCAACACCCGGCGCTCGACCCACGTCAGACCGCCGGCCAGCGTCAGGACGCCGACGATGAGGGCGAACACCAGCAGGAGCTTGCCAAG
>JABLXH010000192.1 GCA_013178155.1 Armatimonadota bacterium | reverse complement strand
TCGGCTGAACATACGGTCCGCCGCCAGCGTGTCGACGCTCACGATCACCAAGTCGCTGCTGGGGCCCTTGAAGGGGTTGCCCGCCCGAGCGTCGGCCCCCCTCGCGATCCTAAAGGGCAATCGGAACAGCATCTCCATCTCGCGGAGCCAATTGCCCACAAGACCGGCGGGAGGAACGATGAGGACGCGTCGCAGGAGCCGTCGGGTGAGCATCTCCCGGACGTAGAGCCCGCACATGATGGTCTTTCCGGCCCCGGCGTCGTCCGCGTTCAGGAACCGCAGGGGAGCCTTTCCCAACATGTGGTCGTAGACGGCGATAAGCTGGTGGGGGAGCGGGTCGATCAGGGAGATCTCGGTGGCGAACGCCGGGCTGAAGAGGTGACCGAAGGCCATTCTCTCGCCCTCGGCCACGGCACGGATGATCTCTGGATCGGCGGCGAAGTCCGTGGGTAGGCTCCCCGGGATCGGTGTCGGTTCAGGTTGGGGCTGGAGGACCGAGGCCTGGACCGGGCCTTTGAGGGCACCAACGCCCTCCTGCTCGGCCCGCAGCACCTGACGCCAAGCGACCAGGGTCGGCCGGGCCTTGCGGTTCTCCCAGCGGTTGACGGTGGCGAAGGAGACACCCAGCAGGTTCGCCAGTTGGGTCTGCGTGAGGCCCAACCGGCTCCGCAGCGATCGCAATCGCTCCGGGTAGTCATCTGGGACTTGGGCGTCCACTTGGCCTGGCTCCTTAGTTTGGACTGTAACACCTCAAGTGTCTCTAAACGAAATCCTTATAGCATATCGTGTGCCTATCTTCAAGCCACTTGTCAAGTGCTATATATGACGAGACAGAGACCAAATCAGCCAGTTGAGCCTGAAATGGGACTTGGCCTGAGACGCCAGCCTCAGATATTGAGGTTGGGGCGGTCTGCTGCTTCTCTGGGCAATCATCATGCCGTGATGGATCATCCGGTGAGTGACCGGCAGATAGAACAGCCCCGGCCTGCAAGTCAAGATAAGGCGCGCCATGCATCACATCTGCACGGCTCACTTGCGTGCGATCAGAGAAGAGATCGAGCGGGTGTGTGGCGGCCAAAGCTACCAGTCCTGGGGTGACGAAGGAGGCACGATACGAAAAAACGGTCAGCGGTCATGGAGACGCTTTCGGATGGGAAACCGCAAGTTTAGCAAGTCCGAACTGGTCCAGACTGCACTCGAAGAGATGCTTCGCGAATACCAGCAGCACCGAGACGACAGCCGGCTCTACCTCCGCCCTATCGGCCCGCCATAGGCTGCCTTGACCAACGGGCGCTGCTGTTCATAGTGAGACTGTAACACTTTCTTACTGTGTGACACACACGCGAGAGCCACACAAAGGAGCGCAGCCCGAGATGCCACTGGTGAAGGTGAAGACCAAGGCGCAGATCACCCTGCCGCTTAAGGTGCGACGGGCGCTTGGGATTGAGGGAGGCGACTATCTTCAGGTCGAGGTGCAGGGCAACAACATCGTTCTCGTGCCCCAGGCCCTGGTGACCAAGCTGCCCCCGGTCACGCTATCTGAGGAAGGCCAGCGGATGCTGGAAGAAGCCCTGGAGGATGTTCGCGAAGGACGAATCAAGGAGCACGACAGCGTCGAGTCTCTGATCGCGGAACTGCACGATGAAGCTCATCAGAACCCAGCGCTTCCTTGACGACTACCGCAAGCTCCCTGCTGAGGGGCAAAAGCAGGCGGATCGCAAGCTCCAGTATCTGGCCGCAAATGTCGGACACCCCTCCTTACGCGTAAAGCGGGTGCGCAACTACGAAGCGGTCTACCAGGGCAGCATCAACATGGACTATCGCTTCCTGTTCCTGATCACCAGCCAGGGCTACCTGCTCTTACAGATCGGCAGGCACGACATCCTTCAAGAGTCATAGTGGCATACCCAAATAGTTCTGTATATGCCTCCGCATGGCGCGCGTCTCCAGAGGCATGCTGCTGATACGCCCGTAGGCGCTCTGAGCATGGCCGCTGGGCGCTCCAAGCGCGGCGGATGCTGTTGGCCGCGGACTGAGAGGGGAGGCTCCCATGCTCTCAGTAGACCTGCAGTTGCCGTGCCGCTCAGTCATCGTCGTCGAGAGCGAGGTGTGATTGTCCCTCTGCGGCAGCTCTCCCGCGCGGAACCGCACCTCCTGTCCGAGTGACCGAAGCAGCCTGATCATCCTCGGGGGACAGCTTGGTTTGCGGGTCCAACTGTTTGCTCCAGACCTCGGCCAGGTGGGTCGCCGCCACCCCTGGCTCAGCCCACCAGCCGTGCACGGACAGGTCATGGGGCGAGGAGGAGGGGCGGTTTCCGCCCTGACTCTGCGCCGCCGCGGTCTATGGTTCGGCAGGAGAGGCTGCCGCCGGTAGACGCGCCAGCGGCAAGTCGGCGTCCCCGACAGCAATCAACGTCAGACCATTCCAGCCGGGTATAATGTCCACCGTCACCGCGAGCTTGCCGTCGTGCGCCGCGAGACGGCCCAGGTCAATCACCTTGCCATCGGCGAGGGGGCGAACCACCTGTACCCGGTGGGCAGCGCCCTGGGCGGGGAGCCCCACCATTGACAGGGAAAGCTCAACGGTAGCCTGCCGTGCCTCGCCCATGCTCAACACCGGGATGACCACCCATTCGGGAAGCTGTTCGGCGAAGGCGACGATGTCGGTCTGCTGGCGCATGAAGTCCGGCGAGACCGCTCCGGCACGGAGCACCAACCGCCCCGGTCGCATGAAGAAGGCAGCATCAATCGCCCGCCACTGGGCCGGGCTGAAGTCACCTGACGCGGGTAGGCCCTGGTAGGTGGGCGTGAATCCAAAGGCTACGCACATCGCCAGGTAGCGGGGTTCGTCGTGCCAGTAGAGAGGCAGCATCGGCCGTGTCGGCTCGTGGTGGATCTCAGCCTCGTAGCAGAACTCAATCGTCTCGCGCCAGGGGGCATCGGGGCGGAAATAGCCACACTCCAGCCAGTAGAGGTCGCCATAGGGCATGTTCTGAGCATTCATCAGCAACGCACATTCCGGGTCGGCCGCCTGGATGGTCTCTCGCAGTCTGCGGTGAAAGCGCATCCAGTTGTCGGGGAGCACAGGTCGTCGCAGCCGCCAATCCGTGCTCTCGAACATGGCTCCACCGTCGAGGTAGATCCAGCCGGGCCGGTAGCGCTGGCAGACGGCGCGGACGCGCTCCAGGAAGTGCTCCACAAACGGTGAGAGGACATTGAAGAAGTACATCTCTCCCAGGGGGTTATCCCGGAATCCGCTGAAGAATGGCTTTCCCTCCGGGGTCTGCATCGCCCACTCAGGGTGCTTGGCAAGAGCGCGGGTGTCGCTGTCAATGAGCCCTCCCTGGAAGTAAGTTCCTATCTTCACCCGCGGGTCTGACTGCATCGCACGAATGCTCTCGCCGAAGTACTCCGGGGTCAGGATGAGGCCGCCTCCCTCAGTAAGAAAGGGAGTATCGGTCTCGTAGTCACCGTCGAGGGACCAGGCGAAGGCGCCCAGGGGCAGCGCACCTTCACCCAGGCGCCGCGCGAGGGCATGGGCATCCGCCAGCTGGGTGTCGCGCACCCGGGGATCGATGTTCCAGAAGCCGCCGACGGTGGTACGGACAGCCCATGCGGGGCCAGAGTAGGCCATGGTCTCCCGGAACTCAGGAAGCTCGCGGTACTCGCGCCACAAGTCGCGGAAGTCGCCCGCGCAGAGGTGGTACATGACCGTGGCGTCTACCGGCCCCGGCTCGCCGTCCACTGTGTGCACCAGCTCGAAGTCCCAACCGGTCGGGGTGTAGCGCAGAGTGTTTTCGGGCTCCACTCCATACGCCTGCACCACCGAGGAGGGCGGCACATACTGGCCGCGGACGGCCAGACGATAGTGGCCGACGGCCTGTGCCTCGTCGAAGGCCACCACGAGCCGCGGGTCCCAGCCCGCCCCGGAAGTCACCGGAGCCCCGATCTCGGTTGCCTTGCGGACGCCAAACAGGTTGCGTTCCGGCCCCGTCGTCCAGGACTGTCGCTGGCAGTAGTACCACGCGTGGTTGCGGAAGGCCTCGGGCAGGGTGACCACGGAACGCACCCGGAAGACGCCTCGCCGGCCCAGAGCCGGGACCGTGAATCGCTTGGCGAGAGCGCGTCCACCAGCGGCGAGCCAGTACTGCTTATGGATGGTGAGCTCCGCACCGGGCACGCGACAGACCAGATGGATACTGTCGGCCCTGGCCTCGCAGTCCGTTACCACGTCGGCAGACTCGTCCAGGAGCATCTCGCCTTCATCCGTGACCCACCGGTAAAGGTCATACGAGTTGCCGATGAGCGGCGTGTTGGCCCGTTGCCCGAAGACAACGCTGCCGTGTTCGCGCGAAATGCAGAAGGCAGTGTCGGGCCCGCGGAGCCAGAGGTCCTCCTGCGCCAGGAGAGGGG
>JABLXH010000191.1 GCA_013178155.1 Armatimonadota bacterium | reverse complement strand
AACTCCTGGCTCAGTAGCAGGCCATCATACAGCCCCCAGCACGAGTACACAGAGGGGATTGGCACACGCCTCACTTCCGCTTTCCAGGCCCAGAGCTTCGCCTGCCCTTGTTGGCAGGCTGACTATGTGATTGGTTCGCATTGAAAGAGTGGTGTTCTTTTCCCAAACAGTCTTTCAGAGGGCCAAGCTGACATGATCTCTGTGTATCTGAGACGGTGGGCAGGTGTGCTTGCTTGGGGTCTTCTCCTGTTGCCGCTCCTGGTGCTGGCGCCCCAAGGTACGGTGCACGTGTCCGTCTACATTCAGGGTACGCCGACTCCTACCGCTGGCTGGATGTCGCTGCCTGGCGACGTGTTCGCGAACAGCATCACTTTGCTGGGCTACAGCCTGCCCACACTGGAAGTGCCGCTCGACAGCGAGCCCGTGCTCCGCCTGTACTGGAACGTGACCGGTGATGTCCAGCGGCCCTATGCTGTCGGCATGCGTCTCACATCGCCAAGCAATGGCGATGTGGTGTGGGACTATGGCGACCGTGTGGATCATTGGGCGACTGGTCGGATGGTAACCGAGCATCGCCTGCGCTTCTCGACTCAGATGCGATCCGGGGACTATAACCTGGAGATCTGGCTGTACGACCCAAACGATGGCGAATATGCCCCAGCAGCAGGGCCTAACCGGATTCCGGCTGAGGATAGGGTGCGTATTGCAGGGTTGGAACTCAAGCCGGCCGTGGCCACGCCAGCCTGGGACCCACTGTCTCAGACTACGAAGGTTCCTGCCCAAGAAGTCGTTTTCACAGCAGCGCCAAGGACCACGGCGACACCCAGACCATAGAAGACTGATGGGAGACAAGCAGGGGTCTGCGCGACCAGTAACTGAGGCCCCGTCAGCCTCGGGATGGTGAGGACACGCTGGTAACGTTGCGAAGAGAGTTGGTCACCAAAGTCACGAAGGGAGGCGGACAAGCGAAAGCAGCACTGCTGGCACGAGATAACTGAGGTACGGTTCAGCGCGATTTGGGTTCTGGATGGCGGTGACGCTACCGGAGATGGCAGTGAGTGCTCACAACCCAAGGAGGGGCAAGGTGGTCAAGCACAGTCTTCTCTCGGGTTTGCTGGTGCTGGTGCTGCTCTTCGCTGGCACGATTTCGGCGATGGCCGACAAACCAGCGCCCCCATCAGACCCCGTGGTGTTCAACGCCGCGGGGCCTTCGCCCGACGAACTCTACCTGGGCATGACGCCAGAACAGCGCGAACTGGCTCTCAAGAAGGAGGCTGCCAGTGCATCTTATGGCGTCACCACGCTGAATTACTACAAGTGGCTCGACGTACCGGTTCGCGAACAGGAGACAGATTACTGGTGCGGCCCAGCGTCCGGGAAATCGATCCTCGACTACCTGGGGAAGGTCTATACGCAAAGCTACCTCGCTGGTCCCTACAATCCCAGTCAGGGACAGTACGGCATGGAAACGACTCAGGCTGACGGGACCATTGTTTGGAAGTATGCGAGGACGCTCAACGATCTGGACGGAGATGCCGTCCCTCCGGACTGGGTCTGGGAATACCTGAATGTCAATGGGAATCAGCAGACGCTCATTGACAAGCTCAAGTGGGACCTGGACCGGAATCTTCCCCAGGTCAACCGCAGCCGTATGCATCCGGATGAGAGCCATTACCTAAAGGGCTTTGTGACGAACTATGGACACTACATCGCCCTTTGCGGTTACGACTACCGGCCGGACTATGGAATGGACAACATCTGCTACACCAACTCGTATGAGGATCCGAACAACGGCTCCGATACGAGCCTGGGGCGCTGGTGGTGGCCCACTGGGAAAGTAACCTACTGTAACGTGGTCTGGGACGGAGGCTGGATCATCTGGTAGCCACATAGCTTTCATGGGCAGGGCAAGAGGACTCTGCCCTGCCCATGCCGCTGCAAAGGGGTCTGGATGGAGGAGCGAGGTGTCGGAGAAGAATTCCAGGGGTGCTGTAGCTGTACTCGCCTTGTGCGCTGTGATAGTGCTTGGCGGATGTGGCGACCGGGCAAGGACAAATGCTTCTCTCTCGCCAAAGAACCTTACACCCCCTATCCCCACGACTTCCCGCGGGCCAACCTTACCACCTATGGCTGCTTCTACTCCGACGGCCAGCGCGATGGAAGGGACTATCGAGCTCGCGGGCGAGATGCCTGTTGATGGGGGTATCGTGTTGCCTCCAGAGGCTCTGCCGATGCAAACCTACCGCGACCCGCGCTATGGTTACTCTATCAGTTACCCCAGCCAGTGCTGGCTTGTTAGCGACGGCGATCAGGGTGGGCAGGAAACAAGGATCGCCATCGCCGGATTGGGCGTCATGGTCGCTGGCATTGCAGTAGCGCCCGAGCCGCAGATGACGCTCGATCAGGTCGTCGTGGACTGGAAGAATCGGTGGGAAGGTCAAAGGCAAGGACAGCTCCAGGAGGAAAGGGCCGTCATCAATGGCCATGATGCCTTGATCGTTACCGGAACAACAGAGGGGGTGGCGACGAGGAATGTCTTTGTCATCCATAACAAGATGCGGTACGAGCTTGCCTTCGCCACATCGCGTCTCTTCTACAATGAGATGCAGCCGCTCATACAGGCGATTACGGGCAGCCTTATCCTGAGCGAACCCGATCTTTCTAGAACGCCGGTGCCACTTCCGTCTCCTCCCGCGACCCTTTGGGAAGCACCTCCTCCAGGGTGGTGCAGGTTGTCTATACCTGGTGTCAAAGGCAACCCAATCGTTTCGCAGTCTAGGGCGGTCTGGTGTGAGCAGAGCAACCCAAGCAGCTTTCTGTACGACCGAGTCTTCGTCTGTGACTTGCCGACTGGTCAGGTAAGGCAAGTTGCGGAACCGACCCGCGAGGGCGGGCAGGTGATACCTGCCTACATCAGCGGCGACTGGATCGTCTGGTTGGACTACCGAGACCCAGAGAGGGGCAGCGACTGGATGATCTTTGCCCTCAACATCGAGACGGACGAGAGACGGATGATAGCACAAAACGCGGGCCTAAAGCAGTTTGCTCCCATACCGCGTATCCAGGGCAATCTGGTAGTCTGGGTACAGTCAGATGGCGACAGTCAGTATGCCATCCGTCTCTATGACCTTGCCACCGGTCAGACAAGTACTCTTCTTGCGCCTTCTTCCTATTGGCTGGCGTGGCCGGCCGTTTTCGGCGACACAGTTGTGTATCTGAAGGGCAAGAAAGCTCAGGATGGTTCAGTGGCTCCACGTGATGTTTACGTTTATGACCTCCATACTCAAACAGAACGGCGGGTGAGCAGCAGTGGCAAAGCGTCGCAACCAGCTGTGTGGGGTGACTATGTCGTTTGGCTGGAAGACTACCTTGATGATGAGACGAAAGCGGGGGTGGGTTCAAACGTCTTCCTACACCATCTTTCCAGTGGGCAGACCCAGCAGTTGACCAGGGGTGAAAGGGCTGATATTCCTTCTGTAGGTGATCGCTTTGTCACGTGGCGTGTCGCAGATGGTTCCGTTTCCGCCTATGACTTGACTGAGCAGAGGCTGATCACCATAGACGACAGGGCAACCGACAACAACCAGGAACGTAGCGTGTATGGAGCCTACGCTGCGGAGAGGGCAATAGCCTGGTATTGGGTGGAGTCGAACGCCCTGGATGCCGAGCAGAAGACTGAGATCAGGGTCGTCGCGCCCTGTGCACGTTGAGGGCGAGGGAGGTAGGATTGAGGAGGGCCACACTGTCATATGAGTGGCGCATGAAGCGAGGGGATCGCACGAATCTACTAATGGCTGCGCAGGCGCAAGGCATGGGCCACAACGGTCCTCGCACGCTGAAGGCGCAGCGAGGCTCGGCCAAGGCAGTGCGGTGGCTCCTGGTCCCGGTGGTGTTGGGAGCGTGTATGCTGCTCAGCGCCTGCTCGCCTGGAACACCAGCCGAGAGCAGCGGTCTCCCGTTCCCAACAACGGGCAGTCCGGGTTCGGTGGCGACGGCAATGCCGGTCCAGTCAGAGAGCGTCTGGGCGCAAGTGCGAGCGGCGCTCCCCCCCGAAGTGGTGGTCTACAGGCCGGCCTTCGTCCCCGAGCGCTTCAGCCCACCCGAACTCCTCGAAGCTCTGAACGATGAGCACGGCCTACGCTACACCATCATCTACCAGGCTGGAGACGAACTGCTCGTCTTCATTCTGAATAACGGTCAGGGTGCACTCGGCAGCGCGGCCCCACCGGACACCCGCGAGATGGTCACCGTGCACGACGGTGTCCGGGGCACGCTGATGATCAGCGGCGGGTCGCCCCCACTCCGGATTTCGTGGCAAGAGTCAGGTCAGAGCTACCAGATCAAGGTCTACGCGGGGCCAATGACCAGAGATGAACTGCTGCGCATCGCACAAAGTGTGACTCCGGTTGAGTGATCAGA
>JABLXH010000190.1 GCA_013178155.1 Armatimonadota bacterium | reverse complement strand
CGAAGACACGCTGCATCCGCCGGTGCTGCCGCCCGCAGGGGCACTCGCCGGGGACGAAGGCGGTCAGGTCGCGGGTGCGGTACCGCAGCAAGGGCATGGCCTGTCGGGAAAGGCTCGTCAGGACCAGTTCGCCCTGCTGTCCCTCTGGTAGCGGCTCCAGGGTCTCGGGGTCAATGATCTCGGCCAGGTAGTGGTCCTCCCGCAGGTGCAGACCCTCCTGGGCCGGACACTCCATGGCCACACCCGGCCCGGCCATCTCCGAGAGCCCGTAGCAGTTGTACATCCTGGCTCCCATCAACTCCTCGATGCGCTTGCGACTGCGTTCGGTGTGGGGCTCAGCGCCCACAAAGCCGCAGCGCAGGCTCAGGTCGCGCCGGATGTCGATCCCCTGCTCGTCGCAGTAGTGCACGACGCGCAGGGCGTATGAGGGCAGGATGTGGATGCCCGTGGTGCCGAACTCACGCATGAGCTGCACCTGCCGGGCGGTATTGCCCGCCGCCGAGGGGATGGTCATGCAGCCGACCAGCTCCGAAGCGTAGTGGAACCCCAGGCCGCCGGTGAACAGGCCGTAGCCCATCATGTTCTGGAAGACGTCTTCCTCGCCAAGACCAGCAGCCACCATCCCCCGCGCCACACACTCAGCCCAGTACCGCAGATCATCGCGAGTGTGGTACACCGCCGTAGCGATGCCGGTGGTGCCCGATGAGTAGTGCATCCGCACCACCTGGGCCTTTGGGCAGCAAAGGAAGCCGTAGGGCATATGCGCCCTCAAGTCGGCCTTGGTAGTGAAGGGCAGGCGGTGCAGTTCGGCCAGTCCACCGAAGCTCTCGGGGTCTATGCCTGCCGCCGGCAGGGCCCGGGCGTAGAACTCGGACTGAGCGGCCCGCCGCACCACCTCCCGCAGCCGCTGGTCCTGCAGCGCCATGATCTCATCCGTGCTCAGCCAGTCATCGTCCCGGTAGTCTCTCATCGTCCACCTGCGAGCCGCGGCGGCGGCCCGGTGTCCACCTTTCGTGATAGGCGCTAGATCGCCGATGCCCGCCCGTAGACCAGCGCCTTCTCGGCCTCTGGTCGTGCCAGAAAGCCGTCCAGCTTGTCCAGCATCCGCTGGCGCGATTCGGGCAAACGGCCACCCACCCGCACATACACGTTCGGGTGGATGGCCTCGATTTCGGTCGGGAAGCTGATGCCCGCTATTATAGCGCGAAACTCATGGACTGTCCCTTCCGGCGTCTGGGGGACGAACCGCCCCGCCTGGACGTCCGCCCACAGCGGACAGGATGGCCCGCCCTCCTCACCGTATATCCACAGCCGCCGGAAGCGCACGAACTCCGGCTTTACGCTGTTCAGGACCACCAGCGTCTCGCGCACATGCTCCTCCCAGCGATCGGCTCCGCCCAGTCCCAGCAGCACATAGTAGGACAACTCCAGCCCGGCCCCTCGCGTCGCATGTCCGGACTGGATTAGCAGGCGCTGACTGGAACCCTTCTGATGGAACTTGAGCAGCGCATCCGACCCGGTCTCCAGCCCCACATGCACCCGGTCCAGCCCGGCCTCGCGGAGGGTGGCCAGGTACTCGCGTGTTCGCCAGCACGTGCTGGCACGGGCATAGCACGTCACCCGCTGCAGTCGCGGAAAGGTCGCCCGGAGATGGTGCAGGATGGCCAGCACATCCTCGGGCGGGGCCGCGAGGGGATCGGCATCGCCGAGGAAGGCGGTGGTGTGATGGTCACCGTACAGCGCCCGCGCAGCGTCAATGTCGGCCAGCACCTCATCGCGCGGACGCACCTCAAAGTTCGGCTGGCCGAAGTGGCTGTAGATGCCGCAGAACTTGCAGCGGTTCCAGTTGCAGCCCCGCGTGACCCGCAGCAGCAGACTGCCGGCTTCGGTGGGCGGCCGGATGATCAGGGGTTCGGGTTCGCGCATGTCCTGCGTGGGCGTGGCTTCAGTCCCTATACATCCCGACAGGCGTCACTCCTGATACGTCCCGGTAGACACGGCATCCAGCCCTCATATATCTCGGTGGGCGGGGCTTCCAGCCCCGCCACTGCCTACCACTCCAACCGGTAGACACGCACCTCGTGCGGCCCCAGAGCAACCCGCAAACGATCGGTCGTCGCGACCTCACCGGTCTCCGCGAGGCCCTCCAGGACAATCGCGCGGGGCTCCCGGCCCAGAGCAAAGGTCGCCGCATGGGCGCGGTCTTCATCATTGACGGCGAACAGGTAGGTTACTCCGCCCTGCGTCCGCGTGGTCCAATGCAGCCACTCCCGCTCACGTACGCCGATGTCCGTTTGTGTGTCGCCAGTGAGCAGCAGTTCCGTCCACGGCTTGATCTCCGCCGCCATCTGCTTGACCTTGGGCCATTGCTCACTGAAAGGATACTGCTCGTCCCGCACCAGGTCAAAGAAGCTGTAGAAGATGAGGCCCTTGGCCCCATGCACCAGGCACTGCCAAGCCATGCTTCTCATCTCAGCCAGGGTCGGGGGGCGAAGGCCGGCTTTCTCCTGTGGGTCGCTCCGGTAGGTTCCCCAGTTGAAGACCTGCGGCACCATCCAGACGGGCCGCGCGCCCCTGACGCCCTGCACCGTCTGGCGGGTCCAGGCCGCCGCCCGACGACTGCTGTACTCAGGTATCGGGTACGGGTCAGTGCCGATGACATCAAAGGTGCGGGCGTACTGGTTGACCTGCTCCACCTGATATAGCACTACCCAGGTCGGATGGTGAGGATCCAGCTCCTCCAGCCACTGCTGGTGAGCTTCCAGCCGTGGCAGGTACTCCAGCCCCAGTTCGTCGTTCAGGTACCACGCCAGCAGCGCCGGATGGTCGCGGAACTGGCTGACCCTGCTCTCAATGAATGGCCGTTCATCGGCTTCAGACTTGATCTCAGCGGGACACCAGGTCGAGCCGAAGTAGGCGTCCTTGACCGAGTAGATCACCTTCAGGCCCAGACTGTGCGCCAGATCGAGTTGCTCTCGCGTAGCGCCTCCGTAGGGCATCAGGCAGTTGAAGGCGCTGTCGGCGTAGGTACGGAGCTGCTCCTCGCTGATGCCCGACCAGTACATCCCCAGGGGGAAGAAGGGCGCATAGCTGCCGTCGGCCTGCTTCACCCACAGGTTGTTGTCTGGACCGATGTACGAGACGAGATCAGGGCGTTCGGCCAGAAGCCGCAGCCGCCATGTATGCTGCTGCAACACCCTGGCGTCACTGCGCCGGACCAGAGCCAGTCGCAGAACATAGCTGCCCGCCGCGATCCCCCGCAGCGAGAGGGCGGCGCGGGTGCTCTCGCCGGTGACGGCCGCGACCTCGTACTTGAGCGAACGCTCGGAACCCTCGGACAGGAGGTCGGCCCGCAGGTACACATCGTCAGGCCCCAGCCCGCTATCTCCGAAGCTGATGTTGGCGCTATACTCCACCTGCCGCACTTCGGGCATGACCAGGCCCCGATAGTTGGGCTTCAGGAGCATGGTCTCCAGCGTCACCGGCGCGAGCCATTGCCGCACCTCCACATCGTCGAACCACGCCTTGCCGGTCATTCCCTTGCGCACATAGCAGGTCACCGAGCAGCGAGCCGCGCCCTGCGGCACACGCCCGGAGATGCCGCGCACCTGCCTCCAGTCGCTGGTGCCGGTGACACCCGGCGGGTAGCTGCCACCCAGGTACGCTCCGTCGGCACCGTACCACTCCAGGCAGATGGTCGCTCCGGTCTCGCTGCCCTGGATGTCCTCGGTCTTGACCCAGACACTGAAGGCATAGGCTTTGCCGGGCTCAAGAGGGATGGCCTGGCTGCAGAGCACATATCGCTGGGGATCGGAGTTGACGAACTGCAAAGCGCCCTCGCCCGAACGGACCGGTGCGGTCACACGGCTGTAGACGGTAGCCGGGCCGCTCCAGTCAGCAGGCAGCCCGCCCTCGCCAACTGCCTCGAACCCGGGGTTCTGCACCAGATTGGGGCCGGCGGTCTCCTGGGCCCACACAGCACTCCCCAGACAGACCAATGCAGTGGCCAAGACTATGCCAAGACACCGCGTTCGCATGGGATCGCCTCCCTAATGACTGAGTTTCAGCAGCCAGTCCTCGTCGTCCGGCGCTGTGACCTGGTCGCCCACCATCACCGCGGGTTGCGACTTGCCCGTGCGCGGGTCGAGCCATTCCGCTCGCGGTTGGCCCGCCAGACGCAGCCGCGCGGTGCCACCCACCGGCATGTACACCAGGGCGAGTTGCTGGTCCGGGGTTGCGGCTGCCATCACCGAGCGCATCAGGTCCTCGTCCCCGGGCTGGGTCGCCAGCAGCTCCTGGGCAGGCCGCAGTCGCCACCAGGGCAGCCGGTCCACGATGCCCCGCAGCACCGTCATGCTCTCGGCGCCCGGCGACCGCACCGCATCCCGCCAGGGACCGACGGTACCACAGAAGTCGTGGTTGTCGGGGACCTGCGGTTGCACAGGCCAGGGCCAGATCCAG
>JABLXH010000019.1 GCA_013178155.1 Armatimonadota bacterium | reverse complement strand
CTGACCCGGATGGCGCTTCGCAGCACGATGGTGCCACTGACGCGGAAGACCACGATACGCGGCCCCTCGGCCTCCATGGCGGCCCGCAGACTCCCCGGTCCAGAGTCGTCGAGGTTGGTGACCTCGATGACCCGCCCGCCGCGCCCGCCGACAGCCTCAGCGCCGAACCCTTCGGCCGTCGGGAAGGCCTTGACGGCCGCCGCCACCAGACCGCATGACACGAGCGAGCTCAACAGACAGCAGACCAGAAGCCGAAATGCGCCTGCCATCGCCCACTCCTCCCAGGTTTACGGTCGCGCCATAGCCGGCGCATCGCCCGTCTGGGTCATATTGGTTCGCCACGGCGGGGGGCGGCGCGCCGCGGCTACGACCGTCGCAAGCTCGGAGCAGGCCCGCCATGTGGGGCTTGGTTAGCGCCCCGTGGCGCTCCAGACGCGCTCGGTCCGGTCGAGCTCCTGCCATGCGGAACCGCGCCGCCACCCGACGGCCGCTGCGCCTGCCAGATTGTGGGGTCACCCTGCGTCAGCGCCGGGCCACCACGAGCATCTCGAAGTCATCGCAGTCCGGCTCCCGGTCGTGGCTGAAGGCTCCCAGATCGCAGCCGTAGATGCCGATGTCGGTCATGCCCAGGGTCTCCAGCAGCCAGCGCATCTCGCAGGGCGCGTAGTAGCGCTCGTTGCACTGGATGGTCTGGGTGACACCGTCGTCATCAGTGAATTCCAGCGCGCTGGAGGCCCTGAAGGTCAGCGGGTCGAAGTGCCCAGCGCCCGGCCCTGCGCCGGGCGGTTCCTGGCCCATGCGCGCCAGCGGGAACAGAGCGTTGAGTGTGGTTAGCACCAGTTTCCCGCCCGGCTTCAGCGCCCGGCAAGCCCCCTGCAGAATGCGGTAGTTCATCGCGTCGGTCTCCATGAGGGGGAAGGCCCCCTCACAGATCATCATGGCGAGGTCGAAGGCCGCCTCGAAGTCGAGTTCGCGAGCATCTCCCTGGCGGAAGTCAACCGATACACCCGCCGCGGCCGCCTTCTCCCTGGCCCGGGCCAGTTGCGCCGCCGACAGGTCCACACCCGTCACCCGGTAGCCGCGGGCAGCCAGTTCGATGTCATGGCGCCCGGTGCCGCAGCCGATGTCCAGGATGGTCCGGCTGCGGTCGTGCTCCAACTCTTCCTCCAGGAAGTCCACCTCCCCGAGGGTGCCCTGGGTGTAGACCTCCTTATCGTACTGGCGAGCGTAGTTTGCGAAAAGCGTCTGGTACCACTGCTGTGGCATGGTTCTACTCCTGGTCTGCGGCCATTGGGAACGCCAGCCAGTATAGACGGGGACGGCGATCCGATAAGGCGCAGCCGGGATTCACCGCCCCCACAGCTCGATCGGCCGCTTGTCGCGGGGCGGGTCCCAGGGCCAGGTCACCTTGCGGCCGGTACCCGCACTCTCGTAAGCGGCGAGAACAATCTCCAGAACCGCGCGGCCGTCCTCGCCGGTCTCCAGGGGCTGCTCCAGGCCCGCCACGCAGTTGACGAAATGCTGGTCCTCCTGCGGGAAGCCGTAGTTCCAGCTCTCCTCGTACATGGTGAAGGACCAGCCCTTGGTGCTGCCGGCTTTCTCCACCGCATAGCCGTAGCCGTCCTGGCTGTAGGTGCGGAAGGAGCTGCCGTACAGCAGGTCGGCGTGGATGACGCCCTTGGAGCCGTATAGCTCAATGCGGTCGTCCATGCCGCCCGGCTTGGCCCAGGACTCCTCGGCCACGCCCCGGCAGCCGCCCTGAAACTCCACGATGATGGTGGCGTTGTCGTCGCCCCGGGTCTTGTCGCCGTGGACGAAGGTCCCCATGTCGGCGTAGACCGAGACCACCGGGGGCTTGCCCAGCATCCAGCGGAAGTACTCGAAGGCATGGCAGCCCATGTCCAGGGTCACGCCGCCGCCGGACTTCTCCACATCCCAGAACCATGCCGCGTGGGGGCCATCATGCTTCTCCATCTGCTTGATCAGGTACAGATCACCCAGCGCGCCCTCGTCGCACAGTTGCTTGGCGCGGACGTACTTGGGCGTGAAACACAGCTCCTCGGCATACATGAGGAGCACGCCGTTGGCCGCGCAGGTGGCGATCATCTGGTCGGCCTCGGCCAGCGTCATGGCCATCGGCTTCTCGCAGACCACATGCTTCTTGGCCGCTGCCGCGTCGCAGCAGGCCTGGCAGTGCAGATAGTTGGGCAGGCACAGGAACACCAGGTCCACCTCCGGCAGGGCCAGGAGGTCCCGGTAGTCGGTGAAGTGCTTCGGGATGCCGTGCTTGGCCGCGAAGGTCCCGACATGATCGGGGTTCGTCGACGCAGCGGCGACGAGGCGCGCATTGGGCACGCGCTGCAAGGACTCCGCGTGGATCTCCGCCACAAACTGCGAACCGATAATGCCGACTCCAACCTGGTCCATGAATGGGCATCCTCCCTCTGTGCTGGTGAGGATAGGTTCGGCGGAGGCCCCGTGTATCCTTTCGCCCCGCCGCAGGCAGGGCAAGGGTCGCTTCCCACGGAACTGTCCTGGCTCAGACCCCATGATGCAACGTCACGTCGGGAGCTTGCCATGCGTCCGCTCTGTCGCCTGCTATCTGTGACCGCTTTGTTATCTCTCGGTCCTGTACTAGCCCAGGAGGCCAGCGTGTTCTATCCCTCACAGCTCGTGGACAACGCCCGCGCCAATGTCGCTCGCTACCCCTGGGCCGCCGAGATGCAGGAGACGGTGGTGGCCGCGGCCCAGCGCTGGATGAACCTCAGTGATGAGCAGCTCTGGGACCTGATGTTCGGGGCGACCATTACCCGTTCGTGGATGGTGTGGTCCAGCGGTCACTGCCCGGCCTGCAAGGCGGGCGTGCCGATGTACAACTGGCGCATCAACTACTTCGCCCACCCCTGGAAACTGCAGTGCCCGCACTGCGAGGAGCTCTTCCCGAAGAACGACTTCCACGCCTACTACCTCTCCGGTTTGGACGAGCACGGCGTTTTCCAGCACGAGCTGGCGGACAAGTCCCTGCTCTTCAACACGGACCACCCCGACCCCAACGACCCGCTGCACCTGTTTGGCGTGGACGATGGCAACGGTTACGCGGAGGGCGACAAGCGCTGGCGGTTCATCGGGACCTACCTGGTTTACGGACAATGGAAGCAGGCCATTGTCGCCGGCGTCAAGCGCCTGGCGGAGGCTTACCTGGTGACCGGGGATCCGGCCTACGCCCACAAGGCAATGGTCCTGCTGGACCGCATCGCTGACCTCTACCCCACCTTTGACTTCAAGAGCCAGGCCATCATGTATGAGGGCCCCGCCCATGCGGGGTATGTGTCCACCTGGCACGACGCCTGCGAGGAGGTGCGGGAACTCGCCTTGGCCTATGACCAGGTGCGGGAGGCGGTGCAGGAAGACACGACGCTGGTGGAGTTCCTGTCGCGGCAGGCGACGCGGTACAAGCTCGAGAACCCCAAGACAAGCCTCGCCGACATCCACCGCAATATCCGCGAGCGCATCCTGGGCGACACCATCGCCAACGCCTGGAAGATCCAGTCCAACTACCCGCGCCAGATTGTGGCGCTGATCGTGCTGAAGGCAGTACTGGACTGGCCCAACAACCGCGAGGAGATCATGGGCATGATGGACCCCATGATCGAGCAGGCAACAGCCGTGGATGGTGTTACCGGTGAAAAGGGCCTGGCGGGCTACAGCAGTTACACCATCCAGGGCCTGGGCGAGTTCCTGGCTTTGTGGGACCGCGCCCAGCCGGGCTTTCTCGAGGAGCTGGTGGCGCGCCACCCGCGCCTCCGCGAGACCTTCCGCTTCTTCATTGACACCTGGTGTTCGGCCGGTGGTGATCCGGTCCGGCGCTACTACCCGCAGACCGGCGACACCGGCGGCTTTGCCGTCCCCGTGGCCGTCTATGTGGGCCTGCAAATCCCCCAGGCCCGCGGCGAGGATGGCCTGCTGCGGGTTGACACTCCCACGGAGCCGTCGAGTTTCAGCTTTCTGTGGCGCCTTACCGAACTCACGGGTGATCCGGCGTATGCGCAGGTGGCCTACCTGGCCAATGGCCGGAAGGTGGAGGGGTTGCCCTACGACCTGTTCACCAC
>JABLXH010000189.1 GCA_013178155.1 Armatimonadota bacterium | reverse complement strand
CCGACCCAAGCCCGCAACCCCGGGTAGTAACGGTCGTGTTCGCCCATCCCCGTGATGGCGTCGCGGACCCGGCGATCAATCAACCCGAAGTTGCCCGAGTCCACTGGCAGCTCGGTGTCGGCTATCTGTCGCAGGCCCCGGTAGAACAGCGCGAAGAGCGCCCGTTTCCAGAGCCCCTCCTTGCGCTGAGTGCGGATGGCATACACGACGTCCCAGCCCTGTTCCCATTCCGCCAGGAGGGCCGGGATGGCCTCCGGGGTGTCCTGCAAATCGGAGTCCATCAGCACGACAGCATCGCCGTGGGCGTAGGTGAGCCCAGCCTGGATGGCTGCCTGGTGGCCGAAGTTGCGGCTGAGATGGACCACCTTGGCCTGAGGGCGCTCCGCCGCCAGGTCGTCGAGGGCCTCAGCGCTGCCGTCGCGGGAGCCATCGTCCACAAAGACCAGCTCAAAGGGCACGCCGATGGGCGCCAGCGCTGCACTCAGTCGGTCCGTCAGTTCAGCCAGGACTTCGCGCTCGTTGTAGACCGGGAGGACGACGCTGAGCAGTGCGGCGCGGCGTACGGGATCGCCGGCTGGGGTGTCCATCGCGGTTTCCGTCCATGGCTTCAGGGATCGAGGCGGTGTCACTCGCCTGGTGGCCCAGTTCGCCGGAGACCAGGGTCTTCCCTGCGTGTCGTGGGACGGCGCCAGGCTGCTGCCGGGAGTGGTCCTACTGCGCTTGCCGTTCCGGCTCTGGCGTCGCCGTGGCCGTTTCGCCAGTCACGGCCACCTTGAGCAGGTACAAGCAACCCCACCCGGCAGCCAAGGCCAGCGCCCCATAGGCGAAGATGGCCAGCGCCACGTGGATGTGCAGCCAGAGCTTGTTTTGCAGCGCCGGCGGCAGGGGTGAGTGGCCCTTATGGGGGAAGTAGAGGTAACCGTACATGGAGATGAGCAGGGACAGCGGCAGAGACGCCACCAGGGCCAGTCCCATGCCGCGCACAGCGACAATGAAGCCGATGATGGTGATGCCCCACACGAACCAGAGTGAGAAGTCATAGCCGCTGGTGAAGGTCAGTCGCTGGGCCTCGATGGTGCGGACGATGAGCACCACGGTGTGGGCCACCAGCCCCAGACCCACCACGCCCAGGCTGGCAGCGCGGGCGCGAGGAGCCTGCGTGATGGTCCCGCCCAAGGCAATCAGAAACGCCAGCAGGTAAGCCAGGAAGAAGCCAGTGGTCAGCGCGGCCTCAAGCCGGCTGACGCCCACGAACCCCTCCAGCAGGCCCACCCCCTCGGGGCGCTGGGCCATCCCGTACGAGTGTAAGCTGTTCAGGAAGTTCACACCGGCGAAGGTAAACAGCACGGCCAGGAAGCCCAGAACCGCGAACCGGGCCGACGTCCGCCCTCGCCAGCCCCGGTTGCGCCGGCCGTGCAGGTAGCCCGCATAGATCAGCCAGGTGACCAGCGAAGCGGTCTCCTTCGGGTCCCAGCTCCACCAGCGCTGCCATACGTGCTGCGCCCACACTGCCCCCGTGATGATGACCATGGTCAACAGCGGGAAGCCGAAGGCTATGGCCCGGTAGATGGCGCGGTCAATCTCTTCCAGCGGCGGCAGGGCCGCAGCAAACCTCGCTGCCAGTCCGTCGTTGGCCTGACTCATTGCGCCTTACCTCGCGGCTGCCGGTGCGCGGCAGCGGTCTCTATCTCGGTGATGAGTCTGCGGGCATCCTGGTCGGTGTTGCTAAGCAGGCCGCCCCGTACCTGCAGTTGGAGCCTGCACCCGCTCTGGCGCCCCTCCCGGGGCGTCAGGCGGACGTATGCTTGCCGCAGGGGGAAGTAGAAGATGAGCGCCATCCCCAGCAGGCAGCCCACGAACCCGACCCACACCAGCGGCACCCCCGGGTCCTTACGGATACCCAGGCCGCTGGACTCGGTGACCCCGAGGAAGGTCACGTCACCGGCCGGAGTATGTCTAGTCTCGCCCTGAAGCAGGAAGCCAAGCTCTGTCAGGTTATGCTGCGGCACGCGATCAACGTGCCGCGGCGGCATGTCCATCCCGCCCCCCGCAGGAGGCATTATCTGCGCCAACTGCGGCTCGTAGGCAGCCCAGCGGACGCTGACCGGCGGTCTCCCCGGCAGCCACGCGCCCTTCCCGTTGCCCTCGCCAGCCCCATGCTCTCGTGCGGGCAGGCCCGACACGACCACGAGACTGATCGCGGGGGTACCAGGGACCTCGGAGTTCCGCCCGACCACCTCCCCACCCTCACGCCGCGCGTCAATGTAGAAGGCCTGGGCAAGGATCGCGACGTGACCACTGGCCAGGAAGGCCACGGCACCCTCCTGTGGCACGCCCCAGGCCGACGCATGAGGGTCCATCTCAGCAGCTCGCGCCAGCGGGAAGGCCAACTCCTCCGCGTGCGCACCTGACTTCACTCTCACCCTGGCCTCGCCCAGGCTCCAGCTCGACTGGCTGATGTAGAAGCCCTTGTACCGCAGGGGCCGGTTCACGGAGATGGTCTCGCGCCGGACTTCCTGTTCGGCCTCGATGACGGAAAGGTCACTGAAGTAGTTGACGACCGCGCCAGTCTCCGGGCTGACCTCGATACGGAAATCATTGAGGCGCAGTTGAAACGGCATCGCGGGCACCTGCTCGGCGACAGAGGTATGCCCCTCCGGTATCTCCAGGTACTCATCAACGGAGAGGCTGGGCAGGGATCCCATGACCGCCCCCAGCCCGATCAGGAAGACAGCGTAGTGGGCCAGGGTGGTGCCCCAGGCCGACCAGCGGTGGCGGCACAGGTAGATGCATCGCGTCCCCTCAGGGCCCCCCACGTCCCAGAAGCGGTACCCGAGCTTACGGGCTGCATCGCGCACTGCGCCGAGGGCCACCTCGGCACTCACCGACAGGGAGACCGAGCCCTCCGTCTGTCCTCGGCCCGCCGCCTCCTGCACGGCATCCGCCCCAGGGATGCGCCACCGCGACTGCGCAATGTTCCAGAGATTGCGGGTGCAGGCCAGGAGGCTGAGCATCAGCAGGGCCATGAGCAGCAGGAACCAGGTGGCGGTGCTTACGTGGTCGAGGCCCAAACGCAGGATGATGTTGCTAACGAACGGCCCGTAGCGTTCCTGGTAGTACTCCGGATGTTGCTGCTGCGGCAGGACCGTCGCGACAAGACCTCCTGCCGCCAGGGCAACAAGGAGGTAGAAGACCGTCTTCATCTCCTTGAGCCTGCGCCAGACAACGCCAGCGGCGCCGCCCGGGACGGTCCCGTCGCCAGGGTTATGGCTACTGTCTGTCCGGCGATCGTTCAACGCGGCACTCCTTGGCGAACCAGTCCGATTCTCTGAGTTGCGCTATTGGGCAAACGGCTTGTCCGCTGAGCCATGGATGCTACCCCACCATCCCACGGGGGGGACAGCAACCGACGGCAGACTACAGGCAGAAGCTCACTGCGGGATCACATGGTAGTAGACGGACGTGCAGCCCCGCGGCGGCGCGAGCCGGTGGTGCCACTTGGCGTGGCCATCCAGGAAACCCACATTGGCGCCGTCATTGTGACGATGAAGCGTGTAGAGCTGGGGCCCTGGCATGACCGGGTAACCGTCGAACACGGAGGTGGTTTCGGCAGGATAGGGGATCGCCGCCAAGGCCACTACCGGCTGGGGTGGTGGCCCGGGTACCGGCAGACGGTAAGAGAAAGCCGCCTTGTTCCAGACGTAGCTGTAGCGGTCCATGCCGTACATCGTCAGGTCTATGGCTCCCTGTGGGTCCGAGGGGCACCGCCGTATCTGCCGGTTCTTGATGTATGGCTCAACAAGCTCGAAGGTGGTCCACATCTGCATCGGTGAACTACCACCGATGGAGACAGGGAGTACCTCGTCGTAGTCCTCTGCGTACATCAGCGCCGCCAGGGTCAGTTGCTTGACATTCGACAGGCAACTGGCCTGCCGGGCCTTCTCACGCGCCTTGGCGAACACAGGGAACAAGATGGCCGCCAGGATGGCGATGATGGCGATGACGACCAGCAACTCGATGAGTGTGAAGCCCAACGCCGTGCACTTCCGGCGCCGCTTAGCTACTTCCCTCTTCCCCATACGGGATCAGCCCTCGTCTATAGGTTCCTGGCCTCCCTATGCCTCCGCGGGGGGCCACTCTGCCCTTTCGCAGACCAGATGCACTGCCATTGGCCAACTCAGAGCTAATATGCCGTCTGCGAACAGCGTGAGTCAAGTCCAAGCGCTTGGCTTGCTGCCCTCCGTCACTCAGTCCTCCCCGATGGTCCACAGACGTTGCGGCGCCTCCGTTAGCCACTTGGCGTGCGCGTCCACGAACAGCGCGTTGGCGCCGTCGTTGTGCCGCCGCTTGGGCTGTTCGAAGCCGTAAGCCTGCCCACAGCCCCAATAGGTCCCGAAGTCCACGACCCAGAGTGTCTCCGCCGGGGTCGGGACCTGCGACTCGTGCACTGGGACCATGTCATTGATCCCATGCATGCAGTCCAGCCAGTCA
>JABLXH010000188.1 GCA_013178155.1 Armatimonadota bacterium | reverse complement strand
GTCCAGGTCCGTCACGTAGACGTCCATGCCGTCGCTGGTGATGCCAGTGGGCCGGTTGAACTGCGCAATAGTGCCGGCGCCGTCGGCGTGGCCGGCGGTGCCCGTGCCGGCCACCAGGCTCACGCGGCCGCTGAGGTCCACGCGGCGGATGCGGTGGCGGGCATGCTCGGCCACATAGAGCGCGCGGTCCCGGGCGCAGAAGGCCAGGCCGCTGGGGAACTGGAAGGTGGCGCCACTGCCGGACCCATCCAGCGCCCCGGCGGTGCCGTTACCGGCCAGCGTGGAGACCAGACCCCCGGAAATCTTGCGGATGCGGTGGTTGACAGTGTCGGCCACATACACATTCCCCTGATCATCCACAGCCACGCCGCGGGCACCGCTGAACCCAGCCCCACCTGTGGCGCCGTCAGCGAAGCCTGCTGTGCCGGATCCGGCAAAGGTGCTGACCTCCACTTTGGATCGGATCTCTGACCAGGCGCCCACATTGGTGATGGGGCCAAACAGCAGCTTGGCATTGGTCAGATCGCGTTGGGTGCGGTTGATCACTCGCACCGAGAAGGCCTTCACGCCGACGTTGCCGGGCTCATCCACCAGCTTGCTCACCTCAAAGCCGACAGCCGTCCCGGTCAAGATGGCGGCGGTGTCCACCTGGCCCGCCGGGCTCTTCGGCACCGTGGCGGTGACCTCGCCGCTATCCACGTCAACATGGAAGCGCGCTGAGTAGGGCGAGACCGCCGTTGAGCTATCCGGTGGGTCGTCGGGGTCGGGCGTGGGCACCATCCCACCCCCGCAACCGGCCAGCAGCATGGCCAGCAAGGCGACAGTCACAGCGCATGTGGCACTCCAGCAACACGGTCGGTGGCTTCCCATGGCACGCCGCCTCTCTGAAGATGCACCCAGGAGTATGGTTTCGCAATCTCCCCCTTCGCCACAGGCGATGGCCAGGCCTGCTCCCGCTGAGTGTTTCGCGTTTACGGTTACCGGCATTGTCATCTATACTGTGGGTCTATGCGGGACTCGCAACTACGGAAGCGCGACGGCAAGCTCCGCCGGCTGGGGCACCTCGTCAACGAGTTCCTGGCCGAGGGGAACCTGCACCAGCGCAGTATCTCCGGGCTGTGTGCTGAACTCTGGCCACAGGTGGTCGGTCCCTGGTACAGCAAGCACACCCGGGTCATCGGTTTGAAGGGCAAGGAGCTGGCGGTCTGGTGTGATACCCCGGCGCTGGCACAGCAGCTCCAGTATGACCAGGCGACCATCGCCGGCCGCCTCAACGAACGCCTGGGCGGGAGCTTCGTGAACAGCCTGCGTCCGGCCAGTGTCGGGCCCGGTCGCCAGGTCAGCGCGCTCCTGCAGCCGCCGGAGCAGCCAGTGGTCCCGACCGAGGAGGAGCTGCTGCGGCTCAAGCTGACTCCGCAGGAGACTGCGGCCATCAGCGCCGCAGCCCGATGCATCGGTGATTCCGAGCTCCAGCGGCGGTACTTGGTGACACTGCAGCGGGAACTCAGGCTACGGAAATGGAAGGCGGCGCGAGGCTGGCGAGCCTGTGCGGCATGTGGCGAACTGCATAATGAGCCCGGTAGGGTGTGTTTCATCTGCCAGGTCGACATGCAGGAGCCGCCGCGACAGGGGGCGGAGTAGAAGGGTGCGCCTCTGGCGGGCACTGAAGTGCCCGGCTGGGAGGGAACCGTCCTTTTGGGACGGACGGCATGACCAGAAGGCAACGGCGAGACGGCATCGGGGTCTCCGACCCTGACGCCGTGTCGGGCACTGAAGTGCCCGACTGGGGGGGAACCGTCCCTCCGGGACGGAAGGCATGGGTGCCCTGTAGTCCTGGCAATCCCGCCGGGCCGAAGGGGAACTGAGTGGTGAGGAAGATGGCTGGACCCTATCAGGGCGAACTGCAGAAGCTGGATGACTACCGGTGGCTGCTGCCCCGGGATGAGTCGCTGGGCATGCGCACCGACGGCATCGTCTACGCCGACGAGGCGCTGATGGCCGACCTGAGGACCGACGCCGCCCTGGGGCAGGTGGCCAATGTGGCCTGCTTGCCGGGCATTGTGGGCCGGTCCATGGCCATGCCCGACTGCCACTACGGGTACGGCTTCCCCATCGGTGGCGTCGCGGCCTTCGATGTGGATACGGGTATCATCTCGCCCGGCGGTGTGGGCTATGACATCAACTGCGGCGTGCGCCTGGTGCGCAGCGACCTGGAGATCGCTGAGGTGCAGGGCCGCCTCAAGGACATCGCGGCCGCTATTCACAACCTGATTCCCACCGGCGCCGGGGAGAAGGGTGCGGTGCGCCTCAGCGACCACGAGGTGGCCGAGGTGCTCGCGAAGGGGCCGGCATGGGCCGTCAAGCGTGGCTATGGAGTGCCGGAGGACGTGGAACACACCGAGGACCGGGGATGCCTGCCGGGAGCCGATGTCGGGGCACTCAGCCAGCGTGCGTACCAGCGAGGCGCCCCGCAGCTGGGCACCCTGGGTGGCGGCAACCACTTCCTGGAGATCCAGGTCGTGGACGCCATCTACGACGACAAGCTGGCGGCCGCCTTCGGCATCACGGCGCCGGACCAGGTGTGCCTGATGATCCACTGCGGCTCGCGCGGCCTGGGCCACCAGGTCTGCGAGGATGCCCTGGACGAGATGGCGCAGGCGGCACGCAGGTACGGCATCAGCCTGCCCGACCGGCAGTTGGCCTGCGCGCCCGTGAACTCGCCGGAAGGACAGCGCTATCTGTCGGCCATGGCCGCCGCCGCCAACTACGCGTGGGCCAACCGTCAGGTCATCATGCACTTCGTGCGGGAGGCCATGGAATCGGTGCTCGGCCAGGGCTGGCAGAAGCTCGGCCTGCACCTGGTGTGGGACGTGGCCCACAACGTAGCCAAGATCGAGGAGCACCGGGTCGGCGGGGTCAGCAAGCGCCTCTGTGTGCACCGCAAGGGAGCCACGCGCTCCTTCCCTCCGGGCCGGCCGGAACTGCCAGCCGCCTACCGCGAGACCGGCCAACCGGTGCTGGTCCCCGGTGACATGGGCAGCGCCTCGTATCTGCTTGTGGGAACCCAGCAGGCGCTGGAGGAGACCTTCGGCTCCACCTGTCACGGGGCCGGTCGCGTGCTGTCACGCACCGCGGCCATCAAGAAGCACCCGAGCCAGGCTGTCCGCAAGGCCCTGGAGGCGCAGGGAATTGTGGTGCGCGCCACCGGCCGTGACACCCTGGCGGAGGAGGCCCCCGATGCCTACAAGGACATTGATCGGGTGGTAGAGGTGTGTCACGGGGCGGGCCTCTCCAGCAAGGTGGCGCGGCTGCGGCCTGTAGCGGTTATCAAGGGGTGACGACGGAGGACGACTGCAGTGGAGGGGGTGTGGCTCGCCTACGCCCCCTCCGTAACCAGCCGGCTAACATACCAGCCGGCAACCGCCGTGACCCCGCCCGCCAACGCGGCCAGCGACAGAGCCGGAAGCATCGCGCCGAGGCTCTCAGCGGCCGCGGCCGCTGGCAGGAGAGACGAGAGCTGCTGCCAGAACCCGAAGAGCAGCCCCCCGGTCAGGAAGGCCACGGCCAGCGGCGCGGCACCCGCATCGAGCATCCGCAGCCAGCCGGGCAGGCGACGCCGCTGCTCGGTCCGCACCTGGACCATCACTGCCAGTACCAGCGCCTCGCTGTTTGGCCCGCTCTCAGTACGGGCGAGTCCGTCAAGCCGCTGCCAGCGTTCGAGCTCCTCCTGACAAGCCGAGCACTGCTGCAGGTGCGCCACGACCGACTCGTGCTGGGTCCTACCCAGCAGTCCAGCGCTGTAGTCAGCCAGCAAGGGCCTTGTGTGCTCGCAGTTCATAGCAGTCCACCGTCCTCGGCCATCTCGCGGAGTCGGGCCCGCCCACGGGAGAGCCAGGCCTTGACTGTCCCGACCGGGGCTCCAGCCGCCCGTGCAATCTCCTCGAGCGAGAGATCCTGTACGTAGAACAATGCCAGCGCCACACGCTGCTTCTCCGGCAACTGCATCAGCAGGGCCGTCACCGGGCCACCTGGGTCCGGCTCGGGGTCACGGGTTGGCGCAGCGGACCCGGTCAGGCCCCCATAGCGGTCATCGCGGGCCTGCCGACGCGAGTGTGAGCGCAGGTGTCCCCGCGCCGCGTTGACGGTGATCCGGTAGAGCCAGGTGCCAAAAGCCGCCCCGCGCCGGAACCTCGGCAGTTGCCGCCAGGCGCTGAGGAGAGCCTCCTGGGCCACGTCCTGGGCTGCGTCGGGATCGCCCACAATGCGCCAGGCCAGGTTCAGCACGCCCGTGCGGTGCCGACGGAGCAGCGCCTCGAAGGCGTTGGCGTCGCCGCGTCGTGCCCGGTCAACCAGCCAGGCCTCTCGCTCGCCCGCCGCTGCCTCACCCATCGCTGTCCCCGTGACCGTGGCGCATCGCATGTCATAGCCTTTGATGCCGCTGGTGACCGATGAGGTTGCGGCGGGCACTGTTGAGTGTTTCTTCGGGCCGGTGCAACCTCCTGCGGCGACGGCGGCATCAAAGCCCATGAACCGCCAAGCGCAGCGCAC
>JABLXH010000187.1 GCA_013178155.1 Armatimonadota bacterium | reverse complement strand
CGGAATGCTCACGCACTACGAGTTGGAGTTGACCCGCCGGTACCTGGAAATCGGCGTGGACTGCATGTACTACCACACCGACATCGGCACCCAGCGGGCATTGATGATCAGTCCCGCCAAGTTCCGCCAGTACATCAAGCCGATGTTCATGACACTCTTCCAGGAGTGCCGGCGGGCCGGCACCCATGTGTGCCTGTCCTCCGACGGGCATGTCCTGGAGATCGTGGACGACCTCATCGAGTGCGGGATCTCCATGCATGATCCACAACTCCGGGCCAACACGCTCGAGGGGATCGTCAAGCACTACAAGGGGAAGGTCTGCTGCACCGTGGACCTGGACCGGCAGAGCTTTGCCTTTCTCACGCCCGGGGAGATCCGGGACCAGGTGCGCCGCGTGGTGGACGCGATGTATGACCCGCGGGGCGGCCTGATGATCAGCGGCAGTGTGTGGGAGCGGCAGGTGCCGCTGGAGAACATAGATGCCCTGTGCGGGGCCATCGAGGAGTGCTGCTGGCCGTGAGCCGGCGTCGTTTCAGGGGTCCAGCCCCGGCGAGATGATGGCGGTGCCGTCTATCAGTGGCGGCGGTGCTTCCTTCACGAGGACCTGACGGCCCGAGATGCTCAGGCGGCCCTCGGCGAACCACTTGATGGCCTGCGGGTAGATGCGGTGCTCCTGCTGCAAGATGCGGTGGGCGAGCTCATCACCGGTGTCTCCGGGCATGACCGGCACGGCGGCCTGGATGATGATGGGGCCGCGGTCGAACTCCTCGTCGGCGAAGTGGACCGTGCAGCCGGCGATACGCACCCCGTAGTCGGCGGCGGTCCACTGTACCTCGACCCCGGGGAACGCGGGCAGGAGAGCCGGATGGATGTTCATGATGGCGCCGGGGAAGGCGTCCAGCAGCCGTGGGCCGATCTTGCGCATGTAGCCGGCCAGGCAGACCAACTGCACCCCGTGTGCCTGCAGCACCTCGACCTGTCGTGCGTCGGCCGCCTCCCATTCCGGCGACCCGGTTTGACCCACGGGGATGTGTACAGTGGGGATGCCGTGCTTCCGCGCCCGCTCCAGCCCAAAGGCACTGGCCCGGTTGCTCGTGACCACCGCCACACACGCGCCAGTGCGTCCCGCCTCGCAGGCGTCAATGATGGACTGCAGGTTGGTGCCGCTACCAGACACCATGACTCCCAGGCGCAGGCGATCGGACATGGCGGGGACTCCCTGACGAGGTGATTGGGCCACCGCTGTTTCGCTGCCGGCGGGGCCTTCTCCTGCCCGATGTGCTTGACTCGTAACCACGCACCGTGCTTCATGAAAAGCCATACCACCGAGGAGCGAGCGGCATGACGAAGCTGCGGCTAGCTGGCATGGAGCCGCTGACGACGGTCGAGTGGCCGGGACGACTGGCGGCAGTTCTCTTCTTTCAGGGTTGCCCCTGGCGCTGCCGGTACTGCCACAACGCGGGGCTGGTACGGGCCCGAGCCGCCAATCTGAAGCCCTGGGCGGAGGCGATGGAGTTCCTGCGCCAGCGCCAGGGCTTTCTGGACTCCGTGATTCTCAGCGGCGGTGAACCTCTCTTCCAACCCCGGCTGCTGGAGGCGGCCGAGAAGGTGCGCGCTCTGGGGTATGACGTGGCCCTCCATACCAACGGCTATGATCCGGAGCACCTGGCGCGCTTGCTGGCCTCCGGGTTCGTGCAGATGGTCTCGATGGATGTCAAGGCGCCCTTCAATGGGTACGAACGGGTTACGAGGCGCCCTGACAGCGGCGACGCCGCCCGGCGCAGTGTGGAGATCGTGCTGGCATCGGGGGTCCCCTACGAGTTCCGGACCACGTACCACCAGGACTTGCTCAGCGCCCAGGATCTGCGCACCATCGCAGCTGACCTGCATGCCCTGGGTGCGCAGACCTACTACCTGCAGGCCTATCGGGATGAGGGGAGCCCCGACATGGCGCTGCAGTTGTCACCGGTGGGAACCCTGGACCCGGTGCTGGTGGTGGGCATCCGCCGCTTATTCCCCACCTTCGGCCTGCGGGGATTCTCCGCCGTCGGCTGAAGTGGCCCAGCGTAGATCAGCAGGGGCCGCGGGTGCCGCCTCTGCTGAGGCGAGCATACCGGTCCATCGGCAGCGCCAATCACGCCCGCGGACGCGGCTTTGGCCCACCCCGGATGGTCGCGTCGATGAGCAGACGGCGGCTCATTCCTCAATCCCCCGGCGCGCCTGGAGGCCTTCCTGGTACGGGTGCTTCAGCTCCAGCATCTCGGTCACCAAGTCCGCGGCGGCCATCACCTCGGGGTCGGCGCGACGGCCCGTCAGCACCAGTTCCACGTGGCGCGGTCGCTGCGCCAGCAACTCCAGCACATCCCTCACCGACAGCAGCCCAAAGTGCGTCGTCAGGTGGATCTCGTCCAGGATGACGACGCGGTAGCCGCCGCTCGTCAGGGCCTGCCGGGCATCCTCCAGACCGGCCCTCGCGCGGGCGAAGTCTTCATCTGTCGGTTCGCCGGTGATGAAGCGTAGGTCGCCGTACTGGTGAACCGTGATGAGGTCTGCGAAGCGCTCCAACGCGATGTGTTCGGAGGCGCGGCGGCCTTTGCAGAACTGCCCGATGAAGACCTTCAGCCCGGCGCCCGCGGCCCGGAGAGCCAGGCCGAGCGCGGCTGTCGTCTTCCCCTTACCGTCGCCGGTGTAGACCTGGACGCAGCCTTCTGTCCAGTCGGCAGCGCTGTTGCTCATGGCGTGGGGCCTCTCAAGGGTTGTCGCCGGCCAGGTTGTGGCGGATGAGAGCCTTGCGACGGTCGCCGGTGTCGTCGTCTACCAGTTGGGGGCTGGTGACGCGCATCAGGTTGCCCTGGACCACAGCCGCGACGATGGTGGGCTCCAGGCGCACACCGGGCCCGGCAGCCGCAGTGATGACGTTGTCGTTGCAGACCATGGTCCCGGCGGACTGGTGCACCACCGGCCCGGGGAATCCGGTCATGGGCCGAGTCAGCGTGCAGCCCGTGACGACGGTCTGGTCTCCACCGGCGACGACGATGGCAGGAGCGCCATTGGACTGCAACTCGGCTCCCGTCAGCCGAACTCGTGCCCCCATCCCCTCAACCCGCAGGCCCTCGCCGTGGTCCCAGAAGGTGCCGCCGGTGATGCTGACGGTGTTCTCTCCCCGGACACGGACGCCGGTGCCGCAGAAGTCGGTTGAGCAGCCTGTCAGGAGGCCCCAGGTACCGCCGGTGATCTCACAGCCCTCGATCCGGTCCTCGAGCAGGAAGCCGTGACGCATGGCGAAGGCGAAGCAGTCCGTCACCCGGATGAGATCGTTCTTTCCCAGATGGAAGCCGACCCCTCGCTCCAGTCCCCGGGGGACGGGCCCGGCATTCCAGACCTCCACATTGCGCAGCGCGGGGACGTCCCAGGTGCCCGTAACGCGCACTCCGACATTCAACGGTGAGACCATGAACACGTTCTCAATGTTCAGTCGTCCGACGTTGCTCTTGCCGTCGGTAACGATGCCATCCCAGGGGTAGCGGATCCGCAGGTTGCGCAGGTAGCACCCGATGCCGCTGATGAGGATCACAGGTGGGCCGGTACGTTCGGGGGCAGGCCCCCCACAGGTAAAGTCCAGTCCCTGCAACGAGGCTCCGGCCAGCAGGTGCAGTGCCGGCCCGCCAGTGCGCGGGACAAGCAGCGAGGGAAGGGAGTCAATGTCCGCCGGCCAGGCGCCGACGAGCGGCCCGGTGAGGCCCGTACCCTCGAGGGTCAGGGTGCGGCTGAGGACATACTCGCCGCGGGGTACGTAGACCTGCTGGCGTGCGGCCAGCGCCCGGGCCACGGCCTGCTCGAAGGCGGCGGTGTCGTCGGTCTTGCCGTCACCGCGCGCGCCGCAGTCACGAACACTAACCATGTCGTGTTGTGCGAAGGCCCCTTGCCCCACCAGCAGAGCGCCCAGTAGCAAGCCCAGGAGACGCATGTCAGTGACGTTCGCTGGCCGGGGTGCAGGGACCTGCGCCTGACGGTCAGCAGCCTTCGGGACCCGGCGCGTTGCTCCGGCCCGGGGAGTGCTTTGACTTCGGGCCAATGGGTGTGCTATATTTGCGCTGACAATGGCGCAGGCGAGCCGGTTACGCTGTGGGAGGAATCGGATCATGAAGACCCACTGGGCTGTAACGGTCGTTGCCGTGCTGGGCGTTCTGCTGGCGGGACCCGTTCTGGCGAGTTCGATCACGGTCGGCGGAGGCGGGAACCTGGCGCTGCAGGTCGTCGCCGGAACCGCGATCATGAAGACTCCGTCCGGTGCCGGCGTCACGGGGGAAGTCCTTCTCAGTCCCGCCCTGGAGGTGCCGTCGGGACTGACGACCACCTTCTATGTGGACGATGCTGCACGCTTTGCCAGCTCGATCTCCCGGCCTGAGCTGAGACTGGATACCACTCGCCTCACCGATGGTCTACACGGCGTGCGGGTCGAAGTCAGCCACGGCATGCAGTTGGTCATGAGCACCGGGGACATTCCCTTGCACGTGCTCAACGGTCTGACCGAGAGCGCCCTGCAACAGGTCAACAGACCCGATGTCAATAGTAACCTCAACAAGGTCTACCGCAAGCTGCTCTTGCGCGAGATCGTGTGGTTCGACGGGCGCGAGGCGGACCTTGAGAAGCATGCCTTCCGCCAAAACGGCCAGATCTATATCACGCTGACGGACCTGATCCGCCACATTGGTGGGGGGATCG
>JABLXH010000186.1 GCA_013178155.1 Armatimonadota bacterium | reverse complement strand
CAGTTGGCTGGACGGATGGGTCGGCCAGCAACCGCTCGGACGACTCCCCGGCGGACCTCTACGTGCGGCTGGCAAAGGTCTTCGGGGAAGGGGAGGGCCAGACCGCCGGGCACCGCTTGGGGGTGGTGGGCTACTGGGGCGACGCGCGGCCCGCGGACGAGACGATGCCCGACACCGGCCGCCACAGTGTTGACCGCTGGGGCGTTGATGCGGTGCTTAACTTCCGCGAGTGGAGCCTGGGACTGCAGTATATGCAGGGCAGCGACGACGCAGCCCTGTGGGGTGGCGCGGGTGACTACGACATCTCCGGCGGCTTCGCTGAGGCCCTCTACATGCCCGCTACGAACCTGGTGGGCTTTGGCCGCTACGACTGGGTCAACACGCCCGACGGCCCGGGGAGTGATGTCAAGCGCTGGACGCTGGGCGGGCGCTACTACTTCGCGGACAATCTGGCCCTGCACCTGGAGTACTCCCACCGGACCCAGGACTTGATGGAGTCACCCCAGGCCAAGGAGGAGTTCTTCACCACACGGCTTGACTGGGCGTTCTAGGACGATCGCGAGACCTTGTTGCGGGAGCCGGCCTGATCCGGCTCCCGTTTGCGTTTTCGCACGTGAAGCCTTCATCCTACCTGCCGGCTGCACTCCAGGCATAGCTCGATGGCGCGGCGGCCGGTGGCCAGGTCGCATTGCGGGCCGCCGGTGCCGAGGATCTCATCGATGAAGCTGGCGGCGTCTTCCTCCTTGGAGGTATCGGGCGGGGGCGTCATCTCGCCGATCTGACCGCCCTCGCCGATCTTGACCGTCAGGCCCTCGCTGCCGCTCTCAAAACCCGCCCAGCCGTCGGCGGTGACGATGGTGCCCATGTAACCGGGCTTATCAATGAAGCCCATGCCGAACTCGATGGTGCCCGCCAGTCCGCCCGGGAACTGCATCAGCACCACGGCTGAGACGCACTGGTCCCTCTCGATACCGTGAGCAGTGATGGCCTCGGGCTCGCCGAAGAGGTCCAAGAACTGGTCAATGAAGTGGATGTGCAGGGCGCAGAACATGTCGCCCCGCAGGTTCGGGTCCAGGTACCAGCCGCCGCCCCCGTAATAGCGATAATAGGCTGCACGCGGCTCGCCAAAGCCCTGCAGTGACCCCTTCATGGTACGGTGCAGGCTCTCTGCCCGCACCGTGAGCGCGTGGTGCAAAACCCTTCCCTGATCCCGGGCCAGTTGCACCAGCTCGTCGTACTCGCCCAGCGTCTGGCAGAGCGGGTACTCGCAGTGGACATGCTTGCCGGCCAGCAGGGCGCGGCGGGCGTGCTCGTAGTGCAGGGCGTTGGGGATGCAGATGGAGACAGCATCCACGTCGGGGTTAGCGTAGATCTCCTCGGCGTGGGCGAACAACTGGATCTCCTCGTCAGGAACAGCCTCACCCAGCCGACGAATATCGCGGGCGCAGGCGGCAACAACCCGGCACCGGGGGTCGTCCCCGAAATGCCGGATGCGTGCTTTGCCCATGCTCCCGGAGGCGCCAACGACGGCGAGACGAACCGGTTCGGGCATCGGTATCAACTCCTGAAGGAGGCTGGACAACCCCAGGTGTTTTCACCGTCACCGGGGCAAGGTCCTGCCCAGCCGGCACTGGACTCTGCTGATAGTACTTGACAAGCCCACTGGAACTGAGTTATACATATCTAAACAATCGGAATAGTAGGGAGCGTGCTCAGGATGAGAGTGTCGACACGTACGCGGTATGGGGTGAGAGCGATGATGGAGCTGGCGATCCACGACGGCCCAGAACCGGTCAGTGTCAGGCAGATCGCCGAGGCCCAGGAGCTTCCTGTGAAATACCTGGAGCAGCTAATCGCGGCGCTGCGGGCGGCGGAACTGGTACGCTCCCAGCGTGGCATTGGGGGCGGCTATCTGCTGACACGACGGCCGGAGGAGATTACCGTCGCCGACATCTACGAGGCGTTGGAAGGGCCGCTGGTGCCCGTGGAATGCCTCTCCGACAGCGTTGAGTGCAGCCGGGAGGACATTTGCGCCACGCGCGATGTGTGGAGCCGGGTCACGGACGCGGTCCGAGAGGTGCTGACCGCGACGACACTGGCCGACCTGGTAGCCGACACCCGGGCCAAGTGCGCCATCGGGCGTCCTGATAGCTCGGAGGACAGCGCTGCTCTGTAGTTGCAGGTATGGGTTGCGGCGCGATCCGCGTGTCAGCGACCGGGAGGAATTGACATGGCCAGAATATGTGCCGATGTTACAGAAGCTATCGGGAATACGCCCCTGATCGCATTGGACCGGTTGGGGCGGGGGCTGCCCGCCAGGGTGCTGGGCAAAGCGGAGTTCTGCAACCCGCTGTCGAGCGTGAAGGACCGCATCGGGGTGTACATGATCCGGGCTGCAGAGGCCGAAGGCAAGCTCGGGCCCCAGACGACGGTCGTGGAACCTACCAGTGGCAACACGGGGATTGCCCTGGCCTTTGTGTGTGCGGCCCGTGGATACCGCCTGGTCCTGACGATGCCTGAGACCATGAGCCAGGAGCGGCGGCAGCTACTGAAGGCTCTCGGGGCGGAACTGGTGCTAACTCCCGGAAGCGAGGGGATGCGGGGTGCCATCAAACGGGCGGAGGAGCTGGTGGCCGAGATCGGGGATGCCTTCATGCCCCTGCAGTTTGCCAACCCGGCCAACCCTCAGGCCCATCGCGAGACAACTGCTGAGGAAATATGGCGCGATACCGACGGCGAGGTGGACGCGATCGTCGCCGGGGTAGGGACGGGCGGCAGCCTGACTGGCATCGCCCAGGCGCTCAAGCCTCGGCGGCCAGGCTTCCGGGCTATCGCCGTGGAGCCAGCGGCCTCGCCGGTGCTGTCAGGTGGACAGGCCGGGCCCCATCGTATCCAGGGCATCGGGGCGGGCTTTGTGCCGGAGGTGCTCGCTACCGACCTCATTGATGAGATCATCACCGTGCAAAACGAGGAAGCCTTCACTATGGCCCGACGCCTGGCGAAGGAAGAGGGGATCCTGACGGGGATCTCAGCCGGGGCCAATGTCTGGGCCGCGTTACAGGTGGCTGGCCGGCCGGAGAATGCCGGCAAGACCATCGTGACCATACTGTGTGACACCGGGGAGCGGTACCTGAGCACGGACCTGTTCGCCGACCAATAGCATGACAGGAGCCCGATGATGTTCTCGAGGCTGCGTGAAGATATACAGACCGTTTTCGCCAAGGATCCAGCCGCCAAGAGCGTCCTGGAGGTGCTGCTGTGCTATCCGGGACTGCACGCCATCTGGTATCACCGCATCGCCAACTGGTGCTGGCGCCACCGCTTGCTGTTGCTGGGACGGCTAATCTCTCACTGGGCCCGTTTCCTCACTGGCATTGAGATCCACCCGGGCGCGACCATCGGGCGCCGGTTCTTCATTGACCATGGAATGGGCGTTGTCATCGGGGAGACGGCGGAGATCGGTGATGACGTCTTGATGTACCATCAGGTTACGCTGGGTGGCACGTCGCTGGAGAAGAAGAAGCGGCACCCCACCATCGGCAACAACGTGGTTATTGGGGCCGGAGCAAAGATCCTGGGCCCCTTCGTGGTCGGCGACGGGGCCAAGATTGGTGCCGGCTCTGTGGTGATCAGGGAGGTGCCGCCGGGCGCTACGGTGGTGGGTATCCCCGGCAAGGTGGTGGAGGAAGCCACCCCGCGGCCGGCCGTGGACCTGGACCACGCCGCCCTGCCCGACCCGGTGGCCGAGGCCATCAGCAACGTCTTGCAGGCACAACAGGCTCTACAGGGCGCTTTCGAGTGCATGGCCCGCAACCTGCAGGCCATGGCGGAGGCGGCCAACATCACCCATCCCGTTGGCGAACAGGAGAGCCAGCCACACTAGACCTGCGGTGGAGCCAGCCAGGCGCTGGACCCCGTCCTCCTCCCATCGCTGATACCGCGAAGGTCCGGCAACACGCTGGACCTTCGCGTATGGGGTGAAGCCACTAGAGCTGGAGGCGGGTGCCTGCGGTCACGTAGCGAAAGCGGTCACCGAAGGCGCCAGCCAGGGCCGCCATGGCCCGAAAGCCCGTGCAGTGGTTGGGGGCGATGAGCGTTGGCTCCAGTTCCTGCAGGGCGGCGACAGACCGCTCCAGCTTCTCGGCGTCGGCGTCAATGAGATGGAAGCCCCCGACGATCGCCAGAACCTCGCGCTGTCCGGTCAGCTCTTGAGCATGGCGCACAGTGTTGATGATGCCGGCGTGGGCGCAACCAGCGGCCACCACGAGCCCGCGGCGGGTACTGATGACGAGGGCCTGGTCGTCCACCACAGGATCGTCCACCAGGTGTCTGCCATGCAGGCGGCGAAAGCCGCGCGGTTGCTCCCACGCCAGGGGTCGGGGGATCTCCCCGGTGGCCAGGACGCCGGCGGAGACCTCGGTTGGGCCGCTGGCAAGCTGCAGTCGGTCGCGCACAAACGGTAGCTGCCGGGAGGTCAAGTCGAAACGGAACTCCCCGCCGCGAAACAGGTAGCGTGGCCCCAGCGCGGCCGGGTGGGCATGGATGGGGCAGCGCAGCCCGTCGAGGCATCCGGTATGGTCCGAATGACCGTGGGACAGCACCGTCAGGCCCACGTCACGCGCCATGTCCAGCCTGAGCTGCGCCAGATTATGGGGGACGACATGCCGGGTGGCTCCAGCGTCAAAGAGCACTCGCGGGCTGTCCGGGGTCTCAACCAGCAGTGAGAAGCCGTGCTCGGCCAGAAAACTCCGACCCGGCTCCGACAGGCGCGTGACCT
>JABLXH010000185.1 GCA_013178155.1 Armatimonadota bacterium | reverse complement strand
ACGGTCTGACCGAGAGCGCCCTGCAACAGGTCAACAGACCCGATGTCAATAGTAACCTCAACAAGGTCTACCGCAAGCTGCTCTTGCGCGAGATCGTGTGGTTCGACGGGCGCGAGGCGGACCTTGCGAAGCATGCCTTCCGCCAAAACGGCCAGATCTATATCACGCTGACGGACCTGATCCGCCACATTGGTGGGGGGATCGTCTGGGGGCCTGAGGCCAGCTACATTCTGGTGGAGCGCGGCGGCACGCAGGTTCGTGTCTTTGCCGGAACCTCCCGCGTGCTGGTCAATGGGCGGGCGCGGTCTTTGTCGGCGCCAGCCATCCGCATTGACAACCGCACCTTTGTGCCCGTGCGCTCCATGCTGGCGCTGTTTGGTGTCAGCTCCCAGTGGAACACGGGGCAAGGTCGGTTGTATGTCGAGACCAGATAGCAGATCACTTGCTGCAGCGATTGCCGCCATGTCCACAGCACCAGCCGCCAGACCGTTGCTACCCTCCCCACCCCGCGCGCCCGACCCGGGGGCAGGTGGAGGCAGGTGAACTAGAGAGCCGGCCCCTCAGGGAGCCGGCTCTTCGTCTTGGCGTTCTGGTCCGGCAAGCACGGGGGAAGCAGTCGTATGGTCACACGTCTGCGCACGGTGTTTTTCCCCAGGGAAGGCGAGTACCTGCGCTTTCCGGACGCTACCGTCACGCCCTCGTGCCCCGTGCTCCTTGCCTGGGGCCCCCCCGTCGCGCTGCTGTTGGCCCTTGTCCTGGCGCTATGGTTGCGCCCCCTGACGGTGGTCGTGGAGGGTCAGCGGCATACGCTTCCACGACGGGTCACAGCAGGCCAGGCGGCTGAACTGATAGGGCTCTCGCTGCAACCGGGCGATCTGGTTGACGTGCGCGGGTTGGTGCTGCGACCGGGGGCGGGCTACGCGGCGGTGCTGCTGCGGAATGGCGAGCGGGTGCCGGCCGATACCCGTCTGCGGCGCGGCGACGTGCTGGCGGTGATCCCCGGACAACCGCGGCTGGAGCCGCACCATGAGCATACGCGCCTCGAGCATGCCTATGCGCCCGGCTACGCCACCGCGGCCGTCGCGGGTACCCGCCGGACGCTTGAGGGCCAGCTAAGCGGGCGGCAAGTCGTGCAGGTCGCTGCCGTGGAGCCAACTGTGCCGCTTCGCGACGTGCCCCGCAAGCGCCTGGCCTTGACCTTCGACGATGGCCCTTGGCCTGAGACTACCGCCCAGATCCTGGCTACGCTCAAGCAGCACGACGCCCGCGCCACCTTCTTCGTCCTCGGGCGGCAGGCCAGTGCCCGCTCCGAGCTGATACGGCGGGCTGTGGCCCAAGGGTGCGAGATTGGCATCCATAGCTGGGCCCACACCGCCTACACCCGCCTCGGCAGCGGGGGGGTCCGGCGCGATCTGCAGCGCTGCGAGGCGGTGCTGCGTCCGCTGGTGGGACGTCCCCTGAGGTACGTCCGCCCGCCATACGGCGCCACCAACAGCGCGGTGGCCAGCACCATCCAGAAGGCGGGTTACAGGCAGGTCTTGTGGAGCATTGACACCCACGATTGGCGGCGACCGGGAGTCAATGCGATTGCCTACCGCATCCTGTCACAGGCCCGCGACGGCGCCATCGTCTTGTGTCACGACGGGGGCGGGTATCGCTCGGGGACGGCTCAGGCCATCGCCAAGGTGGTGCCACAGCTTAAGGCCCGCGGCTATGACCTGGTGACCCTGACCGAGCTTTACGCTGGCAAGACGGGGGCGACCGGGGGCGCCGTCACTCTCGCCACCGGCCAGCGTTTCAGAGTGCAGCCCTCGGTGCCCGGCCTGGCGGTGATGGTGGACGAGGTTCTGGCTGAACTGCCGGAGGCGCCGGTGGAGATTGACGACCACCTGTTGCTGCCGGTGAAGCCGGTGCTGGAGCTGCTCGGGGTGCAGACCCGGTGGGAGGCGGAGAAACTGGCGTTGCGCCTGCACGGCCCCGGCGCACAGCTCACGGTCCGCGTGAACAGCACGGTGGTGGAGGGAACCGATGGGCGGACCCATGACACGCCGGTACCGCCCATCCTGTACAACGGGACACTCATGGTGCCGTTGCCCCTTATTCTGGAAGCTTCCGGGGCCACGGCGCGCTACGACCGGGACACACGAGTGCTGCGCCTCATCAGCCCGGCCGGGCTGCTGCGTGACGGGCATGTGGGCTGGTCGGAAGGCCGGTTCTGGTTGGAGGGGCAGTCATGGACCATGCGGTATGCCCCCGCGTGGTAGCTCTACGCTGCCTACCAGACCTCAAAGTCCTGGAAATGGGGATTGACCAGCAAGCCCTGCTGCAATGACCTGGTCTCGGCCATCTCCGCCGCCAGACGACGGGCCTCCTCGGCGCTATCGCAGTCCAGGTGCATGGTCCATAGCAGCCCCTTCGTCAGTCCTGCCACCCGGTCACCATAGCCCAGCCGCCCCTGCAACGCCGCCAGCATCCCCTCTGCTGAACCGTCGTGCGGGTCGGTGACCAGCACGCGGGCGATGTGGCCATCCTGTGCGTCACCGGTCTCCAACTCCTGATGCACCTCATAGACGTGTTTGTTGGGGTTCACGAAAAGATTCGTGCGCTCCGCCAGTTCGCGGGCCAGGTCGAGCGCCTCCTCGGCCGTCTCCACGTTCAGCCTGAGGCGATAGTAGTCAGCCCGCGTGAGCGTCTTGAGCTGTGTGTAGCCCAGCGAACGCCGCAGCGCATTGGCAGCGGTCAGGGCGGTGACGTCGGGGATCTTCAGACGGACCAGCAGGGCGACATCGTGCATGGTGGCTCTCCATGTCCTTGGCTGGACGCGGGCTTGTCGGGGTTTTCCTTGCGGTGGATCCGAGGTTACCAGAAACGCGTCACGGGAGCAAGGGGCGGCCATCGCCCGGTAACCCGTTTGCTGCGTTGACAGACCTGGACTCACTGCTTAGAATCACACCGGCGCCGGGAACGTTGGGGCTGCTATCTGTGCGAAAGGAGGTCTAGCGCGCGTACGGGATAGCTTGCGGGTGCATTGGCTCGACTCACCTTGGGAGGCAGCGCACATCTCAGTCTCGGAGGGAAATGATGAACGCACGTCGTGGCTTCACGCTGATCGAGCTCCTCGTCGTGATCGCGATCATCGCGATCCTGGCCGCCATCCTTTTCCCGGTGTTTGCCAAGGCCCGGGAGAAGGCTCGGCAGACCAGCTGTCTGTCCAACATCCGGCAGATTGGCCTGGCCATCGTGATGTATGCTCAGGACTATGATGAGCGAGCTCCTAACATGCCCTGCGGATGCAACTATGTTCCGGGCAAGGCCCACTGCTGGTACACCCCGCTGCAGGCCTACATCAAGAACACTCAAGCAACGGTCTGCCCCTCCATCGCCACCGCGGGCCGGAACGTGCCCTGTGGTGCCGAGATCGCCACGATGACCTATGGTCTGAACCTGGGTATCCGCAACACCCCGAACCTGGGAGCATGGAAGACCCCTGCCGACCAGCTCATGGTCGCCGAGACGGGAAGCATCGGGAGCAATGGTCTCCTGGACGAGTCCGGCTTCTTCTCCAACTGCGGTGGGGAGAGCTATTCGGAGAACTGGCCCTCCACCTGTCCCTGGCGTCTGATCTGGCGTGCCCGCGACCGCCACAACGGCGGCCTGAATGTTGCGTTCTTTGATGGGCACGCCAAGTGGATCAAGCTCTCCCAGCATGCCGACCCGAGGTTCTACAACCCTTAGACCAGCCTGGTTTGGGATACTCCCGGGGCCCCGCGTTCTGTCGCGGGGCCCGCAGATTCTTCGGTACCCGTGAAGGAGTAGTCGCGCCCGGGGAGAAACCTCGTCGACGGAAGAGGTGCAGCGTGAGGCAACGGGCGCGTATTCAGAAGCAACCTGCCATAGGGGACGAGGAGTTCCTGCAGCGGCTGGGGGGTGTGCTGCCGGAGATGGCCCAGGCCGCGGCGCGAATCCTGGAGCGGGCTGGCGCTTACAGCGTGCTGTGCCCGGCCTGTGGCTGCGGCAAGGTGGGCACGTACCTGGCACGCAAAGGCTTCCGCGTGACCGCCTATGACAGCAGTTCCCACACGGTGACACGCGCGGCCACGGTGGCGCGGCAGTGTGGCGTCCAGGTGGAGGTGTTCGTGGATGATGTGGTGGTGCCGCGCCGGGCGCTGCGCCGGTTTGATGCCCTCTACGCCGGGGATCTCCTGAGTCATCTGCTGGCCTCCCAGCGCGAAGCCCTGCTCCGCAGTTGTCACCGGGCGCTGCGGCAGGGAGGCGTGCTGGTGGTGTCGGTCATGTCGGTGGATGATGAGCGCTATGGCTATGGCCGCATGGTGGAGCCTGACACCTTTGAGTTCGGCACCGGCGAGAGCATCCACTTCTACGCCGCTCACGACCTGCATGCCGAGCTCAGCCGCTACTTCGTGGTGACCCACATTCAGGATGTGGTCGAGACCCAGGAGGTGCCCGGCCTCGGCCCGCAGACCTACCGCATGCTCCTGGCCGCCGCGCAGAAGCTCGACCCTGACTGAACCTCCCCGCCTGCAATTCTGCGTTCGCCCCTCATCTTGCTACCATCGGGAGCCATCCATGAGGTACCTCGCGCTGACGGTCGCTATCCTGTCTCTGACCGGCCCCTTGCTGGCTGCTCCGTGGCGTGAGGTGATGCGCGACGACTTCGACGCCGGGAAGCTGGATCCGCTGGTCTGGGGCCTGGTGCCGGACCGGGCGGCCGTGCCCGCGTGGGATGATCGTGACGGCGGCAAGGCGGTTCACTTCCGCAGTGAGGGCGGGGACCGGGGCATGGTCACGGCCCTGCGACCGGAGCCTCCCTACCGCCTGACCTTCGAGTTCCTGCAGCCTGCCGGCGAGGCCGGTGGCTACCGGCTGGTTGTCCATCATCCGTCGCGCTATGACAACCTCTGGTGGTTCGAGGTGGGCGCCAATGACTTCGCGGTCTGGACCACCCATCGGGGAGGCTGGGCGCCCCGCTGGACCGGCGACAAC
>JABLXH010000184.1 GCA_013178155.1 Armatimonadota bacterium | reverse complement strand
GCTGACCTGCTTCTTCTACGGCTATCTCTTTGATATGCACGGCCTGCCCATGGGCCCCCAGGGCAGCGGCCACCTGGCCATGGACCGCCTCCTGAAGTGCCCCGACGTGGACATCCTCTGCTCACCCATCTCCTACCTGGACCGCGAGCAGGGGGGTGCCGGCTGCTTCATGACGGCCGTGGACAGCGTTCGTACCCGCGGCAAGCTGTGGCTCAACGAGGATGACACGCGCACCTACCTGACGCCCACCGACGACCCCTACAGCCGCGTGGGCACCTCCCAGGGCACCCAGTGGGTGCACCAGCGCAACTTCGCCCAGCTTTGGCCGCGGAGGCTGGCCTGCTGGTACATGGACCTGGGCGGCACGGGCTGGCTCAACGGCAAGGACCTGTGGGACAACATCGGGCGGCTTCAGCGCTTCTACCAGCAACACCTCGACGAGCCAGCACAGTGGCAACCCGAGGTGGCTCTCATCGTGGACGAGGATAGCCCGGCCTACGGGGCCTGCAACAGCGCTGTGGCCAACCCGCTGGTCTACCAGATGCGCAGCCAGTACTTCCGCCTGGGCACCGGCTTTGGGATGTACTACCTGAGCGACCTGGTGGCAGGCAGAATCCCGCCCATGAAGGCCTACTTCTTCGCCAATTGCTACCACCTCGACGCGAAGCAGCGCCAGGCGGTCCTGCGCGCCACGCGCGGCAAGACGGCGGTCTGGTTCTACGGCGGAGGCTTCCTGTCGGACAACGCGGCCGATGCCAACATGCGGGAGTTGATCGGCCTGAACCTGGAGCGTGCCGAACCGGAGGTGGGCCGCGTTACCCCGTCAGGCGACCGCGAGGGCCTGGCCGCCGGCCTGCGCGATCCCTTCGGCACCGACACACGCCTTGACCCCCTGTGGACGGTGAATGACCCGGCCGCCGAAGTCATCGCCCGCTACCCCTCCGGTGCGGCGGCCGTCGCGGCCAAGCAGACGCCCGAGGGCCTGCGGGTCTACGTGGGCGCGCTGCACTGCCCGGCGCGCCTCCTGCGTGATATCGCCCGCGCCTCCGGGGTGCACCTGTATAGCAACACGGATGATGTGGTCCTGACCGACGGCCGCTTCCTGGCCCTGAGCGCCACCAGCGCCGGCCGCAAGCGCCTGACCTTCCCCGGGCCGCGCACGGTGGTCAGCGCCCTGGACAGCCAGGTTGTGGCCGAGGACGTGACCCGCTTGGAGCTAGAGCTACAGCACGGCGAGACGCGGCTGTACCTGCTGCACTAGCAGGCCGTCAGCGACGCTCAACCGCATCCGCCAGCTCTCGCACCACCGGCTTAACCGCTGCAAAGTGCTCGGGGGTGATGCGGATGCTGTCCCAGCCCCTGGCGTCCCCGCCATAGCTGTACCAGAAGATGGCCTTCACGTCCGCCGCCAGGGCGTCGCGCCAGTACTGCCGCATCTCGGCCTCGGTCGGCAGGTCCGTGCCCTGCTGATAGGCCCGGGCCACATACCAGACGGGCTTATCGGGGATAGCCCGACGGGCATTGGCCAGGACGCCTGGCAGGATGTGGCCCTGGCCGTTGGGTGGGTAGCAATCGAACAGGTTGATGTCGGCCGCGTTGCGGAAGGCCCGGCGCGTCGTGGTGTTCATGAAAACCGGCATGGCCGGGTGGTAAGGGTCCAGGCGGTTGACGATGTCGTAGACCGCCTGCACACGCGGGACGTTGCCGGTGCTGAAGTCCGGTTCGTCCCATAGCGTCCAGCACAGCAGCGCCCGGTGGTCACGCAGCCGCATGACCCGTTGTTCGATGGCGGCCGCGTTAAGCTCCGCCCCCTGGTACCAGTCGCGCCGCAGGCCCATCATCACCATGAAGCCCAGCTCCCGGGCCATGTCCAGATACGCCAGCGCGTTGTCGTCGGTGTCGTTGGCGTCGTTGTGCTCGAAGGCGTAGGTGTGCAGCGTGTTGAAGCCGCTCGCCAGGAGTTCCTTCAGGTCCTCGGTCTTGCGCTGTGGACCGGGCTTCCAGCCGGACGGGTCAGCCAGAACCCAGTAAAGCCCGATCGGGAAGAAGCGCCGACCGTTCACCAGCGTGTCGCCACCGGGAGCAACGACGACCTCGCTCGCCGCCGGTGTCAGCACCCGCAGCGGGCGCTCCACCGCATGGACCTGACGACCCGAGGGGTTGCGCACCGACAGGTTGAGGCGGTACGCTCCTGGCGTCAGTCGTCGCCCGTCCAGGCGCGCTACCAGCCCGCCCCCCGTCCCGCTCCCCTCCGCCTTCAGCCGCGCCCGCCCTGTGCCGTCGGTCACCGTCAACACGGCTTTCAGGCCGGCCACCGTCTCCCGCGCGGCCTCGGTCAGTTCGACCCGCACCGGCCATCGGTAGCCGAGGCTGGCATAGAGGCTGTCCTTGTGCGGGAAGCGCACGACCCAGGGATTTCCAGCCAGCGGGGTGACGGGTGAGCCGCTCAGCAGCTCACCCGTCACCGGATCGGTGACATCAATACAGAATGTGCCCTCCGCGCGCAAGGGCAGGGACAGTTCGGCCACGGCGGGCCCGGCCAGCGCCAGGCGCTGCTTCCGGCCATAGACCCGGCCCGGGCTAACATCCGAGACCGCCTGCACGTCCACCTCACGCGGTACCGTCGCCCCTGCCAGCGGCGCAACCTTGACACGATAGCGCCAGCGGCTGCCCAGGTCATAGGGCAGCAGCTCGGGTGCGGTCACCTGCACTGTCGCCGGCCGCAACTCAACGTCATCAATGAGGAACTCGGCCTCTGGCGCGGCCACCAGGTAGAGGTGCGCGCCCTCGTCCACCGTCGTCAGCCCCACCGTCAGCCGCGTCCAGGCCCTGGTGAAGCCATCGAACCGGCGCATGATCGCCGGGCCCCAGCCGTAGGAGTACGCCTCGAGGCCCAGCGTCCCCGACAGGCGCTTCACCCAGGCCGAGACCACGTAACTGCGCCCCTTTGCCAGCGGGGCCACGGTCTGGTACACCCCGGCATCCGGACCGAAGGTGCGGACCCGCAGGCACTGTCCGCCGCCGGGGCGGTCCGAAGGCTCCACCGACAGGCGGTCGCCGCGGTCCGTGTTGATGTTCACCGGCGTCCAGGCGGGGGGCGTGACCAGCAGGCCCTGACCTCCCGAGTGGTCCGTCGGCGCGCCCTCCATGCCACCGTTGGCCAGCTTGCCTTCGGCGTGGGCGGTCACAGCCAGGGCCAGCAGGGCCGACAGCAACAGACAGGTCTGCACGGTCCTCACTCCGTCTCGCGCTTGACACGCAGCAGGTTGAGGGTCCATGGCCGGAACTCGGTTTGGATGGCGCCATCCGCCACCGGCACGGCCGCGCCCGTACGGGCATCGCGGACGCTCTCAACGCGCTCCGTCAGCGCCAAAGTGCCTCGCACGGGCTCCTCGGTGACGTTCACCGCTACCAACATCATCTCCCCGTCCGGCCGCACGTAGGCGCTGACCTCCACCCCCGGCGGAGTGGACCGCAGCCAGGGCCGCTCCTGCCAGTAGCCCTCGAAGCGGGCGTCGTCCGCTCCGAAATCGTCCCACGCCCGGTACACCGGGGCCATGCCCTCGTAGGACCATGGTACCTCGGTGTCATGGAGGAGAGACAGCGCCAGGCCCTCCTCGGTAGTCATGCCCCGGAGCCAGTCGTAGACCAGGAAGTAGGCCGGAATCCCGAAGTTGTGGCCCATGAACTCGACGCGGAAGGAGTCCAGCGGCACGCGGAAAGGGCGGGGCTGGCCGCAGAGATGCTCGCCATCCAGGTAGGCGTCGGCAAAGGCCAGAGTCGGCAGGGTTATCGCCCCGGAGGTGTGGCAGACAAACAGGGTCGGTTTGCCCTGCTGCTCCAGGATATGCGCAAAACGCTTCATGGCCTCGCGGCAGGCGAAGAGCGAGAAGGTGGGATGACGCTTGCCGTCCTCGCCGATGTAGCCACAGCCGTGGAGCTCGTTGCTGCACTCCCCGGGATACGAGAGCCCATCGGAGTAGATGCCATCCGGTCCGAACTCGCGGAACAGCCGCTGCATGCCATCGGCGAGGAAGTCACCCCACGCGCTGCGGGCGCAGATCGGGTAGTCCTTCTGCTTCGGCTCACGGGTGTAAATGAACCGGTTGGGTTCGATGACCTCGCACTCCCGGAGGTAGAGTGGGTACTCCGGTGCCGTGTCGCTGAGCTGCCACGAGTGGTAGAGAATGGCTCTCATTCCGCGGTCATGGATGGCCTTCAGCACCGCCCGCAACTCCTTGCCATACATGGTGCGCGGAAAGCCTTGTAGCTCGCTCCAGTGCTCATGGAAGCCGATGGTCTTGAGTCCCAACTCCTGGAAGTAGTCCAGCAAGGTGCCCTTGAAGGCGTCACCGCGGCTGAGGTCCAGGCCATCGGCGACGACGCGCACCCCCTCGGTGAGCTTCCCCTGGCCACCGCTGGCGATGCGAACGGGGCGGCTCAGCCGATCGGCGCCCGCCCCGCTGATGTCATCAAAGCGGTCCAGCAGCAGCGTATGCTCATCGGCCAGCAGTGCCGCCTCACCGACGCCCAGCGCTGTGGCAGGGCGGGGGAGGTCGGATATGCGGATCTGTCTGACCACGAAGTCGCTGTCGGCGCCACCAAGCTTCAGCACCGCCGCCGACAGATCTACCGCGCCGGTGAAGGCCGGCGTCGCGGGCAACTCCGCGATCTGTTGTCCATCCACGAAGATGCCACTGGTCTCGCCCCAGGTGCAGGCGACAGTGTGGGGTTCTCCCGGCTGCCAGGCGAATCGGCCACCGTGCACGAGCCGGTATTGGTTGCCTTCGCGGTACACCACCCGCATCCCGCGGTCATCCTGGTTCCAGTAGAACCACATCCCGCGTTCTGGCTCCGGTGCCGTGTCGGCGGGCCAGGCCACACCGAAGAGACTGCGGTTGACCTCGCCCTCCGCGGTCGAGTTGAACTAGGGCACAAGCGTGACTTCCAGCGTGCCCTGGCGTGGGTCGAAGTTGCCCGCCGCCGGATAGGTCACCGCACGCTCGATGCCCTTTGGA
>JABLXH010000183.1 GCA_013178155.1 Armatimonadota bacterium | reverse complement strand
GGTCCCAGTGCCACCGCAACGTGAGCAGCGGACATAGGCACCCGCATACCAACTGAGCTCGCTGCCCGTCCCCAGGCAGGCCCAACAATGATCTCTGCCTGATCCCTCGCACAGGGGGCATGGAAGCGTCCCATTACCCTCGCAGCTGTCGCAGAGGTCCATCTTCTGCATTTCCGGGTTGGGTGAAAGAACTTGGGTGAAGTGATAATCCGTGGTGAAGACGTGCCGGTCCACGGTAATCGTCACGTCGGGCGCGTCTTGCAGGGGTGAGGGTGAATCCTTGTAGGGCCGCCGGACCCGGCGGAGCAGACGCTCCGTCTCCTCGCCGAGGCTGCTGCGATTGCGGGCGTATTCGAAGCTGACAGTTTCGATTACGTGGGCCCCGGCGGCGTCGCAGTAGTATTCCGGGCTACACCCATCAGCTCGCGCCTCGCTGACAGCTTCGGCGGCCAGAGCGGTGAAAATGCCACTGGCGGTGACGTGAAGTGTCATGCGGCCACGGCCGTTAGCGAAGACTTCGGTCAGTATGTCGAGGTCGAGTCGACCGCAGCCGGTGCCGACGAGGCTGGCGACCACAACCATAAGCGTCCCAGCAAGCAGGCGACGCGCCATCCGTCCCTCCCGGCAAGTGCCATTTGCCCCGTGCAACGCACTGCGCACGGCGGAGCGTCGGTCGTGGATTTCCACACTGAAGACGGTTCCCCTTCGTCGGCCCGCCAATGGACTTGGGGCCGGGGCGTTCTCCCTTGGGCTCTGAAAGTGCATGCGCTTTGACACCCCGCCACGCGGTGGGGTATACAGGCGAGCAGATCCTATACGGGAGCTCACCCATGACTGATGCTGCTGACGGGCCGGCGGTGGGCGGACCTGCGCCGTCGAAGGCGCTGCTATCCCCGTGCCCGCTGTGCCGGTATGTGAACGACTGCCCGTTTCGGCTACGGCCGCGCGACGAGTGTCTGGACCTCTGGCCAGCGGCACAGCCGGGGGCGAGGGAGTTCCCGGCGATCTACCGGGGGACAGAGACGGAACGGTTGGTGCAGGAGGCGCGCAAGCACACCGCCTTGCGGCACGTGTTGCGCTGCTGGGAGCGGGGGGAGCGCCTCAGCGACGAGCAGTACCTGCAGCTTCGGGAGGTGGCCCTGCAGCCTACCTCCTGGGCCTCGCTACAGGCCTCGGCAGTGCTCTTGGTGGTGTTGTGGCCGCAGGTGGACCGCTACGTGCAGGACGCGATTGACTATTACCGGCTGCCCCGGTCGGTGGTCGGCGACCTGGGGCGAGTGGTGAGCTTTGCGGTCGACGGCGGTGTCACGCTGGCCCGCCCGGACCAGATTGAGCTGGATGCGAAGGCGCCGGTGGTGAGTCACTTCGAGCGGCTCTTCTGCGCGACCCTCACCTGGTTCATCTACGGGAAGCTGCAACTGCAGCCGCTGGTCTTGCCCGCGGAAGATGAGGCCTTCCAGACTGCCGTAGAGCAGGAGTGGAACCGCGTGCTAACCCATGGGAACGGCTACTTCGGCCTGACGGTGCTGCCGCTGGTGTCGATTCCGGACATGGTGCTATACCAGCAACTGGGTGGCCGAGACCGTGCGGTGTCGCGCAGTATGGCCAACTACCTGGCCTGGCAGGTGGACACCTTTCCCGCGCCAATCCAGTTGCAGGTACCGAAGCTGCGAGAGTTGGGGCCGAAGCGCTGGCTGATGGCGATGTTCGAGCCGCTGGTGACGAGCTGTGCTACCGAGGCCAAGCGGCGCGAGCAATGGGAGGAGCAGATCTGGGATCCTAAGGCACAGGGGCGGATGGAAAAGCAGTTCCGGGCCGTGTTGTCCAGGGCCATTGACGAGTATGACTTCATGTACGGCAAGGGTGACGGTTCGTTTGGCACGGCTGGGGGCTTAGGCCTGGAGTCCAGTCCCCACTTGCGGGAGCGCGTGGATCGGGCCTGTGAGGCACTGGGGGTGAGTTGGCGCAGTCGCGACCTGGTGCACATCAGTGTCGCCTGGTACCTACTATCGCGCCTGCGAGGACACCTGCGGGAACACTACCGCCCCCCGGATCGGGACAGCGCCCAGATACTCTCTCTGGACATGCCCTACGTGAATGATGACGGCGAGACGGTGACGCTGAAGGATATGCTGAGCACAGAGGGGTGGGGAGTAGATGGCTACGTCGCCAACGTCGGGTCGAACGTGGGCGTGCTTTGGGCCCACGAGGAGGAAGGCGTCCGGTACGCCTATGTGGAGAAAATGGCCTCGCTCTGTGGGGTGAGCGCGGACCAGTTGCGGCACTGGGACCGCAGCGGGGAGATCCGAGCACTACGGTTAGGGGACGTAGCCCGGGGCTTGCCGGGACGGGTGCGGCGAGAGTGGCGCGTGTACCCCTACACGCCCGAGATGGTGGACCGGATCCGAGACTTAGCCCGTCGCAAGGCCGGGCGGGCAGGCCAGATGCCGGAGAGAAGCTACACGCGCCAGCAGGCGGCGAGGGCTCTCAACGTGAGTGCGAAGACGTTGCAGCGCTGGGAAAAGGAGGGTAAGGCGCGCCCAGAGTGGCAGGGAGGGCGTGCAGTATACTCGTCCGAGGAAGTCTGGCGGCTGGTCACGGAGTTACGGGCTGAGCGGCGCCGTTAGAGCGCAGAGAAGTCCCGAGTGCGCGGTCGCAAGCAGGAGGACACCCGTGAAGGGCGTCCTCCAACTTTTTTTGAGGACTGAGAGGTTTTTCTGTCGCCATGTCCCGTTAGCTGCACCATATTGGGGCCGGTGGCTTCGGGACCCAGAGGATCCCGGAGACCTCAGCAGCGCCGTCACGGCGCAAGGAGGTTTGCCACCATGACGTTAGCCCTAACCCCTCGCCGCCCGACCCTGTCTCTCGCCTCAGAGCCCCTCGGCTCCCCGTCCGTCGCCCCCGACGGTCCCCCGCTGGATCTGGCTGCCTTGGCCAGGGAGTTTCTCACCTACCTGGCAGACTACCGCCAGGCCTCACCATTGACCGTGGAGGCCTACCGGCGGGACCTGGTCCGATTCGGGCGGTTCCTGGTCGCCCACCGCCTCCCTCAGGAAGTCACCCGGATGGACACCCGCACCGTGCAGGCCTTCGCGGTGGCCCAGACCGGCCTGGCGCCGGCAACCATCTGCCGCATGCTGAACGCACTCAGTAGCTTCTTTGGCTACCTGCAGCGGGCGGGAATCGTTGACCGTAACCCGGTGGAGGGGGTGGTAAAGCCAAAGGCCCGGGCACAGGTACCACAGGCGCCAAATCTCGAGACCTGTCGAGCCCTCGTGCAGGCCACCCTTAGCCCGCGCGAAAGAGCCATGGTCATGTTGCTGCTTACGGCCGGTCTGCGGCGGGCCGAGCTGCTGGACCTGCGGGTCGCGGACCTGTCGGCGGACTTGAGCCAGGTGACGGTCCTGGGGAAAGGCCAGCGGCTGCGGACTATCCCCCTACCGGCTCAGACTCAGCAGGCGCTGGCTTCCTACCTCACCCAGCGCGACGGCAGTTCCGAACTGCTGTTCACCAACCGTGCCGGGCACCGCATCGGCAACACCAGCTTCTACCGCATGTTCCGGCGGTGGCTGCGGCGAGCGGGAGCCAACGGTGAGATCACCCCGCACTCGCTGCGACACCAGTACGCGACGACACTCCTTCATTCCGGTGTGGACGTCAAGACCTGCCAGGAACTGCTGGGACACGCGGACCTGAGCACCACTTCGCGTTACCTGCACACCACTGATGACACCAAACGGGCAGCAGCCAATGCCCTCCCGGCCTATGCGGAAACCAGCCAGCCGGGGGGTGAGGGCTGATGACTCAACCCACTATCCACAGGGCAATCAGTCTCAGCGAGGAGCGGGAGCTGCGGCCCCTGGCGCGTCAGCTCGCCCGACTCCTGATCGGGCTTGAGGAAAGCGCAGAGGAAGTGACAGTCTCCGCCAAAGCCAATCGACGCCGCAGTCGGGGTAGGGGAGAGGGGAGTGGACGGACGGAGTGAGACCGCAACCCGAGGCAGACCGGTTTTTACGGGGCCCTCGAGGCTGTGGGCCAGAGCCGTGTTATAGACCCAGAAAAGGGGCGCGAAAGGCCCCTTGATGATGGCCATATCACCTTTGACCCAACTGGTGTTTACACCATTTATCAACACATATACAATAAAGTCACTAAATCACCGGAGGCAGCCCATGCGCAAGTCCACCACCGCCCCCCGCACCCCCGATGGCCGCTATAGCGTACTGGCCTACGGTCGGGTTTCCTCCCGCGGACAGTTCGAGCACGGTCACTCTCTCGAGACCCAGGACCGGCTCTGTCGCGAGTATTGTGACCGCACCTTCGGCCCGGGCAACTACCGCTACGAATACCAGGCCGACGGGGGCCTCTCCGGGGCCTACACCGTGCGGCAACTGGCCAGGCCCGGCGAGCCCATCCGCCCCGTTCTCTCCGACGTGGTGGACCGCATCATGGCCCGGGAGTTCACTCACATAGTCACCTACGAGGTGAGCCGCGTGGCGCGCGAGGACTTCCTCTGGAAGTGTCTGCGCCATCTGTACTGCAAGCCGGCCGGCGTGAACGTCCGGATCGTTTACGGCGACCTGGACCTCGACAACGTGGACGACGCCTTTGTGGCGGACCTGATGTCTCTGACCGCCGGACGCGAGTTGCAGGTGATGCGGCAGCGCATTCTCGATGCCCACGAGTCTCGTCGCTGCGCCGGCTACTGGCCCACCGGGCCTCTCCCGTGGGGCTGGCGTTGGCAGAGTGCAGAGGCCGTCGCCGCCGGTGAACGCCGCAACATCGAGCCCGACCCCGAGCGGGCTCCTTACGTCAAACTCATGGTCCAGCGTTTCCTGGAGGAGAACAGGACCCTCCCGGAGATCGCCCGCGAGTTGGAGACCACTGGTCTGAAGAGCGGCACGAAGTTGACCCGCTGGCCGGCCGATACGGTTCGCCGCATCATCAGCCATCCCATCCATACCGGCCACATGCTCAACAAGAATGGCGAACTGGTGCGGGGCAGGCACTACGACCTCCGGCTGTATGACCGCGAGACCTATGACCGCATCCTGGACAAGCTGGAGCGGCGGAGGCCAATCCGCACCCGCACCATGGCCGACGATGACTTCCCGTTGCTCGGTGTGTTGTTCTGTGGCAACTGCGGGCGACGACTCTACGCCCACCGTGCCGGCACTACCAACACACGCTTCTACCGCTGCAACGTCGTCATCGCCACCGAGGGCCCGCCCTGCCGAGGGCTGATGAAGAAGGCGGAGGAGGTGGAGGCTCATGTGACCGCGGCCATCGCTGACTTCGCCAGCTCCCCGCTGATGCAGCGGCTGGTCGGTGAGGAGGCCGAGGCACTCCTGGCCACTCGCGAGGACGAACTGCGGGCGGAGCTAAGGCGCGTCCAGGCCAA
>JABLXH010000182.1 GCA_013178155.1 Armatimonadota bacterium | reverse complement strand
GCCCGGAAGCCCTCCGGACCGCCATTGGCCGCGATGAGCCGGCGGCTGTCCCACACCATGAAAACCGGCCGCCCGCCGACGGTGAGATAGTTCGGCCGGCGGAAGTAGTGCTCGGCACAGTACTCGATCATCTCCACCAGCGCCGGCGTCTGGAAGTCCTCATCGGTCGGGCGGCTGTAGGGGCGGTCCTTCCAGTCCAGGCCGTGATTGCACCAGTGGATGCAGAACTTCATCAGCGGGGCGTAGCGCGCCTGGAGAAACCCCCGCTCCAGTGTCCGCAGCAAGCGGTGCTCGCCGGCGTTCCAGTACCAATCGAAGGCGAAGTAGGAGATGCCATGGTCCAGCGCCCACTTGATGTGCCAGTCGTTGACCTCGGGCAAGGAGTCATCGTAGAAGCCCAGCAAGGGCCGAGGCGCGGGCCGGGCCGCGATCAGACGCCACTCACTGTCCTCGTCATGGGTTCGGTACGGGTAATCGCCGCGACCGATGTCGCGGTACCAACCCGGGAACACGTAGGCCCCGAGGGTGAGGCGGCTACGGACGGGCTCCGGCGCCGGGACGTAGTCACCGGTCCAGACCATGGGCGCAGCGGCCGCCAGGCTCGATACCAGTGAGACCAGGACAAGAGCGTATCTCATGGCTTTTTTCTCCCGCTGAAGCTGTCTCCACCGTGGTGCGTCGGCTCATTGTAGCATAAGCGCCGCCGGGGGAGATCGACGGAGGGAGGAACCGGGCGGGGACCACGGCCCCACAGGCGTCCCTCACCTGCACGCCGCTGTGTCGGTCTTTTCTTAGCAGAATGTTGAAGATTCCGGCAGGAGACTGGCGGGAGACGAACAAGGACAGAGGAGGAGTTCCCTGCCAGGCGGCGCCAGGCTGGTCGCCTGGCGAGCGACAGGACGACCAGGAAGGAAAGTGATGCCTCTGGGAGAGAGTGGCCCGGCCGATCGGTCAGGCGCAAGTGTCTGGACCGCGCGGTCCGTACTTGTTGCGGACCTATCAAATGTGGGGGTGAGTATTATGCGCACCAGCGCTGCACTCATCACACGCTGTTTCGTCCTGGTGGTCGTTGGCGTTGTCGCAGCCCATGCCGTGGAGTACTACAAGTTCGACGGCTGCTGGGGGTCCTATGGGACTGGGGCCGCGCAGTTCTATCACCCCGTCGGGATCTGCCTGGATGCCGACGGCAAAGTGTACGTGGTGGAGTACTACAACCACCGCGTCCAGCGCTTCGACGCCGTCATGGGTTACCTCAGCCATTGGGGTAGCCTGGGGTCGTCGGACGGGCAGTTCAGCTACCCGTGGGGGATTGCCGTATCAAGTGAGAGCATGCTCTACGTGGGCGACACCCTCGGGAGCGCCAACAACCGTATCCAGGTGTTCCAACTCACAGGGTCCTTCGTCAGTAAGTTCGGGGGCTACGGCAGCGCCACGGGCAAGTTCGACACACCACGCGCTCTGGCGATGGACGAGAGCGACAACCTCTATGTCGCTGACTCCGGCAACAGTCGCGTGCAGAAGCTCGACCACGTCGGCGGCTTCATCGCCACCTGGGGCACTCAGGGCAGCGGGGACACCAACCTTTACTACCCCAATGGGATTGCCTACGGCGCCGGCGGCTTTGTCTTTGTGGCAGATACCTACAACCATCGCATCGTGAAGTACACCAGCAGCGGCACGTTCGTCACCAAGTGGGGTAGCTACGGTGCGGGTGATGGGCAGTTCAGCTATCCCGCCGGAGTTGCGGTCGGCAAGGACAATGCCGTATATGTGGCCGATACGAGCAACCACCGGCTGCAGAAGTTTGACGCGGATGGCAACTGGAAGGACACCTGGGGGCAGTACGGGACGGGCGAGGGTGACATGTACAGCCCCACTGGTATTCACGTGGACGCGAACCTCAGGGTGTGGATCACGGAGCATGGCAACCACCGCGTGCAACGGTTTCACCGCAACAAGGTGCCGACGGCGCCCACCAAGCTCACCGTCAAGCCCTTACCGGCTTACGACGATACCGACCTGACCGCTAACGCCAGCGGCGCCACGGATGCGGATGGCGACGCTCTGTCCTATCGCTACCAGTGGTGGAAGAGCGAAGACGGCGGGACCACCTTCAGCAAGGGCCCGGCAGCGAAGGTTCTGAAGAACAGCGAGACCATCGTGGGGGAGATCTGGAAGGTGCAGGCCTGGGCCTATGACGGCATCGCTCGCAGCCTCCGGATCTACAGTGCCGAGGTGCCCATTGTCCACCCCAACACCAAGCCCACGACGCCCACCAGTGTGGTCATCACGCCCAAGAACCCGACCGATGACGACGAGCTGAAAGCAACCGCGACGGGCGCTACGGACGCTGATGGCGACACGCTGGTCTATCGATATCAGTGGCAGAAGAGCAACGACGGGACGACCTGGACCAACGGCCCGGCGAAGCGCTTCCTGCCGGCCAGCGAGACCAGCGTGGGTGAGTGGTGGCGCTGCCAGGCGCGGGCGTACGACGGGACGGCGGTGGGGCCGATCAAGACCAGCGCCAAGGTGCAGATCCGGACCGGGAGTGCTTCGGCGCTGGCGCTGACGGCCACCGCACAGGGCGGGGATGTCAGCCAGGTCGTGGTCTCGCTGTCGGCGGCGGCCAATGTGCGGGCGACGATCACGAACCTGGCGGGGATCGTGGTGGCGGAGTTGCCGGCGCGGGATCTGGCGGCGGGCATCAGCACGCTGAGTTGGAATGGCGTGGGGACCTCAGGGAGCAAGGTACCCGGTGGGGTGTATCTGGTGCGGGTGACCGCAGCGACGGCTGACGGCAGTCAGACCAGTGTGTTGGCGCCGCTGTGGCGTTGAAAACAGCAGGGGTTCTCTACCCCCGGAGCAGCCTCAAGAGGCGTCCGTCACCAAGGTGGACGCCTCTTTGCCGACCGCAGAAGATTCACCGAATTCATGGCAGGAAGCGGCGGCCAGACAGCCAAGAAGGCCAAGAGGAGGGTTCCAGAGGCGCCTATGTGCATCGGGCGGGGAGAGGTGATGCTACGGCCCGGGAAATCGAAGGAACGGTGTGTGTCGCGGTGTCAGCAAATGCCATGGCATGGTTTCCCCAGAATGGCCAGACGAAGGGAGAGAGTAGCAATGGTGCGCAGGAATGTTGTGTGTGCGACGGTCGCCATCGTAGCCATGCTGGGCCTGGCAGTGGCGGCCCAGGCAGCTTCGCTGTACAAGTTTGACGGGCGCTGGGGCAGCTACGGGACGGGTCCCCTGCAGTTTGACACGCCCACCGCACTGACGGTGGACGGTGACGGGCGGGTCTATGTGGTGGACCATGACAACCACCGCGTCCAGAGGCTGAACGCGGACATGTCGTTTCACAGCCAGTGGGGCACCAAAGGTTCCGCCGACGGCCAGTTCAACTATCCCTGGGGGATCGCTCTTTCCAGTGAGAGGAAGCTTTATGTCGGTGACACCAGCGGCAGCAACAACAACCGCATCCAGATCTTCCAGCTTACCGGCTTCTTCCTGAGCAAGTTTGGGGGTTATGGCAGCGCCACGGGCAAGTTCAACGCTCCGCGTGGCCTTGCTTTCGACGACAGCGACAACATCTACGTCGCCGAGTATGGCAACAATCGTCTGCAGAAGTTCGATAAGAACGGTAACTTCATCACGAGCTGGGGCGGCTCCGGCAGTGGTGATACCCAGATGAACCATCCCTGTGATGTGGCCTGGGGAGCCGGTGGCTACGTGTTCATCGCGGACGAGTATAACCACCGGGTGGTCAAGTACACCAGCACCGGGACCTTCGTGGCCAAGTGGGGCTCAAACGGGAGCGGTGATGGGCAGTTCCAGTATCCCCTGGGGATTGAGGTCGGCCCCGACAACATGGTGTATGTCGCCGACAACCAGAATAACCGCATCCAGAAGTTCGATGCCGATGGTGTGCTGAAGTACGTCTGGGGGCAGTATGGCACGGGCGATGGGCAGATGAAACAGCCGTGCGGCATCTTCGTGGATGACCAGTTGCGCGTCTGGATCACTGAATACAGCGGCCATCGGGTCCAGCGCTTCCGCGTCAACAAGCGCCCGAGCGCGCCGACCAAGGTGACGATCAAGCCGTTGCCGGCCTACGACGACACGAACCTGACCGCCAATGCCAGCGGTTCCACTGACGATGATGGGGACCCCATCGCCTACCGCTACCAGTGGTGGAAGAGCGATGATGGCACGACCTTCACCGCCGGGCCGACGCTGAAGGTGCTCAAGAGCACCGAGACCACCGTGGGCCAGTTCTGGAAGGTGCAGGCGTGGGCCTATGACGGCGTCTCGCGTAGTGCGAAGGTATACAGCGACGTCGTGGAGATCCGACCGCCGAATACCAAGCCGACGGCGCCCACCAGTGTGGTCATCACGCCCAAGAACCCGACCGATGACGACGAGCTGAAAGCGACGGCGACGGGGGCCACGGACGCCGATGGTGACCCGTTGACCTACCGTTACCAGTGGTATGTGAGCACCGACGGCACTACGTGGACCAAGGGCCCGGCCCAGCGTTATGTGGGAGCCGCAGCGACCACGACCGGAGAGCTATGGCAGTGTCAGGCGAGGGCCTATGATGGCATCACCACAGGGCCGGCGAAGACCAGCGCCGCGGTGGAGATCGGCGCCGGGAGTGCTTCAGCGCTGGCGCTGACGGCGACGGCACAGGGCGGCGAGGTCAGCCAGATCGTGGTCTCGCTGTCGGCGGCGGCTAGGGTGCGGGCGACGATCACCAACCTGGCGGGGATTCGTGGTGGCGGAGTTGCCGGCGCGGGACCTGGAGGCGGGCATCAGCACGCTGAGCTGGAACGGCGTGGGCACGTCAGGGAGCAAGGTTCCCGGCGGGGTGTATCTGGTGCGGGTGACCGCAGCGACGGCCGACGGCAGCCAAACCACCGTCCTGAAGCCGCTACGGCGGTGAGTGCAGACACGGGGGGCAAGAGCCGTCCCCTGTGGCGCGACGGACGGGGCGTCTTGCAGGCCGCGGACGCCCCGTTTCGCCTTTCGGCCAGATGGTCCCCCGCGCAGGGGCGGTTGAGCGGCCCGGAACCCGGACGGGCCGACCGGGACCCCGGACGACGGGTTGCTCTCAGGCCTGGGGAGGCCGACATGACCCTGCCCTGCAGGAACCACGACCTCCCGCACCGAATCATTTGCGCCGAAGCGCCAATCCCCTGCGTCCCACGCGTCTGGCGCCCCCGATTGCCCTGGCGCTAACGTTGCAGGCAGAAGGAGTCCCCACCACGATGAGGAGCCTCATGGTGGCCGTCATGGCTCTGTGCACCACGCTGCCGGCGGCGGCCCAGGACCTGGCAGCGGCCGGATGGCAGGAGACGCAGGCGCGCTTCGCCGACTGGCCCGATGCCGCAACCATCCGGGTCCAGAGCCGCTTCTTCGGCCACGAGGCAGCGGTGGACCGCAACACTACCGATGGCGAGCTGGCCTACGATTACTGCCCCTTCCTCATGCGCGATACCCTCGTCGGCATCTACCGGCTCTATTCCGGGGGGCGTTGGCTGCGGCGGGGCATCCCCGGCGCCGACGGCGACCATGTGCTACACTACGTCTCCCAGACAGGCGCGCCAGGGAGCTGGTTCATGCCCCGGTTCCGTCCCGAGTTCTGGCTGCCCCAGGAGGAGGGGCGCACCGACCTGTGGTACTCGTCCAACTGCCTGGAGCCCGAGGTCCTGCGGGTCGGCGGGACCTACTACATGTACGCCCAGGTTCAGGGCAACCCCGCCGCACGGACCGATGATCCGGAGGTGACCGAGACGCCGGGTGTGGATCGCATCGTCCTGTTCACAAGCGACGACGGGTTCAGTTGGCAGCGGGTCTCGACGGCTCGCGGCGTGGTGATCAACATCACCGACGCGGCGCAGACCGCCCTGCATCACCAGGAGGTCATCTATGTCCCCTGGGACGCCGACGAGCTCTGCTGGTGGATGTATGTGGCAGCGGATGTGGCAGGCCAGCCCCAGGGCTACCACCTGTTGAGGTCGGCCGACCCCACCACCTTCGACTGGGCACAGCGCCGCCGGGTGGGCCTGTCGCAGTACGGCAACCAGATCGGCTACCTGAAGGACCTCCCTGGCGGACCGCTCTTCGTGCGTATCACCTTCGCTACCCTGGACAGCGGCAAGACGGTCCCCGCCCTGCAGTTCTCCCGGGACGGCGTGGATTGGCGGTGGGGCGACGATGGCGCAGCCCTGATGGCCGGCTCGGCCGATGAGGGGCGGAACCGCAACTGCTACTTCCTGGCTCTCTGCACTCTCGACGGGACAGGGGAACTGGAACGCACGGAGGCGGGGCAATGCCGGGCACTCTACGCCGCCACCACCTGCGCCACGCCCGTCGCCCCGGAGATCTTCCACGCGGAGATCGGCCTCGGCGAGCTGCTGCTGTCGGTCGGCCCCTGAGCGGAGAACATCGCTGTGAGGTCCGTGCCCATGGGGAGGCTCTGCCAGCCAGACTGTCACCGTTCCCGCCGCCAACTGTCCCCCCGATGTCATCGCCCCTCAGACGCGGACGCCAATCAGCAATCTCGAGGGAGCCGACCGGCGCGGCAGGATCTCGCCCCAGACACAGGACGCGGCGCGGGAGGGCGGCTCACTCCTGGCTCGTCGCCGAGGCGGTTCCGGCGCCAGGCCCAGCCTCTAGCCGCATCAAGGAGGCGTCGTCCCAGGTCACGTGCCCTTCCTGGTACGGGGCGGCGATGACTGTGTCGAGTATGAACCGCACTCGGGCGCCCTTCTCGCTGGTGGTGAAGGTCTTCACCAGCTCAGTGAACGGCCCGGCCTGGGTCGTGGAGACCGATCCCAGGTCCGCCAGGTACTTGCCGCAGATGCCATGCTCGTGAATGATCAGTGACGCCGCATCGCCGGCATGGGTCCCGAAGCCCTTGCCGTTCAGGTCAACGGCACGCACCCAGACCGACGCCCGGTAGGTGGTCTTCGGCTCAACCATGACATCCTGGTAGATGATGGTATGGCCGCGGCCGTCCGTATGTGTGCGCAGGGCCTGGTTCCCACTGTGGTACTCGGGCAGGCCCCAGTCCGGGTGTATCGCATAGTCAGACTCGGCCCAGACATAGCTCTGGGTCGGGCTGGCGAAGACGTAGGTCCAGCCAGCCGCCGGCATCGTCTCGCCCATCCGGCCCAGGGTGCCGAGGGTGGTCTCCTCGAAGCCAGGATTGGCCAGCAGGTTCGCCTGCCCACCCTCGCCCTCTCTCTGGACGAGTATCGGTGTCGCTCCTGGTCCACCAGGGCCGGGCCCCACCTCGATGGCCTGCACCATCGCCTCGCCCGTGTAGGTTGGCAACAGTTCCACCATGATGATGCCGTGAGCTGGCGCGATGTCGTCGAAGACCAGGTCAACGGCTCGCCCCATGCCCCCGGCAGTGGCCGCCAGGTCCACGCCCCGGACCATGGTCTGGCCGTTGATCCGCACCGTAAGCGCGCGGCTGGTGGCCGGCAGAGCTCGCGTTTCGGCGAACTTCAGCCGCACGTGATAGCTTCCCGGGGCGACCGTGAAGTAGGCCACGAGCTGCGCCCCGTGGGCGCCGTACCGATAGAGCTCCGGGTCGGCTGTCCCCGCGACTTCATGCAGACGGCGCTGGGTCCACCAGGCGACGTTCACGACATCCGCGAAGTCTCGGGAACGCGCCACGAACTCGGTGGCCGGTCGCCAGGGATGTCCGGCGCTGTCCACGTAGTCCTTCCGCCCCGTGTAACCAAAGACCACACGCTGCGGTTCAGAGGGCCCGCCACCCTGCCCGAAGTCTCCGCCACCCCGCGCGTCAGACCATTGCACCGCATCCACCCATACCCGTGCCCCTGTGGACGCCGGATTGCCGACACCCCGGACCCCAAGGCGCAACTCATGGGGGCCGTTGTCCAGCCCATTGCGGCTGTAGAGCAACTGCTGTCGGCGGGTCCGGGGAGACCAGCAGTCCACACCGGCAAGCTGCTTCCGGCCGTCGAGATAGACGTCCGCCAGCCCACCCGTCGGGCCCACGGCGCCGATCAGCCGCACCTGGTTGCCCGTGAAGCGCACGGTCAGGCTGGCGCCCGGGGAGGTCGCGACCGCGATGGTTCCGCTCCAGTCAGCGGTGCTTTGTGTCGTCTCCCAAGCCCCCGTCTTCTCCAGTGCGGCATCGTCCGCCCACTGCTGCGGGTCAGGGCCACTGACCACAATGTGCCGCCGACCCTCGTGCCTGATGGTCACGAGACAGTCACCACCAGGAAGTGCCTTGACCTCGTAGCCCTGCGGACCCGGTGCCCGTTTCAGTAGCTGACCGTCTGCCCGCACCTCCGCGGGTTCGAAGGCCAGACGGAGCACCTCGCTGCCACCCGGCGGGGCATCAAAGGTGGTGTAGGAGACGCGCCCGGGCGCGTACCGGACTTCACTGACCACCGAGGTGGAGCGCACGATGTGGTTCTCCCGACTGGGGGCGAAAAGCTCCGGTTGCCAGGCGATGACCCCCAGACAGTGCTTGAGGGCCATCGGATGGGCGATCTTGAACCAGCCACCGGCAACCACCTGTCCTCCATCTATGTTGTCTTCCACCACGCCAGTCTCGTGGATGTCATAGGTGGCCAGGATGATCTGGCGACGGGCCATCTCGCGCGCCCAGGCGCTATCGGCCAGCTCGCCGTACTGGGCGTAGACGGTGGCCAGTTCCATCGGTCCGTACCACAACGAGCGGCCGCAACAGGCGCTGGACTCCGGATAGGCCCAGGCACCGCTGTAGACGTCACCATTGGACGAAGTCGCCACACTGGTGCGGTTCAGGAACAGCGACATGATGTTCCGACAGTCATTGCGCCAGTTCGGGAACCGGTCGGGATGTTCCATCATGTAGCGCACCGCAAACTCCGTCACGTTCTCCGCCTGCACCGGATCATTCCAGTCCCAGTAGTTGCGGCCCCAGGTGTCATCCACGGTCCAGCGCGGCAGGAGCACATCGCGCAGGTAGCCCTCCCCCGCCTGGCGAGCGGCGGCGATGCTGCCCGGCTCACGCCCGGTATACCCCATGCGCTCCAGCTCATCGAACAGGCAGAGGATGAAGACGAGACCACCGGTCTGGAGGTCCTCCCAGGGCACGTCCTGCGGGTTGGCGTAACGCCCCCACGGGGGGACACCGGGCTGCCGGGCGGCCCGCTCCGCCAGCAGGTCCGCCCAGTGTTGGACAGCCATCAGCCATTGCCGATTGCCGGTAAGCTGGTACGCCCGCAGCAGCCCCACGCCGGCCTCGGCCACGATATCCAGTTGGATGAAGCCGTGGGGGTCTGCCACACCATAGGCCTGGCCTCGGGTCGGGACGGACACCAGGAAGCGGGGCCAGGGATGCGTGTCAGGGGTCTGGGCGTAGCGGACAAGATAGTCCGCCATGAGGGTGATGCCGCCGATGGCAGTGGCGTCGCCGGAGTAGCGGTAGTAGTCCACCAGACCGGAGAGAACGTAGGCGGCCCGCTGCCCCAGGTCACCGTTCGCCCAGTCGTCAATAGGCGGCACCGAGATCTCCCCCTCGGGGCTGATGGTCCAGGAACCGCTGAAGACGTAATGCGGCGCGGCCATGACCGCCTGCGGAGGTGTAGCCCACGGGTAGCGTCTGAGGGTCTCGGCCGCAATGCGAACGCGCAGGTCCAGAGGGCCGTTCTGGCCCTGATACCAGGGAGCAATGACCCCGTGAGCGTCGTGTACGGCCTCATGAGCGTAATAGCGCGGCAGAACCTGCTGCGCCTGCGCCGCCAGGCTCAGCAGCAGGAGTAGAGCGATGGTTGAAACTGTGCTCGCTCCAGGCATCATTGCTTCCTCCGTCCGCGTCCACGACCTTGGCCCGTAACGCATGGGCGGAAACTCTTCTCCCAGAAGATGGCCATCCCTGCCTGCCGCCTGCCCCCGTACGGCGGTGGAACCGTTCGCCGCGGCGGGGATAGTCACCCGCGAACGGCCCTCGACCTCTCCAGCTACCTCCTGGCGTCCCCGCCGTCCCGAAGTTGGGGAAATCACACGCAGGAGATGGGCGGCCGGTAGCCAAGGGATTCTCAAGGGTTGGAAGCGATCCCGATAGGGCGAATAGAGACCGCCAGTTTGCAGAAGGAGAGGACTGAGGCGGCATGAGGCCGACGAGGGCGATGGGGACGTTTCTGAGGG
>JABLXH010000181.1 GCA_013178155.1 Armatimonadota bacterium | reverse complement strand
GCGCTTTGAAAGCCCGGTCTACTCCATCCTGCGCCTGCAGAAGCAAGTCGCCCAGATCAAGATGCCGGGGGGCTACCAGATCAAGCAGTTAGCCACCCGTCAGCCCTTCCTGACCGACCAGGTCGCAGTGAAGTGGGATGGCGAATGGCACATCACCTACGAGGTCTTCCGCGACCTGGGAATCGCCTTCGCCGCGGTGCTGGCGCTGATCTATGTGCTGGTGGTGGGCTGGTTCCAGAACTTCAGGACGCCCATCCTGATCATGGCCGCCATCCCCATGTCGCTCATTGGCATCCTGCCGGGCCACTGGCTCCTGGGCGCCTTTTTCACCGCCACCTCGATGATTGGCTTCATCGCCGGCGCTGGCATCGTGGTGCGTAACTCCATCATCCTGGTGGACTTCATCGAGCTGCGCCTGCGCCAGGGCATGCCGCTGGCCGAGGCGGTCATTGACGCCGGTGTCGTGCGGTTCCGCCCCATGCTGCTGACCGCCTCTGCCGTGTTTGTGGGTGCCAGCGTGCTGCTCTTTGACCCCATCTTCAAGGGCATGGCGGTAAGCCTGATGGCCGGAGAGGTGGCCTCGCTGCTCCTGAGCCGCATGGCGGTACCGGTGCTGTACTACCTGGCTGGCCGCAAGCACCCGCCGGTCGTTCCGGCCGAGCCGGGACCCGGCGCCGCTTAGCTGGTGAGCCGCTGCGTCACGGTATCCGCTGGAGGGAGACCTGAACATGACGAGAGTGCCGACGCTCCTGGGCCTGCTGCTGGCTGCCGGAGCCTGTCTGGCCCAGACCGGGGAACTGCCCGCGCCCCCCTATGACCTCCCCACGGTCGTCCGTCTGGCGCTCGCCCACCACGCCTCGCTGCGCGCCGGAGAGGCCGAGGTGGCGGCGGCGGAGGCCCGGGTGCGGCAGGTGGCGGCTCACTTCCGCCCGCAACTGGCCGCGGAGGCCGGCTACATCCGGCTGGAAGATGAGCCTTCGCTAAGCGTGGACGGCATGGGGTCCATGACCTTCGGGGGGCGCGACAACTGGCTGGCCAATGTCGGCGTGGAATATCCCTTGTCCACGGGCGGGAAGCTCGAGGGCATGAAGTCTGGCGCTGAAGCCGCCGCTGAGATGAGCCGCCAGGACTTACAGCGTCGCCGCCAGACCGTGGCCGTCAACGCTGCCCGCACTTTCTACCGGCTGCTTGAGGCCAACCGGATGGTGCCGGTGGTGGCCGCCCAGATCACGGCCCTGGAGGAGGCGACCCGCGCCGCCGAAGCCATGGAGGCTCAGGGCGTCGTGGCCAGGATTGATGTGTTGCGGGCCCAGGTCGCGCTAACGGGAGCCCGCCAGAGCCTGGAGCAGCTTCGGGCTGCGCAGGAGTCTGCCCGCGCCATGCTGGCAGAGGCCATGGGCCTGGCCCCCGGCTCTCCGGTGGAGATCGTCGAAGACGAAGTGCCGGTGGCTGTGCCCGAACTCACCCGGGAACAGTGGCTAACAGCCTGGGAGCGGCGCCCGGAGCTGCAGAACCTGGCGGCGCGGCGGCGGGCGCTGGAGGCGCAACTGCGCGTGGACCGCAGCGCCCGGCGGCCGCAGGTGGGTCTATTTGCCAAGGCGGAGCTGGAGCGTCCGACCCCCTACCCGGACACCGGCACCTTCTCCGGCGGCATCGTGCTGCGGCAAAGCCTGAGCGACGGTGGGGCGGCGCGGGAGGCGGAGGCCAGCACGCGGGCGCAACTGGAACAGCTCGCCGCCATGGAGGAGCAACTGAAGTACGGGATCGCCGTGGAGGTTCAGGTCGCCATCAACGGGTTGCGCAGCGCCCAGGCGCGGGTCAATATGACAGGCCCCGCCGTCGAACTGGCCCGTGAGGCCCTGCGGCTGGCCCAGGTTGGCTACGCCAATGGCGTGACGCCCATGACCGATGTTCTGGACGCGCAGGCTGCCCTCACCCGGGCCAGTGCCGACTATGAGGGAGCGTTGTCGGCTCTGCGCCAGGCCCGCGCGGAGTATGAGTACGCTATGGGGACCAACGCGGGCGAGTGACCGTGTCGCTCACTCCTGGTCCAGCTCAGCCTCCACTGCCTGCAGACGCCGCTCGGCATCCTCGATCCGGGCCAGCAGGCGAGCGGCCCGCTGACCGCGGGGATGCCTCTCGATCATCTCCTTGATCAGCCCCCGGACCTGCTCCTCGGCCAGATCAGCCTCATCGGCCAACAGCTCGTGGGCCATTGTGATGCCTTCGCGGAGTTGGCGCAACTCGGCCGCGAAGGCGGCATTGAGGCCCTGCAGGGACCGCTGCAGTTCGGCGCGAGACTGCCGCAAATACGCCAGACGCTCAGGCTGCACGGCGCTCGGCCTCACAACCGCCCCCGGGCCTTCAGCGCGAGGTACTGGTTCACACCGCTGACCGTGAGCTTCTCGGGCGGGGTGTCCAGGACCATCACACCCCGCTGTCGCAACACGCTCAGAGCGGTCTCGCGGTCAGCTTCGACCTGGCTGGCCATCGCCCGCCGATACACGTCAAAGGACTCCTCTGGCATCTGCCGCGCGGCACTGGTAAGGTTTGGGTCGCGCAACGTCACCAGCAGAGGCAGGTGCCGCGGCGCCAGTACCGACAGGTGAGCCAGCAGCCGCCGCGAGGCGTCCACGTCGATGAGGTCGGTGAAGCAAACCACCAGCGCGCGTTTGCGGGCCTGGCTGTAGAGCATCCCGAAGGCCTCGGCGTAGTTGGGCTCCACCAGAGCCGGCTGCAGATCATACAGCGAGTCCGCCAACCGCCCCACCTGCTGGCGTCCCTTGCGCGGTGGCACATAGGCCTTGACCGTGTCGGCAAAGGTGATGAGACCCACCGCGTCGTCCTTCTCAGCCGCGACATAGGCCAGCATCAGCGCGGCGTTCACGGCGTAGTCAAGCTTCGCCATGTCGCCAACGATCGCTGACATCATCCGCCCGGCATCAACCATGATCAGCATGGTCTGACTGCGTTCGAGCTCATACTGGCGCGTGATGGGCCGGTGACGCCGGGCGGTCGCCTTCCAATCAATGTGGCGGTACTCATCGTCGGGCGTGTACTCGCGCAGACTCTCAAACTCCTGGCCCTGTCCCCGCACCCGGGTGAGGCGGATGCCGATCTGCTCCAGGCGGTCCGTGCGGGCCAGGTAGGCATACCGCTCCAAGTCCAGGAGGTTAGGGTAGACGGCCACCTCGCGGGTCAGGGGGAAGCTCTGTTGCCACCAGGTGAGCCCCAGCAGCGACTTCCCGCGCACATGCACCGCCCCGAAAGTGTAGCGGCCCCGGGCCGCCGGGCGCGTGTAGTAGTGCAGCACCCGGGTACCATAGGGTTCGACAGTGATCCTTTGCATGCGCCTGGGCGTAACGAAATCAGCCGGCGGATCGTCCTTGACCAGCAGTTGGCCGGCAAAGCGGCAACGGTTGGCCAGTCGTATGACGACACGGTTGTCCGCCCCCAGCGACATTCTGTCCTCTACCTCGCGCTCCACGGCCAGGTTCACCCGGCGGCGGGTGAACAGGTTATCGTAGACCGCCAGGCCGATGCCGCCGACAAGCACGGCGAGCGACCACCACAGCATCTGTGGCCAGTAAGCGCTGCCGGCCATGAGCACCGCAGGCAGCAGGAGCAGCGCCAGACCCACAGGCGTCAGGATCATGTCTTGGCCTCGTCTTCGCTGGGACCGGGACCACGCGTCGCGCCGCTCACTTGGGTACCACCTTCAGATCGTCGAACCAAGACTCACCGGGACGACCCGAGCGAACGGCAATCAGCGCGAAGTCGTGGGGTTGCAGCGTGAACTCCCAGGCAAAAGGCGTCCAGTCGGCGGCGGCAGGGAGGTCCTGGGAGAAGTAGTCCACTTCCTGACCCTCGCGGTTGGCAATCGCCGACAACGCGCAACCGCCCTCCGAGCGATACTGCCCGCTGAACACATAGGTCACGCCCGGCTGCAGTTCCTCAGTCCGCTGGGCGCAGACCATATTCAGCAAACCGGCGATCCCGGTGATGCACAGGGCGCGCTGCCCCTCCACCCCCCCGGGCTTGACGCTGATGTCGTACTTCGTGTCGGCATCACTGGACCAGGCGCCGGCCGACCAGCCCACCGGCTTGCCGTCAGCATCGGCCTCCTCGAAGCCCGCATTGCCAAGCAAGGGGGCTGAGTTGAAACGCACTCTCAGCGTCAATAGATTTCGCGTCGGGGCCAAGTCGGTCAGACGGAGCTCCACGGTGTAGCGCCCCGGGGGCAACTCGGACAGATCGAGCGCCAGCCGTGCCTGCTTGCCAGTGTCTCCCACGGGCTGAACGGTCAGCCACTGGGCCTCCAGGGGCGCGCCATTGACTGTCGCTTGCAGGCCTGCAAGATCGAGCGGATTGGCCTCGTCCCGGACGGCAAAGACCACCTCACCGGGAGACTTTCCGGTCCAGCCCATGTCCAGGTCATCCGGACGGCGCTTCTGGCCGCCGACGAGAGTCTGGGTCACGGATGGCGCTGCGGTGTCATCCAGGACCATCCAATCTGGCTTGTCCAGGACCAAAACGGTGGTCCCGCCGCCGATCATCTGCGGCGACAACCGCACCACGGTGGACTGCCCCTCGCGCGTGACAGGCAGCTCGTGCCAGCGGCCCGCGCCATCGCGGTAGAAGCTGCCCGCGGCGAAGGCCGCCGTCATCCCCAACCAGCACCCAATCGTGACCGCCACTCTGCGCCCAGCCATAGGTCTCTCCACTCAAGCCAGCACTATCTGCTCTGCGCCAGTCGGTTCAACGTCCGCAGGGGCCGCACCTGCCATCGGGTGACGCAGGTGTACTCGCTCTGCGGAAGGAAACCCTCAGCGACTACACCGCTGCTGGGAGGGCACCATGAGCGACAAGCCCCGGAACTGGCACGACCGCGTGTTCTTCGGCCTGCACTACGACCTGCACGCAGGCGCCAAAGACACCGAGCTCGGTCGGGAACTGACTGCCGAGCACCTCCGCGAACGCCTGCTGCGCGTCAAGCCGGACTGGATCCAGTGTGACTGCAAGGGCCATGCGGGTTACACCAGTTGGCCGACCGAGGTCGGCTCCACCTCCCCCGGAGTGGTGCGGGATGCCTTGCGTATCCATCGGGATGTGACCCGTGAGCTGGGTATCAAACTGGGGATGCACTACTCGGGTGTCTGGGACAGCCGGGCTGTCGAACTGCACCCGGAGTGGGCCCGTGTGAATGCTGACGGCCAACCCGACAAGAACATGACTTGCCGCTTGAGCGGCTACGATACTGAGCTGATGATCCCGCAGATGCTGGAGCTGGTGGAGAAGTACGACGTGGACGGCTTCTGGGTGGATGGCGAGAACTGGGCCTCGGCGCCGTGCTGGTGTGACCGCTGCCAGGCCGAGTTCACATCGCGCACGGGGCTGACGGCCATACCGCGGTCCGAGACTGACCCCCACTGGGGATCGTGGCTGGCCTTCCACCGCGACCTCTTCGTGGAGCATGTCTCCGGCTATGCCAACGCTGTGCATGCAGCCAAGCCGGACTGCCTCATCTGCTCCAACTGGATGTA
>JABLXH010000180.1 GCA_013178155.1 Armatimonadota bacterium | reverse complement strand
GCTGGCTGTGGATCCTCGGAAACCCTAAGAACCACTACTACGGGGCCCACCCCGACGGCTGGAACTGGCCCGTATGCGGGAACCGTCAAGCAGTGATCATCGACCTGAGTTGGCAACGTCCGCAGCCGCGGACGGAAGATGACCCCGACAACTGCAAGTTGTGCCTGCGGGTGCTGAAGGGCCGAGCGAGGAGAAAGGGGGAAGACCGGCAATGACCCTGCAGTATGACCCGCGCCCAGGTCCTCCGTTCTGCGGGTGGGGGCGGTACGAGCCCAACTGGTGGTGGTTGCTGCCCATCGGGGTGGCGCTGCTGGTAGGACTGCTGTGGGGGCGGTGAGGATGGCTGAGGCTGATTGCTTCGGCCAGTACGGTCTCGGCGCCGCCATCGGCCGCGACTGCAATACATGCCCCCAGAACCAGCCGTGCTGGGACGAGCACCGTGTGCGGGTCAAGGCGGGCCAGCCCGAGGCGGTCGCGGAATTCGAGAGCCTTGTGGAGGGCCTGCGGCCAACCTGGGGGGACCGCGCAGGACAGATGGCTGTGGCGGCGCTGGCCTCGCGGGGGCGCTGCGACCCGTATACCCAGGCGATGCTCGAAAACATTCGCCGCGGCCTCATGGCGCGGGGCGTGCCGCGGAACTAAAGGGGGCCCCGAGATGGGCGCGACGCGGATAGAGTACACGGATGTCGTTTGGAACCCGGTGACAGGCTGCAGTCCGGTGAGCGAGGGCTGCCAGAACTGCTATGCCCGGCGGTTCGCCCAGCGGCTCCGGGGGCGGTGCGGGTACCCCTCAGACAACCCTTTCCGGGTGACCTTGCATGGCGCCAGGTGGAATGAACCGTTCCGCTGGCGCAAGCCGCGCCGCGTGTTCGTCTGCTCCATGTCCGACCTGTTCCATGAGGATGTCCCGGACGGATTCATCGACGATGTTATGAGCACAGTTTCTGCCTGCCTCCAGCACACCTTCCTGCTTCTGACCAAGCGCCCCGATCGCATGGCTAACTACTTTGAAGCATGGATGTTTCGAAAACAGAGGCAGATACCCCCGAATCTTTGGCTGGGTGTGTCTGTCGAGAACCAGCGCCGGGCCGACGAGCGCATACCGATCCTGCTCCAGATCCCTGCGGCGATGAGGTTTGTAAGCTGCGAGCCGCTCCTCGGGCCGATAGACCTCAGCGACTGGCTATACTGCTACGTTTGCCACAACACCGGTGAGCACTACAATCCAGTGTTTGATGATGTGGAAGATTGCCCCGTGTGCGGCGGTGGTCTGCCGGAGTTGGATTGGGTCATCGCGGGTGCCGAAACAGGCCCAGGGGCGCGGCCCTGCGACCCCGAGTGGGTCAGGTCACTACGCGACCAGTGCAAGGCCGCCGGAGTGCCGTTCTTCTTCAAACGGTGGAGCAACACAAGCCGCTTGGTGGATGGGCGGGAGTGGAACGAGATGCCCTGCCGGGTATCCGGCGGTGATGCAGGATGATGCATGAACATGCGGTGCTTGCAATCTGTGCCTGCGGGCCGTGCAGTCGGGATCCGTTACGAGGGGGCGATGAGGATGCTGGCCAGGCTGAAACCACGCGGTGGGGCAGGCTGCTACTCTTCTTCGCGCTGCTGCCCTTTCTGTTGGCAGCCGCGGTGCTGGACGTGACGTGGCAGTTCTTCCGGGACTACATACTGGAGCGGTCGTTCTCAATCGGGGAGCTGTGACATGGCGTGGATTGAATTGCACCAATCACTCTGGACCCACCGCAAGGCGCTCATCTTGGCGGCCGAGTTGGGCCTCGATGAGACATATGCTGCCGCCCACATAGCCCGACTCTGGTGCTGGGCGGTTGACAACGCCCCCAAAGGCGACCTGACCGGCCTCCCCAACAAGGTGATCGCCTATGGTGCCGGCTGGCGGGGTGATCCTGACGCGTTCGTGGAAGCGGCCGTGAGAGCGGGCTTCATAGATCGGGACGCCGACGGCCTGAGGCTCCACGACTGGGATGAGTACGCCGGCCGGCTGATTGAGCGCCGGGAGGCTGAGCGCGAACGGTCGCGCCAGCGGCGGATGATGCAGCGACCGCCGACAGACCGGCGGTCGTCCGGCGGTCGACCGTTGGTCGACCAGGCAACGTCCGTTGGCACAGTACCTAACAGTACAGTACCAAACACTACCGAATCAGAAGTGGTTCTACCGAAGCAGGAAGTTCATGAATCGGGAGATATGGTGGTTCTATCGTCGTCGCACCGCGCCGAAAGCGCGGAGCCGTCGCCTGCGGCTCCGGCGACGTCGGACGACCCACCCTCGCCACAACGAACCCGGCGGCTGAGGATCTGGGGTGAGGACACGGAGGAGTACCGACTTGCCCGGCTTTTGCGGGACGAGATACTGCGGAACCTGCCGACGGCCCGGGTGCCGAAGGCGACGCCCGCCGCGATGGCGCCGTGGTGCAGGCAGATCGACCTGCTCCTGCGGGTCGACAAGCGGGCACCGCCTGAGATCGAGCGGGTGATCCGCTGGTGCCAACGCGACCCGTTCTGGCAGAGTAACATCCTGAGTCCGAAGAAGCTGCGCGAAAAGTGGGACACTCTGGTGCTCCAGATGCGCAGGAGGGAGACGGAACATGGGGGAGCCGGAGGCGATCGGGCCGATTCTGGCGCGAATCAGGCACAGAATCGAACAGCAGCGGGCGGAAAGGGAAGCCAGAGTCCTCGCACTGATTACTGGAGCGGGATCCTTGGCCGACGTGCTGTCAACCGAGTTCCCGCACCTGCTGGGGCAGGTGCCGAGGGAGCGACTGAGCCGCCTGACACAAGCTGACTGCCTCCTGCGCTGGTCGGGTTGGGAATGGGCGGAACAGCAACTGCGGAACCGCTGCCGCGGATGTGCAGGGGCCGGGCTCTATGACCTGGACGGGCTTCCGAGAATAGATGCGTGCCGCAAGCCCGTGTTGCGGGAAGATCTCACGGTGGACATGGAGGTATGCCCCGTTCAGGTGGCATTCCGGGCCCGGGTGGCCGCGAAACAGCTTCTGGGCGAGTCACGCATACCCAAGCGGTTCCAACGGAGGACCCTGGAGCGGTTCCAGCCCTGCAACTGGTCGGCGAAACTGGCGCTTGACATAGCCTGGGACTTTGTGCGCCGGTGGGGCGAACCCGAGCTGCCGGGGCTCCTGATCATGGGCCCGAACGGCACGGGCAAGACCCACCTCGCAGCGGGCATCATGCTGGAGCTGATCAAACGGGAAGTGGCTGTGCGGTTCTACACGGTGCCCGAGCTGCTGGCCAGGGTCAGGGACGGCATCAGCCGCGACGAAGCGGACGACGTGCAGGAAATCCTGGCGGAGATCCCGCTGCTGGTCATCGACGACCTGGGCAAGGAGTACCTGCGGCCGTCGGAGACAGGCACCAGCTGGGCCCAGGAGGTCATCTACACGATCCTCAACCGGCGTTACGAGGAGGACCGGCCGGTGATCGTCACGACCAATCTCACCGACGCGCAGATTGAGCAGCGGTATGGCCTTGCGGTGGTTTCCCGTCTTGCAGAGATGTGCCGGACGGTGGTGCTGGACGGACCGGACTACCGCCTCGGGCTGCATGCGGCAGATTGTCGCCAGGACGGGGGGCTGGTACCGTGATCCCTGTCCTGGAAGTGGGTGATCGCGTGCGGGTGATCATGGCGGACCGCGGCGACAGGCGGAGGAGGGATCACGGCGAGGCGGTGGTGATCGGCGAGTTCCGGTGCTGGCGCAAGGTGGCAGCCCAGGACTGGGCGGACCGCTACGGGAATCCGGTTCATCTGTTGGCGGCCTACAGCGACAGCACGCGGCATCCAGGCAATGTCTACCGGTTTGACGGGTGGCAGTTGTATGATGAGCAAGTGCGAGGTTCGGGCGGATCCCGGGGTCGCAATCCCCAGATCGTATCCCCCAAACGGCTCTGGGTTTGGCGTGTTGACCCCCCTGCGTTGCCCCGTCAGCTGGTGTTGGAGGCAGTGAGGGAGGTGACCATGGGGTGAGTGGGCCGATCCTTCGCTTGGCGGACGACTTGTCGTTGGACCTGGGGCAATTCGCCCAGACCGGGTGGCGCGCCGGCGTGTGGGCTTCGAGCGGTCGGGGAAAGAGCCACACGGTGGGCGTGATCACCGAGGAGCTGCTCGATGCTGGCATTCCGGTCGTGGTCGTTGATCCCGAGGGGGAGATGTGGACGCTCCGGGAGCGCTACAGGACCATCGTGGTCGGCGGGCCCCACGGCGACCTGCCTGCCTATAGTGCCCGGGCCGCCGTCCGGGAGATCCTTCGGGTCGGCTTCACCCAAAGCCTGGCGCTGGTGTGGGACCTGTCGGAGGCCGTGACCAACGCCGCGCAGCAGGAGTTGGCCCGGCCGGTGCTGGAGGAGTTGTTCGCAATCCAGACTCGGGAACGGCGGACCGTCGGGTTGGTGATTGAGGAGGTGCAGGTATTCGCACCACAGTCGGCCCCGGCCGCCACGTCGGAGGTCATGGCCCGGATCGCCAAGCAGGGGCGCAAGCGCGGCATCCTGCTCGTCGTGGCCAGCCAGCGGACCCAGGCGGTCAGCAAGGAGTTCATGTCGCAGCTGAACTTTCCCATCATCGGCGGCTTCGAGGAGCGGCTGGACTACGAGGCCATCAGGCACCACGCCGGGGGGAAGACCTTCGAGGAACTCAACCGGCTTCCCGTGGGCACCTTCTGGTTCCCGCGGCTGGGCCAGTACCACCACATCCGAGCCCGGCGGGTGACCCATGGGGGAGACACCCCAGCCCTGGGGGCCGACATCGTACTCCGGCAGACGGTCACCGACGAGAGCCTGGACGCGGCCATCGCGCAACTCGCGGAGGTCTTGCGCCGGGCCGAAGAGGAGGAGCGGGCGGAGCGCGGCGAAATCGCCCGGCTCAAGCGCCAGGTCGAGGAGTTGCAGGCTCTGCTGGCTGCCAAGGACCAGGAGATCCAGCAGCTCCAGATTGCCCTCAAGGTTGCTGCTGCCCAGGCGGCTGCCCGTGAACAGACACGGGCGGAACGGGCGACCTCCGTGTCGGTCGAGGCGGAGCGGGTTGAGGTCAGGCCGCGGGGCAGTAAGGCAGCCCCGCGCAAGCCCGAGCCCGACCAGGTTACCATCCCGGCGGCGACAGTGAGCATCGGGCTGCCGGCAGCCCCGGGCGGGCCGCAGCAGTGGGTTGAACACCCCGCGGTGAAGGATCTACTCAAGCGTGCCAGAGCCCTGACCCGCCGGCGGCTCGGGGGATACGAGGACTACTGCGCGGCCGCGCTCACGGCCATGGCCCGTGCCCCACGGGTGTCGGCGGAAGACCTCGCCCTGGCTCTCGGCCTGGGCAGCCAGCAGTCGGTCTACCGAGTCCGGGTGGCATGCCGGCAGCTCGTGGAAGTCGGGTTGGCCCGGGAGAACCAAGACGGGACGTTCTCCCTGCACGCGGACAACGTCCAGAAGGCAGTGGCCCTTGCCGAAGCCCGGGCCGCGCGGAAGAGGGGGCGCCAATGATGCCGACCGTGGTTGTACCCGGCCGACCAATCCCGAAAGGCCGTCCCCGGCTCGGGGTGCGCGGCCGGAGCGTCTATGTGTACACCCC
>JABLXH010000018.1 GCA_013178155.1 Armatimonadota bacterium | reverse complement strand
TGGAGGTCCACCCGATAACGGGCCTGGGTGCGGTGAGTGCGGTGGCCGCGGCCGAGGGTGAGGGTGACGGCATGTACGACCCCGGTCCGGAGTGCGCCGACCTGCCAGGGTGGGCGCGGAACTGGACATGCGCGGCCTGGACCGAGAATCGTCAGACCATCACCCAGGTGGCCCGCGATATGATCCGGGACTACGAGCCCGACGGGCTGGCCCTGGACTACCTGCGCTACCCGAACACGGCAGTGCTGGACACTCACCCCTGTCATTGCGAGGTATGCCAGGAGGAGCGAGAGGCGTGGCTGGGCAAGCCGTTGCCGGACGCGGAGGACCTGGCGCGGCCGGGTGTGATGTACCACGAGGTGAAGATGCGTAACCGGTTCGTGAAGACGCTGCTGCACTCGCTGCGGGAGGTGGCTGACGATGCGGACCTGCCCCTGTCGCTGGCGGCAAGGGCACGGTATCTAAAGGATGCGGTGCCGGAGGGGCAGGACTGGGCGGAATGGTGCCAGCAGGGCCTGCTGGACTTCGTGTGCCCGATGAGCTACAACCCGTGCTTTGAGCGCTTCCAACGCTTCGTGGCTGAGCACCGCAACCTGGTGGAGGACACGGGGGTGCCGCTGTACAGCGGGATCGGCCGCAGCTCGAGCCTGGGCACGATCACTGCGGAGCAGATGGAACAGCAGATCCGGTACGCACTTGAGCACGGAGCGGACGGTGTATGCATTTTCCACGTGGGGGCGCTGGAGGAGGCGGATTACGAGGTGTTGGCGCGTATCAGTGCGGACTACCGATGAGTGAGGAAGCCATGGCTGAGGGCCATACAGGCGCGGCCAGCCGGGTGCTGGTGGGGCTGAACAACCCGGCGACCATGCCGCAGCTACTGGAGATAGGGAGCTTGCTGGCCGCTGAGGTCCGCGGGGGCTTGCAGGCTTTCTGTGTCGTTGGCAGGCATGGGGGTGACAGTTCCTTTGCAGGCCGCTTGCTAAGCCTGGCTGCGCATCATTGTGCGGGGTGCGGGGCATGGGTGCCGGAGCCGATGCCGGTGGAGGCGGACTCACTGCAGGAGGGCATATTGGAGGCGGCGGGCCGGGTACAGCCCACCCACCTGGTACTGGGCTACTCGCCACACCGTGAGGAGGATCTCCAGGGCGAGCGGGCGTTGACACGGGCGCTGCAGCAGGTGGCGAGGGGCTATGGCGGGCACCTGGTGATCGCTCACTTCGGGGAGGCGACACGCGGGCACCGAGTGCTGGCTCCTGTCGCGGCCGAGGCCAACCTGGAGCTGCTGGGGCAGCTTGGTCGGGCCTTGCTGCGACGGGAGGGAGCGAGTCTCACGCTATGCCACGTTGTGCCCGAGGACGCAGACACAGCCAGGCATCATGAGGCGATGGCGTTTCTGCGGAGTGTGGCAGAGCAGTGCGGGTTCCTGGGCGAGGTAAGCTTTCGGGTGGCGAGCAGCGGGGATGTTGCGGAGGGCATTCTGGCGGCGGCCTGGGAGTTTGACGCCATCATTGTGGGAATGACGCGCACGCGTTCGCTGACGGAGCGCCTGCTGGGAAGCATATCAGACCAGGTGGCTACCTGGGCCCGCTGCACGACCTATCTGATCCGCGCACGGAAGGGATGAGTGGTCAGGGTCGAGGCCCGGGGGGGCTGAGGCAGCGGTCGGAGGGGGAGCAGCGCAGCGGCCGGGCGGGGGTCTCCCAGAACCAGCGAACTCGCCCTCTTGAACGGCGCCTTCCCGAGTTCATGTTGGAGTGTAACTCCCGAGGGCCGTCTATAGCCCCAAAATCATCCGTCGGTTAGGCCGGGCGAGTTCGTGGGATTGTTTGCGGCTACAGCTATGGTCCAGCACTCCTTTCTGGACTTTACGGCTTCAGTTTTGACAGCTTCGCTTCGGCACTCTCGCGCTTGCACTGTCATTATACCCGGCGGGACGGCCGTCAAACGTCGTGAGGACCTGTCTGGATGCAGGTTGGCTCCCGCGGAGGAGGGAAATGCGCCCGATGCGAGCGCGAGCGAGGCGGGTAAGGAAGGCGGACCCGGGCGAGGTGATGCGCTGTGTACGCTGTGGTGGCGCCCTCGACCCCGCGTTGGGGGGCCGATGCCCGCAGTGCAACCCCTCCGACCTGCCGGCGGGGCAGTACCGCTGCGCCAAGTGCGCTACCCCGCTCCTGCAGGTGGAGAGGGTGTGCTGGAAGTGCGGTCACGAGCGGCCGGCGGCAGTGGAGGGTAGTGTTCCGCGATCCATAGCCGAGCCTGTGGCACTGGTGGAGCGGGGCGACGCGGCTGCACCGGAGCCGACCCCCGGCACACTCAGCCCCGGCGTGGTCGCCCTGGTCCTGGCCTTCTTGTGCGTGCTGCCTGTGGGAGGTTTCATCGCGGCCCCGGTCATGCTCTACCATGTCGGCAAGGCCTACAAGGCGGGACAAGCCAAGCTGGCGACGGCGGCCCTGGTCGTTGGCGCCCTTGCCCTGTTCGTCTCGTTCAGAGTCTTCGCGACTTCGTGAGCAGCTAGGAGAGGGTCCAGCCCCGCATGGTTGAGCAGTCGGACGATGGCAGGAAGGCCGGGCTACCGCTCCCTCCCCCGCCCCCGGGCGAGGCGCTGCCCGACGGGCAGGTGCGCTGTCGGGAATGTGGTGAGGTGCTCTACGCGAGCGAGGAGCGGTGTTGGCGGTGTGGGCACCCGCTGGCGGCGGCTGCACCCCCTCCGCCCCCAGCGATGCTGCCGCCCGCGGCCCCTGACGCCCCCGCGCCGCCTCCATCAGTGGCAGTGACGCCGGCGGTGGGCCGGGGAGTGACGGCGCTGGTACTGGGGGTGATGGGGATCGTCTTCCCGTGCCTGGCGCCGGTATTCTCTGTGCTGGCCCTGCGGGAGGCCGCTTTGGCGGGGGAAGCTGAGGGAGCGGGCATCGTCACTGCGGCGCGAGTGGCGGCTGTTCTGGGCCTCGTGGCGTTCGCCGTGGGGGTGCTGACGATAGGGATAGGGCTAGTGCTGCGCGCGGTGCACGCGACCTGATGCGGGTAAGGGAGTGGGACCACGTGCCGACTACCGACAGGGGATCTGCAACCATGAGAACGGGCCTGGCTGTGCTGGTATATGTGGGAATGATGGTAGTCGTTCTGGCGGGCACTCCGGGTCTGGCGGCGACGCCGCGACCACCGATGGAAGGTCCACCGCCCATGGAGGAGCGGTCCGATGACGCCCAACACGGGTGGGTGGCGGAGTTGGGCGAGCGGCCGGGGCGGCCCGAATGGGGGCCACTTGCGATCCTGGAGGACCAGGCCGCGCTCTGTGAGCCGGCCGTCGCCGCGAGCCGGGATAAGGTGACGACCGAGAGGCGACGAGCGGCGCTGTTGCTGGGGTTGCTGGGGATGGCCGAGGGTGTGCCGGCGCTGGAGACGCTGCGGCAGGACGCGGACCGGGAGGTCCGGATGCAGGCGGGGGTGTCGCTATGCCTGCTCGGAGAGGACAGCGGCCTGCCCGCGGCCCGCGTGGCACTGGGCTACGCACCGGCTTGGTTGCGGTACTACGCGGTGGCGGGCCTGTGGCGGGTGGGCGGCCGGCGGGCGGAGGAGGCGTTGCAGAACGCACGCCCGCACCTGTCCCGGTTTCTGCAAGACTGCGTGGAACAGGCGCTGGCCGCGCCGTGGGAGCCTGTGGCCGAGGGGGTCGAGGTGGTTGCGGACCGGGCTCATGCGCCCGCGGACCGGGCGGACCTGTGGGGACAGGTGGCGGATGCGCTGATCAGCGAGTGTGACTGGTGGTGGCACAAAGGAAACTACGATCAGTGCATCCGGTGCCTGGAGGCATCGCTGGTCTTTGACCCGCAGAACGTGGAGGGGTACAGCAACATTGGGTGGCTGCAGTGGAGCATGGGGCGACACGGGGAGGCTATCAGCACCTACCGCCGGGCAATTGCGGCTAACCCGTTGAGCTGGGACGCGGCGGACGAGCTGGCGAACTACTACCGGATGCAGAAGCGGTACCTGCTGGCGGAGAAGTACTATGCGCAGGCGGCGCGGCTGGGCAGCCCGCCGATCCAGCGGCGAGCGTGGGGGCATGTGCTGGAGATCCTGGGGCGGTATGATGAGGCGCGACAGGTGTGGCAGCAGATACTGCAGCTAGACCCCAATGACCCCATCGCCCGGCGGCAGTTGGAGCGTCTGGCGGGAGAGCAGTAGGGCCATGCTGAAGGCAGTGACATGCTTGCTGTTAGCGCTCCTGGCGGCGGCAGGGGCTTGCGGGCAAGGGCTGGTGACGGTCCTGGAGAGCAAGGACCTTGAGGCCCTGACAGAGACGGCGGAATGGGAGAACAGCGGCGGACCTGAGGGCGCGGTGGCGATGGTGACGACGGGGGCCAGGGCGGGACGGCGGGCGGTGCGATTTACGGTGAGGATAGACCGGATGGGCCCACCCGGGGCGACGTATCCGGAGGGCTGGCCCTCGTGTCAGGTGCTGCTGGACCCGCCGCAGGACTGGAGTGGCTACAACAGCGTCAGCTTCTGGATCCGAGTGGATAGCAGTGACCGCAAGCGCCTCTTCCCCATTCGCTTCATTCTGCATACCGGCGGGGTCTGTACGCTCAACGAGCTGGTTCCGCCCTTCCGCGCGGGGAAGTGGGTGCAGGCGCGGTTTGACCTGTCGCGGGTGCCGGACCTGGACCGGGTGACGCGGGTGCACCTGTTTGTCTGCGAGAACGAGTACCCGGACAAGCTGCAGATGCAGTTTACGGTAGATGGGTTCTCGCTGGAGAAGACGGCTGTGGCCGATGCTGTTCTGCCGGCGGCCGAGTGCCGGGCGGAACTTTACACGGGGAAAGACCAGGCATGGCGGCTGATTGAGGCGGGTACCGAAAGCCTGCCGTGTGTGCTTAAGCTGACGACGGGGGCGGATTGTGCCCTGGCGACGAGTGACGGGGTGCTGCTGACGGCGCGGAATGTGTTCACGGACCGGCTGTTTCGGCAGCGGGTCGCCCTGCCGCAGGCGGTGTCAGGGGGCACCGAGGCCGAGATACCGCTGGCGGCGTCGCTGGCCGGTCTACCGCCGGGGTACTACCTGCTGACAGCCGACATCGTGCGCGGGCAGCGGTCGCTGTGCGGGGGGCGTGTGGGAGCCGACGACTTCTATGTAAGGAAGCCCGGCGAGAGCATGACCTATACGGCGCTCTCGCATCGGCTGGGGATGGTGGCCTGGATCATTGACCGATACTACGGGGGGATGACGACCCACAGCAGTATCAACATCCCCCACACCTACGACCCGTATAACAAGCAGACCTATCCGCTGTGGCTGCGAGGTTTCTGCAGCGACACGGGCAAGCACACGGAGGGGCTGGAGGCGGGAGTGACGGGGCTGGTGTTTGCCTGCGAAGCGCTGCGGCGGGCGGGTGACAGCGAGAGGTTGCGGTATGCCGAAGGGTTGCTGCGGAACAATCTGGACTACATGATCCGTGGCATGCAGGATCCGGACGGGGGCGCGCGGACGTATACCAACGAACTGGTGGACAACTACGGAGATGTGCTGGGCGGGCGCGGGGGTGTGAGCCAGTCGGGCCGTGACAGCAACCAAGTGGGCGAATGGGTACGCCCCATAGCCCGGGCGATTCTGTACTTCCGGCGCGTGCCGGGACAGGAGGCGTATGTCGGGAAACTGCTGCGGGCCGGCCATGCGGCCGCCGATTTCATCATCCGCACCTCGGTAGCGCCGAAGGACGGCTGGGAGCATGTGATCCGACACTACACCCTGTCGTCCTATGGCGCGCCGCTCAAGCAGACGGTGTACGTGCAGGAGGGGCGGCAGTGTGAGGTGTACACGGGCCGGGCGATGGCGGGTGTCTCGTACATGGCTTACGCCCTGGCGGCGTGCGGACGGGAGGTGCCGGCGACGTGGCTGCAGGCGCTCCGGGACACGACGGCGTGGGCAACGTCAGTGATGGAGCCGCGCGGAGGATGGTTTGACTATGTGTGCGAGGACGTGGTGGAAGGGGGCTGTCACACCTTCCTGGGCAACCAGTATATCGGCGAGGGGACCATGGGGCACTACTTCGTGGAGGACCTGCTGGGCAACCGGGAGGAGGCGCGTGCGGCGGCGAGGGCCACGAAGCTGGCCTACCGTTATGTCACTGACAACTGCGTGATCCGGGGCCGGAAGTTCGGTATTCCGAACGAATTCTGGGTGGGGCCGTATCTGTATTGGGAGCTGAAGGAGTACAACACGGCGCTGCCACCGGACCCGGTGTTCGCCGAGTGGATGAAGGGGATCACGGAGGCCTACACGGTGCGGCCGGGCTGGGTGATGTTCACCGGGCGGGACGGGAGGTTGGGGGCGCGCACGGAGGACAACGGTTCGCTGGTCACGAGCATTCTAGGGTGGCTGGGATTGCACTACATGGATGAGATCGGAAGGCCCTGGGAGGGGTACCTGTGAGAGAGACGGGGGCGGGGTGAGGATGTCCGTGGGCTGGGCGGCGGAGGTGGTGAGGGGGACGGACGCCTGGCAACGGTGGCGGAGGAACCCGGAAACCAGATGGGGCAACAGAGGGTCAAAGGGGTGACCAGGAGGGGGCGTTTCTGGCACTGCCGGCAGGGGTATCCTGTACGTGTTGGCGTACCGCTTGATGCTGGTGAAACGATGCCTGGGACAGGTGGTCAGCCAGGAGGGTCGGTGCTTGCGATGGGCAGGAGACATGGGTTCTCGCTGATCGAGCTGCTGGTGGTAATCGCGATCATCGCGATCCTGGCGGCGATACTTTTCCCCGTGTTCGCGCAGGCAAGGGGCAAGGCGCGGCAGGCGAACTGCCTTTCCAACATGAAGCAGTTGGCGACGGCGGCGCTGCTATACGCCAGTGACTTTGACAACCTGGTGCCCTGCTGGAACCTCTACCACTGGCCGCGGCCGGCCGACGGGCAGGGCTACTCGTGGGACATTCAGCTCATGCCGTACGTGAAGAACACGCAGGTGTTCGTATGTCCGATGAACGTGTTCAACGGGCAGACGGTGACGGTGCAGATGAACGGAACGGATGTGCAGCAGACGGGGCCGAAGCGGGGGTATGCGCTGCCGCGGTATGTGAGCGCCCAAGACCTGGATGACCCGCCATATCCGTCCAGCACGTTGCTTCTGTTGGAGAAGGGCGCATGCCTGATGGGCACGTGGGATGATGCAGCTTCGGAGCACCCGCGACAGGCAGGATGGAGCCAGCTTTATCCCGATGAGGTCAAGCCGCGGCACAATGGCGGTAACAACTTCGCTTTCCTGGATGGGCATGGCAAGTGGTTTGCGTATGGGTCGGGGCCGTGGGTGAATGATGGCACCGGCTCATGCCCGGGGAAACCGACGGGGTGGCTGGACCATCACGAGCTGGGTCCGGGGCATTGTGAGTTTCCGGGGTACGACTGGCCGCAGGAGTAAGCCAGCGGCGGGTCGGCGAAGCGATAACCGAGAGGGGCGCGGGAGACCGCGCCCCGTTTGGTCTTCGGGAGCAGAGTGAGTGGGAGAAACGGTCTGTGAGTGTGCTTAGTACATGGGGGTTGATGGTGAGACCTCACACCCGGCCCCGCTCCGCAGGGTGGAGAGGGGGACGGCAGGGGGCTGGACCTCACCCCCAGCCCCTCTCCACAGGGTGGAGAGGGGAGAACAGCGAGGGAGCGAGGACCGATGGCGGGCGGGGGACAAGCCCTTGCCGAGCAACGGCGGAGGCTGGTGCAGGGCGAGGCGTGGGAGGGGTAGATGGACGAGAAGGGCGAAGGTCTGGCGCCGGTGGCCCGGGCGGGACGACAGAGGTGGGATGAGAGGCCGGTCTCGGTGCGGCGTTTTGTGTGTGACGAGGAGTACCTGGGGGTGGGGGCCAGCGTCTATCCGGAGGTGCTGAGGACGCTGGGACGGATCTTCCGGGGCCGTTACCAGGAGGCGGTGCTGTGCTGGGGGATTGGGAGTGGGAAGTCGTACCTGTGCACGCTGGCGCTACTCTACCGGCTGTATCGGACGCTGTGTCTGCGGGCGCCGCAAAGGGAGTTGGGGTTGGCGGAGGGGAGTCAGATCGTCCTGGCGACGGTGGGTCCGACGGCGCGAGTGGCGGAGAAGGTGGTGTTTGGGGAGCTGCGGGAGCTGGTGCAGCGGTCGCCATGGTTTGGGGAGCGTTACAAGCCCGATGCGCGGGTGCGGCGAGAGTTGCACTTTCCGAAGAATGTGGTGGTGCTGCCGGGTAATTCCAGTGAGACTTTTCCGCTGGGGCTGAACGTGCTGTGCGCGACCATGGATGAGGCGAGCTTCTTCGTGGAGACCCTGGATGGTCGGCGGGAGGCGGCGGAGGATGTGTATCTGGCCTTGCAGCGGCGGATCCGGTCAAGGTTTGGCGACCAGGGGCTGATGGTTATCGCCTCTTCGCCGCGGCACTGCGACGATTTCGTCATGCGGAAGCTGGCTGAGGCGGAGAGTGATCCGACGATCTACGGGTCGCGGAGGGCAACGTGGGAGGTCAAGCCTCGTGGGAGGTTTTGCGGAAAGCGTTTTGAGTTTGATGGGCTGACGGTGCCCGTGGAGTATGAGGCGGAGTTTCGTCGGAACCCAGAGAAGGCCAAGCGAGATCTGGCGGCGCTGCCCGGGACGGCGTTTCAGCCCTACTTCACGGACATAGGGCCCCTGGAGGAGGCCTGCGAGGCGCACCGGCGGCATCCGATCGAGGGCCAGGGCGCGCTGGCAGCGTGGTTTCGGCCTGACGACCGGGAGGCCCGATATGTGCACGTGGACCTGGGGCTGCGACGGGATGCGTGCGGCGTGGCGATGGCAAAGGTGGTCACCGAGGCGGGGCGGCCGGTGGCGGTGGTGGAGCTGATGCACCGGATCGCGGCTCCCGCGCGTGGGGAGGTGGACCTGGCACAGGTTCGCGAGCTGATACTGGCGCTCAGAGCGCGGGGCTTTCCGATTGCCCAAGTGAGCTACGACGGCTGGCAGAGTGCCGATAGTCAGCAGATTCTGCGGCGCCACGGTCTGCAGGTGGCGACGGTGTCGGTGGATCGGGATACGGGGGCGTACGAGACGCTGAAGGAGTTGGCGTATGACGGGCGGCTCCGGATGTATGCCTACGAGCCGTTGCTGCGGGAACTGCGGCGGCTGGAGCTGGTGCGGGGCGTGAAGGTGGACCATCCGCCAGGGGGTTCGAAGGATGTGGCTGATGCGGTGGCCGGTGCGGTGAGTGAGGCGGTGCGGGCATGGGGTGAGGACGATGGGGTCAGGGGGAGGATCGTGTGACCTCACCCCCGGCCCTTCTTCACAGGGTGGAGAGGGAAGAAAGGCGAGGGGGTGACACTCCGACCCCAACCCCGGCGGGAGAGCGGGGAACAGCATGACGGAGCCTCATCGCTCCGGGAGTTTGGGTCAGGCGCATATCAGGCGCATAAGAGAAAAACAAGAGGGCAACGGCGATGGCCTATGGTGCGTGGCGTACGGCGACGGCGGGGAGGGGAGCGAGGTGGGTGAGGTGACAGGGCTGAGCCATCCGGTGATGGTGGAGTATGGGGGGATCTGGTACGTGGTAGGGTATCGCGGCGGCGGGCAGTATCTGCGGAAGAGTGCCGATGGGTGTCAGACGTGGCTAAGGTTTGCCGACGGGAGCGAGGAGCGGCTGGTGGCGTCGCCAGCGGATGAGGCACGGGCGGGGCTGGTCAAGGTGGACACCCAAGGGCGACCGCTGGTGGTCGCTGTCCAGAGGGCGCCGGCGATCGATGTGTACGTGAGTGTGGATGATGGTGAGACGTGGGTGAAGGAGAGTGAGGTGTGACCTCACCCCTGGTTCTCTTTCCGCAGAGTGGAGAGGGGGGACGGCAAGGGCAAGGCGCACACCCGGCCCCTCTCCACACAGTGGAGAGGGGAGAAAGGTGTGACGGCAGGCCGGACAGGTCCGGCCTCTCCAGACGGCAAGAGGCGGGAGGCGAGGGCGGACGGGGTCGGTGGCCGGCGGGCCGGGCGAGTGATGGGCAACGTAGCGGAGGTTGGAGGCATGGCGATTGATGAGCTGATTAAGGCGAGGGTGGTCGGTGAGACGGTCGGTGGGCGTAGTCAGCAGCTACCAGAGGCGGTGTGGAGTGAAGCTTACGCAACCGGAGAGGTTGTGCAGCCGCCGTATGATCTGGAGGCGCTGGCCTCGCTGTATGAGACCAATGCGGCCCACAAGGCGTGCGTTGATGCCAAGGCTACCAACATCGTGGGTCTGGGATACCGCTTCGTGCCTGTCGGGGATGAGCGAGAGGCTTCGGCGGAGAACCTGGCAGTGCTGGAGCATCTCTTTGCCACCTGCAATCCAGACATGACCTTCACGGAGGTCATGCGAGCGGTGTGGACGGACGTGGAGTGCGTTGGCAACGGGTATATGGAATTGACGCGCAACAGCCGGGGCCAACTGGACGGGATGTACCATGTGCCGGCGACAACTGTGCGCGTGCGCGCGGACCGGAAGGGGTTCGTCCAGGAACGCGAGGGTCAGCGGCGGCGGTTCCGGATGGTTGGTGGACCGGAGGAGATTGACCCGGAGAGCGGGCTGGTGCAAAACGAGATGCTGCACTTCATGAAGTACACGCCGATGTCCAGCTACTATGGAGTGCCAGACATTGTGCCCGCGGTATCGGCGGTACTGGGGGACAAGGCGGCCCGAGAGTACAACGTGGACTTTTTCACCCATAACGCGGTGCCCCGGATGGCGATCATCGTGGAGGGTGGTCAGTTGTCAGAGGAGGTTCTGGAGCAACTGCGCCACTTCATGCAAAGCGAGGTGAAGGGGCAGGGGCACAAGACGCTGGTGCTCGAGGTGCCGGGGCGAGAGACGCGGGTGCGTCTGGAGAAACTGACAGCGGGGGGTCAGGAGGACGCGGCGTTCCTGGACTACCGGCGGGCGAATCGAGACGAGGTGCTGCTGGTTCATCGCGTGCCGCCGAGCAAGGTGACGGTTATTGAGAACGCCAACCTGGCCAACAGCAAAGACCAGGACAAGACGTTCCGGGAGCAAGTGGTGCGGCCCGAGCAGCGGCGGGTGGAGTACCGGTTCAACCGGCTGATTGCGGAACAGTTGGGGATTGGCGACTGGGCATTTCGGTTCAACGAACTCGATCTGTCGGAGGCGAAGGAAGAGGCCGAGGTGGCCGCGGTATACGCAGGCATTGGGGCGCTGACGGTAGACGAGATTCGGGGCAAGATGGGGTTGGCGCCGCTGGGATAGGGCCTCACTTCCTGGCCCCCTCACCACCGGGTGCAGAGGGCGAGTGAGAGATTGAGGTTGGTGAATCACGTCGGGCCACTGCGGCGGCACGTCGGGCAGACAAGGCGAGGATGAACGTTGATCATTGCGGCTCACTCGGGAGAGTGGGCCGCTTGCTGTTTCGGGGAGGGGAGTGAGGGTTGGCCAGACGGGGAGTGAGTGAGGGCAGCGGAGGCCGCATGGGCTTTGCGGTGCTGCTGAGAGCTGGGCGGGGTAATCGCACGGCAGTGCGGTTTCAGGGGGTCGCCGCGACGACCGCAGTGGACCGTCAGGGCGACTGCATGACAGAGGCAGCTCTGGAAAGCCTGGCGGCGGCGCAGCCGGTGCCACTGCTTGAGCGCCACGGCGGCCGAGCGATCGGGGTCGTGGAGCGTTGCTGGGTGGAGGATGGCAAGCTGCGGGTCGAGGGTCGGCTGAAGCGCGGGCTGGTGCGCCTGCGGGGTCGCAGGCTGAGCGTGGGAGGGCGCGTCCGCGAGGTGACATACGAGATGGACGTCCGGACGGGGCGGCGGGTGCGCAAGGTGGAGATGGCGGAGCTGGACCATGTGGCGGTCTGCCACAGCAGTGAGGCACAGAACCCGGAGACGTGGGTGGAGACCCTGGTGTCGGCGGCGAGGACGGAGCGGGAGAGGGGGCAGGGCGAGGTGGGAAGCGGATGCGCGGCTGGCTGAGGGCGCTCTGGTGGTGGATGAGGAGGTCTCGCCGCCCGGTGGCCGGGCCGCGGGATAGTGAGGGAGGCTACGAGGCGAGTCTGGGTCAGCCGGCCCTGGCGAACAACGTGGATGAGGGCGGTTGCGGCGGGGGGTGCGGTGGTGACGGACTGGCAGGACTGGCAGAACAGGTCAGACAGCTGAGTGAGCGCGTGGCGGCGGTGGAGGCGGCGTATGGCGTGGGGCAAGGTGGTAGCGAGGCGCAGTTGGTCGAGGCGGTCAGCGAGTGGAGGGAGAACCCGGATACGGACGCTCTGACCAAGAGCAGGGCGGCCGAGGCTGACCGGACGGCAGAGGAGGTAACGCGTCCAGGGGTCCCGCAGGGGCTGCGCGGCCAGCGGGCGCGACTACTGACGGCAGACGAGATCTGGGAAGGGGTGCTGTGAGTGACAGTAGACGAGATGCTGCAGAAGGCCGTGGACACGACGGATCTGGCGGACGGTGGGTTGCTGGGGACTGAGCAGGCCAAACGGTTCACGGACCTGGTAGTGGACCAGTCGGTAATGCTGAAGGAAGTGCGCGTGGTGCGGATGCGCTCGGCGGTGACCGAGCTGGACACTATCGCGACCACGGGGCGTGTGAGCCAACTCAAGAATGAGGGAGTGGCTCCGGCCACGTTGAGCGAGCCAGCGTTCGGGAAGGTGATACTACGGGCGACGGACGTCATCACCCCGTTTGAGATCACCTTTGAGGCGCTGGAGGACAGCATCGAGGGCGATGGTCTGGAGAGCACGGTGGTGCGGGTGATGGCCAAGCAGACGGCCACGGACCTGGAGGAGCTGGCGGTGCACGGTGACACGAACTCCGCTGATCCGTTCCTGTCGGGGCTGGACGGCTGGCGGGTGCTGGCGGATGACGGGCACGTGGTGGACCTGGAGGGGGCAACGCTGGACAAGTCGGGCCTTGGGGCGATGTTCCGGGCGCTGCCGGACAAGTACAAGCGCAACTACAAGGACCTGCGGTTCTACTTTGCGCCGGCGGCAGCGCAGGATTGGCATGACACCTTTGCCGACCGGGGCACGTCGCTGGGGGACAAGGCATTGCTTGGTGGTGAGGTGCCGCCGTACATGGGGGTGCCCGTGGTGTCGGTGCCGGTCATTCCGACCAACCTCAGCGGGATCCTTGGTCACGTGGGGACGAACCTGAGCTACGGGTTTCTGACGCCGCGTGAGAACCTGGTGTTTGGTATCCATCGGGAGATCCGCATTGACAAGGACAAGGACATCCTGCGGGGCGTGAATGTGTATGCGATCACGACTCGGGTGGCGGTGGCCATCGAGAACCCGGATGCGATGGTGGTGGCCGTGAACGTGGCGAAGAGCTAGACGGCACCTCACCCCCGGCACCTCTCCACAGGGTGGAGAGGGGGGAGGGGCGGGAGGGCATCGCAGTCTCGTGGCCGCTCCTACCGAAGGCGGTGGGACATGCGGCGCTGTCTGTAGAGGTGACGGGCGGCGGGCGGAGGTGGAGGCTCGCCGCCCTGACCGTCTGGGGTGGCAGGACGAGTACTGATGGGGAGGTTGGGATGAGGAAGCAGTTTCTGTATGTGGGCAAGCCGGGGTTCTATTACTCGGGTCCGGGCAACATCAGGATCGGACCGGGCAGCCAGGGGACGGTGTTCTTCTGGTTCCATGCCTCCCCGGACTATCCGTCGTGGCGTCCGCTATGGAAGGCCGTGGGCGACAGCAACAACTATCTGCGCTTCGGTGTGTTCGGGGCAGATTCGCTGGGTTTCGAGTGTCGGTCAGGCGGCACTTCGTGGTGGGTTAGCTGGCCCAACTACCCGTGGCGCGACAGGAACCACTGGATGCCGGTGACCTGTACGTGGGATTTCACGACGCCAGGGGCCGGGCAGTTGCGAGTGTATGTGAATGGGGTTGAGGCGCCGGCGCAGGTAAACAACGCTTCGGCACCCGTGGTGGAGGCGGCGAAGCTGTACCTGGGCCCGGGAGCCACGGAGACGGCGGAAGCGGTGAACGGGTGCTACGACAACTTCGCAGTCTGGGACGGCGTGATGACGAAGGCGCAGCATGACGCGATCCTGGGGGGCGCCAACTCGTGGGCCACGAGGCAGAACCGGCGCCGACGACTGATCCGGGAGAGCGATGGCACGGGGCAACTGACCCTGTTGGCGACCTTCGACGGCAGCTACGATGCGGAGATAGCTGGTGGCGACGCCACGGCGTACTGGGAGGTTGGCAGTGCGGATTGGGATGAGTTCTGCCGGCTGGACGATGGGTCACGGGCGCGAGGCGTCAGACACCATTTCAATATCGGCATGCCTCGGCATGACAACACGCCCGATGACCGCGTTCCGCTGCAGGCGGTGCTGACCCCCATTACGCATGCGGGGGCGAGCGCCTACACGACGCTGACCAACCACGCCCGTTACGGCCAGGTGCAAGTCAGTCAGCTATATGGAGGCAGCAGCACGGGGCAAGGCGTAGGGTGGCTGCGGGAATGGATCAACCCGTTTCACATGGCGTGTCCGGCGACGATTCGGATGCGCGTGAACTGCCCGGCGGAGACGAACCCGGTGGGGACGCAGATCACGCTGGGTCCCCTGTGCTACGTGGCTGGAGGCCAACTCGGGAACAACTTCGGGACCTGGGGTACCGGAGAGCTGTTCGCGGTGGTGGCCGATGCGGGGAACACGGCGTCCCGGTTCAAGACGAACCTGCCAAACCGTGGGGATGGCTACTGGGTTGGCGCAGAGCTGACGATGCGGACGGGGGCGCAGGCGGGGTGTCGGCTGAAGGTGACGGGCTACACGGCGGCGACCGGCGTGATCACTGTGAGCGGGGCGTTGGCGGGAGTGCCAGCGGCCGGCGACAAGGGAGTTGTGGATCACCGGGGGCGCCTGCTCGCATCGGCGACGCCCCTGAATGAGCAGCAGAATCTGGAGGCGTGGTTGTGGGAGTCTTACAGCACCGATCGTCCGTGGCTGGAGCTGGAGTGTGTCTATAGCGCGGACAAGAGCACTACGCTGGTGCGGTATGAGCGTGGTCGGTCGGCGCTGATGACGCTGACAAACTACCGGAGTGACCCGCTTGGGCGGTACATGATGTTTGGGCGAAGCATCAGCCACCCGGTGCCGGCGAGCTATCAATGCGATATCCGGCTGGAGAGCCTGACCATCGAGGGGCCCGGCGGGTACCAGACAATGGCTCCCGAGGACTCCGCGCTGGGGCGGGGTTTCGAGCTGGGGGACAGTTTCCTGGTGCGAGACGTGGACACTGGTCAGAGTAGCCGGGTGTGGCGCCAGGAGGGTGTGGTCTGGAGATCGGCCAAGCCGGTCGTTGACCCGGATCCTGCGGGTGTGGAGGCGGACCTGCGGGCGGCGGGGACTTGGCGGCACACGGCGGAGTTGCACTCGGTCGTGCAGCCCCAGGAGCTTCTGGACCGGGTGACGGTGCTGGTGGGAGGCACGGACCCCGGAGGCGTGTGGCGAGGGGGCTATCTGGTCGGAACCTGGGATGCGACCCGGTCACGGGTGTCGTGGGCTGACGAGACCCCTCCCGCAGGACGGCAGAATCCCTTCCTGAGTCCGGAGGACGTGCGACCATGGAGCACCCGGGACGCGACCTGGGGTCTGGAGAGCCCGGGGATCGCGACGGTGCTGGGGATGCCGGATGGGTCCTGGACGATGCTGCAGGGGGGGACGGAGGCAAATCCGGATCACTACTGGATCAGGGCGCTGGTGGGCGCGCAGGACCGCTGGAGCTTTGACTGGGAGAAACACTGGTGGACGGAGAACCCGTTGCTGCCGGGCATGGGCGGCACGGAGAAGCTGTCGGCGGACGGTGGCAGCATCTGCCTGTGGGGCAACCGGGACGCGGACTGGATGGTGGCGCACAATCCCTATGCTTCGAGACCAGAGCGTCGTTTTGTGGGCTACAGTCGGTTCAAGACGATGCTGATGTCGGGGGACTACCTCAGCTACAACCGGCGCCCGCTCGCCGGGTGGACGAGCGGAGACCTCAGGAGCTTCTTCCTGCTGCCGCACGGCAATCTGCTGAGCCCTCTGGCAGCGGCGGATCTGTACGAGCTACACCCGCGGCCCGTGTCGGACGACTTCACGACGCTGTACGTGTTGTCCTTTGGGAGCTACCTCAGGCTCTGGGCGACGGAGGATGACCGGCACTTCCAGCCGGTGGATGAAGAGTTCCTGGCCGGGGGGCCGGTGCGGACTTCGTTTCTGCTGGGGGACAAGCTGGTTCTGTACTACTACGCCGGCACCGGTCTGAATATGGCGCACATTGGGCGTGACCGGGAGACGTACTACGAGCTGGCGGCGGGGGCGGTAACCGGGTTCCTGGAGACGCCGGTACTGCAGAGGCCGAGCAGCGGTTGGTCCCGATTGCTGGTGAACTGCGAACCAGGGGCGGGGAGCGTGCGGGTGGAGGTGATTGACCCGCGCACGGAGGAGCCGCTGGCGGGATTTGGGGCCGAGGACTGTGACGTGCTGGGGCCGGGCGTGGAGCAGGTGGTGTCGTGGGGCGGGGTGTCACTCAACCACGTGACCGCGGAGGAGGTGCGGTTGCGCTTTGTGCTGCAGCGGCCGCTGGCGACCGACGTTTCGCCCAGTCTCTATGCGTGGTACGCGGCGGGTCGGGACGCTGTGGGAGCGCCAACGGCGACGGAGCTGCGGGTGGAGGGTCAGATCAATCCCACGGGCATAACGGACCTGACACCGGCGCTCTCGTGGAGGTACTCCGATCCGCAGGGCAAGCCCCAGACGGCGTACCAGGTGCTGGTGGCGTCCAGTGCTGAGCTGCTGGCAGCCAACACCGGGGACATCTGGGACAGCGGTGTGGTGGCAAGCCCGGAGACAGAGGTCGAGTTTGGGGGACCGGAGCTGTCCGATGACACGACTTACTTCTGGAAGGTGCGGGTGCGGAACTCGGAGGGAGTGTGGTCTGAGACATGGTAGCGGAGGGTGTGTTCACGACCGGGCGCACGACCTCTTACTGCAGCGTCACCGAGGTAGAGCAGTTGCTGGCGGGCTACGACCTGAGTGACGAACTGGGGCCAGAGGCGTTGCGGGACCGGATCAGTGGGCTGCTGGCGGCCAGCCGCGAGGCAGTGGAGCGGTATGCGGGAAGAGACTTCATGTGGCATGAGCGTGAAGAGGTATGGCTGGACGGCAGCGGCACAGAACGGTTGATGCTGGGTGAGGCTGGAGTGCGGCCGCCGGCGTTGGTCCACACGGTGACGGTGGGTGAGGAGGAGTTGGCCGAGGAGGAGTGGGCGGCCTATCCGCAACTGGGGATGTTGCGGCTGACGAGCAAGGCTCGGCTGCGGGTCTTTGCGGCGGGGGTCCTGAATGTGGGGGTGGTGGTGAGCTGGGGCTTTGAGGCGGTACCAGAGGCGGTCCGGATAGCCCAGGCCAAACTGACTGCTGCGGAGATCCTGGGCGCGGCAGGAGGCGAGGCGGGCGAGGTTACCGCCACCCGGATCGGCGACTACGCGGTGACTTACGGACGAGACGGTCGGTATGCCACGGCGGTATGCCGGCTGTGCAGCGAGGCCAAGGAGGCTTTGGCGAGCTACCGAGTCATGCGCCTGAGAGCGGTCTAGGGGAGAGCGAGGGGTGAGCGATGGTGGATGTGGCGTTGGCGGCGTTGCTGGAGCATGATCTCGGCATCGAGCGGGCGACGGTTGCCAGTGGGCCGGAGCTGGGAGTGGCCAACCCGGAGTATGTCCTGGTGGCCAGCGTCAAGGGCCTGGTGCAGCCGGCGGGGGCGACGGCGCGGTCGGGGTTGCTGGGGTTGTACCCCGAAAGCAGCCACGTGGTGTACCTGGCCGGGGTCGTTCCGGAGGTGGCGGTGGGCGACCTGGTGGTGAGACGGGCTGCGCAAGGCGTGCTGGCCGAGCCGCTGGAGGTGGCGGATCAGGTCATCCAGGTCTCCGGGGCTCTCAGCCTGTTGGCAGGAGATGAGATCGAGATTGGCGAGGGCGCCGGTCGCGAGGTGCGGCGGGTGGCGGAATGGTCAGGAGAAGGGTTCCTGCTGGAGCGACCTGTGGAGGTGGCGCATGCAGAGGGAAGCCCGGTAGCGCTGCGACAGCGCTATGAGGTGCTGGGCGTGGAGGACGAAGCGGGTCTGGGGCATCACCGTCGGGTTGTGGTGCGGCGGCTGTGGTAGGAGGGTTCTCACCCCCTGGCTCCCCCGCCACACAGCGGAGAGGGGGAGGGAGAAGGCGATGGCAGGGGATGGTGTGATGGCGCGGAAGGGCAGGTGGCTCCATGGGAGTGGACATGTACCATCAGAATGAGATTGTGCAGGCGCTGCGTATGGCCGTGCAGGGGGCTTCGGAGCTGACGGCAGCGACTGACGGGTCGGATCGGGTCCGAGTCAGAAGCACCCGGCTGTTTGCGCCGGGGACGGCAGTTCGGCTGGTGGATAACGGGGGGCAGGTTGAGCAGCATGAGGTGGCGGAGCGGATCAGCAGTACGGAGGTGCGGCTGTGGACGGAGGTAGAGGGCAGCTTCGGGCCCGTGCAGGGCGCGGTGCTGCAGCTAGCTGAGGGGGCGGGAGCCGAGTTGCGTTGGGTAGCCAGTGGGCAGCCGTGGCTGATGCCTCTGCCCCACTCGCTGCAGTTGCCGGCTGCGGTGGTGTGCCCGGTGCGTATGAACCAGCCGGCCAACACCGGCAGCAATCGCATGTACCAGCAGGAGTACCTGATGGACGTCTACTACCTGCGTCAGGGGGGCGAGGGCGAGAGTGCGGAGGAAGTGCTGGGCGCCAAGGTGGCTGACCTGTTCAACCTGGTGATGGCTGACCCCTACCTGAGCGAGACCTGCTGGCACGCTCAGGTGGTCGAGGTGGAGTTGCAGAGTCGAGTGGCAGAGGAGCTGGGGTCGAAGGTGCCGGGGCTGCGCGTGGCACGAATCGGGGTGCTGGCAAAGCGGTCAGAGTTGTGGAGCGGGTGACAACTCCCCTCGTGTCTCTTCGCACAGATTGGAGAGGCGCGAACGCGGACATCGCCGCCTGGTGGCTGCTCTGCGAGGTGAAGGTCAGGGAACAGGGAGGGCGGCGAGCCTGGCGGGAACGCAGGGCGTACCAGGGAGGCGAAACACGCCCGGCGGATGGGGCCGGGACGAACGGTTAGGTACTGAGGAAGGTGGTGCGCAGGATGGGAGTGGCGTTGGCGCAGGAGGGCGCCTTTGGGTTTGGGTTGCAGGCCAGCAAGGGGGAGTATGTGGCGCCGAGTGTATGGCTGCCCCTGATGGCAGGTCCCGGTGGTCAGAGTGACACACTGAAGTGGCAGAAGAGCTATGTCACGCTGGACATGGCGGATCACAACGCCTACGAGAGCAAGTACTACAGCGCTGGTGAGTGGGCCGAAGGCAAGGTGACGGTGCCACTGGTGCCCGGGGCACTGACCGCGTTGTTTTCCTGGGTCCAGGATCGAGATGCGGACAGTCAGGGCAAGTGGGCGTCGGTGGTAGTGGACTGCGTGAACGAGGTCAAGCAGTTGACCGATGCCAAGGTGCGGCGGATGGTCATGGACTTCGTGAAGGGCCAGCCGGTGACGTGCACTCTGGAGTTGGCGGCGCTGAAGATGGAGAGGGGTGCGCATCCGTCCCCGAGTCTGCCGACGACAGCGCCCTATCTGTATCAGGAGGCCGAGGTGGCACTGGCCAGTGGTGGCGGTCAGCTACTGGAGGATGTGGCCTGCGAACGGATTCGCCTGGTGATAGACAACATGCTGGAGGAACCTGCCGAGGGCCTGCGGCTGACGGGTGGCAAACATCCCCAGCAGCTTTACAACCTCAGCGGGCTGCGTTGCCGGGGGCTGATCAGTCGCGACTTTGTGGACACGAGGGTCTACAGCGACTTCGCGGCGGGGCAGGAGGCAGCGCTGAGGATTGAGTTGGTCCGGGGCGCGAACGTAGCGAGCATCGCCCTGCCCCGCGTCTTGTACACCGAGAGTGATCTGGGCCTGCCAGGGTCGCACGAGCAGCGGATCGTGGAGACGGTGCAGTTCGTGGGGCTGGGAAGCCTCGATGGTCTGACGCCGCCGGTGGTGCTGGCTTAGGAGCGAGCGATGAATGGTGAGTGGCAACCGCCGAGTCGGGTGTACGAGAGGCCTGAGGGCGAGGGCTGGATAGAGGTGCGGGCGCTGACTGAAGCGGAGGCGCTGGAGCGGGAGAGCCTGGGCCTATATGAGGAGTACCTGCTGGTAAGCGGAGGGGTTGGCGACGCAGCGGTGCAGGTGAGAAGGCGGTATGACCTGAGGGCGATGGCCGAGTATGACTTTCGGCACAGCGTCGTGGCTTTCCACCTGGCCGCCCCGGGGTCGGACGGGAGCGTTGCGTGGGAGGGGCGCCCGGAAGACCCGGAGGAGAGGGTAAGGCTGCTGATGGCCTTGACGCCGCCGCTGAGCGACTGGGTGCAGGAGGTCATCGCCGAGGTTAACCACCGTCTGCCTGAGCAGAGAGCGGAGATCGAGCTGGCCAAAAAAAACTGACTTGGCTGGGGGCGCTGCAGATGACTGCGGCGACGGTTGGTCTGGCCGATCTGGCGGCTTGGCTTCCGGCAAGTGCGGCCCCGCAGAGGCGGGAGGGGGTTGACTTCGCGGATCAGCGGGAGCTGGAGGCCCTCGCAGGCAGCGAGGGGTGGACGGCGCGACCCTTGCCCGGGTGGGTGCTGCTAACCTGGCGGGCTCTGGAGGACGTGTGGAGAGGGGGGCGCCCTGCGGCGCCCCCTGAGTTGTTGGTGGAGGCGTGGCGGGCGGAGTTGCAGCGGGCGTACTGGAGGGGTTGGGACCGAGCGGGAGGTCCGCGGGACGATGGTTGGTGAGAGCAAGGGGAGACGGAGGCTCAAGAGGGCGCCGGTGCCAGTGATGTTGGCGCAGACAGAGGGGCCGCGCATAGCCCGGTCGGCCCAGTCGGTGGTAGCCCGGGGGTTGCCCGAAGTCGAAGTGACGGCCGATGCGGCCCATCACGTTGGGAAGTACGCGCTGACCGAGGAGCGAGAGGGGAGGCTGCAGCGGGGGATGCAGGTCGCGGAGGAGGACCTCAGGGGTCGGGCAACCCAGGAGGCCGTGAGGGGTCAGGAGGGCACCGTGGCAGGACGATGGCGCGACAGCGCACGGGAGCCAGCGGCCGACGGGACGGGGGCAAGGCGTATGGCGCCCGCAAGGCCAGGTTCGATGTCTGCTCGGGCCGTCAGCGGCCGGCAGCCAGTGCGACTGGAGCTGAATGCCAATGGTCCTGGTGGGGGGCGGGGTCTCCGGACGGCCGAGTTTGAGATGAAGGCGGCCATGGCCGTCGGCACGGTGCGTGAGGTGCTGGGGCCGATAGTGCGGCGCCGGCCAGCGACGCCGGGTGCCGGTGAGCGGGAGGGGAAGCGCGGTCAGTCCCGGCTGGGCGAGACGCACGAAACGGGTCACGGGTTGGCCCGGGACCGACGTCGGGAGTGGCGACGGGCGAAGGAACGGGCGGCGGCGATGGTGGCAGCGGCGGAGGAGCGGCTGAGGTTAGACATGGCTCGCTGGTAGCAGCGCCCTGCCCGAAGCTGGTTCCGGTGATTGTTGCGGGGGCCCGGGCGGTCGAGGGAAGGGCCCTGGCGGGATAAGAGGTGGGCATATGGGTCTGGTGCAGCCGGGTCTGGGCGAGAGGATAGCGGGGCTGGTCGGTGTGGTCCGGGCCCGGGAGGCGGAGGCTGAGGACAACCCGGTTGGAGTGGGCGCTTTGAAGGCTGGCCTCACGTACCTTGCACTGGCGCTGGTTGAGCAGGCCTGGCGCTCCGACGGGACCAGTGGGCTGGACTACGATGGTGCAGACCGCACGGCGCTGGAGCGCGGGATTGCGGCCGAGGTGGCGGGGTGTCTGGAGCAGCTAGTTGGGCTTTCGAGGGCAACGCCCAGGCGGGACTGGAGCGAGGTCGAGGAGCTGGCGGAGTGCGCGACACTGCTGGATGGGGCGGCGTCTGAAGAGTGGCGGCCCGAGTTGGTGCAACTGGGTGGTCAATGGGGAGTGACCGTGGCCCGGAAACGGACGAGTGGGGGCCTGGTCAGCTTTGAGGCCGCAGGAGGGGTCGTGACGGGCCGCGTGTACAAGGCCCTAGAGCCGGACACGGTCCTGGACGGTGCTGACGTGTACCTGGTGGAGCAGATCGCCCTGGAGGCCATGGACTTCCGGACTCCGGTGGGGGCCCTGACAGGGAAGTACGTGGTCATGGTAGATGACCCTTACTGGGGGCGACGGCTACAGCCTGAGGAGTTCTGTGCGCCGCCGCTGGACGAGACCTTTGTGATGGGCTACCGGGTGCGGGGGCGGGTGCTGCACAATGGGGCGCCCGTGGAGGGGGCCAACGTCAGCCTGGAGGGCATTACCGTTGACCACCAGGGCGTGGAGAGTCGCTTCTGGGACAGCCAGGAGTACAACGAACTCATCTGGTCGCCGGAGTTGGAGACGTGGGTTGAGGGCCCAAGTGTGGTGGCGCCCATCCGGACGGACGCGGATGGGCGCTGGAGCTTCGTGTGTCCAAAGGGCCACGGGGCGATCTACCAGCGAGCCGGAGACCGGCGCGATGAGAGTGCGGAGACGGCGGGGCAGCGGTCTGACCGACACGTGGACAAGCTGTGGATGGTCTATCGGGGACGGAGAGCGGAGTTGCGTGAGGGTGAGGAGGCGGTCATAGACCTCCTGAGCGGGCGGCTGCAGATAACCGGGGAACCAGGGGCGTGGGTGAGGGTAGGGGTTCATGACGAGGCGGGAGATGCGTACCTGGTCCCGACGGATGGCATGGTGACGGTGACCGGCTTACCGAGCGGCGAACACACGGTGGTTCAGTTTCGGCGCGATGCGTGGGGGGAATGGGACAGCAGGTACGGGTGCGCGCGAAAGAGTGTGGTGGTGCGCGAGGGCGAGACGGCGACGGTGGACATGGGAGCCATGCGCTTCTACGACCCGGAGGCTGGCGTCATCGCGGGCCGGGTCTACGAGCGGATGGGGCGACCGGCGGTTGGGGTGTCCATCCTGCCGCTCAACTACGAGACAGGAGAGTTTGGAGAGCCGATCGCCGAGACCGATGAGAGCGGGTACTGGGAGGTGGAGATTCCGCAGGACGGCCTGAGCGGAGACCCGTGGGTGCATGATGCGGTCTGGGGGAGCGTGCCCGTGCTGGGATACCCGTATTCGGACGTGGTCCTGGGCGCCAGGGCCTACGCCGGGTGGCAGGAGATCTACAAGCCCGAGCTGTGGCGCAAGGGTGACCGGGGACACGCGAACTTCCAGTACCTGCAAGACGGGATCTGGGTTGAGGACACGCAGACACAGCAGCGCTATGAGACCGAAGAGGCTGCTTATGGGGGCTGGGTGACGGTCGAGGCGTTGCCCAAGTTTCGCTATGTGGCTGATCCCTGGGAGTTGCTCCTATCCGGTCCGCAGTTGCGGGAGTACAGCCTCTGGTCGGAGAGCGGTGTGCTGCAGAGCAGCTTCGGGTTACGGTCGCAGTCGTTTTGCGAGTATGAGGACCTGGCAGGTCAGTTCCGGGCCTCTGGCTACTATCCTGAAGCGAAGTTCCTGATCGGCGGGAAGGTCAAGGGAGGCGTGGTGGCTGGACACTCGGCGCCCATCGGGGTTGAACTCCCGGAGGCCCTGCGGCTGGGGCTGGAGTTCGGGGAGCACGAGTGGTACACACAGGTTCGCGCGGAGCGGGCGTTTGAGGGCGGAGCGGAGGCAAGCTGCTGGACGGACCTGCTCTGTCCCTACTGCGGCGGCCCGACGTGGCGGGATCCGGACGTACCGGGGTACCGACGCGGGTATTGCATACAATGTGCCGACTGCTTCGGGGCTGCGGAGGCGATGGATGGGCGCACGCATTTCCTGACGCCGGGACTGTTGGCGGGAGAGGCTGCCTATGCCCTAGGCTTCCTGCGTGTGCGGCGAGGCGGTGGAGTGGCGGCGAGCCGAGTGCGACGGCACTGGCGGCCTGATCTCTACAACGAGACGGACGACTATCTGGTTCAGGGCGGGCTGGGGCAGGCGACGAACGCGCCGCGATGGTTTGCGCGCCATGTGGATGAGGTGGACGACGGGAAGGGGTTTGGACGCTTTGACCTGGCGCACAACCCGCCCTTCATCGCCGGGCATGACCTGGAGTACTTCGGTGAGCTGCCCGAGGTTGGACGGGAGCTGGGTCTGTCACAGGTGAAGCTGTGCTTTCCGTGGGGGTACGTGCAAGAGGAGCAGGCGGTGGTGGAGGTGGACTGCCGTCGGTCAGACGGCATGGTGGAGACGCGGCGGGTGGTGATCCCTGCGGGCACGCGAGGGCCGAACGAGGAGGATCCCGTAGGGCAGGTCATTCCGGTCACGCCAGTGAGCAAGTCGCGGGCGGAGTTGGTGGGCGCCCCATACGAGGGAGCAGGGCTCTACGACGCGGTGACAGACGTGCGGATCGTGGAGGCGCCGCCGAGTGGGCAGTGCCGATTCGCGTTGGTCAACGATGGGCCGCTGTTGGCGCCAGGGGCAGGGGTCTCGGTGACGGAGCGGGCGCCCACGCATGTGGCCTGGCAGATCGGTGGCCTCTGGGGCGGGCCGCACCTCCTGGACGACGCGGTGGGACAGCTCTTTCTGTTCTGGGGTCAGGAGGGTGAGGTGTGGATGACGCGGCGGGGGGGACTACCCGGTCAGTGGGAGACAGGGCGAGCGGTGACCAGCGACGGCGACAACACGAACCCGACGGTGGAGAAGGATGGGACGGGGAGGTTGGTCTTGCTGTGGGAACATGCGGGAGCAGTGGCAAGAGCTCACAGTGTGGATGATGGTGGGCGGTGGTTGGTGGTCGGGAGCTAGACCGGGGCGCACGGGAGCGATGGCATGGCGAGGCGAGGTTGTCCAATAGCACGGGTCAGGCTGTATGAGCCGGGAGTGAGGTCGCGGGCCAAGTACGATGGCTTTGGGCGCTACGATCTGGCCGGTGACCTGATGAGGCGGAACCAGGTGCAGGTGAGTCCGGTAGAGGCACTGGGCCTTTGGGATGGGCAAGGGTACCGGGCCGTCTATCCGGCGGCGATGCATGTGGCGGCCGAGGGGCTTGATACTGTGTTGTGTCGGCCGTTCCTGGACACTACTCAGGCCATCGGATTGGGCCATTTCGCACCGGTTGCCGGGCGGTGGCGGGCGCTTCGGGGGTTGGGGCTGAATGAGGAGGTGCGCCTTTACCAGGAGGACGGCACACCGAACATCGTGACCGGCGTGGAGAGTCGCTTCACGCTACCGCGCAACCCCATGTTTGCCCTGGCGCTGTGGCGCGCGGAACCGGGGTCCGGCCATGACTGGGGCCAGCCGCCCTATACCGAGGTGCACTTTGGGGTCGGGGAGCAGGAGGAATGGGCTGTGGTGATTCCCTACGGGTCACCGATGTACCTGGTTCGGCGTCTTGGTGGCCAATGGGAGCGCGTGCCGCACAGCGAGCGAGCCTTGCGCCTGCCGTCGCTGGAGGGTCTGCCCAAGGGGCAGCGCAGCTTCCTGTGGATTGGTGTGCTGGAGGGCAAGGTCGTGCTGTCCACGGACGGGTTTGCTAATGACGTGATGGTGTGCACACTCGCCGACGGTCCGGCGGCTGTTCGGCAGGGCAAGGTGAGCCTGTGGCACAACGCTGGCCAGTGGAGCTTCTCCTTCTTCCCGGTAAAGATGGTTCTGGCAACCGTGCACAGTGGTCCCATCGAGACCGGGTACCCTACCCGTGAGAGCACCGGGGTGGTGCGGGTGGAGGGGCGAAGCATTCCGGTCATTGATGATGCCGGGCAGGTGTTGGCTGGGGTTGAGGTAACGGATGATACGGCGGAGCGCGAGGGTCTGGGGGTTACGCAGCGGAGTTGGCGGGTGCGGATGATGCCCCATCTGCACTATGAGGGTGAGGTCGGCACTGACCCTGACACAGGGGAAGCCGTGGAGTTCAGCACGTGGGTGTCCCCGGAATGGCTGGCGACGCACATTTGGCAGGAAGCGCAGGTTGAGGTTGATGAGGGGCTGGAGTTTGCGGACATCAGCGGTGATGTCATCGCGGTGTTGGGCGAGCGGACAGATGACCTGCTGACCGCATACTATGAGGTGCGGGTAGATGGGCAACTGGGAGGCTACAAGGAGCTGTCCGAGCATCGTCGGCTGACGATAGCCCTGGGCTGGGAAGACGACGAAGGTCACCAGGAACTGCGCCAGGTCTGTGATGGGTACGTAGTGGAGCCGCCGGCGGCACTTCTGTCGGGCGGGGCGGCGGAGACCGAGATTGGTGTGCTCGATGGAATGCTCCGCCTGCGTGATGAGAAGGCGGAAGGGCGTACGCCCGTCTTCGACGGCTGGCCGGTGGTGGAGGTCTTCAGGTGGGTGCTGGGACGGTGTGGGATCGCGGCAGCCCAGCAGTCGCTGGAGGATACGGGTGTCGCACTGACGACGGGTTCGGCGGCGAAGCCTCTTTGGCAAGTGGAGGCCGGGCGCACCTGGTCGGAGTTTCTGCAGGAGGTGGCCCGGTTTGACTACAACGCGGCGTTCTGGTTCGGGGTAGACGGCGTCTTCCGGAAGGGCTGTCGGTACTGCCGGCAGATGCGGACGGCGCAGGATGTAGCAAGGCACTCGGGTGGCCTGGGGAGCGCGTGTCCGGCGGAGGTGACATGGGAGCTTTACACGCGGGATGCGGTGGCACCCGATCCGGCGGAGCCCGGGGAGGTGCTGGAGCTGCGGAGGGAGCGCCGCAGCCTGGGTCGCGAGGATTACGCCAACTGGGTGGTGGTGTGCGGTCTGGGCACCGATGGGGCTCCGGTGCGGGCCGTGTTGTACGATGCAGCGTCAGTGAGCGATCCGAGCTGCGAGAGGTTCGTGGGCTGGAGGAAAATGGATGTATGGACGTTGCCGGGAATGGTGGGGCAGGACACGGTAAACCGCCTGGCCGCCGAGCGGCTGGCACAGCTGTCACCGCGCCCGGAGCATGTGGTCGTGGTTACCCCGCTGTTGCCTGAGGCGGAGCCGGGACAGGTGATCCGTGTCAATGGGGGTGAGACGGTGGGGGTGACCAGGCAGCTTTACCGGATTTCGGGGGTGCGACATCAGGTGGTGCGGGACCCCGAGCGGTTGGCGGTGACGGTCCTGGAGGCCTGGTGGCTGGGAAGTGGCGAGTGAGGAGGTTCGGAGATGAGATTGGCGGCTCTGGTAAAGGAAGTGGTGGACCAGCGGGTGCGACCCGCGCAGCGCGGCGGGGCGACGGTCGCGGGACGGCTGCCGGATCGCACCCTGGACGTGGGAAACCGCTATGTGTTTCTTAGTGGGCGGCCGGGCGGTCTGGAGGGAGGACGTTACAGCCGGGGCCGTTACGGAAAGGTGAGTTACGTGGCGGCGGGGTGGTGAGCGAGGGGCCGCAGAGAGGCGGCAAGGAAGGGAGCTGTAGAGCGGATGGCAGGCGTTTCGGCGAACTACGGCCTGGCGACCGGTGTACTGGCCGATGATCTCATCGAGCCACAGCACCACAATCGTGTGGCAGACACGGTAGATCGGGTGCTGGGCTGGTTCCTCAAGCGGATGATGGCCGCCGGCGTATACGAAGGCTGGTCTCTGGCGCTGGACGGTACGGTGACGGCAGGGGAAGGCCTGGTGGGGGCGTGCTGGTGTGCCACGACGGGAGCACAGAGCGTGGCGAACTTGACACCGGGAGCAGTGAACTATGTGTTTGCGGGGACGGACAGCGATTCGGCGCCGAAAGGGACGGTGCGCTTCTTCGCCGCGCTGAGTCCGACAAGGCCAGCGGGGTCGCTCTTACTGGGCACGATGACGCTGGACGGAAGTGGCGCGGTCACGGCAGTGGATGATTGGGCCGGGGGAGTGGACCGGGACTGTCGGCGGCTGCACATCGGCAGGGCCTCGGGCAGTGGCCTGAGTGAGGCGGTGCCTCCAGGGGGATCGGTGACGGTGCCAATCAGCCATGACACGGTCTTCGTGGTGCCGGGGGCGATCGAGGTGGAGGTAGCGGCTCCGGACTTCGTTGTTGAGGTGTGGGAGACATACCGCGCCGATGGCTTCGTGGTGGTGGCGACTAACCAGGCGCAGACCGCGCAAGACTTCGAGTATTCGTGGACGCGCAGCGGGTTTGTGGCTTGAGGCGCCGAAGCCCGGGCCATCGTGAGGCCAGCGGTTGGTGCAGGGCATGGCAGTAGCAAGTCTGGCGAGGGAGGACGGACCAGGATGCGGGAGTTGGTTGCAGGTTGGATAGGAGATGCTGTGGTGCCGGGACTGGTGGGAGTGTTGGCGCTGGCGCTGACGGGGATGGTGCGTGAGTGGGTCGCACGGCTGAGGGATGAGCGGATGCGAGCGCTACTGATGACGCTGGTTGAGGCGGCAGAGCAGTTGTACGGCCCAGGCAAAGGTGAGGCGAAGCGCCGGTTCGTGAGGGAAAGGCTGAAACAGAAGGGGCTGCATCAGGTGAGCCGCGAGGAGCTTGAGGCGGCTGTCTACAGGCTTCACGGGAGCTGAACTGGCAACGTAAGCCGCCCCGGTGCGTCCACACCCCGGGGCGGTATACGTTTGGCCGAAGAGAGGTCTGACGTCATCGGGCGGTGAAATGGCCTGTGTACCGCTTGGCCCTGATGCCGGGCAAGCCAGGTCGCTTCGGTGGCGACACAGGGCACTGGCGGCCAGCAGCAAAGGCTGGACTCTGCAGGGAAACGAGGTTGCGGCAGCGCCGAGGGTGCTTATCGTCGAGGATGACCTGGAGTTGCGCCGTGTTGTCGCCTACGCGCTGATGGATGAGGGCATCTCGTGTGCGGAGACGGCCAACGGGCAGGAGGCGCTGGAAACGCTCTGTCAGTACACGGCGGAAGGGAAGCGACCCGACTGCGTGGTGCTGGACATTGTGATGGAGGGCGGGGTCGACGGCTGGCAGGTGCTGGAGAGCATCCGCAGCAATCCACTGTGGGCGGACCTGCCAGTGGTTCTGCTGACCGGGAAGGCCACTTTGCCGGCGGAGGTTGCGCGAGCGGAGCGACTGAGGGCCAAGCACCTGGCAAAGACCGCGCGATTTGTGGATGAACTCATCAAGACTTTGAAGGAGCTCTTGGCTCGGGGCGAGACGTGACCGAGGCGTCCGCAGACACTCAGTCGGCGGGCCTGATCTTGCAGGCCAGGTCGGCGGCGAAGGCCGGAGTCTCGGCCAGGATGAGGCCATTGGTGACCTGACACGACCTGGTGGCGACTACCTGGCCGGCGATGGTGTCCCAGTATTCCAGCGTGTAGGTGCCGTTTCGGAAGCCCGGCAGGGCGACAGTTGCCGAGGGAATGACACGTTCGGCGGGAACGTTGTTTGGATCCGGGACGGCGAGGTTGTCGAAGCTGTAGACATAGAAGGCTCCGGAGGTGCCGTTGCCCATGGCCTGGACGTCGAGGGGGATGCCGTTGGCAGCGCGGCAGGTGGCGGAGAGCGACTTGAGGTTCTTGCCCCTGCGGTCTTCACCCCGGTTGAAGGCGATAAGGCCCGATTGGTAGCGCCACAGCTTGTGTTCTTCCCATTCGCGGTTGTACCAGAACTGAGCCGGGGCGGCGGCGGGCATGAGGTTGGAGACCCACATGCCGACGCGGAAGTCCTGCTGCCAGGCTTCGTAGGGGATGGGCAGGGAGGCGGTCTGCGGCCCGTACTCGATGAAGAGGAACGGTTTGCGGTACTGCTTCTTGGCCTCCCAGCACTCGTTCATGCCGATGTCGCGCCGTTTCCAGTAGGCATCGGCCTGGATGTACTCGATTTCGGGGAGCTGCCAGAGCTCGTCGCCATAGGACCAGTAGAGGCAGATGTGGGTGCAGACGAGGTGCTTCCAGGGATCTATGGACTTCAGGTAGGCAGCCATCTCGCGGTGCCACTGGGCAACCTGCTCACGGTCGTACCCCTCGGTCAGATCGACTTCGTTGACCAGATCCCAGGACATGAGATTGCGGCTGTAGCCCCAGCGGGCGACGATATAGCGCAGCCGCTGCCGGACCAGTTCCTTTGCCGTGGGGCTGGTGAAGAACATGGCCGGGGAGGCGATCATTCCGCCGTTGCGGACGGAGTAGGGATTGTACTGCCACTCGGCGTCGAACTTGTCACGGCGGAACTGACCGTGGCTGCTGAGGGTTAGCTCGACCAGGAGATTGTGTTTCTCGGCCAAGTCGAGGGCGTAGTCCAGTCGCCAGGCGTTGTAGAGGTTGTAGCGACCCACGCCGTCGAAGCGGGAGTGGTACTTGTCACTCCACTCGATGCCGGCCCACCACGCGCACATCCAGGTGCGCACGAAGTTCAGGCCCTGTTCCTCGAAGCGCCGGAAGAAGTAGTCAAACTCATAGGTGCCCTTCTGCTGCTCTGCTTGATCCCCACCGTCTCGCATGTTGATCCCTGTCGGGAAGAAGAACTCCCCGTTATCGAACTCGAAATACCTGGGGTCGTCTCTGCTCACGCGCACGTAGCCACGGGGGTCAGTGGGAGCAATGGCGGTGAAGGTCGATTCGGCCGAGCGCTGGATGCCGGTGGCGTCCTTGACCACCACGTGGTAGCGGTGCGTGCCGGGCATGGTGGGGGCGAAGCGGACTTTCCAGAAGGTGTGGCCGACAGGGATGAGCTGTTCCCACTGGTCCTTGGTCAGGCTGCGCTCATAGTCCTGGTACAGGAAACCCGGGATGGTGACGGAGGTGCCGTCGGGGGCGGTGAAGACGCCGGTGACGTCCACCACCCGAGGGTCGAAGGGGTTCTCGTACTCGCGGTCCAGGTTGAAGCTCAACTCGAACTTGCCGTACACCGGCACGGTCTGGGCGCTGGGTCTGAGGGTCAGCGGAGCGGCGACCGGTCTGAGCATCCCGGGGTCGAAGCGCCCGAGGGGCTGGGCGTTGCCGGTCAGGTTGACGTTGTCCAGGTAGATCACGCCGCTCCAGTGGCTCCTGGAGAAGACACGGATGCCGAATTCGCGGGGGTAGTAGAGAGTGCGTTCCCACGCGCGGCGGTGGCCACCCGGTTTCCAGATGGTGGAGTGCGAGGACACATCGAGCTTGACGGTGTGCCACTGTCCGGGGCGGAGACTGCCGGTGGGCTTGCCAGTCTGAGGGGAGCGGAAGGGCGCGGTCTGGTACCAGTAGTACTGCTTGTCCTTGAGGTAGACCCACAGGTCGAAGTCCCGCGGGATGTCTTTCGGTACGTAGAGATCGAAGCTGAGCTGCGTGAAGCCAGTCCAGTCGTGCCAGGGGTAGTAGGTGACACCGAAGCTTCCGGGCAGTTTGCCGACGATCGCCAGCGAGGCTTTGCCCTCGGTACAGCGGCCGGGGTCGCGAGCCACCTTCTGGGTCTGAGGGTCAAGGGGAGAGGCCACCCAGTCCTGATCGGGCTGTTCAAAGCCCCAGTGCAAAGGGTCCCGCGCCCAGACTCCGCTGGTGACAAGCAGCGCGAGTGGGAGGATGGCACATCTGGGCGTGAGGCTCATCTCGTGGCTCCGCTGGGTCTGGGTTGCCTGCAAGCGGGAGGAGTGTTCTCCGACCGTGGGACAAGGCGGTAGCGGATGGTTCGGCGGTGCCCGCAGGGGCACCTCCCCAGGCCTGGTGCCCGGTTGTCTTGACGCCGCGCGGGAGGTGCTGTACAATCCTGACAGGTCGGGCTTTGCCTGGCACAATCCGGTAAGCAACGGTTGCGACGGGGCCATTTGGGTGCCGTTGTGATAAGGTAGGAGTGGGTATCTCCTGCCCGGCGTTGTGGTCTGTGGTCGCCACGGGGCGTGGCGTCTGCAGGGAGGTAGGCATGGATCTTCTGCACAAGATACTGATGGGGATCGCCCTGTTGAGTGGCATCGGCCTGATCACGGCGGTGACCCTTCAGACCAACAAGGCCGAGAGCTTCTCGGCGGCCATGGGCGGCGGGGACAGCGGGCGCTTCCGCAAGGGCAGCAAGGAGGAGATGCTGGACCGCCTGACCAAGGTGTCAGCGATCGTCTGGATCGTGGCCTGCGCCCTCAATGCCATGGTCTGGTTTCAGATGAACAAGTAGGACGAGAGCGGCCGGGCGGTCAGGCAGGAGCCGGGGATATTGGATCATCTTTGGGCACCTTGGCGGATGGAATATGTGGTCACGGCCGACGCACAAGATGGCTGCATATTCTGCACGAAGCCGGGCGAGGAATGCGACCAGGCGAACGGGATATTGGCCCGCGGACGTTACAACTACGTCATCCTGAACGCCTTTCCTTACAACAGTGGGCACCTGATGATCGTGCCGTATGCCCACGAGAGGGATTTCACATCCCTGGCGGCTGAGGTCTTGGCTGAGATGTTTGTGCTGGCCCAAGTGGCGGTAGCGGTGCTGCAGGAGGTTCTGCACGCCGAAGCTGCCAACCTGGGCATGAACATCGGTAAGGCGGCGGGGGCAGGGATCAGGGACCACGTGCACCTACACGTGGTGCCCCGGTGGTCGGGCGACACCAACTTCATGGCTGTCACGGCCGGCACGCGGGTCGTGCCGCAGTCGCTGGCCAGTACCTGGGCCTGTCTGGCGCCGCCGATGCGGGCGGCAGTCAGCGCGCGTCTGGGCACAGAGCAGGACGCAGGGGCTGACGGGGGACAATGACGACGGCCTTGCCAGCGCTGAGTGGGGGACGATCCAGGGGAACTGGCAGTGCCGGCCGGTGTTTATTGGTGTTGCATCTGGGCCAGCAGCGCAGTGACATGGCAGACGGGTTACCTCCGAAAGGGGTCCGCGAGACATGAGTAGACACCCCTGGATCGTGCTGTTAGTCATGACTCTCCTGGGCCACGCCACCCTGGTGCTGGCGCAGGAGGTCAGCATCACCTCCCCCGCCTCGGGCTCGACGGTGCGCGGACTGGTCAAGATCCAGGGGGTGAAGCCGGACCCGGAGAGCGGGTGGATGTCTTTCAAGCTCGAGGGTCCAGGGCAGAAGGACGAGTTTGTCGCGGCGGTCATCAAGCCTTACATATGGGTGTGGGACACGACGGCGCGGGACCAGGACAAACGTCTGTTCCCCGATGGCATGTACACCATCCGGGCCGTTGCCCAGTCTCCCGCGGGAGCAGCCATCGGTGAGACCTCGATCCAGGTGACCGTGGCCAACAATCTGGGGCCAGGTGAGGCTCCCAGTTCGGTGAGGCTAAAGGTCAACTACACTCGCGGCCACGAGTACAAGTATGACGTCGAGGGGTCGCGGGTCGTCTCCCTCAAGGAACCAAACCCCTTCCTGCAGCCCCTGGTAGACCAGTTCACGGGCGTCCTGGAGGCCCTCTACGTAGATACAAGTCTCACGACCAGTTCGGGCGGACCGGCCCTGCTGCGGAAGCGCCTCGTGGAGGGTTGGACGCGGTGGGGGCGGGAGAAGCCCAAGAATGTCAGCGGGGTCGGGAAGAGCTTCATCCAGGTACTGACGGCCGAGGGTCGGGTTGAGGTCAAGCGCACCGGCGACCCGCTGCTGGAGTTGGGTTCGCTCACTCTGGAGTTGCCGGACCGCCCGCTGCGGGTGGGTGACACCTGGAGCAGTGACCTGTGGCTGCTGCTGGACCCCGCCGACGACAAGCGACACCATGTCCGGGCCCAGCACAAGCTTGACGGCTTCCAGTGGTACTCCGGCATCAAGACGGCTCGCATCGTGAGCAAGTTCGAGGCGAAGGACGTGGACCTACTGGTCCCCGGTCAGGGAAGCTCCTGGCGAGTGGTTACTGACTACGAGGGTACCCGGTACTCCTATTTCGCCTACGAGGCAGGCCGATTCGTGGGGATCGAGGATGAGATCAACCACGAGTATGAGGCCTATATGGCCCAGGCCACCGGTGGCATGAGCATGAGCATGGGCATGTCAGGCATGGAGGCGGGGATGCCGGGGATGGAACCAGGGATGCCAGGGATGCCAGGTGTGCCGGAGGTGCCGGGGATGATGCCCGGTGGTCCTGGTGGCGGCATGCCGGGGATGATGCCCGGCGGCGGCCCCGGCGGCGGTATGCCCGGGATGATGCCGGGTGGCGGCCCTGGTGGTGGCATGCCGGGGATGATGCCCGGTGGTCCTGGTGGCGGCATGCCGGGGATGATGCCCGGCGGTCCTGGTGGCGGCATGCCGGGGATGATGCCCGGTGGCGGACCCGGTGGCGGTATGCCCGGGATGATGCCGGGTGGCGGCCCCGGTGGCGGCATGCCGGGGATGATGCCGGGTGGCGGCCCCGGTGGCGGCATGCCGGGGATGATGCCGGGTGGCGGCCCCGGTGGCGGCATGCCCGGGATGATGCCGGGTGGAGCCGGAGGCATGGGTGGTGGGTCCACTATGCCAGCCAAGATCGAGGCCAAGGGCACGGTCACGATCAAGGTCACCGAGGTCAGCTAAGCGAGCCGTCATGGCTTTCCTGGTAGTGAGCGTGGAGCATACCGGGGGCCGCCGTCGTGCGGCCCTCGTTGCTTTGTTCGCCCTGCTGCTCGTCTGCAGCGCGCCACTGACCCTTTCGGCCAGCGCGGAACCAGCGGTTGCAGAGCCCGTTGTCCTACGTATGGTGGCGTGGGCCGAGCCGGGCGAGCGGCTGCCGAGCGGATCCAGGGACATTGTGGAGGCCTTTGCGGAGAACCAGCGAGGCGTTCGGCTGGACCTGATGTACGACCGGTGGCCTCAGGCTCGGCCGCGGATGCGTTACTGGTCGGGCAGTCTGAAGCAGTACGCGCCCGATCTGACGATCGTGCGCGATGTGTGGCTGCCTGACTACGCCTCCTCGCTGCTGCCCCTCGACGACGTGTTGAGTGCTCAAGACCTGGCCGGTCTGACCCCCTCGGTGGTCGAGCGCTGTCGGGTCGGCGGCAAGCTTCTGGGCTTGCCCTGGCGATTGGACGCTCAGGCGCTCTATTACCGACATGATCTGCTGCAGGCAGCGGGGCTGAAGCCACCGAAGACCCTGGGGGAGCTAACGGCGGTGGCGACGAAGCTCTCCCATCCTCCTGGGGTCTATGGGCTGGGTCTGCCGGCACTCCCCGGCGGAGACGGCGTCAGCACTTATCTGGCCCTGCTGCATGCCTTTGGCGGCGAGGCGGTTGACGCCGAGGGCGCGCTGCAGTTGGGGTCGGAAGTGGCGGCCAAGGCTCTGGCGTACTGGGTGGAGCTGGCCCGGGCCGGGGCCACGCCACCCGAGGCGCTGAGCTGGAGCGCAGCCGATATGGAACGCGCTTTTGCCGATGGTCGCGTGGCGATGGTGCTAGCCGGGCAAGGGTTTGGGGGATGGCTGAAGCGCAACCGCCCGCAGCTAGCTGTCGGTATCACGGCCGCTCCAGGTGACAAAGCCCCGGGCAACCAGATATCCTGTGATTTGGTGGTGGCCCTGGCCAGTACCAGCAAGCCGCGGGAGTGCGGGGCGTTCTTGCGCTTTGTTGCCAGCCCGAGGGCCCAACGAGCGCTCTGGATGATGGGGGGCCTGCCGGTCTGCACTGACCACGTGCGAGAGGCGCGGCAGTTTGCGAACCTGGCTCCGTTCCTGGCGGACCTGGAGACGGCACAGGGCTGGCCACTGACCGAGGGTGACACGGCTGCTGCAGTGATCGAGCACGCCATCTGGTTGGCTCTCAGTGGCCGGGAGGAGCCGGCAGTCGCTCTGCAGGCCGCCATGGCTGCCTTCGGAACTGCAGGGGAAGGCAGTCGCGGCTAACGACCCGGGGCGCGGTTGGTCGCGGGCGTCTTGTCGGGGATGATGTCTACGAACCGGGGGATGGTGGTACGGCGTGACCAGGGCCAGATGATGCCGGCGACGCGTCCGACCACTCGGTTGAGCTTCACCGGGCCGAAGTCCCGGCTGTCGTCGGAACGGTCCCGGTTGTCGCCCATGACAAACACTTCGTCGGTGGCGAGGCGAACTACAAAGGCGCGCTCCCGCACCTTCGGTTCGCGGATGTAGGGTTCCTCGAGCCAGCCGTAGGGTGTCACCACATGGCCGCTGGCGACGACCAGTTCCTCGCCGGGCTCCCCCACCACCCTCTTCACCATCCACCCGTCGGACTTGGGATCACGCAGGATGATGATGTCACCCCGGGCCGGTGGTTCTTTACGGTAGGCATCGATCCGTACGGCGAGCACATCGCCGGGTAGCAGGGTAGGCTCCATCGACTCAGAGGGCACTTCCGCCAGGCGGACAGCACTCCAAAGCCACCAGGTGGGCACAGCCAAGAGGGCGAAACCCAGCGCGGACATGAAGTATCGGGAGGCGCGCCAACCGCTGCTGCGGTGGGCTCTCTGCGCGGTCATGGATGGCACCACCCCCTACGGTCAGGAACTGATCAGTGCCTGCGGGGAACTCATGGTGTGTGGGCGTGGGTCAGCGGCGGAGCGTGTTCCGCTTTCCCCTCCAACGGCGGCCGGACAACCGCCTTGACGGTGCCCGGTCCGTATAATAACATAACCTTTGCCCTATCAGTTCCCACAGAGCGAGCCGAAGGCGTCGGCTTGTGTCCCGGTCTGGTCTCGGGACCACCTCCGCCGGCTCCCCCACACCCTTACCCATGTGTCTTACTACAGGGAGGTAACCTGCTATGTCACTCAAAGGCAATGCCTGCATCGGTCAGTCCGGCGGGCCGAGTATCGTCATCAACGCCAGCCTCGTGGGCGCGGTCCAGGCCGCGGAGAAGTCGGAACTCGTGGATCAATTCTTCGGAGCCGCCAACGGCGTTTCCGGCGTGATGAACGAGAAGATGTTCGACCTCTTCCGCGAAGACGATGAAGTCCTCAAGGCCATGCGCTACACGCCCTCGGCCGCCCTCGGGACCTGCCGCATCAAGGTCACCGAGGCGGACGTCGCGCGGTGCATGGAGGTTTTCAAGGCGCACAACATCCGGTACTTCTTCTACAATGGGGGCAACGATTCCCAGTTGACCTGTCATCAGATCTCGGAGCTGGCCAAGCAGTCCGACTGGGACATGCGGGTGGTAGGCATCCCCAAGACGATTGATAACGACCTCGTAGTCACCGACAACTGCCCCGGCTTTGCCAGCGCGGCCCGGTATGCGGCAGCGGCGGTGCAATTCGCCGCGCGCGACGCCATGGCCTTTGGACAGGCGGAGATCGTGGAGGTCATGGGCCGCCATGCCGGCTGGCTGACCGGCGCCACGGCGGTTGGCCGCAAAGAGGACTGGATGGCGCCACATCTTGTCTACCTGCCCGAGGTCAAGGTGGATCCCGACAAGTTCCTGGCCGACTGCGAAGCCTGTTACAAGCAGTACGGCTATCTGGTTGTGGCTGTTTCGGAGGGCTTCACCTTCGCGGAGAGCCAACTCGCGACCACTTCCGACAAGGTGGACGAGTTTGGGCATGCGCGACTGGGTGGCGTGGCTGAGGCGCTGGGCAAGATGGTGGAAGAGGCCATTGGCACCCGCGTCCGGACTGACAAGCTGGGCAATCTGCAGCGTTGCTTTGCTTACTGCATGTCGGACGTGGACAACGAACAGGCCTATGCCGCGGGCTATGCCGCCGTCGAAAAGGCCCTGGCCGGCGAGACTGACATCATGACCACTATCGTCCGCAACAGTGACGATCCTTACGAGTGGGAGATTGGCACGACATCGCTGATGAGCGTCGCCGACCAAACCAAACTGGTGCCCGCCGAATGGATCAACGCTGACCAGAATGGCGTCACCGAGGAGTTCATCCGGTATGTGGCTCCCCTGCTGGGCAAGACACCGCCGCAGGTGCCCATGGACATCCCCGCCTACCCCGTCTTCCAGAGGCACATGGTGGAACCCAAGCTGGAGAAATACCAGCGGGCCAAGTAGGCCGCCGTCGGCGATCAGTGGAGTTCGTCGTTCTGCACGCCCCGCGGGTGAGGAGACTCTTGTCCGCGGGGCGTCGTTTCCGGGTGCCCTTCAGGCCGCGCAGTTTGCCGGGCGAGATGAGCGGGTATAATCTAAGGTCAGGATAATGGGGGGCGTGAGGTGAGTTCCATGTACAGGACCGTACTGCTGGTGTTAGCGCTGTCCGTTGTGATCACGTTGCTTGCGACGGCTGTCTATGCCCAGACCTTCTACTTCCGCTTTGGCGGTGGTGGTCTGCAGCGGTACTTGTACGGCCCAAGCTACTACGGCAATCCCGACATTGGGTACTATTACTACCGCGGCTTCAGCCACGACCCTTACCTGTGGAGCGACTGGGAGCGACGCGGGGTCTATGGCTGGTACTGGGACGGCCGGCGGTATGTTGAAGGCTGGTATAGCGTGCCCCAGCCCTACGGCCGCTACTACGGTCCCCCGTACTACGCACAGCGCCATCACTATGGCTATGGCGGCTGGGAAGATGACCGCCGGGAGCAGCGCAGAGACCGGGACAATGACCGCGACCGAGACCGAGGCCGCGCTCGCGACAGGTATGAGCGGTACCGCGACCGCCGCTAACGTCTCACGCCGACTGTAAGAGCGCAGGGCCCCGCCAGTCTCCGAGTGGTTGCCTGGCGGGGCCCTATCGATTTGCCGGGATGATGCGGGAAGAGCCGGGCGGGGCGGCGCGCAGGACGCCCCGCCCATTGCTCTTACAGGAGGAACTGGTCCAGGTGCTTACGGCTCAGCAGCAGCATCTTCTCGCGCAGCGGCGGTCTTGACCAGAGCGGCCCGTGGGGCTCGAAGGACAGATAGCCGGAGTAAGCGTGCTCGTACAGGAAGGCCATGACCTTCCCCCACTCGATGTCACCCATGCCGGCGGCCGGCTGGGAGGCCAGGTCGCCAGCGTGGTAGAGATGCTCCTTGATGTGGACGTGCCCGACCTTGTCGCCGTGGCGCCGCACGACCGCCAGATAGTCCTCGCCAGCGTGTTGCCAGTTGGCGGGATCGTACTTGATGGTAACCTCGGGCCGATGCTCCCAGACTGCCTCGTAGGCATCCAGGGTGTCAAAGAAGCTGTTCCCATGGACGGCATAGAAGGCCGTGGCAAGTCCTGCGGCGTGGGCCGCGTCCAGGAACGGCGGGAAGACCCCAAGGAATTCATCCACATTCGCCTGCAGGTTTCCTGGCACTGCTACGCCGCCGCCGGTGGTCAGCACTTCCGCACCGAGCAAGCCGGCATACTCGATGGCACGCTGCAGCATGGCATGGGCCGTCGCTCGCTCCTGCGGGTCAGGGGCGAGATGGTTCCAGCCCCACAGCCCCAGCATGCAGCAGCCGACGCCGTGTCGGTCTAGCACCCGCCTCATCTCTACCACGGTCTCGCGCTCAAGCTGTGCAAAGTCTCCCCAGTAGTTGAACTCCAGTCCCGCGAAGCCGTGCTGGGCCGCGAATCTGGCGTCCGCCTCAAGTCCCGGCAGGTCGTTGTTGGCGATGAAGGCCAGGCGCATCTGTCATATCCCCTCTCTGCATGCATGCTGTGCGCCCCTTTCGACAGTCGCCCACAGCAGGCCTGCCTGCGATCCGCGCGATGTCTCGCCGGGGTGCCGCGCGATGCACACTCCCAAAATCGCGGTAGGAGAGTGGGCAGCTCAGTCCGAAGTCGGTCTCAGGGCGGGGACTCACCCGTGGTGAGACGCGGGTCCTCAGCGGGAACATGGCAGGAGGCGATGGCTATGCGGAGGCAGCGATGGGTCGTCACTCCGGGGCACAGACTGCTGGGGCTGACAGCGGCTATGTCGGTCGTGGCGCTTGTGATGCCGCGTCTTGGGAACACACAAGAGTCATTCGCTCTGCGCTGGGTGCCACTGCCAGCGGGCATTGGCGCGCAGAGGGCGACGGAGGTGGAGAATGCGGCGAAGGCCATTCTGACACCGCAGACCAGCACTGAGAACGGCAAGGCTTTCCTTCTGGGGCGGGAGATGCTGGGCGTCTATTCCCGCAGGCAGGACTACGAGCGCATCGTTGAGATCGTGCAGAAACTTGCTCAACTCAATGAGACACGCATATACGAGCTGACCAGCGAGAGCCTGTGGGAAGCCACCGAAAGGGTTCTTCTGAGCAACCAGGTCCCCGATTGGGACCACCAGGGGACCCACTTCCTGGTCCGCGGGCCGGTCTCAGCGGTGGCGAGTGCCGAGGCGATGCTGCTGCAGAGCGGCTATATCCGCGACCCCTCAGTGCCTGTCTGCGAGCGAGTCCAGCTCTACTACGTCCGCAAGCCGGCGGCCGTAGGCGCCATGCTCAACTCCCTGGCGCCGGCATTAGCGCCTGAGGTCAAGGTCGGCGCGGCGACTGCCGACGACACGGTCCCCTTCCTCATGCTCTCTGGCCCCGTCCATCAGGTGTACCAGCTCAGGCGCATGGTGGCGGAGATCGACCGGCCGCTGCCTCAGGTGACCTTCGACATCTGGGCCGTCCAGGTCAGCGGCCGCGACCGCAAGGACGTCGCGAGGCGTGTTGAGGAGGTCAGGAAGGATATCAAGCGTATCCAACTCGCGTGTGACGAATGGCAGCGGACGGTGCGCTCGGACCTCGCCAAGAAGCTTGCGGAGGCCCTACAGAAGGCAGACCGGGCTGATGAGTACAGGGAACTGGGTGTCACGCCTCTGGCGGCTGCGTTGTTGGCCAACCCCAGCACGACAGGGGCCGCCACCCTCGAGCAACTGACCGGGCAGCGGACCAGTGACTGGGCCGGCGCCCTCGAGGCCTACCGAGCCGACGCCGCGCGGGGTCCTGGACTGCTCGGTGGTGCAGACCTCGACACCTGGAGAGAGACACAGAACAGGGCACAGCGGTCCCTGAACGAGATCAGTGCCGCCGCAACGGGCAGGCTCAGAGCCGAGGTCGTCGACCCGGCGATGAAGGCACTTGAGGCAGGCGTCGGGCCGCGGCGCACGTCAGGGCTCGGCTGCGTGACGCATACTACCGTGACCGGTCTCTCCGGCTGTGCTATCACGCTGACCGGGGCGGCGGTGAGTTACGTCGAGTCCACGAAGCTGGGCAAACTCGACAGCACGGCGGCAGGGACCGCCACGAGCCCCGGCACCGCCGATGCCTTGGCTGCCAGGCTCGGCGCGCTCCTGGGCGGCTCACCCACCAGTGTGGCCATGGGCAGCCTGGGGTTGGCCATGGCGGCCAGCCAGGAGGCCCAGACTTGGGAGGCCCTCAACGACGGAGCGCAGGTCACGCTTACGCCGACGGTGATGCTCAACGGGAGAACGGCCGAGGTCAACATCAAGCTGACTGTCACACACAACGACCCGGGGACAGCCGTCCCGGCGCAGGCAACGTCGTGGCCGCAGGCACGGGTCGGGAAGCACGAGGTCAGCACGGTGCGCTACGCGGAGTCCCTGGTCCCCCTGGAGCTGTCCAGCCTGGAGATCCAGACCACCCAGCCCCGGTCGCCGAACGTGGTCCCGTTCCTGGGGCAGATCCCGCTCATCGGGCAGCTTTTCCGGCTCCGCAAGGCACCGGTGACCATGTACCATGAAAGCCTGCTGCTGATCCTGCCGACAGTCGGCAGCCCGGTGCCGGAGACCATGAGGCAGCTCAAGGCTGCCGAGCTAGTCAACTAGCAAGGGTGCCCTCAAGTCAGGGCGGTCACCGTGGCGCCTGCGAGGCCGCCGCGGTCCGCCAATAAGGCCTCGACTTCGCTCCGGTGGGGCAGGCTGGTCTGGGCACCGAAACGGGTGCAGGCCAGGGCGCCGCAGGCGTTGGCGAAGGCCAGAGCCTGGTTGACGGGCAGGCCCTCCGCCAGGGCCACGCCGAGACCGGCGGCGAAGGCGTCGCCCGCGCCGGTGGTATCCACCACGTCTACGCGGTACCCTCCGACCAATCGGCAGCCGTCGGCGTCACAGACGATGCAGCCGTCGGGGCCCTGCTTTACCACGGCGATGTTGACCCCCCGGGAGTGTATCTCCCGCGCAGCCTGCACGGCTGTGGCACGGTCGGGGCACACATAACCGATCACATATTCGGTCTCGGTCTCGTTGGGCGTGAGGATGCTGGCCTGGTGCCAGTTCACGGGCAGTCTGTCCATGGCCGGGGTCGGGTCCAGCAGAACGGGCACATCGTGCTCACGTGCCAGGGCAATGAACCGTTCCACGCTCTCGATGGGCACGGCGAACTGCACCAGGCACATATCCGCCTGAGCGATCGCGGGCGCTGCCGCCTCCACGTGCTGCGGCGTCACCGCCATGTTCGCGCCACCTACTGACAGGATGCTGTTCTGGCCATCTGGCGCCAGGGCGATGAAGGCAGCGCCGGTGGCGATGTCGTCGTCCAGGCCCACGTGTTGGGTGTCCACGCCCTCGCGCCGCAGGTTGTCCAGCAGGGTCGGGCCGAAGGCATCGCGACCCACACACCCGATCAGGGCCACCTGAGCGCCCAGACGGGCGGCGGTCACAGACTGGTTGGCGCCCTTGCCCCCCGCCACGAATCGCAGGTCGTCGCCCAGGATGGTCTCCCCGGGCCGCGGCATCCGCTCAGCCCGCATCACGAAGTCTTGGTTGATGTTGCCCAGCACAACGATTCGTGCCGCCATGGCAGGCTCCTCCGGCAGGGGGTCGAGCGGTAGGCTGCCTAGTCAGGGCAGCGGGTGATGGTGGCGCCCACCGTCCAGCGATCCAGGTCGGTGAGGCCGGCGAGGACGACCGCGTGCCACTGGTCATGACGCCACGCATCCCACGCGGCCCCGGCGTTGATGTTCCAGCCATCATATTCCGCGGCCAGCTTGAGACGCGGATTGACATCCACACACACCCCCGCAAACGGACGGTCATTGAACCTTCCGTCGCCGAATCCCACGGTCCAGTAACTGGGGTACCTGGCATCGGGATAGCTGCGCGTGGCGGCGATGTAAAACGATCGCCCACCGCCCGCGAAGATCTCGGACCGCTTCTCCGGGCGCATGTTGAGGATGTCCACCACACCGATAGCCAAGCCCGGCCGGTTGTCCGTTTCAGCGAGGATCTGGTACTGCATATTGTACGCGGCTTCGCCTCCGTTTCCTTTCCCGGTGAGCATGGCCGCGAGGTACAGCCCGTTGCCTTCGGGGCCGAAGCCGGCGGCAATGGTCCCCGTCCCGTTGGCGTCGTCGCCGCCGAAGCTGATCTCGACACCGCCATTGACGGCCGAGGAGTGATAGGTGCCGAGGTAGTTGCCTGATGACGGAGTGTAGGCCACCGGTATGTTCAACTGCAGGGCGCCGTCGAAACCGACATAGCCGTCGGGATCGACTGCGTACCCGCCACCGGGAAGACCCGACATGTACCGGAACTGGGGATAGTCCTCGAACTCCTCGGCACTAACGGCGACGGCCAACCCGAGCCCCAGCGTAAGCGCAACAAGTCTGGTGTGCATCGCCGTGCCCTCTCTTTGCTGCGGTCTGAGCTGCTTACCAGGGCCAGTCGTCCGGACTGGTACGGGTGACGGTGAGGCCGATGGTGATGCGGTCCAGGTCGGTCAGGCCGCCCACGGCCACAGTATGCCATTCCCCATCGCCCCAGCCGCCCGAAATGTCGTAAGCGGCACCAGCGTTGACGTTCCAGCCATCGTACTCCGCCATCAGCTTCAGGCGGTCGGTGGCCTGGTAGCTGATGCCACCGAAGAGGCGGTCGTTGAAGCGCCCGTTGCCGGCGCCCATGGTCACCCACAGCGGATGACGCTCGTCACCGGCGGCCCAGGTGGCCGCCACAAAGAAGGAGCGGCTATCGGTGTATTCGGGGTGCTCCAGGTCGGAGGTGCGCCGGCCGAACAGGTCCACCACACCTATCGAGACGCCGGGGCGCCCCGGCCTGGCCGGCACCAGCTCCACCTGCAGGTTGTACGCCGACTCCAACTCCTCACCGGTCTCCATGTCCGCCAACCACAAGCCATGTCCGCGCCAAGTGCCACCCAGACCGAAGACCGCCATGCCATTGACATCGGCCCCGTCGTAATCGGTGGGAAACCCGCCGTCTACGGCGCTGCTGTAGCCGCCGAGGAGGTAACTGCCCGCGCCGGGCGTATAGCCCACCGGGATATTGAGTTGCAGGGCCCCGTCAAAACCGACGGCATGGTCCGGCGTCACGCCGAAGCCACCCCCGGGCAGACCCGACATATAGCGGAACTCGGGATAGTCCCTGAACTCATCGGTGAGGCAGGCTGAGGCTGTGAGCAGTGTCATCAGCCCGATTGCGGCCGCTCGCAGCATGATGTGCTCCTCGCGCAGCTCTGATCGCCGCGCTTGTCTCGGTTCACGCTTCACTCTACGTATTCGGCACCTGCGCCGTCAAGAGCCCGCCGGAGCAAGTCGGCCAGGGCTGCCTCTCGCGCCGCGACCTCCACAATGATGTCGCGACGGTGCCCCAGCCAGTCGGCCTCTTCCAACCAGGGACCGGTCCCGGCGGCATCCGATGGTACCAGCAGCATCTCGACCTGCTCGGCTAGAGCTGCACAGCAGTCCGCAGCGGAATCCAGCCCCTCCGCGATGGCTTCCGGGAACAACTCGGCGGATTGCTGCAGAAACTCCTGTCCGGCCCAACGGGCGTCAGCCAGACACTGCACCAACCACTGCTCCGCCAGAACCCGGTCTCGCCGTCCTAGCGGCGGCCCGTAAGGCATCGCGGCAGCCAGGAGGTCGGCCCAGACGCGGAAAGCCTTCTGGCTCTCATCCAGGAGGGTGACGGCCCGTGCCAGGGCCGCCGCCGTGCCGGTCGCGGTCTCCACCGGTTCATTGGGTGCCCCAAGGGCCAGAACCAAGTCGGCGGCGCAGGCGCCCCGCTGGGGACCGCGCCCACTGCCCAGCCACCTCCCCAGTAGCTCCTGTCCCTCCAGGCCGAAGATGAGTGCCCAGTCCAGCGGCTGGGGGGGCCAGCCCTGCACGAGGAGAGGGCGTCCCTGTCCCAGCTCAGCGGCAACGACCTCGGCCAGCGTCGCTTTGTCAGGTTTGGCTATCAACCTGGGCTGCCAACCCAGGTCGCAAAGCACACTGGTCAGGTAACGCTGACGGTCCACCACCGCCGCCGTCGCCGGGAAACCCGGGGCCATGCGAAACATGAAAGCGGGGCCCAAAAGACCCATGAGCCGGGCGTAGGAAAGGGTCTGCCCGGCGGCTGCCAGGGCGGCCTGCAGGCAGACAACCAGGGCGCAGAGGCCCTGATCCAGTGACAGGGGAGGGACCGTCGGCAGTATGGTCCGGCTTCCCGCAGGGGGAGTCTCATCGTCGTCAAACAGGCGCGTGGGCATGGTGAGTTGGTGTGCAGTCAGGGTGGAGGCAGGTTTCGCTACCGGGCGGGCCGTCGCCTGCCTGGGCTGTGTCCCGGTTCGACACGGTTGCAGAAGGGGTCGGGGGTGGGCGCGGCGAACCCAGGGGTCTACGGCAGGCTCGCCGCCGGTCGTACCTTGTTTTGTGCCTGCCGCCAAGGAGTCCCTGATGGCCGAACTAGCCGACCGCTTGCGCACTCTGCTGACTGAACCGCGCGAGGCGCCCAACGCGCTTCTGCTCGAAGACCGCCGGGCTATCGTGGAGCTGTTCGACGAAGCCACCGCGGAGGAACTGGAGGAACTGACTGCCGTTGCCAACCAGGTCCTGCAGGCCACGCCCGGCAGCCCACGGGCCCAGTATGCCCGGGCTGTCGCGGACGAGCTTCGGGGTGATACGGAGGCCGCCTCCAACCTCTACCTGCAACTGGCGCAGCATCTGGCGGCCCGGCGCGACTGGGAAGGGGTTGTGGACCTGGCCCTGCAGGCCATGCCCCTGAGCGGCGACTACCGGCTTGTTCGCCTGGTACGACGTGCTGGCGAGGAGGGGGGTTTGGACATCACCGAAGCCATGGCTGTCGCCCGGGAGGAGTGCGCCGATTCGCCCGACTTGCTGTGGGAACGCAGTCAGGCCGAACTGGCCGCGGGCCGTCCAGGCCATGCGGTAGAGCTGGCATTGCAGGCGCTGAAGGGCTATGTGCTGCTCAAGGAACCTCAGCACGCCGAGGATCCCCTTCTGGCCGTGCTGGAGTCCAGAGACCCCCTTGTCTACGAGCGTCTGCTGGACATCATGCGCAGCATGGCTCGCCACGGCCAGTCCGACCTTCTGACCACCCTTCTGGACCTGGCTACCGGCACCCTCGTCGAGCTGCAGATGGTGGATCAGCTGGCGGCAACCCTGGGTGACATTCTGCGCCAGGAGCCCCAAATGACGTCACTGCGGCCCATCTGGGCCTGGGCTGTGGCTCAGCCCCATCGCTACAGCGAGACTCTCGACGAGCTCATCCACAGTACAGGCCTGGACAACCCCGAACTACCACTGGATGATGCGCTGGACGCCTTCCACCAGGCGGTGGCCTTCAGCCCGGGGGCCTATGTGGGACATCGGACCTGGGGTGTGGGGCTTATCCGGGACAGCGAGGACGGCGAGCTGATGATAGACTTCCCGGAGAAGCCCAGGCACCGAATGGCCCTGGAGATGGCCCGGAAGGTCCTCACGCCACTCGCTCCCGACTCGCTTCAGGTCCTGCGCGCCACGGACCTGAGCACCCTCCAGGCGGAAGCCGCCGAGCGCCCGGCGGACATCATCTGTCGGCTGCTGGCGGAGAACGGTGGCGAGATCTCCACGGCGGACATCAAGCTCCGCCTCGTGGACTGGCTGATCAGTGAGGACGACTGGTCCGGGTGGTGGAAGAAGGCGCGCAAGGCTCTGGAAGAGGATCAACGGGTTGACTGCTCCCGGGCTTTCCAGCAGATCTACCGCCTGGCCCAGGAGGGCCACGAGACCGCGGTGCCCCTGCCCACCCTCGATGCCCGGAAGGGCGTCAAGGGGGCCGTGTCGCTGATCGTGAAGCTCCTGCAGCAGCATCCCGACGTTGAGAACCGGGCCCGGGCTTCCTACGGTCCGGAGCTGGAGATGATGCTCCACAACACCACCAAGGGCTCCGACTGGGTGCGGGCTCTCCCGCTGCTCATCCGCTGGTACCCGCACCGCGAGAGTGAATGGCTGGCCGCCATCGAGCAGTACCTTCCCGAGACCTCACTGACCCTCGGCTGGACCGTTGAGGACCAGGAGCGGCTGCTGGAACTGGCATTGCGAACGAGGGCATGGAAAGACGCGGCCTTTCAGGCTCTGACCTCTCGCTTTGCTCCGGTCCAGCGACGGGGCCTGGAGACGCTGCGCGAACGCTGTGGTGAGCACTTCTGGGATGACGTCAGTGACCTCCTGCTGGCGGGGGGCCACTATGCGGAGAAGATGGCCCTCGCGGACCTGATACTCACTGGTGAGCTGACCCGGGAGGGTGTGGCAGAGGGCGAGTTGCCGGTGGACCCGTGGTATCTGTTGCACGCAGCCCTCTCGGTCGTGGGCGCCAAGGGCAGCCATGCGGGCCGCGGCACCGCCAACCGTCTGCTCCGGGCGACGGGGCCGCTGATGCCCCACCTGAAGGAGCGCGAACTGCCGGAGGCCACTGACGCGCTGTTTGACGTCTACCGACGGCGGCCTATCGAGGGTGAAGTGCAACTGGCCATTCACGCTCTGCTGCAGGAAGCCGGGCATGCCCAGTTGGCCGACGAGATCCTCCGCTTCCGTCGCGCCGCCCCGGTGGATGACGGGAAGCTTCCGCCAGAGCTGGACCCGCGGGTGACGCTGATGACCCGCAGGACATTCGAGCTGCAGGCGGAGCGCCTGCGCGAGATGGAGCGCCAGCTCAATGACGAGATCCCCCGGGAGATCGCCAAGGCGCGAGCCCTGGGGGACCTGTCCGAGAATGCCGAGTACCATGCCGCGCGCGAGCGCCAGGGCATCACCAAGGCGCTCTATGACGCCCTCTCGGTGCAGATGGAAGGCGCTCTCGTCATCGAGGAGATCCATCGTCCACCGGGGGTTGCCGGCGTTGGGAAGGAGATCCGGCTGCGGGACGTGGACTCAGGCGAGGAACAGACGGTCTGGCTGCTGGGAGAGGGCGACAGCCAGTACGGCCATGAGGTCGTGTCCTACAAGGCCCCCCTGGGTCAGGCGCTGGTGGGCAGGCATGTGGGCGACGTGGTGCGGGCAGGAGACGACGGCCCCAGCTACGAGATTGTCGCCATCACGGAGCGGCTGCCCTAGTCCAGCTCGCCCTGTGCCTCCAAAGCTGAACGCCGGCCCACTACGAACCGCTGCAACGCTTCGGCATGGCGCTCCAGTACCGTCAGCCAGTCTTTCAGATGCTGGCGCCCCACGTCAGTGATGCGGTACATCCGGCGGTGCGGGCCACCTGAACCCGGCTGCCACTGCGACACCACACACCCGGCGTCCTCCAGCGTTCGCAGAGTGCGGTAGACCACCGCGGTGTCAATCTCAGAATCGGTCAAAGCCTGGCGGTTCGCATGCTCTACCAGCTCGTAGCCGTAGGTGGCTTGCCCTTCGGCCAGAAGGGCCAGCAGCACTGGCTCGACCAGCCGGGACATCCTGCCCAGGCCACACGAGCAGGGACCGGCTTGGCCTCTGTGCCGAGGACATGGACCGCGTCGCATTCCGTATCACTTCGCTCGCTGGTTGGATAGCTGTATAACACATATACGACCCTGCTGCGCTTCCTGTCAAGGGTGAGCACAGGCTGCAGGCAGGTTCGGCGGGAATCTTGGCGAAAACGGCGCCAAGAGACGTTAGGTATCACTCAGGGAGAGGACGATGTCTGCTGTGACCCGCCGCCTCAGCCCCGTTCCCTTCACTGCCGTAAGCATCACCGATAGCTTCTGGGCGCCGCGCCTGGCCACCAACCGCGACGTGACCCTTCCAGCGGAGTATGCCCAGCTCCAGCAGACGGGGCGGATTGACGCCTTCGATCTCTCCTGGAAGCCGGGCATGGAGCCCGTGCCACACTACTTCTGGGACTCTGATGTCGCCAAGTGGATCGAGGCCGCCTCGTACTCCCTCGCCACTCACCCGGACCCGGAGTTGGACACCCTGCTGGACGAGGTCATCGCCAAGATCGCTGGCGCTCAGCAGCCTGACGGCTACCTGAACGTCTACTTCACGGTCGTCGCCCCCGAGCAGCGCTGGGCCAACCTGCACGTGCATCATGAGCTCTACTGTGCGGGACATCTTATGGAGGCTGCCGTGGCGCACCATCAGGCCACCGGCAAGCGCACGCTCCTGGACGTGATGACCCGCTATGCTGACTACATCGACTCGGTCTTCGGCGAGGGCCCGGGCCACCGCTCCGGCACCTGCGGCCATGAGGAGATCGAGCTGGCCCTCGTCAAGCTCTACCACGCCACCAGCGAGGAGCGTTACCTGCGTTTGAGCGAGTTCTTTCTCAACCAGCGTGGCCAGAAGCCGTCGGTGTTCGCCCACGAGTTCGCCCCCGGCGAGAGCTTCGACACGTCCTACTGTCAGGATCATCTACCGGTCCGTGAGCAGAGCGAAGTCACGGGGCATGCCGTCCGCGCGATGTACCTCTATAGCGGTATGGCGGACGTGGCCGGCGAGACGGGAGACGAGGGGCTTCTCCGCGCCTGCCAGCGGCTCTGGGACCACCTGACACTCAAGAACATGTACCTGACGGGCGGCATCGGCTCCACTCGCCACAACGAGGGCTTCACCAGAGACTATGACCTGCCCAACGACACCGCCTACTGCGAGACCTGCGCCGCCATCGGCCTGGTCTTCTGGGCCCACCGCATGCTGCAGCTCACCGCCGACAGCCGCTATGCCGATGTCATGGAGCGGGCGCTCTACAACGGGACCATCAGTGGTGTGTCCCTGGACGGCAAGCGCTTCTTCTACGAGAACCCCCTGGAGAGCGCCGGCCACCACCACCGCCAGGACTGGTTTGGCTGCGCCTGCTGCCCCCCCAACATCGCCCGCTTGCTGGCGTCGCTGGGCGGCTACGTCTACTCCCTGGGGGATGATGGGGTCTTCGTGCACCTGTATGTTCAGGGAGAGGGCAGGCTGCGGGTGGCCGGACAGGACGCGACTCTGCGGCAGCAGACGGACTATCCCTGGGACGGCGCTGTGCGTCTGACCCTCGGCCTGGCAGAACCTGCCACCTTCGCCCTGAACCTGCGGTTACCGGACTGGTGCGCGGGCGCGACGTTGACGGTGGACGGCGAGCCGGTGGATATCGCGGCGAACTCACGTCAGGGCTACCTCCACCTCGACCGGACGTGGACCGGCGATGAGGTCATCGAGCTCACGCTGCCCATGCCCGTGCAGCGCGTCTACGCCCACCCCGCCGTCCGCGCTGACGCCGGCCTCGTGGCCCTGCAGCGCGGCCCGGTGGTGTACTGCCTCGAGGCCGCCGACAATCCCTGGCCGTTGCACCGGGTGGTTCTGCCACGAGATGCGACGTGCAGCGTGCGATACGCGCCGGACCTGCTGGGCGGAGTGACCGTCATCGAGGCCGAAGGCCTGGTGGAAGTCCCCGGTGACTGGGAAGGGAAGCTCTACTCCGCCACTCCTGACACCTTGCAGCCCGCCCGCCTGACGGCTATCCCCTACTGCACATGGGATAACCGCGAGCCTGGCGCCATGCGGGTGTGGCTGCGGGAGACGTAGCGCGTAAGACGGCTATCTGCGAAAGGGGTGCTCCCATGTACCCGGCGCTCTTGCTCTGCCTGTTCGTCGCGTGTGCCTTATCCGCCGCCTCCGCCGCCACCATCTACGTCGCCCCCAACGGCAGAGACACCAACCCCGGTACCGCGGCGCGGCCGCTCGCCACGCTGGAGGGCGCTCGCGACGTGGTGCGCAGTCTCCAGAAGACCGGGCCGGTCACCGTCGAGATCGCCGGTGGAGTGTATGAGCTGAAGCAGCCGCTGGAGTTCGGGGCAGCCGACTCCGGGACGGAGCAGGCGCCCATCGAGTACCGTGCCCGTGAGGGCCAGGAGGTCCGTCTCGTGGGTGGGCGCACTGTCACCGGCTGGCGGCTCGTCAGTGACCCCGCCGTGCTCCGCCGTCTCTCACCCCTCGCCCGCGGCAAGGTCTTCCAGGCCGACCTGAAGGCCCTGGGCATCACCGACCTGCAGGGCATCAACAGTGCCCAGACCTACCAGTCCGACCCCGGTCTGGAGCTGTTCTTTCGGGACCAGCCGATGACCCTGGCCCGTTACCCCAACACCGGCTACATGCGGATCGCCGCCGCGCTGGACGCCGAGGGCAAGCCGCAGCCTGCCGGGTCCATCGTCACCACACCGAACACCAGGTTCGTCTGCGAGGACCCGCGTCCAGCCACCTGGGCCAGCGAGAAGGACATCTGGCTCCACGGCTTCTGGGTCTGGGACTGGGCCGACCTGCGTGTGCCGCTGCTCAGTGTGGACGCGGAGACCAGGACCATCAGCCTGGGCGATGCCACCTCGCGCAGCTACGGCATCCGTACCGGCCAGTGGTTTTACGCCGAGAACGTCCTGCCCGAGCTGGACAGCCCCGGTGAGTGGTACCTGGACCGGGACACCGGCATCCTTTACTTCTGGCCGCCCGCTCCGCTGTCCAGGGGCAAGGCGGTCGTGTCAGTGGTCCGCGACCTGATCCGCCTGACCGACGTCTCCCATGTCACCTTCCGGGGCCTGACGGTGGAAGCCGGACGGGGCCAGGGCTTCATCATCCGGGGGGGAAGCAACGTGCGCGTGGTGGGCTGCACCATCCGCAACATGGGCAACTGGGCCGTGAAGGTCTATGGCGGCACGCAGCACGGTGTGGTCGGCTGTGACATCACGCAGACCGGCCAGGGCGGCATCCACCTTGAGGGCGGCGACCGTAAGACCCTGACGCCCGCCGGGCACTATGCCGACAACAACCACATCCACCACACGTCGCGCTGGGATCCGGTCTACCAGCAGGGCATCGCCCTCTACGGAGTTGGCAACCGCGCCACTCACAACCTGATTGACAACGTTCCCCACATCGCCATCGGCTTCTCGCACAACGACATGACCATCGAGTACAACGAGATCCACAGCTCGGTGTTCCAATCCAACGACGCCGGCGCCATCTACACCTCGCCCCCCGACGAGACGTGGTCCATGCGTGGCCACAAGATCCGCTACAACTACCTGCACAACATCCACGGCTTCGAGGGCCGCGGTTGTATGGGTGTCTACCTGGATGACTGCTTCTCCTCGGCCGACATCTCCAGCAATATCTTCTACGATGTCGCAACAGCTATCCTCATCGGCGGCGGGCGGGACAACCTGATCACAAACAACCTGTTCCTCAACTGCGGCCGGGCCTTCAGCATTGACGCCCGTGGCCTCGGGTGGGCCAAGGGGGTAGGTGTGTTCGCCACACAGGAATTGCATGACCTCAACTACACCAAGCCCCCCTGGTCGGTGAAGTACCCCGAGCTACTGGGCATTCTCGAGGATGATCCGCTGGCCCCGAAGGGCAATGTGGTGGCCCGCAACATCTGCTGGGGCGGCCCCTGGGGCTGGATCGAGGGCCTCGCGCAGCCGCTGGTCAAGGTCGAGGACAACCTGACTGACGAAGACCCCCGCCTCACGGTCCAGCCCCCCGCAGGCTTCCGCCTCGCCCCGGATTCCCCGGCTCACAAGATCGGCTTCCGGCCCATCCCCTTCCGGCGCATTGGCCTCTACGAGAGTCCCGATCGCGCCTCGTGGCCCGTCGTCTCCACCCTGCGAAAGGACCCCAGGCCCCCGGCGCCGAAGCCCAAGCCGGTGCGCAAGGCTGGCCCCCCGCCGGTCTTTGACATCCCCCGTCGCTTGGGCGCCATCAGCATTGACGGCCAACTGGAAGCCGCCGAGTGGTTCGGCCTCCAGCCGTCGAAGGGTCTGCTGCTGCAGGAGGGTGTGCAGGGCGAGAAGGTGAGGCTTCTAAGCCGCGCCTGGCTCGCCTGGGACGACGAGGCCCTCTACGTGGCCTTCGACAACCAGGTCAGCCCGGACACACCCATGGCTATCGGTGACGCCTGGGGCAGCAGCGACGCCGTCGAGGTTGCCATCCGCGACGCCGCGTGGGGAGAGCAGGCCCCGATCCTGGTCCTGCGCGGCTTCCCCACGGGTACCTTCGTTTCCAGTGACGAGGCCGGCGCCCCGCCGGAAGTGGTGAAGCGGGCCGGCGAGGGGGTGCAGTACGCTGCCCGCGTGGTGGACAGCAGTCGCTGGGTGGCCGAACTCCGGGTGCCCTTCAGCGCCCTGGGCTTCACCCCCAGGCCGGGGGTCCGCTACCCCTTCAACCTCTCCGTACGCAAGCAGGGCGCGGACCCGTGGGTGGAGTGGCGTGGCACGGGCGCCCAGACGTGGTATGTACCCGGCGCAGGACTTGTGCGCTTCGCGCCTCCCGCCGGGTGAGCCCTCAGCCGTCGAGATGCGCTTGACACGCATTGGTCCGATGGAGTATCGTAGCTACGTGTCGCCGTGACGCAGTGCAGCGCCTGTGGTCCGTTCGTGAGCTGGTGGCGAAGGGATGGGCTGCATGAGTTACGTTTCCGGTTACCTCCGTTCCCCCGTCGGCGTGCGCCATCGCCGTGCCATCGCCGTGCCATCGCCGTGCCATCGCCGTGCCATCGCCGTGCCATCGCCCGCCACCCCATACACGTTACCGACAGGTTCTCGCTCTCCGCCGCGTGATGGGTCGTGATCCGCACCCTGCTGTGTTGGGTCGCCCACCATCTGCTTGAGCGAGATGATGATGATCCATGTTGCGAATGCTGAACGGCACAGCCTTGGTCGGGGCTCTACTCGTCGTTTTCCCCCTCGCCGTCGCTGTCGCCGATGTCACCATGGACCCCGCGCCAGAGATAAACGTCTACATGACACAGGCCAGGGCCTATCCGACGGTGATCCTATGGGTGTACCCCAGCGACGAGGACAGCTTGTACTACACGATCAGCGACAAGGACACGTTCACACCCGCCGCTCCCCCGCCTCCACCTCCACCATACGGCGGGAGCTCTTTGCACGATGACACCATAAAGCTTACAGGTTGGGTCACGGCGCAGGAAGTACCGGGAACCTGGCAGTGTTCGATCACTCCAGGGACTGCCAACGATTGGGCCACGTCCAGGCTCTATACCGTGTATCTACGCTCACTCAATGACACCGGCAACCAACTGTGGGCCAACTTCGCTCCACTCTGGAGTGACCAAGCCCTTGGCCCCATGGGCATCCCCGGAAACCAGGTCCACGGATCTGCCGATGACACTGACTGTACTTTCACCAAGCAGGTCATATTACTAGGCCAATAGCGTGAGTGATCTTGCACTGTCACCGAGTATGCCCTTCCAGGCGGGCCCCAAGTCCGGTGCGTGCCTGGGAGGGCTTCGGTGAGCGAATGGGAAGGAGGTATCTTCGTGAGACTACGAAGGTGGCTATTCGGCATTCACTCTGCCTGCCCTGCGACATTGACTTTGGGCATCTTTCTCATCGCCTGGGGCGTGGCTGGGGCCCAGACACTGCCAACACTGGGCCTGGTGGGTGAGGAAGAGCTGCCTCTGTGGATGCCACGGCCGCCACGCTTCCTCGATAGGCCTATGACTGATGCTGAGGTCTCCTACTGCCTCGAACGCACCGACATCCCAAAGCGTGGCCCGCACGCCCACCCCGCCAGCGACGTGCCGCCTGCCCCTCGCGCGCTGCTAGAGGAACCCGTGTCGGTCGAAGTCAGCGGTACCGTCGTGGAAGCGCTGAAGGCGCTGATGGGCCAGACCAACCGGCTCTGGCTGGCCGGCGTCCGCGGCGAGAGCGCGGACAGGGTGGCTCAACTCACGGTGCGTGACGTCCCTCTCTGGCAGGCACTTGACCAGCTTCTCGAGACCTACGGCTACGACTGGGGCTACGCCCACGGCGCGGTTGTCTGCTGGCCGGCCCTGATGCCCCCGCGGGAGCGACCCGAGGTGCCGCAGGCTATCGCCGGCGTCGAGGCGTCCGCGCAGGACGCGGCGGAGGCCCTCGAGGTCCCCGAACCGACGCCCATAGACACAGTGCTTGACCACTTCCGCCCTGCCCGGTACCCCTCCGACGGGGGCGTCACGCACCTGAACCGCCGGGTCGCCGTGGATGGGCGCCTCCGCGACTGGAAGCTGGTAGGCCGCATGACGGGCGGTGATCCTGCGCGCGGCATCCAGCAGGTAGCGGCGGCTCTTCCCGCTGTGATAGACGGCCCACCCGAAGAAGGTTGCATCTCCATGGGCGCTCACATGTGGCTGGATCGGGCCATGCGCGGCGCCGATGCCCGGGTGGCGGAGGTGCAGGCTCAGGGCGTTGACCTGGCCGACCCCATGCGCGGCTGGATCCCGCTTCGGGACCGCCTTTGTGCCCTGATCACACCCCAGCAGTGGGCGCTGATTGAGATGGGGGGCCAAGCCATCATCTGGTTTCGCGAGCTGCCTCTGGACGTGGCTGAGCTATGTGTAGCCACCGCACGCGCCCGCGAGCCATTCTGGGATCGCCTCAAGCCGAAGCCAGGCCAGGTTCTTCCACGGGACTACCCTAAGGACCACTCGGTGGATTGGTCGCGGCCCGAAGACTTCTTCGCGCACGCCTACTATGCGGATGAGGTACAGAAGAGCCTTGAGGACGGGCTCTATCGGGTCGTCGGGCGCACCTTCGGAGTGGGGGCGGCGGTTCCCATGAAGAGCGGGGGGTGGAGGGCGATCTGATGTGCAAGCGTGCCGGATTGCCAGGACAGGTGCGCGGCTTCACCCTGGTGGAGCTACTGGTCGTCATCGGCATCATCGCTGTGCTGACTGCCATCCTGTTCCCCGTGTTCGCACGGGTCCGGGCCAAGGGACGGCAGACCCACTGCCTGTCCAATGTCCGCCAGATCGGGGTTGCGGTGCTCGCGTATGCCGCGGACCATGAAGGCTGGGCCCCGGTCGCCTTCTGCGGACCGCCCCCCAGCCGCTACTGCACGCCCTGGGAGCCGGACGTCAGGCTAACCTGGTGGGACATCATCCCGCCCTATCTGGGGCGGTCGGAGTCCATCCTCTTCTGCTCCTCCGTGAAGTCATACACCCCGACCTACCTGCTGGGCGGAGCGGTGGCGGAGCCGGGGTACTGCTGTCTGGAGGACGTGAACCGGCCTGGCGAACTGATCATGGTGATAGAGGCGGAACCACCGTCGGAGAAGATGCGGCCCGAGGTCCGCTACGTCGCCCCCTCCACTTCCTACGTCCCCCGCCAGCACGACTTCCCATACCACCACTTCGACAGAATGAGCGCGTGCTTTGTGGATGGGCATGTGGCGATGCTGGGCGAGCAGGACCTCGACATGGCCAGCCCGCTGTGGAACCCGGCGAAGTGACGCGCACGGAGGTTCCTGCCGAGGCCGCAGCGAAGTCGGCGTTCGCCCGGCATACCGGTCGGGTGACCAACATCCCGGAGGCCGCTGTGATGATCGTTGTTATCAACATGTCGCCATTGGCTGATTACGACCGCAGCGACGGCGCGGCCATGTGCAAGCGTCGCTTTGAGAAGCTGACCGGCTGGCCGGTGGCGGCGGTACACTACACTGAGGCCTCCCCCGAGTATGTGGCGCGGCTGCATCCCCGGGCGCTCTTCATCACCGGCTTCGGTCAGGCCTGGGAGACGTTCCACGTCCCCGACCTCTACCCGGTAAATGACCTGCTGCACACCACCGAGGTGCCGGTCTACGGCGCCTGCGGCGGCCACCAGCTCATCGGCTACTGCTTCAACCGTGACCTGCGGAAGGTGAAAAGACTACGCAATGAGCCCATGCGGAAGTTGCGGCCGGGAGAGCCAGACATGGGGCCGGTGAGTGGCCAGTGGGGGTACTACGTGGCCCGCGGCGTACAGGAGGTCGAGATCGTGAAGCGCGACCCCATCTTTGCGGGCCTTCGACGCAAGATCATCCGCGTGCCCGAGAGCCATTACTGCGAGGTGAAGCAACTGCCGCCAGACTTCGAGCTACTTGCCACCAGCCCGGAGTGTCGCATTGAGATGTTCCGTCACCGTGACCGACCCCTCTACGGCGCCCAGTTTCATGCGGAAGTATGGGACGGTCCTTATACCGATGGCGAGATCATCATGCGCAACTTCTTCCGGATTGCCGGTCTGTGTCCGGCATGAGTGCGGTCAGGATGCCGCTCCGGGCAGTGATTCGCAGCCTGGGCGCCGCGACCGTCTGCGCTTCCGCTACTGTGCTGCGGCTTGGCCGGTAATCGACTGCGTTCACATCTCACGTTTCCGCTTCATGCACACTTATGCCACCTGCGTTGCGTCCACTCGCGGGCGGCGCTCCGGGTGCAGCATGACACAGACCCGGTCCCTGCCCAGACGCTTGGCCTCGTACAGGGCGGTGTCGGCCCGACCAACCAGATCGCGGGCATCGGTAAGCCGCCGGTGGGTCAGGCAGGCCACGCCGACGCTGAGGGTGACCGTCAGCTCCCCGTCGGGGAGGGTGACCGGTACGCCACCCACCGCCTGGCGCAGCCGTTCGCCGAGCCCCAGGGCGCCTTCAGCGCTGCAGCCCGGCAGCACCAGGAGGAACTCGTCGCCCCCATAGCGTCCCACCCGGTCATAGCCCCGCACCGTGGCGCCCAGCCGCGCCGCCACCTCCCGCAGAACACTGTCCCCCACCAGGTGCCCGTGGGTATCGTTGACCATCTTAAAGCCATCCACATCGGCCATCAGAACGGCCAGGGAGGCCCGGTCCCGACGCGCGCGGTTGATCTCCTCCTCAAGCATCTGCAGGATCGAAGCCCGGTTCCAGGCGCCGGTGAGATCGTCGTGCGTCGTGCGTTCCTGCAGCGCCAAGGCCACCGCCTCCACCTCCCGCCGCAGGCGCACGATGCGCTCACCCGCACGCAACCGCAAGCGCAGGTCCAGTGGGTCGAAGGGCTTGACCACGTAGTCGTCGGCCCCTGCCTCCACTCCGGCCATAAGGTCCTCATGTGACCCCTGGGTGCTCAGCAATACCAGGTAGACGCCGCCCTCGTCGGCCCGCTCCGCCTTTCGGAGATCACGGCAGAGCTGCAGGCCGTCAAACCCCCAGCGCGAGTATTCTACCAGCGCCATCGGCGGCGGATCGTGCGACTGCAGCAGGGCCCAGGCCTCATCCTCATCCTGCGCGGTGGCCACGCCATACCCCCAGCCGGCCAGCACCACCTCCAGCATCCGGGCCGTAGGCCGGTCTGACTCCACCAATGCCACCGTCAAGGGTCCTTGGTCAGGGACGAACTGTGTCTGCATGCCGCAGGATATATCGTCAGTTGTGGAGCAAGCTTGAGGCGGTTCTCCCGCCGGGGATGAAGCGTCAGCCCGCGAGCCGGTCGCGGGCTGATGGACGTGCTGAGGCCCGTCTACTGCGTCATGTACTTCTCGGCGACATACTTCGCCTGTGCCGGGATGTCCACCCCGACCTTCTCGCTCCAGGCCGCAAGCAGCCGCTTCGTCACCGGCCCCGGCCGGCCGTCGCCGATGACACGCCCCTCGAACCGGGTCACAGGCAGGATCGAGAAGGAGGTTGCGGTCAGAAAGGCTTCGTCGGCCTGCAAGGCATCGTAGGGCTCAATGTTGGCCCCCCGGCAGGGGATACCCAGCTCCTCCGCCAGGGCGAAGACATACCCCCGGCTCACTCCTCGCAGGATGTTCCGCGGCTCCGAGGTGTAGAGCGCCCCGTCCTTGACCATGAAGAAGTTGCAGCTCGTGCCCTCGGCGATATACCCGTGCTCGTCGAGCATCACCGCCCAGGCATCAGGGCCATACCGCGCTGCCTGCAGGTTCGCCATCTGATAGTGCAAGCGCGAACGTGTCTTGGCCTTGGGGTCCAGGTAGCGGCTGGGGATGGCCCCCTGCGACGGGATGATGGCGTGCACGCCGGTCTCATAATACTCCGCGACCCTGGCGATGTGCTCGATCATGGGCCAGATGGCAATGATGACCGTCGGACGCAGTCCTGCGGGGAACACCCGTCGGTAGAAGTCCAGTGGCCCCCGCGAGATGTCATGCATGATGTAGTAGTCCAGCTCGTCTTCAATGTATGCCAGGTTGGCCTCCACGGTCTCCATGGTGACCTGCAACATCTCAGTCCGTGTCAACCCGCAGTCTATGTCCAGGAGTCGCAGGGACGCATAGAGGCGGTCCAGGTGCTGCTCCAGCCGAAACGGCTGCCGTCGGAACGACCGGGTCATCTCAAAGACCATGTCGCCAAACATCAGAGCGGAGTCGTATACCGACACGCGAGCCTCGGTCACCGGTACCAGCTCCCCGTTGTAATAGGCCCGCAACTGGTCATACTGTGGCATGTTCAGCCTCCACGAATGGCGGCCGGAAGTAAGTTCCGGCCGCCGAAGTGCACCCAACTATAGACCCTCCGCGCCGCCCGCGCAAGGTGCTTCAGGGTGTGGTGAGCACAGGTTGTGCCCGCTGATGCAGGTTGTCCCATAGCCGCTGCGCGGGAGCGACGACCCCTGGCTGGTCAAGAGCCACAGGCTCGTGGACGACGAGGTAGATGACTTGTGTCTGCGGTGTCGCGACGTTGAGCTCACTGCCCCAGAGGTTGCGCACCTCCAGCGAGTCGGCCCCGTCGTAGTACCGGGTCACGTCATACCCCACCTCGGACTTCGCTGCCTCCCAGCGTCGCTCGATGGCGACACCCAGGCCGCCGCCACCATCGCGGGTGAAGGCGAAATCAAACCAACCCGCCTTGTCAGCACCGTAGGCGTTGGGCGTCTCCCCTAGATAGCCGAAGAGCAGGTCGCTGTAGTCAGCGCTGTCATTGAGCTGCCCCCGGGACACCACCGCGCCCACACCGCCCTGCAAGGCATAGACCCCGCCCCGTTGCGGCATGGCGGCCCCCTCAATGCTCACGGTGACCGTCAAATCACCCTTCGGCCTAAGCACCCGCTCAATACGGACCACCGGGGCATCGCGGTACACGAAGTAGCGGCTCAGGCCCTCGGCCTGCTCGTTGGCGAAGGGCACGGTGATCGTGACACCAGCGGGCTCTTCGCTCACCGTCGCCGCGCCGAAACCCTCCCAGCCCGTGCAGTTGAACCGCCAGGGACCGCCCAGCAGCTCCGTCGCCTCCGTAGCCGCCTTGAGAGAGGTGATCTGGTCGCTGGCCGTGTCCAGAGTCACGACACAGCCCTTGCCGGAGATGGTCAGGATAGCGCCCTCGCGTCGCACCATGCCCGGTTGGGTGGGCAGAACCCCCTTGGAGACCTGGAAGTAGGCCGGGCCGCCATCGGGCAGTTCCCTTGGCACCCAGGTCAACGCTCGGGTCGGACCCTCGCCAACCACCGCTGCCGCCACCGCATCGCCAGCCCTCCCGGTCCTGTCCAGGGACACCACGCTTGCCGCGGCGGAGCCTGACCCCGCCTCGGCGAACAGCGGCACTCCGCTGGCGGCCGTCTCCGTTGGCGGCTGCGCCAGCACCATGCCGGTCCCAGGCAGCCCACGCGCCGCCGTGGTAACGAGGCGGCCATTGAGCAGTGTCATGCCGCCGTGCTCGGGCAGGCACAGACCATACTCACCGATCCCGCGGAGCAGTGGGGTAGATCCGGTAACACGGACCTCCTCACCGGCCGGCAGCGGCCGAGGCAACGCCACAGTTGCTCGCGGGGAGAGCTGTCCGCTGTGGCCTGTTCGCACCTCCACCCGCACTTCGCGCGCCGTCATGCCGCCACAGTTGCGCACCAGCGCGCTTAGCTCCAGCTTGTCACCTCGAATCCGCGCCTGCAGCGACCCCGCCACCAGCGTCAGCACCGGCTTGATGTAGTACTCACAGCACAGCGCATCGCCGTACTCCGCCACGCCCGGCGCGGCGGACCCGGAGTTGAAGAACCCAACACCGTTGAGCTCCGGCGCGATGGTCTTCAGGTAACGAATCTGCCGCAGCACATCCGCTTTGGTCGGCGTTACGCGCGGCTGCTTGTTCTCGTCCAGGATCACGTTGATCCCCAGGCCGGGGATCATCTTGTCCGTTACACCTGTGGCCCGCGTGGTCCGCAGGTAGGGCACGAACTTGCCCAGGTGGTTGCCGAAATAGTTCATATAGATCTCGGGCACGAACAGGTCCACGCAGTCGGCGTAGTCTCGCCAGTACTCGTGCGCCCCCATGAACCAGATAGCCCGCAGGCCGTCGGGATGGGCCTGCTTGTGTTCACGCACAGCTTCCATGATGCGCTTGCCCAGGTCGTCGAGGCTGCCAACCTCGTCTATCGCGATCCAGGGGCTCTCTTTGTAGCTCTCGGCGAACTGCGCCTGGGTCCAGTCCTTGTTGCAGACCCCCGGCTTCCAGCCGCAGGGGTACCCGCCATGCCACAGCCACCACTCCCGCTCCTGGGGCCGGACGGTCGTCGGCACGTTGCACCACTTGAACCGTTGCGGCGCCCCGAACCACACGAAATAGAGCGGCCGGTTGGTCACCGGCACGGTGCGCTTCACTTCGGCCGCCGCCGCTCCCCCGGCCTGCGGCAGGACGCGGAACTTCAGGTCCCGCCAGCCGTCCTGCGTCGGGGTCCAGGAGAACAGCACCTCCTCGACCTCGCCGGGCTTCAGGTTCAACGAGACCGGCCGGCGTCCCACGGAGTACTGGTCCACATCAAAGGTCACCACGTACTCTCCGCGCACCGTCTCGCCCTCAGGTGCACGGAGACGCACCGTATACAGCACCTCCTGCCCTACCGCCGGGATGCGCTTGCTGGTCCCGATGTCGTCGGGCCCCAGCACCGGCGCGGTGGCCCAAAGGGCCGTCCCCGCGATGCCATAGAGCAACACCATCATGGTCCGCATGGTCGCCTCACTTGCCTTCCGCGCGCAGCAGCGCGCTGACTGCCTGATCCGTCGGCGTCTCGAACAGGTCACTGGTCAGATAGAGCACATCCAGCCGCGGGTTCATGGCGGCCGTGCCGGGCCCCTCGCGGGCATAGACCCGCAGCTTCGTCACGCCTGCCGCGAGCTTCAGCGTGACGACCTCCCCCGGCGGCGCTGACGTGGAACCGCCGCCGCGTCCGGTCCAGTGCCACTGTCTGCCATTCATCCCGCAGTTGCCCAGGACTTGGGTGCCGCTCAGGGTCAGCCTCTCGCCCGGCAGCAGCACGCCGAAGGAGTCATCGGCGCCGCTGGGGTATCGCACCCGCGCCCACAGGTTGTACTGCCCCGCCCGCGGCACGCGCACCTCATACTCCGCGTACCACTCCTGCGGCGCGGCGTAACCGGGCTTACTCGTGCAGACAACGACATCCCCGAACGCCTCCGGCTCACTGACGCCCACCTGCGATCCCAGGGCCATCTCTCCCACCAGCCGTCCGTTCGCCGCCGGAATCACCAGCCGAACCGCCGGTGGCAACCTCACCTCCGCCCGCTCCAGTGCCTCGCGCACCTGAGTTGCCGTGACCCCATCGAACAGAAGCGTCAGCCGCCGGTGGGTCAGCGGCACGATGGTCGCCTCACCCTTGGCCCGCAGGGCCACCTCGCGGCCGTCGAAGTCCAGCGCCCGCACGCGTGGCGCGTCTACCGGCAGCGCCAGCTCGCACTCCCGCACCACCGGCCAGACCGTCGCCAGCCCGCTCCCCCCGTAGCGCCCGAACAGCGCCCGCACCTCACGGCTACCGCCCGCCACCGCCAGCGGCTCCACCGGCACGAACTCCGGCTGCCCGGTGTGGCGTAGCAGCACGAAGTCCTTGCCCAGGGCCTGCAACTGCTGCCGGGTCCCAGGGGCCACCTTGCGCGCCATGCGGAGCTCCTCATAGGCTCGCACCATCCGGAGTATCTCCGGCGTCAGGGGGTGGCGCTCCATCTGCTCGAAACTGGTCTGCAGCGAGACGGGTACGTCATAGCCCAGGGATTTGCCCATCAGGTATTCCACTTCGTCAAGCTGCAGGCCGTCAGTGTTGGGACCCTTGGGCCAGATGCCAAACCAGCCGAGCTCCCCCGGCATCAGGTCTTCACGCACGCTGAGCATGTACCGCACCGAGACGTCAATGTGGTCCCGCACCGTCGGCCACTTTTCCACCGGCGCTCCGGACTGGATAGCCCCATAGAGGGTGTTGAGGTAGGTGTCTACCGTCGAGCTGCGGGCAAAGGAGTGCCAGGTCAGGTGGGTCATGATGGTGCCCATGTGGATGATAGGCCGCTTGCGGAACTTCCGCATCGCCGTCTCCTGGAACCGGGAGACATAGTAGTTGAACCGCGTCTTGTCCACATCCTCGCCGCCGTCGAAGTAGACCATATCAAAGCCGCAGTCATTGAACACCTGCGCCAGGCGGTCGGTGGTCTCGTCCAGCAGCGTGGTTTCCTGGTCCACGATGTACCCGTTGATGCAGCCATCCACGCCATAGTGGCGCCCCTCGGCTCCGGCGGCGTGAGCGGCAGGCTGCGTCCCCCACGCCCCGCGCCTGCAGCCCAGGAAGGTGTCCCACCTCCCCTCAGGCCCGATGGCCTCATACTGGATGATCTCGTCGTCTACGATGACTTCCCGGTGCTTGTCCACGCCCCCCTCCCAGGTCTTCTGGGAGCATAGCGGGCTGCCCGGCCACTGGCTCAGGTCGCCGGCACGAATCTCGGTCTGGGTGGCGTCAATGGCCTCGGCCAGCGTAGTCCGCTTGTCCACCCAGAAGCGCCGGTCGGGCACGGGCGTCACATAGGCGTCGGTCTTGGAGACCTTCGAGGCAAAGCAGTGCATCCCGACCAGAATCCCTGCAGCGTGCAGCTTGTCCACGAACCGCTTCAGGCTCTTCTCACCCTCCGGGAAGGCCGCCGTGTTCAGCTCATAGTGCCCGACCTTGGTGCACCATGCTCCAGAGGACAGCATGATCTGCCGGAAGCCCGCCCGGCGGCAGTACTCGATGAGCGTATCCACCTCCGCCTCGCCGCACCCCAGGAACCAGTACGACCCGCGTGGCAGGTCGGTCCGCTTGACCGGAGTCCCGCTGGCGTCCTCGTTGGTCAGCAGGCCGAAGGCATGACTGGCCTCGCGCAGGCGCTCCTCGATGGCCTCGCGCGGGGCCACGATCAGCGCCACGGCTCCGCCCTCCAGCTTCGGCCCGGGCGCGTCCTGAAGCCCCGCCCGCAGCACCGCCACCTCGCCCTCACGCCGGGCGCCACAGTCTGCCTGCCGCGTCGCTGCCAGCAGGCACACCGCCACTTTGTCATCCCACGCGATGTTGAGGCGCGGCCCGATGTGCGCCGTCACGTTCACCGGCACCTGGCACAGTGTCAGCCGCTGGGGCCGGGTACCCTCGACGCTCTCCAGGCGCAGCACTGTCCAGTACTCATCCGGCTCTACCGCATAGGTCAGCACGGCATCGGTGCCCTGGAACGTCAGTCGCAGGTGTCCGTCACTGTAGCTGGCCGTAGCGACGGGCTGGGTCGTCCCCTGGGGGTCCACCACCGTGGCCAGTGGCAGGTGCGCCGGGGCGGCGCATAGCTCGTGCCCGTCAGCCCCCCGCAATGATTGCCAGACTCCCGCCTCGCTGAGGGCCATTGTCACGGTGGGGCCCGGAATCGTGATCTGGGCCGCGGCCGGTGCCAGGGTCGCGGAGGCCAGCACCACGCCCAGCAGGATGTCGCGGGTTCGCATCTTTGCCAATCACCTGCCTGCAGACCGTGCGCCTGTTTGCTGCCCGTCAGTTCCCCCTGGTCGCATCGCGGACCTACCTCCCGGCAGGTGCTGCGTCCTGCCGTCGCGAACAACTCGCGGTGGCTGTCCCCTGCGCTCAGGAGGTCTTGCATGGCTGCCCCCAAGTCTACCAGGTCCCGCCGCGTCCGCGTCGCCATGATTGGCGCCGGCTCCATGGCCAACCATGTCCACTACCCGTCCCTGGCTTCCTTCCCGGACGTCGAGATCGCCGCTGTCTGCGACCTGAACCCTGAGCGCCTCCATGCCACAGCCGACAGGTATGGCATTGCGGCCCGTTACAGCGACTATCGTCAGATGATCGAGGCCGTCGCTCCCGACGCCGTCTATGCCATCGGCCCGCCGCATCACATGTACGATATATGGCTGTGGTGCCTGCAACAGGGCCTCAACCTCTACATCGAGAAGCCCATGGGCATGACGCTCCATCAGGCCCAGATGCTGGCCCATCTCGCCGAGAAGAACCAGTGCATTACCCAGGTCAGCTTCCAGCGCCGCACCTGCCCCATGATCTGCATGTTGCGCGACGAGTGCCTCAAGCGCGGTCCCATCACCCACGCCGTCTGCGAGTTCTACAAGTGCGCGCCCGACGCCATGCTGGGCGCCGTAGACCACATGCACGACGACTGTGTCCACGCCCTGGACACCGTCCGCTGGATGTGCGGCGGCGAGCTGAAAGATCTCCACAGCGTCACCCGCCGGGTGGGCACCCCCGACCTGAACTTCCTCTCGGCGCTGATCGAGTTCGACAACGGGGCCACGGGCCTCATGGTGAATAGCTGGACCAGCGGCCGCCGCGTCTTCCGGGTGCAGATGCACGCCCCCGGCATCTGCGCTGAGGGCGAGCACGAGGGCGCCGGGCACCTCTACGCCGATGGTGACTACGCGGGCCAGACCTTCGACACCAAGCAGGTCGCCGGCAGCGACGAGTTCCATGTCTATGCGGGCTTCGCGGGCAAGAACCGGGAGTTCATTGACTGCCTGAAGGCCAGGAAACTCCCTGGTTCGCACTTCGGCGACGCCGTCAAGACAATGGAGCTGGCCGAACGCATCCTGGCCCAGTCGCTGCTGGCAGGGTAGGAGCGGTCACCAGACCGCGATGCCGTACGGAGAGGCAGGCGCTGGCCGGCCTGCCGTCGATAGGAGCGGTCACCACACCGCGACCGCCGTTGCACAGGAGCCGTCAACATGCTAACCTCCCAAACCGTCAAGGACTACGCCCGCAGCGTCGGCGCCGACCTGGTCGGCATTGCCCCCATGGACCGCTGGGAAGGCGCACCAAAGCAGGCCGATGCCCGGTACATCTGCCCCGACGCCCGCAGCATGATCGTCATGGGCTTCCGTATCCCCAGGGGCAGCCTGCGCGGTATCGAGGAGGGTACCTTCTACACCTCCTACTCCAGCATGGGCTACGCGGGCATCAACCACGTGCTGCAGCCCATGGTCTGCTGGCGCGTTACGGCCATGCTGGAGGACGAGGGCTATGAGGCCATGCCTATCCCCAACAACTTCCCTTGGTGCAACATCCACACGGGCACGGGAGAACCCCGGCCCGAGTTCAGCAAGCCCGTCGCCCCCGACAAGCCCGCACCGGACGTCTTCGTGCATATGCGGCTGGCGGCATTCATGGCCGGGCTGGGCGAGATCGGCTGGTCCAAGCTCTTCCTGTCGCCCCAGTTCGGCCCCCGCCAGCGCCTGGCGGCGATCCTGACCGACGCGCCGCTGGAGCCCGACCCTCTTTACGACGGCCCGCAGCTTTGTGATCGCTGCATGGCCTGCGCCCGCGACTGCACCGGCAACGCTATCAGCACCACGGAGTCGGTGAAGGTCGTCGTCGCCGGGCGGCAACTGGAATGGGGGGTGCTGGACTACGACGGCTGCAGCCGCGCCTTCTGCGGCGCCAGCGAGGAGTTCAACCCCTTCATGGTCACCGACGCCGACCGCCAGGGCTTCCAGCAGCCCGTCTGGCAGGCCCAGCAGTACAAGCTTGGCCCCACTTACGACTACGGCCGCGCCCTGGAGGGGGCGCGCGGCTGCATCCGGGCCTGCATGATCCACCTGGAGGAGCAGGGCAAACTGGGCAACAAGTTCGACCGCCCCTTCCGTCGTCGCCCCGAATGGCGCCTCTAGCCCAACGGGCCGGTTGAGTACGTCTGTGAGGGAGATGCGGGCATCGCTACCCGACGCGCCGTCATTCCATCATCAAGGATGCCGCCCTTGCTTACCATCTCTCGCCTCGCGCTTCTGCTCGGCGCCACCGCCCTTGCCCCATGCGGCTGGTGCCTATCAGGCGTCACCTTCCATGCCTCCTTCGACCACTGGCTGCTGCCCGACAGCGCTGCCGGCAGCCGCTTGCCGGTGAAGGTGGTCGGCGGGAAGCTCGTTGCCGGGAAGCTCGGCCAGGCGCTGGCGCTCGATGGGAGGTCCTACCTGGAGTTCGAGCCCCAGGCCAACGTCGGTACCCGCGGGGGGACGGTGGCCTTGTGGTTCCGCCCGGACGACTGGGGCGCCAAGACTTACGACAACTTCTTTGGTCTCAGCGAAGACGACGAGAACTGCGTTCACTTTGAGCGTTCGCACCCCAGCGGCCGCCTCCGTCTGACGATCGGCGGTCCGGGCACCAGGGCCAACCGCTCCCTCTTCTCCCTGACCCCCCTGGACAACGGGCAATGGTACCACTGTGCGGCCACTTGGGACCTGGCGACCGGCCGCGCGGCGCTATACCTCAATGGCGAGCTCCAGGCGGAACTGACAGAACCGGGCCCCCTGCCCAGCGATGTGCCGGTGCTCCTGGTCGGCTGCGGCTTCGCGCGCCTCACCCGAGCCGCCGTCGGCCTGCTCGACGATCTGGTCATCCTGGACCACGCCGCCACACCCGACGAGGTGCAAGCCATCATGGCCGGAGTGCAGACTGAGACCGGTGCCATTGCGCTGAACGCTGGCAGCCTCCACGCTGTGGTTGAACCGGCCTCGGGAGCCTTCACTGTCGGTGCGACGGTGGCGGGAGGCCCACTGCTGCTGGGGCCGCTGCACCCGGCCTGGTGGGTGGATGGACAGGAACTGCCGCTACCCCCACTGGCGGCGGTGGATGCGTCGCCCGCCTTCCCGGCGCTTGGCGCGGGCCAGACCCTGGTCCTGACCTCCCAGGACGCAGCCTCGGGGCTGCAGTTGGTCTATCGTCTCCAGGCCCATCCCGACAAGTCGCTGGTCCTGGCGTGGCTCGAGGTGTCAAATCGGTCAGCACAGCCCGTCAGGGTCACCCAACTGGCGCCCCTCTGGGCCAGGGACGCCCAGGCGCTGCTGCTGCCGGGGCCGCCCGCGCGCCAACGCGTCTTCGTGGACAATGGCGGGCTGTGTGGCTCAGGTTCCCACGACCTTTGCACTCCAAACGCTGCCCATCAGGCCCACGGCGCCATGGTCGTTACCGACCCGGAGGCTGACTGGGCGCTGTCGGCGTCCTTCGTCAGCTTCCTCACAGCCACCGTCACCAACCGCATCGCTGCTGACGCCGACGGCCGACCCTCAGAGCTGCTGGCGGCCTGCACCTACTCCAACGGTTACCTGCTGCGTCCGGGTGAGACCCTCCGGTCGGAGGTCTTTGAGGTCGCCCTGCGCCCGTCGGGCCACGCAGCCCTGGAACGCTGGGCGGACACCGTCATGGCCGTCAACAACCTGCGCCCGCCCGGCCACTGCCCCTCGGGCTGGAACTCCTGGTATGCCTACCGCCTGGAGATCAGCGAAGACCTCGTGCTGGCCAACGCACGCATCATTCGCGAACGCTTCGCCCCGCTGGGCTGCAC
>JABLXH010000179.1 GCA_013178155.1 Armatimonadota bacterium | reverse complement strand
CACGGTGAGTCGCGCGGGTTTGTCTTCGCCGAGCGAGAGGTGGCGGGTCAAAGCAGCGCGACCCACATGTTGCGGCTGGGAGCCCGCCGGCCGGGTTACTACGTTGTGGAGGCGGAACTGCTGCAGGGGGCACAACCGGTGGGGGGTGTACAGGGAGCGGTGGTGGTGACGTCGCGCCCGGCGAACTTCGGCGTGGACGACGCCCAGAGCTTTTTCGGCGTCCAGCACACCAGCGATGGCGCGCGCATGGAGCGACTGGGGTGCAAATGGGTGCGCGCCGGACGTGACTGGCGGTATGGCGAGCTGGTCCGGGGCCATTACCAGATTTCGGACCTGACTGGGCTGCGGCGCAACCACCAGCTGGTCATGTTCACCATGACCGCCTATCCGCCACAATGGGCCCTGCAGGGCGTCGAGGAAGCCACCTTCTGGGAGGCGCCCGGCTTTGCGGAGCGGTTGGGTTGGTGGTCGGACTATGTGACCCAGACGGTCCGCGAGTTGGCTCCTCACGTGGACACCTTCGAGATCCAGAACGAACCCGACCTCACCTGCATGTACCAGGTGGGCCTCGACTTCGCCGCCGGTGTCCAACGCTACCTCCGCATTCTGCAGGCCGGTTCCAGGGCGATCCGCGCGGCGGCTCCGGGGGCCAGAGTCGCCGGCATAGACGTCAGCGGTGGCGACTATGACCAGGGGCTGCCCTACTCCCGGGCGGTAATGGCGGCGGCCGGTGACAGCATAGACATCTACACGGGCCACCCCTATGCAGGCGTCCGCTACTTCGGACAGGGTCAGAACCCCTTGTGGCCCGTGGCCAATGACGAGCGTCGCAAGTGCCAGGACACGCTGCGGATGATCCGCGACCTCGGCCGTAACCAGCGCTTCTGGATTGGTGAGAAGGGCTGGGGACTGGATGTCACGGCTGACCCCCTCTCCGAGTACTCCCGGGATTTCGCCCGTTGTCTGGTGCAGTCAATGGTGCTTGCCCATTCAGTTCCCGGCGTCGAGCGGTACTTCTGGTTCATCGAGGAGGGCTGCAACGAGCACGGCTATGAGTATGGGCTCTTCCGCCGCGGGATGCCGCTGCCGGCAGCCCTGGCCTACGCGACGCTGGCACGGGTGCTCCATCATGCCGCGCCCTATCGGTCACCCGACGTCGGCGAACTGGTGCAGGCCCACTGTTTCACCTCCGCCGAGACTGGCCGTGGGACACTGGTGCTGTGGGCTGAGGGTCAGCGAGTCTCGGTATCCCTTTCGCAGTGCCCGGTAGCTGTAGAACGAATTGAGCTCATGGGGCGCACGGTGTCCCGTGCTCGCCCGGGTGAAGCCCTGACTGTGCACCTGGGCCGCGAGCCGGTCTACCTGTGCTTTCCGGCCGCGGGGGCCAGCGCGATGTGCCGAGCCCTGGCCCAGGCGACGATCAGGAATGAGGAACCGCTGGTGCTGGAGGCAGCCTATGTCGCGGACCTGACACACCTGGGCGCAAGAGTGCGGAACGTGACCGCTGCAGCATGCTCCGGGGAGTTGGCATACCCCGATGGGCGCGTCACGGTCGAGGTGCCCGGGGGGCAGACGGTGGCCGCCCTGCTGCCCGTGAGGAGTGACCTGTCTCGACGCCAAGGCGCGGAGTTGGCGGTCTCGCTGCACGCGGGCATCCGTCCCCAGCGAGCGATCGTAAGACCTGACCTGGCGCCGCTGGCGGCCGTGCCACCGGACGCGCCGCGCATTCCAGGCACACCCTTGCCCACCCTTCGGTGGTGGGAACAGCGGTCGGCGACGGTACTGGACAGCCGCAGCCAGGTCTACCCGCCAGACCCGATGGTTGGCTGGTCAGACCCTGAGGACCTGAGCGTGCGGGCCTGGGTCGGCTGGGACAAGGAGTTCCTGCACCTGGCTGCGGTGGTTCGCGATCCGGTGCACTTTGCGGCCAGTGACAGTCCGGCGGACTTCTGGCAGAACGACTCGCTGCAGGTGGCGCTGGACCCGCTGAACGATGCCGGGGAGACTCCTGGCTTTCTGGCTGACGACCGCGAGTTCGGGCTGGTGCTGGGACCGTCGGGTGGTCGGGCGGTGCAGACCGTCCCGGAGACCAGATGGCTGGATGTGCCGTGTCAGATAGCCCGCGAGGGCGAGGAGACACGCTACCAGGTGGCCATCCCATGGCCTCTGGTCGGGCTGTCTCCCGCTTCGGGGCGCGTCCTGGGTCTAAGCTTTCTCGTCAACCAAAACAACGGCCAGGGACGGGCCTACTGGATGGCTGTCAGCCCTGGCATCGGCGAGGCAAAGCGCCCGGCGGCCTACCCCGACTTCTACCTGGCGCCCTGAGAACGGCGTCCAGGAGCCAGCACCTGGAGGTCTGAGATGAGCGTGGGGGCTGCTCTGACCACGGTTGCGGCCGTTTCTCTTCTACCGCTGGCGTTGGCCGCCAGCGCCCAGGAGCCCACCTGGTACCCTCCCACCGAGCCCTCTTCCTTTATCCCCGACGCAGCGCGGTGGGTAGGGACCGGCAGTGCGCCGCGCACCAGCTACTTCCGGGGCTCCTGGACCATCGCTGCTCCCGTCAGGCGAGCGGTATTGGCCGTGGCGCCAAGGCAGACGGTGCGCGTGTACCTGCAGGGGCGGCTGCTGGCCGAGGCCCACTCTTCGCACCAGGCCACGCCCACATTTGCCGAGGTCACCGGGCTCCTGCAGCCAGGACCGGTGCATGTGGCGGCGAAGGTGTACTCGGAATGGGGCCCGGAGCTGTACGTGCAGATGCGGGTGGAGTACGCAGACGGGGTGGTGGCCGACTTCGTCACCGATGGGTCGTGGGCCTGGTGCCCAGAGCCTGCCGCGGACTGGGCTGATAACCCCGCGGCCGGCGGTGACTGGCAGCCGGTCAAGGTCGGTGGCGGGTACCACGCCGGGCCGGGGGAAGTCTGGGGGCGGGAGTTCGCTCTGCTGCCTCGCGAGCGGCTGCGGGCGCGGTTTGCCGGGCACAACGAGCGGCTGCGAGCGGAATGGGCGCAGGAGCGCGGCGCGCTCGGCTTCCGCCCGGCCGGTGCGCCCGAGCGGCCGGAATGGGCGGCGCAGTTCCGCGACTTCGCCCGCGTGGACGAGAGCACCGGCCAGCTTGTGGACGGCGTCGGGCAGGTGCGGCATCTGTTCTTCACCATCTACACCCAGCCCAGCGGGCTTAGCCTCTACACCATGGACCTGGATCGCCTCGAGAAGGACCTGGACCTGATGGTCGCGGGTGATGTCCACTTCTACGTGCGCATGCTGGGCTGGGGGGACCTGCTGACCGCCGAGGGCGATTGGGCGCCGCTCAAGCAGCAGCCCGGCCACGCCGGCAACCTCCACTTCGAGCGGGCGGTAGACCTGCTCGACCACTTCGTTGAGCGTGCCTGGGCCCACGGGCGTTACATCGTATTCGAGGGAGACTTCTTCTGGTCGGCCCATCCGCTGGTGCCCGCGCCGTACCGCTCGCGATACCATCTCTACCCGGAGGTTCTCGAAGCCCAGGCCCTGGCCACGCGCAAGATCATGAACCGGTACCGCGACTGCCCCAACGTGCTGGGGATGATGATTGGCGAAGAGGACATCGTCTTGGAGCATGACCTGCGCAACCCCCACCAGCAAGCACTCTTTGCGGACTTCCTGCAGCGCAAGTACGGCACCCTTGAGCGCTTCCGGACCGAGACTCCGTGGGGCTATGATTACGATGACCGTTCCCGGTACGCAGCTCGCAAGTGGCGGGCGGAGCGTTGGGAGGGCAGTCCCGAGGTGGATGCCCTAGTGCCGGAGTTTGCCGCGCGCCGCGACCCCTTCGCGGCGCTGACTGACTTCACCCAGGTGCCGCTACCGCTGTGGCCGTGGCTGCTGGACCCGGCCGATCCGAGCGTCGAGCTGCAGGGCTGCATGTCCCACAACCAGTTCACCCCCGAGGACCCGCTGTGGATCGACTTCTACGAGATGCGCGAAGACGAGCTGCTCTTTGGCATGCTGTGCCGCTGGGCCGAGATCGTACGGCCGGCCATGCCCCGCCAGCTTCTCTTCTACAGCAACGCCCAGGACCTGACCGCGAGCTGGCATTTCCTGCACCTGTACCGCCGCGCCGAGCTGCCCTTTGATGTCATCGGCGTGGGCTGCCATGACTCCGGCTACAACCTGAGCGAGCTGGCGCCGCCCTGGACGGTCCGGAAGGCGATCAAGATCGCCCCGGCCTACCGGCCCTACGTCCTGGCCGAGGGTAGCCCGGCCCGGGGCGTGGCCTCCGGCGAGGGCGAGGGCGGGCGCAGCGGCGAGCCGCAGGAGATCCTGAACTACTACCGCGGCGCCCTCTTTGACGAGATCGGCGGCGGCGCGGCCTGGACCCAGACGTACACCTGGGGGCACATCAGCGGTGCCGAAGGCGGGCAGGAGTCCCACCTGACGCCGCTTCTGCAGTGGATGGGAGACTTCATGCCGCGGGTGCAGGGGGTGGCCTTCCCTCTGCGCCGACCTGTCCACGTGTTGGTGGTTCGCAACACGAACCTGGCGCACTCCAATATGAGCGGTCTGGACTATGGGAACACCCAGGCCGTGGCCGAGTTCCTGACCCAGCTCAACGTCGAGTTCGACATTGTCATGGACCGCGACCTCGTCTACTCGGCCGCAGGGGACACCCCTGCCTACAAGGTGGCCCTGAACCCCTACCGTCTCGTCATCCTGCCCTCCGTGGCCATAGACATCTGCGAGAGCGGCTGGGAGGCGCTGAACCAGTGGCTGTCGGACCCGGCGGCCGAGCCACGGGTCATCGCCCTGGGCTGGATCGGCAAGCGCGGGGCGCGGCTTCAGCCGCGGGAGGATTTCCACCCGATGCTCCGCAAGTGGCTGGAGCTCGATGACTATTCCGGGACGGTGGCCCTGACCGGGCCGCAGGAGGTGCTGCTGGAGACGGCAGACGGTGGGCAAAGGCTGAGCGTGAACTTCGGCCAAGTCCCGCCTTGCGGCACCTTCGCCACCGGCGAGCCGGTGCTGAAGGCCGGAGAGGCCGTCATCGGTGCGCGGATGCGGCAGGGCCCCGGTCTGGTGTATGCCTTCGGCTTCCCCCTGGGTTTCGCCCACGAGCCGCTGTGGGGACTGGAGCCCCGGCAGGAGCCGCGGGACGCGGTGGTGCCGCTGTTTCAGGAGCTGCTGCACGCGGCTGCAGTCCCAGAGCCCGTTCAGGCCCCGCACAACCTGCGGGTCTACCCGTCTGGTGACGGGAGGGTCATTCTGGTTCGCGAGCGGGCCGGATTGCCGTTCGCTGGTCGCATCGGGGTGCAACTGCCGCCGGGAGTGACCTATGCCGGTGCTGAACCGCCGGCCGCTGGGGATGCCTACACGCGCATACCGGTCTCACTCGGGCCCTGGGAAGGTGTCTGCCTCACGGCACAGTAGGATGTCTCTGGCACAGGGAGTGTGGTGAGCGCGATGGACTCGGTGCGTCTGCTGATCGTGGGATCACTTCTGGGGATCGTCGTCGGGATGGCCTGGGGCCAGGCGGCGGTCGAGCTGCCGCCAGGCGTTCGCGCGGTGTGGGACCTCGGCAAGGCCTGGCGCGAGACAACGCCGACGCGGGAGCGGGTTTGCCTGAACGGCCTTTGGCGCTGGCAGCCTGCGGCCGGTCCCACGGAGACGGTGC
>JABLXH010000178.1 GCA_013178155.1 Armatimonadota bacterium | reverse complement strand
CCCGGCGTCTGGCTGACTCCGGGTGGGCGGAACTGGAACAGAGCCAGGCCCCGGAGGTCGCCACATGGATCATCATGGATGGCACGACACGCCCTCTGAATTGGTGCGTTTACGGCCAGTTCGCCGACATCTCCTGCTTTGACCCGTACCCCATCAACTTCTACGGCGCCGACCACGCCTACGTGCGCGAGAGCCTGCAGTACGCCCGGTTGTGCGGGGCGCCCCGCCCGATGTACGCCTGTCTGGAGGCCTTCGGCTGGTCCGCCGGTCAGGGCGTGCCAGGGAACCGGCGCGGTCCCACGCCGGCCGAGTGGCGGCAGAATGTGGTGCAGGCCATCGGCAGCGGCGCGAAGGGCTTCACCAGTTGGGTGTACTCGGCGGGAGCGGGAGGGTGGCAAATCAACGAGGAAGTGCGCCAGGAGATAGCGCACACGTGTGCCCTGGTCGCCCGCATGGAGGATCTGTTGCTGCTGGGAGTCCCGGTCCCCTGGGCGATGACCGACGCGGGCACGGTTCCCACGGGTGTCGCGGGCGACGAGCGCTGGCCCAAGGAGCGGGTGTGGGCCGGCGCCCTCCTGTGCGGACCGGATGCCATCGTGGTGGCGGTGGCCAACCACATCCCCGCCAGCAAGCCCGAACCGCCGACCATCGAGCCCGGCCGGGATGTCATCGTGACGGTGCGGTTGCCCGCGTACCTGCCTGCGGTGACTGCAACCGAGGTCACCGAGGACGGCGAGCGGCCACTGCCGTGCGAGGTGACCGCGGGGCAGGTGCACATCAGACTGGACCGCATCGATTCCGGGCGCGTGCTGGTGCTGCGTCGCCAGAGCTAGGGGCTAGTGCTCGACTACCACCCGGGGGACCTCCACCCGGTCGCCGACGCCATACTGCCAGAGGCTGACGACCTGGCCGACGTAGTCCCGCTCCAGCTCAGCGGCCGGGACGTCCTCGGCCAGGAAGACCTCGCTGGGCATGTCGCGGATGGCGCCGCGTACGCGCCGGGCCTTGTCGCCTTCGCCCAGCCACGCCCCGGCGAAGTAGTCGCCGCCCGGCTGCGGGATGAGCTGGCCGTCGGCAGTGTTGCTGCTGAGGGTCCAGTCCAGGAAGGCTTGCAGCCACAAGCGGCCGTCGGCGGCCTTCACCACCGGCCCCTGCGCCAGAAGCGCCGTGTGGTCGAGGGTCAGCCAGAGGTTCCTGTCCTCGGTCTCTGCCCTGACTATACGGTACATGGCGGACCGGAAGGTACTGTAGATACGCACGTATCGCCCCGGGGCGAAGTTCGCCGCCCGGTCGCCGACAGCGGCGAGGCAGAGGCGCTGACCGGGGTAGTCGGTGGCGCGGATGGCGGCCTGCGCATAGCCCGGCTCCCCGGCCTGCCCGTACTCACCGATCCGAACCTCTCGCAGGCGACGGTCTCCGCGCAAGGTACGGACACACACGCCGAGGGGCCGGTGCCCGTGGCGGCGACTGCTTTCCGCCGGTGTGGCCAACGTGATCTCGTCCACGACGTCGCCCCGGCTCACGCGGAGAGTCAGCGGCTCGGCGGAGACGAGATCGACCCCAGTCACTAGCGGCTGGTTCTGGTAGGGAGCGATGACGGTAAGGAAGCGCGAGACCTCACCGGGATTGGCATCGCGGCGCGCCAGGACATAGTCCAGCCCCCAGCCGGCAGGCCGGGCCGGTGAACTCCCGGTGCCGACAATGACCTGAAGTGACGAGTTGACCGGAACCAGGTGCAGGTCCAGCCTATCGCCCTCGGGCAGGCCATAGTCCCAGGTCCACGCGGCAGGTTTGTCCAAGTTTGTGCGTCTGATCCTGGACAGGAAGCTGGCAAACGCCCTGCCCGTCCGGCCCCAGCGGTCGGTGAAGGCCGCGAACTGCTGGACGTCGGGGCCCGCCAGTGTCCCGGTCGGCTGTTCCTTCCAGTCCAACGGGGGCAACTGGACCGGCGTCGTCGGGCCGTGCCAGCTCTGGGTGTGCTCCTGACCGCCGCGGACAGCGAAGAGATCAGCGACGTAGAAGGCGTCCGGCCCCCCCTCCACCATGACCGTTGTGCGCTCGTAGAGGTCCACGCCGGCGGCACGGCCCTCCGGAAACTGCGCCTCCGGGTAGGGGTCATGGCTGGCGACCACGACGTGCACGCCGTCGGCCGAGGCGAACAGGCGGCAAGCCCCGCCACGGCCATAGGCAGCGTTTGTCTGGTCCACGGTCACCGTGTTGTGGGCCAGAGTGGCGGCGTCCCACTCTGGCCGGTACTCCCAGCTAGCCGGGTAGCCCAGATCAGGCATGAGGTCCACACCCCGGGCCCACACCTCGAGATTCAGGTTGTCGTGTTGCCGGTGCCCAATGAGCGAACTGTAGTTCAGCGCGAGGGCATGGTGCTGCGACCCACTCCCGTTTTCAACGATCGCCACGCCATACCCGTCCAGCAGCCGCGGGCGGCGCTCGATCCGCGATTCCGGCCGGTCCAGGAGAGCCTTGATGTGCGCCTCGGGATAGGGCTCAAACAGCTCTCCGGCCGCCAGTGCGCCGTCAGGGGTTGTGCAGGCCCGGGCATGGCGGGGGTCGCCGAAGCGCTCCACAGCGTAGAGGTTCTGGTCGCCAAGGAACGAATACACCCGGGGCTGCCTGCGGCGCACGGGTGGTGTGTGGATGCCGCCGCAGTCACCGATCGAGGGCAAGAGGTCATCGCCGATAACAATGTCAATGTTGTGGTCGAAGATAGCCCGTCCCTTGGGGTTGCCGAAGAGGTCGGGGAAGCGGGCCACGGGGAAGCGGTCGGGCTGGCGGCGCCGAATCTCCTCCATGAGCCGGTTCACGCGGATGAAGTCCAGCTTGATGAGGTTGTAGTTGGGGCTCTCGACGCCACCGCCATCGGTGGTCAGGCCGTTGATGGTCACCCAGGCGGCGCGGCCATCGCCGTGGAAGGCCCATTCCACCAGATCCGCCGAGTTCGGGTGATGGCTATCGTCGTAGTCGTCCATGACCAGCGCGCAGGCCAGTGCCGCCGCCTGGTGGTGTCCCTCGTTGCCATGGATGTGACCGTTCAGCAGCCCCTCCATCCCCACGCGGATGAGCTTCTCCTCGATGTAGCGCCGCAAGTCGTCGCCGGTCTCAACCGGCATGCCCTTTCTTCTGAGGAAGGCAAGCATCTCCGGGTCCTGGTCCATGTAACTCCACAGCCCGTCATAGGCGTACACGGTGGCCTCGAGGCAGAAGGTCTCCCAGATCAGGTCGGTGATGACACCCCCGGTCTTCCACTTGTAGTGCGGATCGCGGCCGCCGTAGGGCCCGAAGTAGAGCCGGTCCTTGCGATCGGTGAAGTTGGGGTATTCGCTGGCGAGCCGTGCCAGCAGGATGCAGCCCTTGCGGGCGTAGCGTGTGTCGCCGGTCAGCAGCCAGGCCTGTGAGAGCGACCGCAGACAGGGGATGGTGTTGTTCCCATACGCCATGTGGGCGTACTCGATCAGGAAGTAATAGCGCTTGCCATTGACCACACAGCCGGAGCCATCGTCGGGGAAATCACCGGAGGTCATGTCTCCGTTCATGTAGTCGTTGGTCGGGTACCACTCGCCGCCGGCGCGGCACCGAACCTTGTAAGGATGATGGATGGGGTCGGTGGTCCAGGCGGTCCAGGCGCTGTACTTGCGCACCTCCTCGCCATGCACAGGACAGAGGGCCTGGGTATCGTGGTCGGGCACTTTGCGCCGCAGCAGCGTGGTCGGCTGCATCAGCCAGATGAACTCATCGGTCTGAGCGATGCAATCTTCGGCCGACCCATACTCGCGACCGATGTAGTAGGTGTTCGGGTCCCCCTGCATCATGCTTCGCCACTTGGCCTGCGCCCAGTCGTAGCCGGCCAGGAGGTTGGCCTTGCCCCAGGCAACACGTTCGGGGGTGTAGTAGGTAGGCTCTGACTTCGCGAGGGCGAGGGTCAGGGGCATGAGAACCAGGCCTCCGAGGGCGAGCAATCGCCACATGGTTAGGGACCTTCCTTGTGTGGCTGGGCTGGACGGGGGTTCACCGCCCCTCATGGAGGTCCCTTCCCCATCGCCTCGAAACACCACGCGACACCACTGACCAGGAGAGAGCGATGTCAACCGAAACACTGCTGGCTCTCGACGTAGGCACCTCCGGTTGCCGGGCGGAGTTGTTCGCCCTGGATGGGCGGTCGCTGGGCCGCTGCTACCGGGAGTACGGCATCCAGACACCCATCGCCGGGGCGGCGGAACAGGACCCCGAGCAGTGGTGGCAGGCCGTCGTCGCGTGTGCGAGTGGGGCCCGTGCCGAGTGTCCGGACACCCGCGCCATCGCCATCGGCCTGAGCGTCCAGGGGCACACCTGGGTCCCGGTGGACGCGGCGGGGCGGGCGCTGCGCCCCGCCATGACCTGGCTCGACGCGCGGGCAGCGGGGCAGGCTCGGCGGCTCCTGGAGGAGCGCGGAGCGGCGTTCTGGGGCGCGCTTGCCGGGAAGCTGCCAGGGCCGTGGCACCTGCTGTCGCAGTGGCTGTGGCTGCGCGAGACCGAGCCCGCGACCGCCCGTAAGACGGCGCGGTGCCTGTTCTGCCACGACTGGCTGATGGAGCACCTGACCGGGTGCGCCGTGACCGACTCCACCCACGCGGCCACCTCGCTGCTATATGACATCCGCGCCTGGGCGTGGTCGGACCTGGCGCCGGAGTACGGCTTGCCCGACGGGGCGCTTTCGCCGGTGGCCCCGGCGGGTAGCATCGGGGGGCGTGTCGGTGATCCGGGGGTCGCGGCGGCGCTGGGGGTCGAGGTGGGGGCGGTCGCGGCGGTGGGTGCGCAGGACCAGAAATGCGCCGCACTGGCGGCAGGCCTGGACGAAACGACGGCCACGGTCTCGATGGGTACGGCCATTGCTATCGAGGCGCCCGTGTCTGAGCCGCGCTTTGACCCGGAACTGGGGGCGATCCCCTGTTTCCCCTGGTTGGAGCGCGGGCGTTGGGTGCTGGAAGCGCCCATGACCAGCGGCGGCGGCGCCTTTCGCTGGCTGCGAGACATCCTGGCGGAGACCGAGGCCACCAGTTTCAGCCGCCTGATTGCCGAGGCTGAGGCGGTCCCGCCCGGAGCCGAGGGTGTGTGCTTCCTGCCCTACCTCGCCGGATCTGGCGCACCCTACTGGCAGAGCGACGCCACGGCCGCCTTCAACGGCATGACCCTGCGAACGGGGCGCGGCCACCTCACGCGGGCAGTGCTCGAGGGGGTAGCGAGTGACATCCGCGCGAACGTGGATTGCATGCACGACCTCGGCTGCCCCATAGAGCGCCTGCGGCTCTTCGGCGGCGGAGTGCGCAGCGACCTGTGGCCGCGGATCATCGCCGCCGCGTGCGCCGTGCCGACGGAGGTCTGCGCCGAGGCCGAGGCGGCCACGCGCGGCGCGGCGATGCTGGCGGCGAAGGCCATCGGGGCGGACCCGGAGGTCTTTGCGCTTCAGGCCCGGCTGGTGACCGTGCCCGAGGCCTGGGCCGAGGCCTACGCAGGGGTGCTTGCAGAATACGCGGCGCTACGACAGCGGCTGTGGCGGTGACTGCGGTCGGGGGTTGAAACCCCCGCCTGGCAGGAGAGCGTCGCGAGGCGACGCACGACCAGCCGTCTGCCGACCCACCGTTCACCGTCCCGCAGGAAAGGTCTCGCGCCGCTGCGGTCGGGGGTTGAAACCCCGCCTGGCAGGAGAGCGTCGCGAGGCGACGCACCACCAGCCGTCTGCCGACCCACCGTTCACCGTCCCGCAGGAAAGGTCTCGCGCCGCTGCG
>JABLXH010000177.1 GCA_013178155.1 Armatimonadota bacterium | reverse complement strand
GCCGGAGATGGTCAGGTTCAGCACTTGGCCCTCAGGGACCTGCAGAAACCCACTCGCCGGCACGTTGGGAGGGCTCAGGGACGGTGCGGGCATGGCAGCTCCCGTCTCTATAGTGCAACCCTGGTCAGCGACCCACTTCTCAACGGCCCGGGGAAGGTTCTCCCGGTATTCCCACCACATCGTCGTCATTGCCATCATCGGCATGTACATGGAGATAGGGATGCTCTTACGTTCCCGCAGTTGCTCCAGATCCCGCTGGGCGACCAACCAGGCCTGCTTTGTGGCAGCCAGAGTTGACTCTGCTGTCTGTTTCCGCGCCGCCACCTGGCGTTCCTGCTCCAACTGCCCCTGAAGGGTGGCCAGCCTCGCTTTCTCTGGCTTGATCAGAAAGTAGAAGCAGGCTACGCTGATGCCGATGATCAGCACCAGGGCGATGGCTACTACAGCTATGGTCGGGATCTTCCCCATGGACGATAGCTCCCGCGATGGGTGGCTACGAGCTAAATCTGCTAGTTTCTACAATGCCTCCGACGACCAACCTTGACCGTCTCACGCCCTCCGCCACGTGGCGCATCGCGCCGTCGGCTCAGACGTCCTCGTCGCCGCCGCCCTCCGCCCCGCCGCCCCCGCCTGGCGGACCACCCATGCCGCCACCCATACCTCCGCCTGGTGGGCCGCCCATGCCGCCGCCCATACCTCCACCCGGCGGGCCACCCATGCCGCCGCCCATGCCACCGCCAGGCATTCCTCCTCCCATTCCCCCACCCATGCCGCCACCCGCGGCGGGAGCTGCCGCTCCACTTGGAGGCGTGGGTACCGAAATGGGCTCAACCAGGCTGCAGCTAACGGTGAAGGCGATACGCCCTGAGCCGGCTGTGGTCCCCCCACCACCTCCGCCTCCAGGAGACGCACCCGGTCCCATGCCGGGGCCACCAGGCATTCCACCGGGCGGCCCACCGGCCATGCCCGGCCCCATGCCGCCACCCATGCCCGGTCCCATACCGCCACCCATTCCTGGTCCCATGCCGCCGCCCATGCCCGGACCCATGCCTCCGCCAGCGCTCACGCCGCTAACCCCCTCGATGGCACCGCTCTCACCAGGCGTACCGGAGATGCTGATGCCGGTGACATGCGGACAGCGTACCAGATTGAGGATGAAGCGTCCGGCCTCTTCTGTGCTAGTTAGCTCCACACTAAAGGTCACGGAGGACGGCGGTGAGATGCTGAAACTGGTCACCACCGCCCGTTCGTAGATATACTCGTTGATCTTGTGGAAACGGTCCCAGTAAGCTTCGCCTGACTTGTCGGCGTTGGAGACGAAGTCCACCTTGGCCTGGATCGGTGCCAACTCGGCCTGTTTGGCCTGAATCTCCGTCTCGAGTGCTCGGACCGCATTTGCCTCCTCTTTGGCCTGAGCCAGGTCGGCACTCGTGCGGGCGATGGCCGTCTTCACGTTCAGCAGCATGAAGAGCCATACCGCCACCGTGGCAACGACGAGCGGCACAGCGAGGATGATGACACGCTTATTTCGGCGTGCTACCGCGTAGTGCGCTGGAAGCAGGTCTAGCTTAAGCAACATGAGCCTCCCAGCCAGGAGAAGCGACTAGTCAAACATGTCTCGCATCGCCAGCCCTGCCGCGACGACCAGCATCGGGGCGACATCGCGGAGGTACTGGGCCGTGACCTCGCTGCCGTCGACAACCACGTGCTCGAACGGGTTCGCGACTTCGGTCGGCACCCCGATCTCGCCTCCAATAAACTCCGCCAAGCCGGGAATCAGGGCGGTCCCACCAGATAGAACAACGCGGTCAATGTCTTCGTTCCGATGGTTTCTCCGGTAGAAGTCCAGAGACCTTCTCACTTCCGTCGCCAAGTCCAGTAGCGGCTGGGCGATGGCCTCGTAAACTTGGGCCTTCACCTTCTCGATCTCGGGCGAGGTGAATCTCCCGGCCTCCGGGGGAGCGGATGGAGGGGGAGGAGCGGGAGCTACCTGCGATGGTGGCAGCTGGAACGCGTGTCCCGAGGTGTCCACCTCGAGTTGCGTGGCCGCCTCATCGATGCTGGCCTGCTCAGCCAGGGACCCATAGACGTCGCCCTCAGCGGCCTCAAACACTGAGTCCACGGCGCCGCCGAGGTCTCCACTGGCCTCGAAGGTGGACGTATCTTCGGTAGCCGCCAAGCCCTCCGCCGGCATGCCTTCGTAGGCATAGCTGCCCGTCAAGTCAGAGAACAGGCGCTTGGTACGCTCGGCCTGGGCTTCGTCCTCCGCCAGGTTCTGACGCACGGCCGCCGTCAGCTGCTGCCCGCCGGTGGGTAGCGTACGCACAAAGGCCAGCAGTCCGCGACGCACGATGATGATGGCGGTATTGGTGGCACCCACATGGACGTTGGCAATGGTCTGGTCTGCTAGCGCGTCGCCGGCGGCGTCAACCAAAGCACGGCTGATGGCAAGCGGTTCGACGTCGATGGCCTGCGGCACCAATTTCGCCGCCATCAGGGCCTCGACATGGGCATCCACCATCTCTTCCTGCGCTACAGCCAGCAGGACCTCCATGTTCTGGGCGTCAGGCGGGGTGTCCGGTCGCTCGATGGGCTGATAGTCGAAAACCGCCTGGTCTACGGGGAAAGGTGCCTGGCGCTCGAGCTCCCACTGGATGGCCTCGTCCAGTTCCTTGCCGGTCATCTTGGGCACTTCGATAATGCGGACGACGACGTCAGTGTCGCCGCCTACCGAAGCAACAACCTTCTTGGTGCTGAAGCCATTGCTGGAAAGAAGGCGATCCAGAGCCTCGACGACTGCTGCGCTATCCACCACGCGGCCACCCGAGACGCTGTGGGTCGGTGTGGGGACTATTACAGGCCTGCCGACGAGCCGAATCTCGCCCCGGTCCAACTTCAGTTCGACGGCCTTGATGGCCTCCGTCCCGATGTCCAGGCCGAGCACGTGGGTCGCGCCCTTAGCCATCCTCCGGCTCCTCCTACGGTGTAGACAGCGGTCCTTGCCGAGACCCAAGCCCCCACTCGGAGTTTAGCCCATGCCACCCGTATTGTCAAGCAACGGGCGGCGCAAAATGGCCATCATCCTCACCATTGCCCAGTCCCGGCAGCAGTTCCCTCTGTTCGCTCCCGAAACGCCATCTGCCTGCCTCGGCAAAGGGGCTGGCGGCGACGTCGTGGTCCGCCGCCAGCCTCTCACCGCTTTGTCCTCTGCTAGCGCCTATGTTGGGTCCGAAGTGACGCTGGAAACGGTCATCTCAGGTCGCAAGGACCCGAACTCCGGCGCCACCACGGCACTGAAGATGTCAGTCGAGATATGAACAGGCATATCGGGGACACCGCCGGCCCCCGGACCGACCCGCGTTCCTCCCGGGTCCTCGGCCAAGCGGAGGTCCCACACGCCACGCGGACTGCTCCAAAACAGCCAGTAGCGGACCGCCGGCATCGTGCCCGCACCGGTTCCGTCAGGCACGTCATAGATTTCCGGCACTGCCACCAGAGGACCTTCTCCGATAACGGTATCCACCGGAACGATATTCTCGGTGCTCCAGCCAACGATCTGGTGTCTCTCGGAGTAGTTCACGCCTCCGGGTCCCGTGTAGTCTACCCGCACATAGTGCCCGTCCAGCCCGGCCGGGAACGTATAGGTACCACTCACATTGTCTGACGCCGTAGGTGTCACGGCGCCGCCAGCGGTGAGGTCGGTAAACGTTGGCGCGCCTGACACCGGCGGCCGACCCACATGGATCGAGTTCGACAGCACCTTGTACATGAAAGCAGCGCGCCCGAAGTGTGGGGCCTCGCTGGCCGGATAGCTGCGTCGCCAGAAGACAGTGAGTCGGTTGGCGCTGGATACTCCGTAGAAAGCCGACGGGGAGTCGTCCTGGGCCCCGCTGCGCGTCACCCGCCACACGTAAGGAATGTACCAGGCATTCATGACCACGTCAGCCAACGGCACCCCGCCGCTAACCATCGAGCTGTTGAACACAGTGGTCGGATCCACGGGTGCGGCTGGGTTAAAGAGCCGCCGGTACTCCTCGACCGACTGATTGTACAGCGGCGAACTGAACTGCACCACACCCGCGGACGGGTCGATCTCCATGGTGAGGGGCCGTGGATTGGCCACCGAAGTCGAGGGATCGCGCAGATACCAGCCGGGGGTGCCGTTAGTCATCGTCATGGGTATGACACTGCTGGCCGGCGGCGTCGCTCCCGCCGTATACGGGACGAGGATGGGCGTCACGCGGTAAGTCCCCCGCCGTCGCGTGTACTCGCCACGGTCAGCCGCCTGCCAGACTACGTCGAAGACCTCAACGGTTGGCGGCGTGTTGTCCCCAAAGGCGTCATAGACCAGACCCAGTCGCAGGATGGTGTCCGGCAAGGGGCCCGGCCCGAAGGGTGAGGTTTCGTATGCCGGGTGCAGTAGCCAGTCGAGATGGCGACTGCTGAAACGCTGGCGCAATCCGTCTGAGTGCAGCTCCTCGTTGTTGACCGGAGCGAAGGCAAGCTTGCCCTGGTTGCTGGTCGGGTCGTTCACGCTGGCCGGCTTCATGTCGGCCCGCTGGTAGCGTGTCCAGCAAATGTCCGCCTGCTCCTCCTGCCGCAGATAGCCCGAGAAGAACACATCAACGACGTCCGAGGCGGATTCCACAAAGACCGACGGATCCTTCGCGTAGGTGAAGGGGTTGCCGGCGTGGCGGCGGACCGTGTAGCCCTCCAGTGTGTTGACCACATCGTTGATCTGCCCCCCGGAAACCTGGTTGACCAGCGGCACCGGCCCCTCATGGTTATCCGGCGAACCAGTAAAGTCCCAGCGGTACATCAGCCGTTCGCGGCCCTCGGTGCCGGTGTGCCAGAAGAGCCAGGCTCCTGTAGAGGTCGCAAAACCGCGCAGATTGCGCTTGCCGAGCCCCGTGTCATAGATGAACTCGCCCGGTCCCGAGCCGTTCCAGGCCCAAGTTCCGCCGGCTGAACTGTCATAGCGAAGTGTTGATTCCACGCCGCCCGCATGGCGTACGCTGCGGTGCCAGAACGCCCAACGGTCACCGCTGAGGTTGGGCATAGCCCAGGGCGCGCTGTTAAGGGTCCCTGACGGGTCCGCACTGAGAGCAGTCGCCTCGTCCAACACACCGCCTGTGGTGGGCCAGTAGTAGATGCGGTACAACGGATCATCGTTGCCGCCCGTGGCTCCTGTGGCTGTGGCATAGACCAGGTTACGCGCCCCGGTCGACGAGGGGATTGCGCTCGGGTCGAGGCCGGCGGGCGCGGGCGCCCCCGGCGCGGCGCTACCGTTGACAGCCGAGTCGGCTGAGACTCTGTCGCTGGCCCAGATCACCTGCAGCCGCCGGTCCGGCATGCTGATTAGCACTACGGGGTCGCTGTCTGCAGCGTAATAGTCGCTGTGCGGCAGGCGGCTCTCGGTGACATGCACTGTGCCCGGCACCACGGCCGCCAGCGGCTCCAGGGCCAGGTCTGTGGACGGGTTGAAGCGCATGGTCCGCGTGGTCTCAGCGTTACCGGTAGCCATGCTCTGGAAGTCAAAGGCACCGTTGCCATTGGCGTCCACGTAGTGTAGCTGTGCCCCGGTGTAGACACCGACCGGTTGTCCCATAGGCACCGGCTTCACCGGCGTTGCGTAGCTGCCCGCAGAGATAAAGCCTACGGTCTCGCGACCGCTGGGGTCCCCCACACTGGCGGGGTAGACGGTCCACTGCAGTGAAGGGGTCAGCGACAGGTCGAAGGGACGGAACGTATCGCGCGTAAGCGGTGAAGCCTCCGCCAGTCGCCCAAAGGAGTGGTTCAGTGGATCGATGTCGGCCCGATGATAGTCAAACAGTGCCACGTCATCGAGCGCGGGAGAGAAGTCATAGACGTTGGCCAGGCGCAGCGGCGTTGCCACGTTCCCAAGGTTCAGCATCAGATAAGGGGCCATGGCTGACACATCTGCGGGGAAAGCCTGATGCGCTGTCAGGGGGGCAACCGTGGTGTCGGGTTGTAGACTCGGTGTGCCGGGTGCCGTGCGGCCCATGTCAGTGGCCGCCAGACTGGAGGCTACCTCTCCCGCTTTGCGGTTCACGGAGACTTGCACATCGAACGCGTCGAACTCCTCCA
>JABLXH010000176.1 GCA_013178155.1 Armatimonadota bacterium | reverse complement strand
TCAGCAACTCCTCCGACCCTTACCCGCAGGTCCCAGCGGCCGATGAGCGCAAGCTCTGCCTGACCCGCGAGGCCTTGCGGCTTCTGGCCGACAGCGATATGGGCATACTGTTACAGACCAAGTCGGACCTCTTCCCGCGCGATCTGGACGTGCTCTCGCCGGGCCGGACCGTCATCGGCGTGACCATCACCACGGCCGACCCGGCGCTGGCCGCACGGCTGGAGCCAGGCATGCCCTCGCCCCAGGCGCGGCTGGCGGCGGTGCGGGCGGCCACGGCGGCGGGGTTTCCGGCGCTGGTGCGGGTGGACCCGCTGATCGTGGGGCTGAACGCCGAGCATGCGGGATTGCGGGAGCTGGTGGACGGCATCGCGGCGGCCGGGGCGCGCCAGGTGGTCAGTTCGACGGTGAAGCTCCAGCCGCAAAGCCGCCAGCGCCTGCTGCGGGCCTTCCCCGGGATCGCGGCCACGCTGCCGCGCTACAGCGAGAGCCAGGGCCGGGGCAACTATCGGCAACTGCCGCTAACAGAGCGCCGGGAACTACTGGAGCCCCTGCGAGAGCTGGTCCTGGCCGCCGGGATGCACTTCAGCGTCTGCCGCGAGGCGGGGCTGCAGAGCCTGAACACGACGGCGTGCGACGGGCGGGGGCTGACGTAGGGCGTCTTGTCGGTGTCGCCACCTGCAGTTGCAGGCCGGGCGGTGAGACTGGGCCCACTGGCCACCTATTCGCCCAGGAACCGCTCCAACCACTCATACGTCAGCGCCTCGGCCTCAGGCGGGAGACTGTGGCCGTGGTGGTGCAGGTAGAGGCCCAGACGCTCGGGGACGCCATAGAGGGCATAGGCCGGACGGGCGGCCTCCACGTAGGCCCAGTCCTCGATAGGGTCGCACCCGGCATTCTGCCCCGGGTCTGCCGGAGGCTGCAACCCACCGCCCAGGATCAGCAGCGCCCGCGGTGCGGCCAGGGCAAGAAGCTGATGATGCTCCAGGTCCGGCCGGTCATGGATACCCGCGCCCAGGTACCAGGGCGCGTCCCAGTTGGAGAACGGAATACCCAGGCCCCCCTCGCAGCTCACCCCAGCCTGCATCCGCTCATCGAAAGCCATGGCATAGAGGACTTCCTTCGCCCCCAGCGAGTGCCCCACGCAGCCGACGCGCTGCGGGTCCACGGTTGGCAGCGTCAGTAGGACGTCCACCGCGCGCATGCCATCCCACACCATCTTGCCCATGCCCGTCCACTCCGGGTAGCGGCGCAGCAGTTCATCCTCAACCAGGCTGGTGAAGGCGCCGAAGCTGCGCTCGGGGCCCGGGCGCCCGCGGTAGTCCCACAGGTAGTTGCGGGGGCAAAGCGTCACGAAACCGCGCCGCGCCAGGTTCAGGCCGAACTGCAGCTCCCGGGGCGGACTGAGGCCTGCGGGTTGGTTGATAGTGTCGTTGGTGGTCGGGTGGAAGACGACAACGGCCGGAAAGGGGCCTTTGACCTGGGGCTGCAACAGGTACGCCTCCACCCGGCAGCCCGGCTCCACCTGGTAGCTGACGAGGGTCCGCGTGACGCCCTCCAGGGCCTCCGCCGCACCCATGCCCAGGTTCAGCGGCACTGGCTCTGGCCCATGGCCCAGGTAGTCCAGCCAGACCTGGCGGAACTGCTCACGCTCCCACAGCCAGTCGTGTAGTCTCGGGCCGATCATCAGGGGCATAAGGTCCACCGCAGCGGGGTGGTAGTCCGGCGGTGGCGTACTCAAGGCCCTCAGGTCAGGCATGGCCGTCTCCTCGCAAAGAGCGTGAGCGCCACGTTCGCCCCGGGACGAGGCTCTTCCTGCCAAGCGCTTCACTGCTAAGCGAATGCCGCTGGCCGGAAGCGCTGGAACTCGTACCGAAGGGAAATGTCACTGATGTGCAGGAGGTGGTGCTGGACCCAACACGTGCCCTGTCGTCCGTTTCCCCTAGTCTTGCCAGGTCGCAACATTTCAGCGATTGGGGAGGACGAAATGGTACCGCGTCGCACGCACCAGCGCGCGGAACGCAGCCGGCATGGAGCGGGCACCCTGGGTAACCGCTGGCGACACTGGCCAGACCATCCGGCCAGGGAGGGACCATGCAGCGAACGCAGCCCACTTAAGCGGCCAGCGGGGGACGACGTCCTCAGCCTCGACCAGACAAGAGCCATAGCGCTAGAGTTCGCCGAGAAGCACCTCCCCGCTTGGTCCGACCGTACGCAACTCGCTTCAGAGGAAGCTGGGAACAGTCTTGGTCGCGAGGGAGCTGTTGTCCACTCCTTCTTGTGGGAGGAGTGGCTCGCTGAGGTACGTACTGGTTCGTACGTGCGCTGTCGGGTGAACCCGCGACCACCTGGGGCCGTATATGGTTACGCCGCCTACATCGCGCCCAAGTGGCCGCCGGACGTGGTCAAGGTAACGCGGGTGGAGGCGGAGAGGACGGCCATCAAGCTACTGGAGGACCGTGGCGCCGAGGCTCCGTGGGTTCTGGAGGCCGACCTGTTCCTGAGCGAGCCGTTCATGGAGCAGCCCCACTGGCGCGTGCGACTGGACTATGCCAATCGCAACGGGGGCTTCCTCGAGGAACTGCTCATTGACGCCGTGACCGGCGAGGAGCTGAAGCACCAGTTGGGGTATTCGGGCTCCGAGTAAGCGTGCCTACCAGAGCCGAATGCTCGCCGGAGGCCTCACCCTCGCCTCCGGCGCGGCGGTTCCCCTTGTTACGGCAGGGAGGGTCCTTGCGGCCGCCCGGCGAACCTCCCCGATGAGCATCTCAGTGGGGGGCGTGCGAATTCGCCTGGCGTCGGGACGGGCGGGAATTGCGAGGAGGTGTGAGTATGGACCGCAGAGAGTTTCTGAGACAGCTAGGCATGATCGGGCTGGGCGCAATGGCGTCCCGCCTCGGACATGCCGCGGAGGGCAGGGGAATGAGCAAGCTGGCGCGGCGCCGCTACGGCGGCACGGGACTGGAGCTATCCATCATCGGTCTGGGCGGCATTGTCGTCTCCCAGGTGCCGCAGGCCGAGGCCAATGACACGGTAGCCTGGGCCGTGGACCGTGGGGTCAACTACTTCGACGTGGCCCCCACCTACTCCGACGCCCAGGACCGGCTCGGTCCGGCCCTCAAGCCCTATCGCGCCAATGTCTTCCTGGCCTGCAAGTCGGTCAAGCGCGACGCTGCGGGCATGCGCGAAGAGCTGGAGAACTCGCTGCGCGTGCTGGAGACCGACTACGTGGACCTTTATCAGCTTCATGGCGTCAGCAACATGGACGAGGTGGAGCAGGTCTTCGCCCCGGGCGGAGCGATGGAGACCATGGTCAAGGCCCGGGAGGAAGGCAAGGCCCGTTGGCTGGGCTTCTCGGCCCATAGCGAGGAGGCGGCTATCGAGCTGCTGAACCGCTTCAAGTTCGACAGCGTGCTGTTCCCCTTCAACGCAGTCTGCATGGAGCACAACGGCTTCGGGCGCGAGCTGATCAACGTCGCCAGGCGTCGCGAGGCCGCGCTCCTCGGGCTGAAGGCCATTGCCTGGGCCCCCTGGGGCGAGGGCCCGCGGCGCTACAGCAAGACCTGGTACGAGCCCGCGGACGACCCGGAGACGGCTGACCTGCTGCTGCGGTATGCGCTGGACCTGCCGCTGACGGCGACGGTGCCACCTGGCGAAGCGAGCCTGTTTCGGCTGGCAGTGGAGCTTGCCAGCCGCTACGAGCCGCTGGACGCCGCCGGCCGCGCCGACTTGCTGGCCAGGATCCGGAACGTCAAGCCGATCTTCCCGCACTAGCTGATCCGTGGGAGGGGTTTCCGACCTCGACGCCGTTCGGAAGGTCTGTCGGGGTCAGAGACCCCTCCCACGCGCAGAGCGGTAACTCAGGTCTCGTGCCTCCCGATTCAGGAGGCCTCTCCCCATGACCTTTCGCGAACGTCTTCTGTCTGTCTTCAGCGACCAACGCCCCGACGCTATGCCGTGGTTCGCTGACTTGTCCTACTGGCGGTCCGCCCATGCGGCTATCGGCGACCTGCCAGAGAAGTATGCCTCCGATGAGGGCTACCTGAAGCTGCATGAGGACTACCACGTCGGGTTCTACCTCGCCTATGCCGCGCCCTACGGCATACGGCGGGAGGACGACTCTGTCAGGATCGAGCAGCGCCAGGACGGCCACCGACTGCTAACGACCTATCGGACAGCGTGGGGAGAGATGACTGGCGAACAGGTCTACCTGCCGGATTCCCAGACTCACGCCTGGACGCGCTATCCGGTGTCGCGGCCGGAGCACCTGCACATCGTCCGCGCCCTGTATGAAAGCGAGGAGGCGTTCGCCAACTACGAGGCCTGGCTGCACTGGGACCGCATCACGGGCGGGCAGGGCGTGCAGGTGGCCTGCATCCCACGGGGGGGCATCTCATCGCTGCTAAACGAGTGGTGCGGACTGACGAACCTGAACTACCTGATCGCGGACGCGCCAGAGACGGTGCGGCGGACCGTGGACGCGATGCTGGCCCGCAATGCTCGCATCATCGAGGTCATCTGCGGGTCGCCGGCGCCGCTGGTCGAGTTCTGTGACAACCTAAGCGGCGAGGTCATGACCCACTGGTTCGGCGAGTACCAGTTCGACTTCTATGTCGAGCAGAACCGCAAGCTGCACGCGGCTGGGAAGAAGACGCTGACCCATGTGGACGGGACACTGAAGGGCATCATTCCGCTGGTGGCGGCCGCCGGGGTAGATGCGGCGGAGGCGGTCACACCAGAGCCTTGTGGCGATGTGGCGGTGGCCGACCTGCGCGAACTGGCCGGCCCGGACCTCATCCTGTTTGGGGGGATGCCGGGGGCGATGTTTGCCCCGCCCTTCACGGCCGACGATATTAGGCGGCAGGTCGAGACGATCGTGGCCCACCACTGGGAGTACGGCAAGTTCGTGCTGGGCTCCGCGGACCAGATCCCCCCGGACGCGGACATGGATCTGGTGCGGCTCACCGGCGAGCTGGTCGAGGAGCTCTGCCGTTGACCGGCGTCAGGCCAATGCGAGAGGGCACCTCACCACGCAACTCTCGACCCCGCACTTGTGGTGCCCCTGGATCGTGTCGAACTGCCGGAGAGCCGCCGCCAGGGCCTCCGGCGTGATCTCCTCTGGCGGGCTGATCTCAGTCATACCGCCCAGGTTCGCGAAACCGTCGCCACCCATGAGTGTGTAGCGGGCGACCCAGTCGCAACGTTTCTGGTCAAGGCGGTGGAAGCTGAGGGACTGCCCCTCCAGGTTGACTGTCAGGGGGTCGCGGTAAGCCTGCGAGGGGCATGCCTGGAGACAGGCTTCGCAGTCGGCGCAGGCCTGGCACAGGTCGTCCCAGTCGGGCAGGGCGTCGGCGGCCAGTGGCGCGTCGGTCACGATGGCAACGTACCGGATGTTCGGGCCGAAGTCCCGGGTGGTGATGAAGCCACCCTTCGTCAACGTCCCCAGGCCGGCTGCCAGTGCGGCGAAACGGTTGGCAAAGACGTTGGGCTGCGGTCCGCGAGGGTTCGCTACCAGGGAGCCGGTACCCATCAGGTCGGTGGTCACTGCGGTCTGGTAGCCCCGGGTATGGAGCCACTTCACCAGCAGCAAGGCCTTCTCCCGCAAGGCCCACTGAACCGCGTACTGGGCGAAGATGTAGGGCCCGACGGCCTCCGCGGGCGGCTGTCCGGTGGTACGCACTGTCGCCCGGGGCAGCCTGAGGCCCATGACCACCACTGCCTGCGCGCGGTCCAGGTAGTCATACGCATCGCGAACCTGGCGATGTTCCACCGTGATTTCCGGTTCGTACTCCAGCCACATCTTGCCCCGGTTGACCGCCACCAGCATCTCCTCACCATCAAAGACCGGCGCCAGTTGCGTCTTCAGCGAAGAAAGGCGCTCCGGGGAGGCAACGCCCAGTTGGTCGAGGTTCCAGGCAAGCGCGGCTCGACGGAGCGCGCGGGTGAGATCGGCCACCGGTGGCGGGGTTGGCTCCTGCCGCGCAGGCAATGAACTGGGGACGAGCGGAGCGTCGGTGTAGACGTGGGCCGTGACGGTTTGCCAGCCGTCACCGCCGTCGGCCACCGCCACTCGCTCTCCGGTGACAACCCGGTAGCCGAGGTCCTCCAGCTTTCTCGCGGCCAGGAAAGCCTGCGTCAGCGCGA
>JABLXH010000175.1 GCA_013178155.1 Armatimonadota bacterium | reverse complement strand
GGCCCCCAACAACAGGTCACCGCTAATGCCACAGAATACGTCCAGGAAGGCTATTGACACTGCTGTCACCTTGTGCCTATTATGGTGTGAAGCGCGTACCGGGCATTTCGTCAGTCCGAACGTCTCAACCTGTTCGCGGGAGACCGAAGCCTTGTTCAAGCCAGCCGACCTGGAGGACAGCATACGTCTATTGAGCGCCGTGCTGGTCGCTGCGGTTGCCGGTTGGGCCCTGCACCGTCACGGATGGCCCTGGCACCAGTGGTTGCCCGCCGCGATCCTCATTTTCGCCCTTGTGACCGTCCTGTGGGTGCTGGTGTGGTACCTCCGCCGCAAGCTCACGTACGAGAGGGTGGCCCAGCGCACGAAAGCCAGCCTGCGAGCCGGTGGCGACGGGTGGTCTGACCCAGCCACGGGCAAGGCGCCGTGAAGACGGATTTCGCCCATGCGCCTGGGTTTCCACGTTCCCATTGCCGGTGGCCTGTCGCACTGTCTGCATGAGGCCCGCCTGCGGCGCTGCCAGACCCTGCAGATCTTCACATCGGCACCGGTACAATGGGCCCTCCGTCCCTTCGACACTGCGGAAGCGGCTGCTTTCGTCGAAGGGCTCCGGCACGCCGATATGGCCCCGCTCTTCATCCACGCCCCGTATCTGCTGAACCTCGCCAGCCCCGATCGTCTGCTTCGTCGTCGCAGTACGGCGCGGCTGGTCTCAGACCTCCGGCTTGCCAACCAATGGGGGGCCGCGGGCGTGGTATTGCACCTGGGCAGCGGCGGAGAGTCATCTCGGCCAGCGTCGGCCCTCAAGCGCGTGGCTGCGAGCCTGCGCGAGGCCCTGGACCGGGCCGGTCCCCCGGCACTCGCCATCCTGGAGAATTGCGCAGGGCAGGGAAACATCGTCGGCGCCACACCCGAGGAGCTGGGTGAGGTGGTAGCCCTCTGTGGCAGCGACCGCCTGGGCCTGTGCCTGGACACGGCGCACGCCTTTGCGGCCGGCTTTGCGATCCACCAGCCGGAGGGACTGGATGACCTGCTGTCTCGCCTGGCGGCCGCCTGCGGGGACTTGCTGCGCCTCGTTCACGCCAACGACTCGCTGGCGGGACTCGGGTCCAACCGCGACCGTCATTGGCACATCGGGCGAGGGGCCATCGGGCCCCTGGGCTGGCGCACGATCATGTCGTCGCCGCGCCTGCGCCACCTACCCTTCATCATGGAGACCCCCAAAGGCCCTCGCACAGCACTCCAGGACGATCTGCGGAACCTCAGAGCCCTTCGACGCGCCATCCCGGCCGACTGTCGTCCGCCGCTGCCGCCCGCCCCGAAGGCGTGTGTCTAGCTGGCCAGCAGTCCCCGCAGCTCGCGGACCTCGTCGCGGAGTTCGGCAGCCCGTTCGAAGTCCAGGCTCTCCGCCGCCGCTCTCATCTCGGCCTCGAGAGCGCTGATGACCTCCTCCAGGTCCGTGGCGTCAAGCTTCTGCGCCACCTCCTCGCCGATGAACCGACGGGCCGCCTCCTGGACCTCCTGGGTGGCGCGGATGGTGTCGCGCACCGCCTTGCGAACACTCTGGGGCACGATGCCGTGAGCCTCGTTGTGGGCCGCCTGCTTCGCTCTTCGTCGGTCGGTCTCTGCAATGGCGGCCCCCATGGCAGGTGTGACCTGGTCAGCGTACATGATCACCTTGCCCTCAATGTGACGCGCGGCTCGCCCCATGATCTGGATCAGGGAGGTCTCGGATCGCAGGAAGCCCTCGCGGTCAGCGTCGAGGATGGCCACCAGCGACACCTCGGGAAGGTCCAGCCCCTCGCGCAGCAGGTTGATCCCTACCAGCACATCATACTCTCCAAGACGGAGGTTGCGCAGCAGCTCATGGCGGTCCAGTGTCTCCACGTCGGAGTGCAGGTAATGCACCCGCACGCCCAGCTCCGCCAGATAGTCGGTGAGGTCCTCAGCCATGCGCTTGGTGAGGGTGGTCACCAGCACCCGCTGTTCCTTGGCGACGCGCTGTCTGATCTCGGCCACCAGGTCGTCAACCTGGCCGCGGGTGGGGCGTACTTCTACGGCGGGGTCCAGCAGACCCGTGGGCCGCACCACACACTCCACGACTTGCGTCGCCCGCTTGAGCTCGTATTCCCCCGGCGTTGCCGACAGGTAGATGACCTGCCCCACGCGCGACTCCCATTCCTCGAAGGTCAGCGGCCGATTGTCCAGAGCGGAGGGAAGGCGGAAGCCGAAATCCACCAGAGTCTGCTTACGCGAGCGGTCCCCCTCGTACATTCCGCGGAGCTGCGGCAGGGTCTGATGGGACTCGTCAATGATCATCAGGAAGTCGTCGGGGAAGTAATCAAGCAGCGTGTACGGCGGTTGGCCAGGGGCGCGTCCGTCAAGATGCCGGGAGTAGTTCTCGATCCCTTGGCAGTAACCGATCTCCCGGATCATCTCCATGTCGTACCGCGTGCGCTGCTCCAGCCGCTGGGCCTCCAACAACTTGCCCTCGCGGTGGAAGAACGCCAGGCGTTCCTCCAGCTCCTGCTCGATGGCCCTGAGGGCCGCCTCGATCCGTTCGCGGGAAGCCACGAAGTGAGTGGCCGGGTAGATCGTCAGGCGATCCCTGGCGTCCAGAACCTCCCCTGTCAGTTGGTCAACCAGCAACACTCGCTCGACCTCGTCGCCAAACATCTCAACCCGAACGATCAGGTCCTGATCGACGGGATGTATCTCCACGACGTCCCCACGGACCCGGAAGGTGCCACGGTCGAGGGCGACATCGTTGCGGGAGAACTGCATCCGCACCAGTTGGCGCAGGATCTCGTCCCGGTCCACCATGTCCCCCTGACGCAGCGTCAGCGTGATCTCGTCGTACTGCTCCGGTGAGCCCAGGCCGAAGATGCAAGAGACTGAGGCGACGACGAGGGTGTCACGGCGTTCGCGGACGGCCTGGGTAGCCGCGTGACGCAGGCGGTCGATTTCCTCGTTGATCTGGGAGTCCTTCTCGATGTAGGTATCCGTCTGGGGGAGGTATGCTTCCGGCTGATAGTAGTCGTAGTAGCTGACGAAATACTCCACCGCGTTGTGGGGAAAGAACTCCCTGAACTCCATGCACAACTGGCCCGCCAACGTCTTGTTGTGGGCGAGCACCAGCGTCGGGCGCTGCACCCGCTCGATGACGTTGGCCATAACATAGGTCTTCCCTGAACCGGTGACGCCGAGGAGCACTTGCTCTCGGTCACCGCGCTCGATACCGGCAACCAGTGCCTCGATGGCCTGCGGCTGATCGCCCGCCGGTCGGTAGTCTGAGATCACCTGAAAGGGAGGCAACGTGTGTAACCTCGTTGGCAAGCAGTGACGCCAGTCCAGGCGGCGCCACTGTGGCTGATTGGAACGGCATTATATCACAGGGAGGCAAATGGAGCGCTGGCCTACTGGAAGCCGAAGCCGCCGAGGCTAATCCAGACGTCGCCAGTGTTGGTGGAGTACTGGAGGCTTATCTCTCGGCTCCCGAACGCACGTCCCAGTGAGAGCTCGAGGTCCTTGTAAGTTGTCTCATCGAAGTCATAGTACGTGTTGCGCAGGCCACAACGCCAGTCGCGGTTCAAATAGTAGTCAAACGACGCGAAGCTATAGAGGTTGTCCCTCGTGATGTCCAGTGTGGCATTGGCGTAAGCAAACCATCGGCTGCCATGGTATGCTCGCAGGTCCAGTCCCAGTGTCTGGAGGGTACTTTCCCCGACGACGTCACCGCGGCGCCACTCTGTGCCGTAGTCCAGCGAGGCTGAGCACGTGCGACCGAACTCGTGGGTAAGCCGCAGGTCGCCACGAGCGCTGTAGCGCGAAAAGCCGCCGCTGTCCCAGGAGTACGTGTTGCTGAAGGTCGGGTATAGCCGAGTGCGGTCACCGATGGTGCGCGATCCCAGGCTAAGCTCCGCGTAGCCCTCACTCGCCAACACCGGCGAGGCCACTCCAGCGTACTGCACCCCTCCTAACGAGACACCGAAGCGATAGTGGAGATTGTGCGAGCCGATGGGCCGGGGGTCGCCAAGCCAGTCGCCGCTCAGGCCATAGGTAGTCTCGAAGTCCACAGGGCTGTTGTAGTATGCGCGGACGTTCAGGCGGCCCTTGGCGCGGTAGTCAAACAGGTTCCAGTCGGCAAACAGACTGCGGTGATCGGGCATTGAGATGTTGGTGGACGCGAGCCCCGTACCAAAGAGAGGGCGGCTGTCAGTCCAGGAGGCGCCCCAGTCATCATGCGGGAGCCCAGCTATCTCCACTGACCCCTCGGTGCCCCCCAGGGTGCGGTACTCCTCCTCGAGGCCAAGCGACCAACCAGATCGCGTGGTGAACGTGCTGGAACTGGCGCCGTTCTGCACCTTCACCGACCCTGTTGATGTGTTCGTGACCCGATAGAAGAAGGGGAAGTCCAGCGCGACGCCGCCACTTGAGCTGATGCCGAGAGCCTGCGAGTTGCTTACCCCTGTGTAGCCCGGCAATCCCACGATCCAGTACGGCGGGAAGCTGAATATCTTCTGCCCCTGAGACCAGATCGAGCCCTTGCGCAGCACTATCTTCTCTCGCAGAAAGAACGAGATGGTGCGCGCCAGCAGCCACATGTCGCTTTCGCGCCGGTCCACCTGGAAGGCGTTCTCAGGGATCTCCCATTCCCGCTCAACCGGCTCAAGGCCCAAAGCGTCGAAGAAGACACGCTCCACTTTGTCTTCGCCGAACCGTCGCAGCACTCCGCGCCGGGTGCCGAGATCGTAGAACAGGTCCTCACCCTGCAGGGACTTGTCGCCACGCCTGATGGCGACCTTCTGGGCCTTGAGCGTGAGAGCGCCCACATCTATCTGGACCAGACTCTCTGCTTCGACGACCGTTCGTCCCAGGCGCACCTGAGCCTGGTCTCGAGCCTCGATTATGTTCAGGGAGGGGCTATACCCCACCCAGTTGCCGCTGATGTCCAGAATCCGCTGGTCCGGCTGGGAGCGCTCGCCCTCAGGCAGGAAGTCCACGTAGTAGACGGCTCGGCTGTCGAACACCTGCACGGTGATGGTGGCGGTACCGGGCGTGAAGCTCGTCGCATACAGGGCCACAAAGCCGCCAGAAGTGGTGACCGAGAGGGATGTCTGCTGTCCGGTGGTGCCCAGGCTGAGCTGCCCAAGGTCAGTCCGAACGACCACCTGGGTGCCGTCTGGTGCGGCGGAGCCATCCTGGGCACGGACGTCAATGCGCAGTCTTGCTGCAGTCTGCCCGTCAGCAGGCACATGCTGCGGAGTAGCGGTGACCGCGATCCGGTAGGCCCCACTGCGGGCCGACTGCGCCAGGGCTGTCGCCAAGGGGCCCGTCAACACCGCCAGCAACGTGGAAGCGATCCATGTGGCACGCACAGGGGCTGACAACTCCGCTGTCATTCCTACTGAAGCCGGAACCGGACGCCGGTGCCTGCCGGCTAAGTGAAGGCGCCCTCACCGCCACGGAGGACAGCTGAGGGCGCCCGGATCTCCGTGCCCGCCGGGGCACTCGGTAGTCTCTGCTACTTGGTGATGCTTACCGCACCAGAGACCAGATACGGGGAGGCGTCGCCGCTGGTGTAAAGCGCGCGCATCCGATACTGGTAGATGTGGGTACCGCTAAGCGTCGAGTAGTCGTTGTAGAAGGTCCGGCCCGCCGTCACGTCCCCCGCGTCAATGCGGCTGAATGTGCCGCCATCCGTGGCCCGGTAGATCTCGTACCGCAGGAGCGTTAAGGTCGTGCCGGTGGGTTCATCCCACGTCAGCCCCACTGCCCCGTCCTGGTCTTCCACGACCAGGTTGCGCGGCGGAAGGGCATCCGGCGAGCTGCCTCCCGCTCCCCCGTCGTCAGAGTTGTTAGCCGCCAGAGCCAGACCGGCGACCAGCAGCCCCAGCAGTACCCACTTGTACGTGGACGAGGCCTTCTTCGCCTTGGGCGTGACCGCCCCCTCCGGCACACGGCCGATGAGCGCCTGTGCCGCCTTCGCAGCCGCGTCGTCAAGGGCCTCGCGGATCAGGGGCAGGACAGAGCCCGTATACCGCGCCCGCTCCAGCGAACTCCCGGAGGTGCCGAAGGCACGGTCCACTTTGGGCTCAGCGACAGGCTCCCCTGTGTCGGGGTCGACGCTCGCCGCCACGTCGTAGACCTGCCCGGACAGCATGATGTCAATGGATATCGGGTCGTCGTGCTGAACGAGCGACTGTACGCTCCCGGTCAGGATGTAGTCCACGCCCATAGCCTTGCCGATGGTCAGGCTGCTTCCCAGGTCGCGACTCTCAT
>JABLXH010000174.1 GCA_013178155.1 Armatimonadota bacterium | reverse complement strand
GTCGTCGGCAGCACCCCTAGCCTACTGACCAATTGTCTTCACTTCGATTGTACTCACCGCGCCGCCCACAGTCAAGCGCAGCGCCACCGCATTGCACCCCTTGGACATCACCCAAAGAAGATGGGCTGGCTCCAGGCTCGCAGCCCGGCCGCATCAACGACCTCCACGCGGACGTACCGCTCCCTGCCACCGCGCAGGTACCGCGCTCCGGTCAGCAGCGGTCCGCGCTCGCGGAGCGCACACCACCCGTTCTGGTTGTCGGCTACGAAGTTGATCATCTGCGCCGGTGTGCACTCGACCTCGATACCGTCGTCGGTCAGCCTGAGGTCATGGATTATTGGCCCCATGGATGAATAGCAGTGCCCCCGACGCAGGGCCGTCAGTATTGCTTCTGGCGTCAGCTCTGGAGCCTTGACCATCGTGAAACCGCCATAGAAGTCCCAGCCGCAGCGGTGGCCGTCGTCCACGCCGAAGGCCAGGTAACGTTCCCCCCGCACCAGCAAGTCATCCCAGTGAATCGAAGAGATGCCCTTCGCAATCTCGATCTCACAGCCGTAGTTAATGACCTCGATTCCCAGGCAGTTTCGCAACCCCACCATGTCGTGAGCCACCAGGCACGACCAATACGGATGGGCCACAAAGCCCAGACCTCCGGCTGCGGCGATGGCATCCAGAGTCGCCTGCGGGTGGTCCTTCGGGTATCCGCTGAAACCCACCGGCAGACCGAGACCGACGATGTGGAAGCTACCCCCGCTCTCACTTGACCCGCTGCCGATCTCCAGGCCCTCCAGGCAGACGAAGTCGTGGGCGCCATACTCGCTGGCCGGTGTGACCCGCTCATGGTCGGTGATGGCCAGTATGTGATAGCCCTGACGCCGGTAGTGTATTGCCACCTGCGCTGGTGACAGCTTGCCATCGGACTCGGTAGTATGGGCGTGCAGGTTGGCCTTGTACCATTGCCCGGAGGCGCTGAAAGGGTTCTCGAAGGTCATGGCTGAGGCTCCCGGTCATAGTGTGGGCGCGACCCGCACGGGCCGCGCCCCGGACGGCACTCTCGTAGACTTCGGGTTCTTCTATCCTTGCTCGAGCTGAGACGTGCAGTGCGGGCAGCGAACTGCCGCCAGCGGGATGTCGGTGGCACAGTAGGGACACGGCTTCTCCGTGGCTTCCTCAGCCGTCTCCTCCTGGCGCCTTAACCGGTTGACACCCTTCACCAGCAGGAATACCGCGAAGGCCACGATCACGAAACTGATGACGTTGTTCAGAAACAGCCCGTAGTTGATGGTTGCTGCCCCTGCGGCCTTGGCGGCGGCGAGACTCGGATAGTCGGTGCCTGACAGGTTGATGAAAAGGCCAGAGAAGTCCACCTTGCCCAGCAGCAAGCCAATGGGTGGCATGATCACGTCCTCAACAAACGAGGTGACGATCTTGCCGAAGGCCGCGCCGATGATGATACCTACCGCCATGTCCAACACATTGCCCTTGACGGCGAACTCCTTGAACTCCCTGAGCATGATGGCTCTCCCTTCCTAGCCGATAGTGATCATTCGCTGGACGGCCTGCATGGCCCGCACCCGCACAGCCTCGGGGATCTCGATCTGATACTTCAGTTCGCGCAGAGAAGCGACCACCTTCTCCAGTGTCGTGCGCTTCATGTTGGGGCAGACAATCTCGGGCAGTCCGTAGAAGGTCTTCCCCGGAACGTCCTGTTGCAGGCGGTGGATCATGCCACACTCGGTCACAACGATGAACTCGGTGGCCGCGCTCTCTTTGGCGTACTTGATCATACCCGAGGTCGACTTGACCGCATCGCACAGGGCCAACAGATCGGGTGGACACTCGGGATGGCCGATGACCTCGGCCTCGGGATGGGCTTGCTTGGCCGCGATGACGGACTTGGGGTCAATGCGCACGTGGGTGGGGCAGAAGCCGCCGTATGGGATGATCTCCTTCTCCGGTACCTGCTGAGCCACCCAGTGAGCGAGATACTGGTCGGGCACAAAGAGAACACGCTGATCAGGCAGGGACCTGACCACCTGCACCGCGTTGGCCGAGGTGCAGCAGATGTCCACCTCGGCCTTTACCTCCGCGGTTGTGTTGACGTATGCCACCACCGGCACGCCCGGGTACTGCGCCTTGAAGGCGCGCAGCTCCTCGGGGCCGATCATGTCGGCCATGGGGCAGCCGGCCTCCAGGTCGGGCAGCAGGACCATCTTCTCGGGACAAAGGATCTTGGCCGTCTGGGCCATGAAGTGGACGCCGCAGAACACGATGACCTCGGCATTAGTGGCAGCAGCCTGGCGGCTCAGTCCCAGTGAGTCACCGCGGTAGTCGGCGATGTCCTGGACCTCGGGGTTCTGATAGTTGTGCGCCAGAATCACCGCACGGCGCTCACGCCGTAGGTGGTCCAGTTCGACAAGCAGCTCTTTGTTCTCCATGGGGCTTCACTCCGGCAATGGCGAGGTCGCCCGGCGGAATTGGCGGTTGGCGCCGGAGAACCCGAATACGCCTACGTCTCGCTCTGGCGCGCCGCGTCGCCGTACAGAGGCGACATCTCGCGCAGTCGTTGAACAATGGGCGGCAGTACCTCGACCACCCGGTCGCACTCCTCTCGGGTGTTCTCCCGCCCCAGGCTCACACGCAGGGACCCATGGGCGATGGCGTGGGGCAGACCCATGGCCAGCAGGCAATGCGAAGGGTCCAGACTGCCCGAGGTGCAGGCGGAACCTGACGACGCACAGATACCCTCAGCATCGAGCATCAGCAGGATCGACTCGCCCTCGATGTAGCGAATACAGAAGCTGGCAATGTTGGGTAACCGCTGTTCAGGATGTCCGGTGTATAGCATGTATGGTATCTCGGCCATGAGGCGGTCGCGCAGGTAGTCACGCAGTTCGGCGATGCGCGCGTTGTCCTCGGTCATGCGCTGGCCCGCCAGCTCGCAGGCCTTGCCCATGCCCACAATGCCAGCGACGTTCTCGGTGCCGGCACGAACCTGCCTTTCCTGGGCGCCGCCATCAATCAGGGGCCAGACCCTTACTCCCTTGCGCAGGTAGAGCACGCCCACGCCCTTGGGACCATAGATCTTGTGGGCCGAGAAGGCCAGCATGTCCACCGGCAGTTGCTTGACGTTGATGGGCAGCTTGCCCAAGGTCTGGACCGCGTCGCTGTGGAATGCCACCTTGCGCTCGCGGCAGAGTGCCCCGATCTCGGCAACCGGCTGGATGGTGCCCACCTCGTTGTTGCCATGCATGATGGTCACCAGGATGGTGTCATCGCGCATCGCCTCGGCCACTTGCTCGGGGTGGACCAGCCCGTATTGATCCACACAGAGCGTCGTCACCTCAAAGCCCATCTTCTCCAGGCGCTCGCAGGCATGCAGCACGGCATGGTGCTCGATAGCCGAGGTAATGATGTGCCGTCCCTTGTCCTGATGTGCCCAGGCGTACCCCTTGATGGCCAGGTTGTCGGCTTCCGAGCCGCCCCCGGTGAAGACGATCTCGCGCGGGTCGGCGTTGATGAGGGCGGCAACCTGCTCCCGGGCGTTCTCCAGCGCGGCCCGGGAACGCCCGGCGAACTGGTAGACACTGCTGGGATTACCGAACTCCTGGGTCAGATAGGGCATCATGGCGGCCAAGACCTCCGGGTCGGTCTTGGTTGTTGCCGCATGGTCAAGGTAGATCACTCGTGCGCCTCGCCTCTGGCACCGCCGGGAACCCGCGATGGATGGTACCTCCCGGCAGTGCGTAATTAGGGCATAGAAGTTAACCACGTCCTGCGGGCCCTGTCAAACGCTTTCCGCGGGCCTTTCCGCGTCTTGACAGGCCCCAACGCTTTCTGGTAAGGTCCAACTCCAGGATGGCCTTCGGGGGCCATCTCTGTATTGATTCCGGCGGATCATACCAACGAGGTGAGGCCAAATAGATCCTAATCGGGGATACAGGGTTAACGACCGGATCCGGGTGCCGCAGGTCCGGGTCGTTACTCAGGATGGCGAGAACCTGGGGATCATGAGCATCCAGGACGCGCTGGCCGAGGCGGAGCGACGGGAACTGGATCTGATTGAGGTAGCACCCGATGCCAACCCGCCGGTGTGCCGGATCATTGACTACGGCAAGTTCCGCTACGAGCAGCGCAAGAAGCAGAAGGACGCCCAGAAGAAGTCCAAGCAGAACGAGATCAAGGGCATCCGCGTTCGTCCGAACACCGACGACCACGATATTGCCTTCAAGTCCAAACACGCCATCAAGTTTCTCAAGAACGGTGACAAAGTACGGTTCACCGTCATCTTCCGCGGCCCCGAGTTGCGCCACAAGGAGATCGGCCAGCAGCAGTTGGAGCGTTTCATTGCTGCCTTGGCCGACTACGCCACGGTGGAGCAGCCGCCACGCATGGAAGGCCGCCGCATGACCATGCTGCTGGAGCCGCGCAAGGATCTGAAGCTGGACTCACCGGCAGAAGGAGCCGCAACAAAACGTGGGCAAGATGAAGACAAAGAAAGCCGCCGCCAAGCGGCTGAAGGTGACAGGGACCGGCCGACTGGTCTCCCGCAGCACGAAACTCAACCACCTGCTGTCCAAGAAGAGCCGGCGCGTGAAGCGCAACCTGAAGCAGGGAACTGAGGTCACCGGCGGGTTCAAGGACCAGGTCGGCAAGCTTCTGCCCTACGCCTAGGTACGGAGCCTTTCAGCCAACCCCGGGGCGCACAGACTGTCTGTGCGTTCCCGCCGTCTTCCGGGTATTGTCGCTCTGCCGTCGGCGGGGGCTGGTGCAACCCCCGCACGGGCCAGTGAAGTGGGCATCCAAGAGACCTGCGTCCCGGTATGAGAACCGGCCCGGGTCCGCCCCCAGCGGCCCTCCGGGCATGGGAAGGAGATGACACTATGCCCCGAACCTCGCGAGGTCCGGCCACCCATCAGCGCCGGAAGAAGATCCTCAAAGCCGCCAAAGGGTATGTTGGTGGCCGCCGCAAGCTGTACAAGACCGCCAAAGAGACGGTCATGCGGGCCCGCAACTTCGCCTACCGTGACCGCCGCGTCCGCAAGCGCATGTTCCGCAACCTGTGGATTGCCCGTATCAGTGCCGCCGCCCGCGCCAACGGCATGACCTACAGCGTCTTCGCCAATGGGCTGAAGCAGGCGGGTATCGCCCTCAACCGCAAAATGCTGGCCTACCTGGCGGCCGAGGACCCGGCGGCCTTCGCTGCGGTCGTGGAAAAGGTGAAAGCCGCCAAAGCATAAAGCCCGGCAACATGAAGCGACCAGGTCACCGGCCCCTGCAGAGGCCGGTGACCTCTTATTGATACCCTGTCAACCATCGTGTGCTTGCCATGACTTGGCCGCCAAACTTTCCGGAAGAGTTCCAGTGTTCCGCAGAGGGATGAGTTCCGTTGCTGGGAATCATAGAGCAAATATGACCCCTTTGAGGGGCAGTGCATCTACTTGGAAGGCAGGTCAGATTCACATGCGTCGTCGTGGTTTTACACTGATCGAGTTGTTGGTTGTGATCGCCATCATTGCCATTCTCGCGGCCATCCTGTTCCCAGTGTTCGCCAAGGCTCGCGAGAAGGCCCGCCAGACCAGTTGTCTGGCCAACGTCAAACAGCTCAGCCTGGGGATCCTGATGTATGCCCAAGACTACGATGAGAAGCTCATGCGTCATTGCTACTGCTACACGGGCTCCTGCTGGGCCTATAACGTGCAGCCGTATGTGAAGAACACGCAGATACTCAGATGCCCGTCATGGGATGGCATCAGCTATGGCTACAACATGCAGGCAGTCGACTGCCTGAAGCTGGCCAGCATCAAGTCGCCTGCCGACTTGATGCTCATCGCCGACTCGCGAAGGAAGACCAGCTCCGGCACCTTGGCTGCGGTGGCTTTCCTCAACCACGCCCCCAACGGCGGGGCTTGTGGCTGGAGCGGCTGCAACTCGACCGATGCCTGCACCAGTGAAATCCACAACGACGGCCTCAATGTCGGGTTCTGCGACGGCCATGCCAAGTGGATGAAGAAGCAGACGCTTGACGGCGGCTTCCCGAAGTACTTCCAGAACCTGTAGGTCCCCGACGCGGTAGCAACGCAGGCCGCGGTCCCTGCCCGGGGACCGCGGCCTTTCTTCACCACCGCAGGCGGCAACCATCACCAGACGGTATAGCCCCCATCAATCACCAGATCGTGCCCTGTCGTGTAACTCGCGGCATCCGAGGCCAGATACACCACCGCCCCCACCAGCTCCTCCGGCTCCGCCATGCGCCCGAAGGGGATGTAAGGGTACCAGCCATCAAAGTACTGCGGGAACT
>JABLXH010000173.1 GCA_013178155.1 Armatimonadota bacterium | reverse complement strand
GGGGGTCAGTTGGCGGAAGGGACCGCGGGCACGGGGCATCAGGGATGCATTTGGCGTGTCATGGAGAGGGCGGATTGACCTACTGACGTCGGTGGGGGAAGAGACGCCGAGCAGCGCACGCTGGCGGGCACGAGGGAGGAGGGAGTCGGGTCGCGAGCGTGCCGCCGCGGACGGCACTCACGTGGCAGGTGGCGGGGGGCACGGAGTACCAATCGGCAGGGTCCGGGAGACGGAGTGGGGGAGAGACGCCCTAGCTGGTGCTCACTACGGTGCCGGCCTGCAGCTGGATCACACGGTCCGTGACTGCGATGACGTCCGGGTCATGGCTGGCAATGACTACCGTACGCCCCTCGCCGGCAAAGCCGCTCAGGAGCTCCACGATGCGGGCAGCGTTGGCGGCGTCGAGCTCGCCGGTAGGTTCGTCGGCCAAGATGAGGCGCGGTTGGTTCACAATGGCGCGAGCGACAGCAGCACGTTGCTGTTCGCCGCCGGAAAGCTCCCCTGGCAGGTGGGAGGCGCGGTGCGTGATGTTGACTTGCTCCAGGGCCGCAGTCACGCGGGCTTCCTTCTCCTCGGGTGAGAGAGGCGCGGGCAAGAGGGGCAGCATGACGTTCTCCTGCACCGTCAGTGACGGCACGAGGTACGAGGCCTGAAACACGAAGCCCACGGTCTGTCGTCGGTAGAGCGTCAACGCATCGTCGCTAAGCTCGTGCAGCGGCACGCCATCTACCAGGACCGTACCAGAGGTGGGGCGGTCCAGACCACCCAGGATATTAAGCAGGGTGGACTTCCCCGACCCGGAAGGGCCCGACAACCCGACGATCTCACCCTCCCCCAGCTCAAAAGAGATCTCGCTGAGCGCGAGCACCTGCTTCGCACCCGTACGGTACGTCTTACTAACCAGGTGGGCCTTCAGGAAGCTGCCGTCGCTTTCGGCGCGGGCGTTCTCACTCATTTTCGGGGCATCCTTTGCATTACAGGCGGCGCAAGGCATCCGCAGGATCAAGCCGCGATGCGCGGCCGGACGCCGCAAAGCCCGCGATGGCACCGATCAGAAGCGCCGTCAACAGGCCAATGGCAAGCACTTCCAGGTCAGGCGTAATGGCCAGCATCAGCGATCTGGCCGGAGCGACCGGAGTGCAGGGAGGTTGCGAGTTCAGGGCTTCTGGCAGTTCCAGATCCGCCAGCTTGCTGTACGCGACCGACAGCATCCAGCCGGCGGTGCAGCCAACAACGCCACCGATGACCCCGGCAAACCATTCCTCCAGCACAAACAGGCGGGACACCTCTGACCGCCGCCACCCGATGGCACGCAGCAAACCCACCTCAGAAAGCCGCTCAGCCACCGCCGACAGCGAGTTACGAACCAGCAGGAGCAGCACAAAGACCATCACGAGCACCGAGACGCCCAGCAGCGATTTGCGCGTCACGTTGGCCACCGCCGAAGTGCCCGCGTCCACGTTCTCTGTCGTCGTGATGCTCGTCTCCGGACCGATCCACTGGGTCACTGCGGCCGCCACGAGGTCGGTGTCCTTGAGCCGCTTCAGGGCAATGAAAATCGTGTCCACGATCTCCCCTTGCCCATACATCCTCTGGGCGGCCTTCAGGGGGATGAAGGCCTGGGCCTCAGCGATGCGGGCCGTGCCGGTCAGCTCGACGATGCCCACGACCTTGAACATCTCCTTGGGGCCCAGGTGGATCATATCACCCACCGAGGCCTTGATGGCCTCCGCGTACTCCTTGGTCAGCATCGCGGCGTTATCGTCGTACTGCACGAGATAGCGGCCTTCCTTGACCGCACAGCAGCTCTTCTCGTCTTCCTTGTCGCCCTCTTCGCGGGTGCTGATCCGCACCGGGCCAATCGTCTTCTTGGTCGGGTCAATACCCGCCACAACGGTCGGATGGCCCTGCCAGAAGGCCCACAGCAGCAGGACACCCGACACGCTCTCAACCTGCTCCATGGCCTCCAGTTTGCCCACCAGGTCGGCGGGGATCTCCGCCAGATCCTTGGGCAACTTCACCTCGGCAAAGGGACAGGGCTTGACCCGTTTCTGCACCACCATGTCGGCCCCGGCGGCCCCGAGAGCCGAACCAATGGCCTCCTGCACCGAGTTCGAGATGGATAGCACGGCGATAAGCAGCGCCACACTCAGGGCAATACCCGTGACCGCCAGCGAACTGCGTGTCCGTCGGCGCGTGAAGCTCTTCCAGGCGTACCGGAACAAGGGAATCTCTCCTGGTCAGGTTACTGGCTTCTTGAACGCTGGAGTGGGGGAGAGGGGTTCCCCGTGCGAGGGGCAGGAAATCCCGCCGCGGCAGTAGAAACCGCTGCCATGCAAAACCTTGAGCACGTCATCCACGACTACGCCACCACCATCGCGGACCGGATGAAGACAACTGCCGGCAGCGCCAGCACCGAGGAGGACGTCCGGCAAGCGGTCAACGCGTCGCTCAATGAGTTCGTCAAGGCCGCCGGTCTCAAGCTTCAGGTCCGCAACGAGGTTCCGGTACTTAAAGGCCGCGTGGACTCCAAGTACGGCGGCGTCATCATCGAGTACAAGAATCCCCGGGGGTCCGGCAGGATCACCGAGGACCCCAGCGCTCCGGGCACCAGGGCTGTCGTCAAGCGGCTTGCGGAACGGTTCAGAGGCTTCCACCAGGCCTAGGGTATCCCTCCCGACCGCATCTTCGGCGTGGGTTGCGATGGCGATACCTTCGTCTTCGTGCGCGCCCGCAAGAGCAAGGTCGAGGCCGATCCGCCGGTGCCGGTGACCCCGCAGACGGTGGAGCGCCTCCTGCGGGCCCTGGCGTCGGTGGGCGCCCAGGGCCCCTCCTTCCCCCCCGACAACCTCGCCCGCGCCTTTGGCGCCGACAGCGCCCTGGCCCAGGAGGGCGTCCGCCAACTGCACAAGGTCATCGTCGCGACCACCAACCCCAAGGCTCAGACCTTCTTCCGCCAGTGGAAGATCCTGTTCGGCGAAGTATGCGGCTACGATGTCGAAGGCAAGAGCGCCAAGGTGCAGAAGCTCGCCGAGCACTACGCCATCCCCGACGCCCGGCCCGCCGAACTGCTCTTCGCCGTCCACACCTACTACGCCATCTTCATGAAGTTCCTGGCGGCCGAACTCGTGGCGTCCATGAACCCCATGGTCATCTCCGAACTGCGCCAGGCGGTCAACACCCACTCATCCGACACCCTGCGCCACGAGATGCACAAGCTCGAACAGGGCGGTCTGTGGGCGCAGATGGGCATCACCAACTTCCTCGAAGGCGACCTCTTCTCCTGGTACCTGGCCGCCTGGGACGAACAGGTCGCCAAGGTGGTCCTGGGCATCGCCCGCGAGCTGGACAGGTTCGACCCCAACACCCTCAGCGTCGAGCCCAACGAAAGCCGGGACCTGCTCAAGAAGCTCTACCAGAACCTGTTCCCCAGGTCCGTCCGCCACGACCTGGGCGAGTACTACACCCCCGACTGGCTGGCCGAGCTGACCCTCAACGAACTGGGCTACGACGGCGACCCCGACAAGCGCCTGCTGGACCCCGCCTGCGGCTCGGGCACCTTCCTGGTCATGGCTCTCAACCGCGCCAAGCAGTGGTTCGCCGATCACCGTCATGGCTGCGGCTATGACGAACGCGAGCTGGTCAGGAAGCTCCTGGCCAACATCATCGGCTTTGACCTCAATCCGCTGGCGGTCATGGCCGCCCGCACCAACTACCTGCTGGCCATCCGCGATCTCCTGCCCTACGCCCACGGGGCCGAACTCCCGGTCTACCTCTGCGACTCCATCATGACCCCGGCGGAATACGGCGGGCTGTTCTCCGCCGGCGGGGCCGACCGCCGGGAACTGCGCACCGCCGCCGCCCGCTTTCAGATTCCCGCCGAGGTCACCGCCAGCCGCGAGGCCATCAGCCGCTACACCGCCGCCCTCGAGTTCTGCGTTCAAAACGGCTACGAGCCTGCGCCTTCCTTGAGTACTGCCGCCAGCAGGGCGTGGCCGTGGACCCCGCCCACGAGCCCCTGCACCGCGACCTGTTCGAGGAACTCCGCCGCCTGGACGCGGCCAACGAGAACGGCATCTGGGCGCGGATCATCAAGAACGCCTTCGCCCCCATCTTCGTCGGCAAGGTGGACTACGTCGCCGGCAACCCGCCGTGGGTGAACTGGGAGAGCCTGCCGGAAGGCTACAGGCAAGGCTCGTTGCGGGTCTGGGAACGCTTCCACCTCCTTCCACATACAGGTATGGGGGCGATTCTCTACAAGAAGGAACTCGCGGCGCTGTTTGTCTATGTAGCAGCGCATGAGTACCTGAGGGACGGGGGGCGGTTAGGATTCCTCATCACGCAGACGTTGTTCAAGAGCGAGGCGGCGCGCGGCTTCCGAGAGTTCCGCTTGCCTGACAGAACCCCGCTGGGCATTCTCGTTGTGCACGACTTGGTGGCGCTCAAACCCTTTGAGGCAGCCTCCAACAGGACAGCGCTATTGGTCTTGGCCAAAGGCCTTAACACCGAATACCCCGTTCGTTATTGCGAATGGGTCAAGCGCGGCACAAGACCCGCAGCGGAGGCAAGCTCTCTGGCAGAGGTTCACGAACTCGTAGGTCTGCGGCATCTCCACGCCAAGCCCATGCTGCCTGAGGAAGCGAACTCGCCTTGGCTGACTGGCACACACGAGACGCTAACGGTGCTCCCCCGAGTCATCGGCTGCTCTGCCTACCGTGCTGTAGCAGGCTTCTACTCCGGTGGGGCAAATGGTGTCTACTGGGTTAAGCCCCTTATGAGCACGCCGACTGGTCATGTCATGATACGCAATCTCGCGACCGTGGGGCGCATCCATGTTGAGGAGGTGACTCAGGCGATCGAGCCAGACTTCCTCTATCCGCTCTTGCGTGGGCGCGACGTTCGCAGATGGAGCGGCGTACCATCTGTAGTAGCTCTCATTCCGCAGGACCCAGTGAAGCGGCTTGGATATGACGAGGAGCAGATGAAGGCCAAGTGGCCCAAGACATACTCCTATCTTGATGGCTTCAGGAAGGTTCTGGCCGCCAGAAGGTGTCGTCCCTTACGGTTCCTGCTGGACAGGGGCCCCTTCTACACCGTAATCGATATAGCTGAGAGCACGTTCGCGCCGTGGAAGCTCGTTTGGAGGGACATGGGCAACCGGCTGGCCGCTGCTGTCGTCTCTGATACAGTCCACGACGTTCTTGGGACGCGAACAGTCGTCCCTGAACACCATGTGATGATGGTGCCACTCAAGCAAATGCAAGAAGCACACTACCTCTGCGCCATGCTCAACGCATCCCCTTCGGACCTAGTTGTTCGCTGTTACACGGTCAGCACCCAGATGTCGACTCACGTACTCGAACACGTCCGCATCCCCAAGTTCGACCCCAAGGACCCCGTGCACCAGCGGCTGGCGGAGTTGTCGCTGGCCTGCCATGAGGCTACGGCGCGGGGGGACAGCGAGACCGTGCGGGCGCATGAGGCCGAGATAGACCGCCTGGCGGCGCAACTGTGGGGCATCACGGACGACGAACTGGCCGCTATCCAGGCCGCCCTGGCCGACATGACCGGCGGCGCGACCGAGCCGGCGGACGAGGACGACGGGGAATAGGGGAGACCGGTGGCATAGGCCGGCTTGCGGACGCTGGCATCCGCCGTCCGGCCTCTCCAGACGGCACGGCGGACAGGAGTGCCCACCTCACCGGGGCTGTGGTATAATGCCCGTGGAGAGTGGGTCGGGCGGCCGCGTGGCGCTCATTGAGCGCACCGAGGAAAGTCCGAACTCCACAAAGGGCCGGAGGCTTGGCGCATGCGCCGGGCGGAAGGCCCCCGGGCAGGACGCCGGCTAACAGCCGGGAGGGGCGACTCTACGGAAAGTGGCACAGAAACATACCGCCGGGAGCGCCGTCTGCGTCCGCGAGAACGGGGGGCGGGCTACAGGCCCCCTGCCAGTCTCGCCGACCCAGACGGCGCAACCACGGTCTCTCCGGCTCAGCTCAAGAGGCGAAGGCTGGGGGATGCGTGGCCCGGTAAGGGTGAAATGGTGGGGTAAGAGCCCACCAGCGGCGTGGCAACGCGCCGGCTGGCCAAACCCCGTCCGGAGCAAGCCCACATAGGGGAGCGCGTTCGGAGCCTGCGGCTCCACGGCGGAGCCTGCAGGTCCGCACAGGCAGTGGCCCGCTGCTGACTCCCGGGTAGGGTGCTAGAGGCGGCTGGCAACAGCCGTCCGAGATAAATGGCCGCCGGGTGTCTCCCATCGGTTCTCCAGAACCGCCCGGGAGCCACTCACAGAATTCGGCTTATAGACCCACTCTCCACACCCCCTGAGCCGAACGCGCAGTGGAGCCGCGCCCAAAAA
>JABLXH010000172.1 GCA_013178155.1 Armatimonadota bacterium | reverse complement strand
GTTTCTGAGGGTGTGGCGATCCGAGTGGTTAGGCATCAGTAGGGAGCAGCTGGCAGCACTCGTCCGCGGAGTGTCTCCCAAAGCCCGCGGTGTGACCAGAGCAGGCGTTCGCAGTTGGGAGGCCGGACACCCACCCGCCGGTACTGGGGAACTGGAAGCGCTACTGCAGACGATGCGGCGGCACAGGCTGAGCCAGCCCGAGGTCGACCAGTTCCGGCTGGCGATCTACGCAGCGTGCCTGGACTGCCGCTACCCGGAGGAGTTCGAGTGTGCCGAGTTCGCCGAGCGGCCAGACGTGGACGAGGCGGCACTGGACCTGTACTGGAGTCTTAGCAGTGCACCCTTTTTTGGGCGGCATCGTGAGGGGAGTTGCCTGCCTGCAAGCTTGTCGTGACTGGCTGTCGCAGAGGGGTACTCTAGCGCACTCTGCGAAGCACCAGCGCCGGGTTGCGGCAGCCGCGGCCTTCCTGCACGATGCTCTGCACTGGGCACACCTGTTGTTCGGACGAGCCGACCTGCCCTTGCGCTCGCTGGCTAGCGCCACGTCCCATGTTGACGAGCATTTCGGCGGAGAGCTGACCCACTGGATCAACCGTTCAACGCTGGAGATGCGAAAGCTTTACGCGCGTGCCTATGCGGCAGCGGAGCAGGGGCAAGCCGTACCAAGCGACGTTGTGCCGGGGCTCCTGGAGCTACACGACCGCGGGATAGCCCGCGGGGACACGCATCTTCGCTTCTCCGCCATCGACTTGGCGGTGGAAGTGCTGTCCGCGTGGCAACCAGCCGACTGGCATGTGGCGGTCCGCAGTCTGCGGGACGCCTCGCTGGCTGCCTGGTCCGCCCACGCCGATGGGCAGGACCCTGCTCGCACTTACCATCTGCAGGCTATCGCCGCAGCGGACATGCGTGCATGGGCAGATCTAGAGCATTTGATGGAGCACTTTGCGCATTGGCAGACCAGCCCAGTTCTTCGGGAACGGTACAACTGGCAGTATTTTGTGGGGTATTGCGCGCACAAGCGGGCTGACTGGAGCGAGGCCGTCGCACACTTCGCCGAGGCCGCAGTCCTGGGCGACCGGATAGGCGACCATCGTACCGCCGACTGGGCGCGCCTACAAGCCAAGGAGTGCCAGGACAACGAAGAGAGAGCGCACCGGCGCAGAAGAAAACCCATGGCCGCGGTGACCGCCGCCAAGTGACAACCCCAGGGCCTCTCGCCGAAGTGCTCTCCATCAGGCCACTGCGGTGACAGTATTCTCTGGCTGACCCCTCAGCGCTTGCGCACTGTGCGGTCTGCAGACAGTAAGCCTCCAGAGCAGACAGAGGCAGTGAGCATTCGCGGCCCGATCATTCCCTCCACGCCCGGCTGACGCTTTCGAATAACGCCTCCTGGAGTACGTACTTCTTCTCCGCGTCATGGACCCAGACCCCCATACTGCCCGGACCTGTGGTCTCCCGCCAGTTCCAGTACGTCCACGGGATGGCGTAGCGGTTCAGGATACTTGCCACATCTGCTACCCAGCGAGCGCCATCGCCCGTCGTCGGCTGAGCGCACCCGAACTCCCCGCAGTACACCGGAACCTGCTGGCGGTCGCGGAATTCAGCCGCCGGACGTAACCCGCACTCCAGCCAGTCGGCGTCCACCAGCTCTTCCTGGTGACGGTGCCAGGCAACCACAGGGTAGGTGTGGCCTGTCGCCGCCCGGGTCTTGACCCAGCAGCGCAGCACATACTGGCCGCCCGGAGTGGCGCGGAAACGCTTGGCCGCGAGGAACGAGTTGTAGGAGCCCGTACCCCGGATCCGCAGGGCTCCGGGAGCCGCGTGGCCTTCCTCGCCGTCCCAGACGAACTCGCCTGCTGTCACACGTTCCACGGTCCACCCGGCGCTCTTTCTCTCCGGGCTGAAATCCGTGTTATCGGCGAACGGCACAGCTTCGCCGTCGCACCACAGTTCCACGTCATCGAACCAGGCTGTACCAGCGTTACGCGTGGACCGCAGCAGCACCTCACCATGGGTAGCCTCGGCGGGAGGCTGAAAGGTCTGCTCCAACGCATGCCAATCGGTATTGCCGGAAGCTCCCCAGTCTTCGGGCGTGTTCGACAGCCATTCCCGCACCACGGGCCAGACACCGGGGTAGCGGCCCTCAGGAATCTGCCAATAGGTCACGATACCGGGGGAGTAGAAGTGGAAGGTGTAAATGAGATTGGCCCGCGGCAGGAGGGCCGTGTCCAGCCCACTGATGCTGGAGCAATGGCGGTCGCTAACGACAATCGGGCGCCCGGGATCCTCAGCCCGCAGGGCGTCAATCACCTCCAGGCAAAGAGTCCGGTAGTCCTTAGTGGGGGAATCGTGAGGGGGGAGTGGCTCGTTCAGCAGCTCGTAAGCCAGCAGGCGGCTGTGGTGGCGATAGCGGCGCGCCAGTTGCGTCCAGACTGCTATCCACTTTTCCTGCAACGACCGCTCCCGCCACAGCCGGTTGGCCCCTCCATAGTTCCAGCCGAAGGGGTTGCAGCCGCCGGGAGGCATGTGGTAGTCCAGGATGAACCACAACCCCGCGTCCTGCGCCCATTGGCACATGGCGTCCAGCAGGGCCAGGCCCTCCCCGCCGATCTGTTCGCTGTCCGGCGGGTCCGTGATCTTGTCGTGCTGGAAGGCGATGCGCACGCAGTTGGCGCCGAGGTCGCGCATCTGCCGGGCGTCGCCGGGGTCCACACAGCCCCACCCGCCCCAGTTGGCCCCCCGCAGAACGAGCGGTTGGCCGTCGGCATCCATGATGTTCGTTCCCTGTACTCGAGCTTGACCGAAGGCATGTTGGCAAAGAAACAGGGCCAGTACCGCCGTCCCCACGAAGTACCGCATCTCTTCATTCCTCCGGGTTCTACTGCCAATACAGGCTTCGTCTGGATCCCTTCATTCGTCCACCGCCCTCGGCGGCACCTGCGTGTCAGTGGTGGCGAGTGCGGTCGGTGCCCTGGCTCGCCAGCGCAACCTGCACCGTGCCCCTCCATTGGCCGCCCGGTGAGGAGCGAGCCGGGAGGTGACTGGGCGCTGGACGCCCGTCTGTCCGCGCTCCGCACCAGGACATCGCGTCCCCAACCCCGTTGAGCAAGGGATTTGGGTGGGCTCAGCGAACTCTGGTCCGACGACGGAACGAAGCGCATGGGGCATGCTGTCCCCGGGACGGAGGCTGTGGGGTCCGGTGCAGACGGGTCGCCTGGGGAGGGCGGCTGAAGGAGCGGGGCTATGGGACCAGGTACAGGGCTTGCGGGCAAGGTGCTGTTGGTGGGCGTCGGCATGGGCCTGTGGGCAACGGCCGCAGTGGCGGGCCGGAGCCTCACGGCCGCCTACGACTACGATCCCTCCATCCCGCTGGAGGCGACCGAGGACGAGCCGAAGACAGAGGGTCAGTTCGTGACCCAGCGGGTTGTCTTCGCCAGCACCTACGGCGAGCTCGTCAGCGCCCTGCTGGTGCGGCCGGCGGGCGTCGAGAAGCCACCGGTGCTGCTGGCGATGCACGGGCTGGCCTGCAGCAAGGACGACGCCCGCAACTGGGCCCAGATTGTCGGCTCGCGCGGCATCGCCGTCTTCGCCATTGACATGCCCTTCCACGGCGAACGCGCCACGGAAGACACCGACTGGCATGCCTTCCGTGACCAGTGGCAGGGGCCCATCTGCATGCGCCGGACGGTGCTGGACAACCTGCGGGCACTGGACTACCTGCGCACCCGCAAGGACCTGGACGTCCGCGCCATCCCTCTGCTGGGCGCCAGTATGGGCGCCAATCTTGGTGGCATCGTGGCCGCTTTGGACACCGGCGTCGCCGGCGCCTGCCTCATCTCGGGCAGCGCCACCCCGGGGCCCGAACCGGGCACCTACCTGCCCCTGAGTGACCCGCGCAAGGCGGACCTGGATGTGACCAACTTCCTGGCCTGGATCTCGCCCCGCCCCGTGCTGGTGATGACGGGCGATGCCGATCCGGGGGTGCCGGTGGCGTACGGCGAAGCCCTCTACGCCGCGGCCGCCGACCCAAAGGAGCTGTTTATCTATCGCGGCGGCCACGTCCCGAAGCCAGAGACCATGGAGAGCAACGGCTGTGCCCGTACGATCCGACGGTGGGTGCGCGAGGCTCTCTATCGCGCCGAGGCCAGCGACGCCGAGACCGAAGGCTAGGGGTCATGGCGCCCTCCCAACCACCCCTCACAGCACCCCCCTGACCGGTGCTCAACGCTCTGCCTCAAACACATAGAACGGACTGCGGGCCACACGCAGCACGATGCGGTCAGTCAGCGGGAGGCCGCTCATGGAGCCCGCTCCGGCCCGCTCGGCCCCAAACAGGTCAAAGACCCGGGTCCTGGCCGGAGCGACCGGCAGAGTGATCTCGGTCTCTACATCCCGATTGCTCCAAACCACGGTGAGAGTTCCGCCGGGCTTGCGGAAACGGAAAGTCCAGATGGTGGGGCGCTCCAGCAGATCCTCACGGGTCTCGGCCTTCCAGTCCAGCAGCTCCGCCCCCGCGAGTTGGTCCGTCATGACGGCGTATGCCACCAGGGCCGCCGTGGGCGACCGGTCCCACTCCAGCAGCGTCTTGGCCGCGCGCCCTTCGCGTGCCGAATCGTAGGTGGCAAGGAGCCAGTAGAAGGTCTTCTCCACCCCTGCGGCCCATTCCGCGATGTGTTGCCGGGGGATAGCGTTGGCGGCGTCCAGAGCCGTCATGCGAGGCGTGCCGTAGTACTGCGCCGGATGGGGCTGCGTGCGGAACTCACGCTCGACGTCGGCTTCCGTGATGTGACACTCCGTGTTCCACAGGGGGACGCTCCTGCCCACCTGCGCGAAGGCGTCTCTGATCCACTCGGTGCAGTTGACCCATGTCTCCTTGGGCCCGAGTAAGCCCAGCTCGTCACCGGCTTGGCGTATATAGCCGTCGGGAGTCCACGAGGCCCAGTGGAAGGCCCCGACGTCCATGTACTCCAGACCGCCCGCCAGTACCAGCGGAGGGAAGGCGCCAGGATTGGTGACCGTGCCGCCAACCACTTGCAGCCGCTCGTCAACTGCCTTCACCACCGCATGCGTACGGCTGAGCAACGTGATGTACTTCGCCTCCCAGCTCTCCCCCTCGGACAGCTGCAGGAACCCCGGATGGTTCGGTTCGTTCCAAGGGGCCCAGTGCGCAATGTGTGGGCGGTAGTGGCTCACGACCCGTCGCACGTACTCATCCCACAGCTTGAGATCCGGAGGAATCACCGGATTGGGCCACGGCCCGGAACGCTCCTGGGTCTGCGGGTCGGTGACCCATGCGGGCGGGTCGGCGAGGTTGCCGACGAGCCGCAGCCCCCGGGCCTCGAACTCCGCCACCACCTCATCAAAGAACCGCCACTCTCCCGGTCTTGGTTCGACGCAGAACCACTTTGTCAACACCGGCGGGTTGCAGAAGACCCAGCGCATGCCAATAGCCTGCGCCACTTCCATGAGCCACGGCCGGCTCTCCATGTTGCAGCCGAAGCGACTGCCATCGGCGTCCTCGGTCGAGGTGGGCAGCGGCCGTCGGGGCACCACGGCCAGCAGCAGCTCCTCGGTGGCAGACAGCGTCGCTGTTCCGTGGCGGACCTGAGCGAGGAGGCGGTAGTGCCCGGTGGCAGGGAGTTCCAGCGTCAGCGGCACCTCTACCAGGCCAGCCTCCCCGGCCTCCACCGTCACCGTGTCAGCGGCCACCTCGCCTCCCCAGGCGTTCTCCACCCGGTATGACAGGACACCGCTAAAAGGAAGGTCGGAGAAGCACCTGACCGCCAGGCGCACCGGCTCTCCCGGGAAAAGGATCTGTCGCCCCTCGCTGGGCTCCAATCCCAGCTCCACAGGCGGTGTCGGCTGCCCCTCCTGAGGCCCCATGATCACCCGATCCAGTTCCACCGTCCCTGGTCCGGTCCCTGAAACGGAGAGGGTGATGAGCGAGGTCCCGGGTGGTACCGACCAGGCGCCCTCCACAGTCTGCCACCTCGCCCCCGGCGCTACGCTCACCTGCGCCACCTCACCAGCGCTGTGGCGTCCGCCATCGGCCACCGACACGGTCAGTGGTATATCGGTGCGCACGTTCAGCCGCAACGCATGGGGGCCAGGGCTGGTGCGGTAGGCGCGGGTGGAGAGCCAGAAAGCACAGTAGTCGGGTGCCGCGAAGCGCAGAATGTGGCGACCATGGGGGGCCTCAGGGGCCTGCACGCGCGCAGGGCAGGGGTCTGCCGAGACGACTGCCACATCGCGGTCGTATCCTCCCTTCCCGCGGGTGTACCAGCCCCAGTTGCCCAGCCCGACCTCGAAGCTGGAGTTCTGGATGAGGTTGGGCTGAGCCGCCACATCACCGCCAACGCAAGCGCCGACCACTAGAAGAGAGAGCCACGCAGATGCCCGCAGAGCCATGTCTCTTACCTCCGTGGGTCAGCACTCAGGTCAGCCGACCCTTGAGCACCTTCGTTCGGGGGAACTTCCCCCCAAGCGG
>JABLXH010000171.1 GCA_013178155.1 Armatimonadota bacterium | reverse complement strand
GCTCAGTCGCGCCATGATCGCCGGGGCCCCGGTCCGGTCCACGTAGACCAGCGCCAGGCGTTCCCTGGACAGGCTCACCGCCGGGGCTGGCTGGCCGGGCACGCCGGTGTCCCACAGGTCACCCCACGACCGTCCACCATCATCCGACCGCCGGGCATGGATGTTCAGGTATTCACCAGCCACGTTGTCATAGGTCCAGAACAGGTCCAGGAGCGAGCCGTCACTGAGTATCGCCGGGCGCTGGTCCCACCAGAAGAAGCGGCGCTGCGGGTCGGTCGCCACCACGGTGTGTCGTGGCCAGGTGCGCCCCTCATCGGCTGAAAACATGATCACGGAGGCGTGCTGCCAGGGGGTAAGGTCGTAATAGCGCTTGTTGGTCTCGAACTGCAGACCCCATTCACCGTTGGGCAGCAGCAGCGTGGGCCCTGTGATGGGGGTGGGGCAAGTGAAGGGCGTGGTGTCCACCAGTTGGGGCTCTGACCAGCTTCGCCCGCTGTCGGATGACCTGGACAGGAAGAGCCGCGAGTCCAGCAGGCCTTCTGTTTCCTCATTGAAGAACGGCAGATCAGGGTCGGAATGGTCCACCCAGTACAGAGTCGCGAGGACTTCGTCAGCGCCCAGCGCAGTCAGGAAGGCGGCGCGGAAGAGGCCGGGCTTGCCATCCACGTCACCCGGCGCGAACGGCGCTACCGGCGGGGTCCAGGTCTGGCCCTGATCATCGGACCAACTCAGCAGCACATGCTGTCCGCGGGTTCCCTGTTTCGTTGGCGCGGCGCGACAGGTTGCCAGCCAGCGCCCGCCTGGCAGGGCGCAGATCCCCGGGAAACAGCAACTCGAGCGGTCAGTGCCAGGTTCCGCACGAAACACAATGCCGTGGTCAGCGATGCCCAAGGGGCTCTCTCCCTTCAGTACTGACCCTCGCTCAGCACCATGTCCCGCATGATGAAAATGCGGTCCTCCTCGGCGCCCGGAGGCACCTGGTCACCGGCGTTAGCGATGAGACGAGGGCTCTCGCGCCGCAAGTCCAGCCAGGCCCGGACGGCATCGCGGAAGGCCGCGAGAGGGGCAGTGGGCAGCCACAGGTCTGGCGACACGCCGCCCGACAGGATGAGCCCCGGGCCCGCCTCGGCACGGCACTCGGCCGGAGTCAGGTCGCCCATGGGGCGCGGAGTCACCGCATCGGCGCAGTCCGCCCCCAGGTCCGCGAAGAGCCGCAGTAGTCCCCGCAGCTTGCCATCTATGTGCACGGCCACACTCTTCCCGGCGGCGTGCAGGCGGCGTATGGCTTCGGCGTAGTAGTCTGCCGACCAGGTGGTCACCAGACTCGGCGGCTGGAGGTCGGCGGAGAAGTTGTCACCCATGACGACAACCTCAACTGGTGAAACGCACAGCAGGTCCACGAGTCGCAGGTTGCTCTCGTTGATCTGGTCCACCACCTCGCGGACCGTGTCCGGCCAGTCAGCGATGGCATAGGTGGTACCCTCTACGCCCATCCAAAGGCTCAGGAGGTTCCCCAGGCCGCTGTAGCCGGTACCGACGTAGGCGATCCCCGACTCTCCGATGGCCTCATCCCAGGCCCTGTACACACTCCAGTCGGAGCTGAAGGTGCGGCTTCCCAGGGCATGGCCTAGCACCCGCAGGTCCTGCTCCGTCCGCACGCCCCAATCGCGGATGGCCCAGGAGTAGCTCTGCGGCTCCCACACGCGGGTGCGCTCGATGGAGCCAAGCGGTGTCCGCAGGCGCCAGGTGAGGGCGGGGAGATCCCCCTCCTCCGACCGAAGCATCTCAGCATGCACATCGGCGCCATAGGAGGTCTCGTAGAACGGCGCCAGGTTCGGCATATAGCAGCCGATGTCGTGGGCGCGATGATAGGCGATGAGGTCGCGCTCGGGCTCGGCGTAGGCGATGCTCAGGTCCCACGGCAGCCCGTGGCGGTGGTAGAACCAGTGCGAAAGGTCCAGCATGAACGGCACAGTGTCGGGCGTCTCGCCGCGGTAGACGGACAGGATGCGTTGCCGGAGGGTCATCATCGTCTCGCTTTCCATTCGGGTGGTCTCAGGCGTGCCCTGACGGGCTATCCCACTGGGAAGCGCACCGTGACCTCGGGCAGGCCTTCGCTGCGGACCGTCACCAACACCTCGCCGGCCTCACGTCCGGCCTGGATGATCCCCAGGCACCGGCCCTGGTAGGTGGTCCGAGAGAAGGCCTTGTAGGGCTCCCGGCACCGCAAGTCGCCATTGTCCACACCGAGGAGGCGAGCGGGCCCCTCCACGGCGAAACTGACCAGCCGGTCCGCATCCTGCACCCGGACGCCGTCGGTGTCCACCAGCGTCACATCCAGATGGACTACGTCCTGGCCGTCTGCGGCCAATGCGGTGCGGTCGGGCTCTACCTGCAGGGCGACCGCCGTGCCGGCCGTGCGGAGCTCGTCGCGGGCCACCTCCTGCCCCCCGTTGCGGCCGATGGCCTCCAGCGTCCCCGCCGCGTAGGGCACATACCACAGGATGGCCCGGTTCGGGTAGTCATCGGCCCGGCGCACGCCGAGCGACTGGCCGTTCAGGAGCAGCTCCACGCTCTCGCAGTTGGTGCACGTTTCCACGCGCATCATCTGGTTCCACTGGTCGGCGAAGTTCCAGTGCCGCACCATGCGCGGCCAGCTCCACATTGGGTGTCCGGGGTCCTGGTCGGCACCGTCGTGCAGGACGCCGAGTCGTACCACCGGGTCCTGCCGCCAGGCAGCCGTATGGAAGTTGGCCCGCGGTTTCAGCCAACCACACGAGTCGATGGGAGCGTCTGGCCAGCCCTTGCTGGGCCAGCCGGCGCTTTCACCAAGATAGTCAATCCCCGCCCAGATGAACTGACCCAGCACATAGTCGTGGTTCACCACGTCCCACCACGGGTTGACCGGGTCATAGCTGCAGTACTGGTTGTGCAGCGGTCTGTCCGTTCCGTAGTCGGTGCGACCGTGGAAATACGGCAAGGCCTCGCTGGCGATCATCAGCCGCTGCGGATACGCGGCGCGGTCCTGCTCAAACCAGTGTTCCTGGTAGTTGTAAGACACGATGTCCAGGGGCTCGCTGAAGCCGTTGTGGTTGACACAGCGACCCTCGTGCCGGTCGGGGTGGGCGGCATAGGTGACGGGGCGCGTGGGCTCATGCTGTCGCACATAGTCCGCCAGTATCCGGCAGGTCTCAGCGCCAGCCGGAGAGCCCTGTTCGTCCACCTCGTTGCCGATGCTCCAGATGATCACGCACGGGTGGTTGCGGTCACGCCGCAGCAGCCCGTCCAGGTCAGCGATAGCCCACTGGTCGAAATGCGCGGCATAGTAGCCGCCCCGCCATTTGTCGAAAGCCTCGTCCATGACCAGGAAGCCCAGGCGGTCGCAAAGGTCCAGCAACTCCGGCGCGGGGTGGTTGTGACTGGTGCGGATGGCATTGCAGCCAATCTCCTTGAGCGCTCGCAGGCGACGCTCCCACACGCGCAGCGGCACCGCCGCACCCACGCAGCCGCCATCGTGGTGCAGGCAGACCCCCTTGAGCTTTGTACTCACCCCGTTCAGGAAGAAGCCCTCCTTCGGGTCGAAGCGCAGGTGGCGTATGCCGAAGGGAGTCGTCACCTCGTCAACCAGCCGGTCGTCGCGGTAGACCCGGGTCACCGCCGTGTAGAGCACAGGTGTCTCCACTGACCAGAGTCCGGGCGTCGGCAGTGCGAACTCCTGGGTGAACTCGGTACTCGTGCCTCCCGAGATCGGCGATCGCGTTTCGCTTTCGCCCGCGGTCCGGCCCTCAGGGTCCAGCAGGACCGTGACGAGTTGGCACGTCAGGTCGTCCTCGGTGTCGTTGTCCACAGTGGTCTGGACACGCACCGTGGCGCTTTCCGCAGACACCTCCGGTGTGGTCACGTAGGTGCCCCAGTGGGCAACATGGAGCGGGTCCGTGACCGTCAGCCAGACGTGGCGGTAGATGCCTGAGCCCGAGTACCAGCGCGAGGTGGGGGAGTCCGAATGGTCCACCCGCACCGCCAGCACATTCGTCTCTCGAGGGCGCAGGTGAGGCGTGAGGTCATAGCCGAAGCTCACATAGCCGTAGGGGCGGTGGCCCAGGTGATGGCCGTTGAGATAGACATCGCTCCGGTGATAGACCCCGTCGAACTGAATGAACACCCGCTTTCCCGCCAGGTCTGCCGGCACGGCGAAGTGCTTCCGGTACCAGCCGATTCCACCTGGATAGAAGCCGCTGGGGTGCCAGTCCGGCATGTCTTCCCGGGGCGCCTGTTCGATGCTGTAGTCATGCGGCACGCCAATCGTGCGCCACTGGGAGTCATCGAACGCCGGTTCCGCGGCCCCCTGAGGGTCGCCCAGGAGGAAGCGCCAGTCGAAATCGAAGCTGGTAGTGCGGTTGCGCAGCTCAGCCATGATCTATCCTCCGGCCCATACTCAGGGGTGTTGCTCCAGCCAGGCGAGCAGCTCCTCGGTGCTGCCCTCGCGGATCAGCCTCTGCTCGTCTTCCCCGTTCACTTCCTCAAAGCGCTTGGCTCCGAGCCGCTCCCGCACCATCATCGCCAGGTCGGCGGTCTGGATGGCCTCACGAATGGCCTCCCAGGTCCGCGTCGGGACAGGCCCGTGCCGCGACATGACTGCGCCCATGGTGGACGCATCCGGGATGTGCTCGTAGGCCGTGTCCCACTGGTCCCGCCACGGGTAGTTGAGCGCGAAGAAGGCGGTACCCACGCAGAGTCCCGTCTGCGCCGGCACCTGGCGGATCTGGGCGGCAATGCTGTCGGGCAAGGCTGGTGACTTGTCCCACAGGCAGGGAGTGGTGTACCACATCCAGGGCTTGGCCTTGTAGATGGCCCATTTCTCTGGCCCGCCCCAGTGCTCGGAGAGGTGCAGGCTGTAGGGCAGCCAGAAGTCGCAGTACGGGGCCAGGATCTGGAAGGTCGGGAGGGTTCCTGCCTCGCCGGGGTTGAAGGAGATGCGGATGTTGGGGTCCAGGGCGCGGAGAGCCTTGGCGGCGTCCAGGTACGGTTTGAGCTTCTCCTCGGTCTCACCACTGGGCTCGTCCATGATCACTGCGAACCAGTCCTCGTAGTCCAGTCCGAGGGCCTTAAGGCGCGCCAGGTCCTCGGCACTGCTGCAGTGGACCGCCAGCAGGCGCATGCCCCACTTCTTCATGTCAGCCTTGCTCATTTCGCCCCGCCACACCTTAAGGCCGTGGGCCACATAGTCGCGCAGGTATGCTTCGCCCTCGTGGGGCTGCGTGTAGCCGTCTACCAGTACCGGCTGTCGCGGCGTGGCGACGACCCGTGACACCTTCACGCGGACGTTGATGACGTACTCGGGCACTCCCTGACCGCGGAGTCTGAGCTTTGTGGCGTATTCGCCCGGGGCAAGGCCGTGCGAGTTGACGGTCAGCCAGAGCCCAGCCACGTTGTACGGGGGCACCGTGATGGCGGGTCGGCGCAACAGAAAGAACGGCGTCCAGTTCTGGCGGTCGGGGCCGTAAGGGACGAAGGCCTGCACGCGCCAACTGGTGGTGTTCGGGAAGGTGCGCTCTCCGTGGTACAGAGGTCCACTCTCAACGGTCAGGGGCAGAGCCTCCCCGGTCAGGTTGCGGAGGGCTACCTGCACCGCCCGGACGCTATCCCGGGCCATGACCAGCCGATGGCGTACCTCCCTCCCCGAGACCGGCTGTTCAGGCCACGAACGACCGACCGTGGTATGGTCGGCCCAGACCTCCTGGCTCAAGGGCGTGTAGGGGTTAGTGGTTGTCCATACCAGAAGCCGGTCTGACGGCGCCGCGCCCGCCTGGGCCGCACGCTCGCGGTACATGTCCAGTGTCCAGGGCGGCCGGACTGTGCCCTGGGGCTCGTAGTTCAGGTCATCCACCAGAAAGAGCGTATAGACGCGCCTGTAGGTGCCGCCCGCCCCGGCGTTGTCCAGCACGAACTCCACCCGCACCGGGCCCGGTTCGGTGAGAGTCACCTCGCCCATCTTCATCCATATGCTGGGGATATTGCCGGCGTGGTGGTACACAAACTGCTCTTGGCCACCAACGCTGACCTTGCCAAACCATGGCGCCGTGTAGTTGAGGTTGGTGGAGTTAGAGAGAACCCACATCGCGTACCGGCCCGGATGCTTGACGGGCACCTCCGTCGCCACGGTCCCGCTGGGGCTGCCGTAGCTGGCAAAGAGGCAGCCCTGATCGTAGGTCCAGCCACCGTAGCTTGCGGGACGGTCCGGCGCGGTCAGGTCGGGGATGTTGCCGGCGATGTCATGCCAGACATAATGATAGGGGAGAGGGGTCGTCTGGACATCCGCCAGAAGCGTCTGCTGCTGGCGCCGGGCCCGCACCGGCTTGGCCACCATGTTCCACGTCTCATCGAAGACGACCTGACGCTCGGGGGCACGGATGTCCAGCATTGCGTCGAGGATCTCTGGGCCCGTGTTGTCGGCGGCCTGACAATCGAAGCCGTAGACCACGCGGTCATCGCCGATGATATAGGCTCCATTTTCGGCCAGAACAATGGCCGG
>JABLXH010000170.1 GCA_013178155.1 Armatimonadota bacterium | reverse complement strand
GAGCAGCTTTCCTTCTCTGTGCTGGTCAATGGCCTGCCGGTCTGGCAGGGGTCTCAAGTAGCAGCAGGTCAGCGGCCTGGCGGTAGTATTTCGCCAGCTCCGGTGATAGTCCGCCGCCATGCCAGACCGCGAAGACGCGCTCGGGGATCTGCTGCTGGGCACGAATGAGAGACTTCAAAGAGGCAATGGAGGCCGCCTCCTGGAAGCTGCCAGGATAGCCACCGGTCTCGTCAATGCCCAGGCCCGCACAGTCCTCCGGCAGCGGGCGGAGATACTTCTCGGCAAAGAGCTGCTCGAACTCGGCCAGGACGGCCTGCGGCTCGCGTTCGGCCCGCTCGCGGTCGTAGTAGCTCCAGCTCATGCCGCCATACTCCCAGTGCAAGGCGTCTATGCCGTGCTGGTCAAGGACGGCACGTTGCTCGTCATTGGCCGAGGAGGTCACGCAGGTGGTCCAGCGGTTGGTCATGACCGCGCCATACCACACGCAGTGCAGGCGCCGACCGAAGACGGTCACCGGCAGCAACAGCTCGGCGCTGTTGTTGGCCTCGTCGCTCTCGGCCACCGCGTTGCCGGCGTCCACAGTCGCCCGTAGCTTGTAGAGCCCGTTGCGCCGCGCTGGCCACTCGACAGCGCCCGTGGCCAGGCCGTCAGCCACCGTCAGCGTCAGGGCCAGCTTCTGGCTTCGCCCCTCCGCGTTGGTCAAGGCTACCTGCGCCGCCACCGTCGGCGGGCAGTCGGCGGTAGCGGTGGCACGGATCGCGATGGTCACCGTGTCGCGCTCCATGGGCAGCACCGGGCGGGTGCATAGCCCACCGGCCAGGTACGGCGCGGCGGTGAGAGCCAGGTCGGCGGCCTGGGCGGGGCCCAGTGTGAGCAGCAGCAAGGTGAGGGCGGTGGCGCTGCGCATGGTCTACAGCTCCGTGTGCACGGTAGTCGGGCACTGAAGTGCCCGTCTGGTGGGAAACCGTCCCTGCGGGACGGCAAACTCTCCTGTGAGTGCAGGTGGGGCAGAAACTCCTGTCTGCCCCGGCTGTCTGTGCCGGAGTGCCTGCCCCACCGGGAGTTCCAGGTGCCACTGCTAGCCCCGCTGGCAGTGCCCGTCGCGGAGGGACGGTCCCCTTCGCAGCCGGGCACGGCCAGAAGCCTGGCTGTGGCCCCCGCGCTTCCGTGTATAAGCACGGCAGGAAAAGCCGGCCACTCACCGCTGCCCCTCACACCCCCACGCCGACCCGCGCGGCGGCGGCCCTTGTCGCCTCCCAGGTGGCCTCGGCAATGGGGATGCCCTCGGCCTGGCGGCGCTGCATGGTGCGGTACTCCGGCTCGCCGGGCAGGAGGATCTCCTCCACCCCGGCTGCGCGGCGAGAGCTCTGGGCACAGGCTCGCAGGTCCTCAACCGCAGCGATGAACTCGGCCACGGGCAGGAAGGCGGCGATGTCAAAGACCAGGCAGAGCAGTCCGTTGCCGGTGGGCGTGGTCTGGCCGCTGACTCCGGCGCGGGTCAGGGCCCCTGCCAGCAGGTCCACCATCACATCCAGCGCATAGCCCTTGTGCCCCAGGAGGCCGCCCAGCGTCAGCAGCGCCCCCGGCGGATCGCTGAACCACTCGGCGGGATCAGTGGTCGGCTGGCCGTCGTAGGTCAGGAGACAGTGTTCGGGCAGTTGCTCCCCGCGGTGCAGGGCCAGCAGCACCTTGCCCTCAGGGACGCCGGACATGCACAGGTCCACGGAGAGCAGGTGCTCGCGGCCGGTGGGCGCGGCGAAGGCCACGGGGTTGGTGGTCAGGCGGCGGTCTATGCCGCCCCAGGGCGCCACCGAGCCCGGCCCGCCCCGGGAGTTCACGAACACCAGCCCCGCCATGTGCTGCCGCGCCGCCATTTCCGCCCATTCGCCGATGCGCCCGGCGTGTTGGCTGTTGCGCACGGCCACCGTGGCCACGCCGACCTGCCGGGCCTTGGCGATGCAGAGCTCCATCGCCCGTCGCGCCGCCACCTGCCCCCAGCCCTGGTGGGCATTGACCAGCGCGAAGGCGGGGGCCTCGCGCTCGACCTCGAAGGGCGCACCGGGCACAAGCTGCCCGTTGAGCAGCCGGTCCACGTACATCGGCAGCCGCGCCAAGCCGTGGGAGTCACAGCCCATCAGGTTGGCACGGGTCATGGTTTCGGCGACCCAGGCGGACTCGTCATGGGGCGAGCCGCCGGCGTCGAAGATGCGGGTCATCAGGGCCTGCAGTTCGGGGGCGTACAGGGTGGGCATTGGGTTGCTGTCCTTCCCGATCGCTTCGGCAAACTGTCACGGGTGGCGTTGGCAATAGCAGGAACCCCCTCCCGCCCCGATGAACCCTCTCCCCCATCCCGTCACCCGGAGGGTCCCCATGTCGCGCTATCTGCTGCCCTGCCTGCTCCTGCTTACCGCTGCCGCCGGCTTCGCCCAGGACGATGAAGCCGCCTACCGCGAAGCCATGGCGCGCTGTGAGGAGGCCAAGGGCAAGGGCGACTTTGCGACCATGGCCGCCGCCCTTCGCGAGGCACTCAAGCACGGCCCCGGCGACGAGTACGCCTGGCGCAGCCTCTCCTGGGCCCTGGGGCACCTGGGCCAGTGGCAGGACTCTCTGGCCTTGGCGCGGGAGAACGTGGCCCGCCACGGCGAGACCGGGTGGTCCCTGGAGCAGCTTGCCGAGGCTCAGATCGGCGCCAGCGACTACGCCGGGGCGCGCGCGACCCTCGAGCGCATCAGCAGCCTGCCGCCGGAGGCCATTGGCACGGCCCAGGGTGCCATAGATGGCACTCGTCAGCGCCTCCTGGACCTTACCGGCCAGCGCCGCTACCGCCTGCGTTGGCAGGTGGACCTGGGACAGGGCGGCCCAGGCCAGCCCGCGGCCCGACTGCTCATGCCCCGCTTCCACGACCCGCGGCAGGACTTTGAGTTCACCGTCCACAACGCCGTCACCTACCGGCCGGTGAGTGAGGGCCCCCGCGATTTCATTGACGTCGTACAGAAGCCTGGCGAGCCTTTCACGATCGAGGCCACGGTCACCATCCGCGGCTTTGCCCTGGGCCATGCCGCCCTGGAGGCGCTGACTTCGACGGCAGTCCCGGAGGCGCTCAAGCCCTGCCTGGGCCCCTTCCGGCATGGCGAGGTGTTCGACCCGGCCTCGCCGCTTTGTTCCCGCATCGCCGCCTTCTCCCGCAGCCTCACCCCGGCCCGGACCGTGCAGAACCTGCTGAACTGGATGCGCGACAACATGAAATACGCCGACACCCAGAACGCCACGCTCGACGCCATCCTCGCCGGGGGGCAGGGCGTCTGCCACCACTACTGCAGCACCTTCACCGCCCTCTGCCGGGCCGCGGGAGTGCCGGCGCGGGTGGCCCATGGGATCGTGCTCGGCGCCGAGGGGGAGTTCCGCGACAACGCCGGCAGTCATGGCTGGGCCTCGGTCTACCTGGACCCGGTGGGCTGGGTGCCCGTGGAGCCGCTGGACGCTGGCTCACTGGCGCTCTTCGGCCGCTCAAACTACCTGCTGACCGACTACGCCAACGAGACCCCGGAGGACAACCACTTCGCCTATACCTCCATCCAGGGCTTCAAGTGCGATGGCGAGGTCCTAGCCCTCGAGCCGCAGCCCTAGGCGTGGTGGTCGAGGCCGGGCCGGGCACTGAAGTACCCGGCTGGGGGGATCGTCCCTCCGGGACGGAGTGCCACGGCCAGACCTCCTGGCCATCACGGACGACCGGCGCAGACAGGAGTGCCTGCGCCAGCGGCAGTCTGCGAGGGCCACTGCCAGCAGGGCTGGCAGCGCCTATCGCCCCCACCATACCGGCTGCGTCCACGCCACCTTGCCCTTGCCGGAGATAACCTTGGCCCGCACGTAGGCTTCCCCTGGCTGGCCGCTCAGGCGATAAATGGCCCGGGTAGTCGTCTCCTCGCGCAGGATCTGCCCGTGCTGGCCGATGAACAGTATGCGGTACGTTTCGCCCGCTGCGGGCCTGACGGTCACGCGCAGATGGCGCCGGCCATAGGTCACGTCGGCCAGTTCGACGCCGTTGGAGCTGTAGAAGTCACCGGTTTTGAGCGCCCGCAGGACCGCTTCTGCCGTCAGCCGGGGAACCCGTGCCACCACCCATCCCTGGCCGGGAATCGAGTCGGTGGCCTTGCTGTCGGGGGCGTAGTGGTGAGTGTCATCGGTGGCCACGCCGTAGACCCTCTTGCCCGCGGACAGCAAGATGTCCCAGAGCTGTTCGGTGCTTGGGCGGGCATAGTCTCCGGCGTCGTCGCAGCCGAGGTTGTGGATCTCCAGCAGGGGGTATCCATCCACCTGCAGCAGGTCGCCATAGTCCAGACCCTGACGCCAGTTGGGATGGTTGACCTGCACGATGCCCCCGGCGCCCGTGATGTTCGCGATGTGCGACCGCAGGACCTCAACGGCGGTGGTTCCGGTCCCTGAAGGCACGGTCTGACTCAGCCCCAGCCCATTGGCATGCACCGGCCGCGGTCCCACGTTCGTGTTGACCTCCTCACCACCGATGACGATGAAGCTGTCATCCACTACGGCCGCACACTCCGCCGGATCGGTGCGCGTGCCGTGGTCGGTGATGAACAGGAAGCCATAGCCGTGGGCCTTGTACCAGGCCGCGGCCGCCTCCGGGCTGGCGTCGCCATCGCTGTGAGTCGTATGGGCATGGGTGCAACCCTTGACCCACTGGTCAGCGGTCAGGCCAGGAACGGCCAGCAACACCGTGGCGAGAAACAGTGGCAGCAGACGATGCATCAGTTACGCTCCTTTTGGTAGAACGGTTCGGCCGGGCACTGAAGGTCCCGGCTGCGGGGAGACCGTCCGTCCGGGACGGATTTCGGGGTGCTGCGGCCGGGTTCCCCGGCTGCAGCGGGCCTCGCCGGCAGCAGGGCAGGCAGGGGCGCGCCGATCCTGTCCGTTCGCCTCCGCCCCCTCACCACAGCCCCACCACTCCCCCAGGCCCCTCGACCGCCCATGGCAGCCAGCCAATACCGAAGGCCGTCACCACCAGTTCGTTCTTGCGGGGACGGATGGTGATCTCCTCCAGGACGGGTTCCGGCAGGGCCGTCTGCACCTGGGCCAGCTCTGCGGCCAACTCCTGCTCCAGCGCCGCCAGCTTCGCCTGCTGCTCGGCGATGGTCTCCCGGGCGCGGGTCACGTCACTGAACTCGCCGGCGGTGCGGCCCGCCCGGCGCATGGCGGCGCCCGCGCGCTCCACATTGCGGCGGCTCAGCGTCTTGCGCCCGAACAGCGCGCCGATGAGCGTCTCACCCACCGACAGTGTGGCCTGCATGGCTTGCCGGTTGCGCTCGGCGGTTTCGCGGGCCAGGTGGTCCTCAGCGCGCTGGATACGCTCCCGGATGGCCGCCACCTCAGCGGCGTACTTGCCCCGCAGCTTCTCCACCGCCAGGTCCCGCTGCTCCCGCGCCATCTGCTCCAGCCGTCCCCGGAAGGCCCCCTCGTCCTCCCCCGGCCGGGACACCGCCTTAGGCGCGGCGCAGGAGTAGACCGTCAGCGGCCGCTGCTGGTAGACGAAGGCCTCGAAGCTCTTGCGCCAACCGGTATAGTTCGCCGCAGACCCTGCCTCCGGCGGCAGGTCACCGTGTTCGGCCTCGGCGGCGGGCCGGTCGGCCAGCTTCAGCCCTTGCCCGTCCAGCACCGTCGCCTCCTCCCAGCGCACGGGCTCTCCCGCGGCCGGGAACTCCGCCACCAACACCTGGTCGGCCCACAGGTCCACCTGCGCCCCGACGCGCACATAATGCAGCCGCGCCGCGCCCAGCAGCCCCGGCGTGTACAGCAGCCGCGACCCCGCCGGCATCGGCCGCCTCAGGGGGACGTAGAACTGGGGGAGGTCTTCCGGTGTAGCGACGCCGGCAGGCCGGGCAGCGAGGGGCCCGGCTGAAGAGAGACCGTCCCGGCGGGACGGACCGGCGGGCGCCTCTGCCGGCGGTTGACGGACGGGCCGAACCTCGGCGATGCCAGTATCCGCAGGCCGGGCAGCGAGGGGCCCGGCTGAAGAGAGACCGTCCCGGCGGGACGGACCGGCGGGCGCCTCTGCCGGCGGTTGACGGGCGGGCCGAACCTCGGCGATGCCAGTATCCGCAGGCCGGGCAGCGAGGGGCCCGGCTGAAGAGAGACCGTCCCTGCGGGAAGGAGCGGCGCCCACCGTCAACTGCTGTATCTGCGCCCGCGTCAGCGGCCCCCGCAGGTAGGACATGCACCACCGCGTCTGCAGCAGCACCGGCGCATCCTCATGGACGTTGTGCATCAGGAACACGCGGTTGCCCAGGCCCGACAACAGCGTATCCATCTGCGCCCGGTCGAAGGCTCCGCCGGAGGCCGCCGCTGCGCCCTCCAGGCCGTCCAGTACCCGCCCCTTGTCCCGGTCGGTCTGCAGCCGCCCGATGAACCATGTTCCGGTGTTCGCCAGGCCCTTGTAGTCCAGGTCCACCGGGTTTTGCGTGGCCAATAGCACCCCCAGGCCGTAGGCCCGCGCCTGCTTGAGCAGGGTCAGCATCGGCCGCTTGGCCGGGGGCATGGCGGTGGGCGGAAAGTAGCCGAAGATCTCGTCCATGTACAGGATGGCCCGCAGGCTCGGCGTTCCCGGCTGCCGACGCATCCAGGCCACCACTTCGTTCAGCAGCAGCGTCACAAAGAACATGCGCTCGGCGTCGGACAGGTGGGCGATGGACAGGATGGCGATGCGCGGCTTGCCCTCCGGTG
>JABLXH010000017.1 GCA_013178155.1 Armatimonadota bacterium | reverse complement strand
CGTGCGCGACCAACTGGCCAATGACAACCAGCCGCCACCGGACCTCTGGATCGGAACTGACGCCACGCAGGCGGAGACCGCGATGACCCTGCGGGCTGCTTTGCAGCAAGCCAGGTACGTCGCGCTGGCGGCCGGAGGCGGACCTGACCTGGACGAGGCTCCACTGCTGAGTGGCGGCAAGGATCGCTTGCCTCACGACCAGGAGACGTTGCTGCACCTTATGTCGGCTCTGGCCGGCAACACCGACCTGGACCGACTGCTGAGGGGCTATGTGGAGGCCGCAACCGAGCTGACGCGGAGCGCCAACTACTGCTTCCTATGGCAGGACCCAGGTAGCCGTGCGCTGCGTGTGCGCTTGTCTCGGGGCATACACCCCGAACTCGAGACCCAGGGGCGTCTGGCACCGAGCGACGCCCTGCCAGAGTGGTGCCGTGAGAGCAACCGGGTTCTGACACGCGCCGAGCTGGCGCAATGGAGTGACGCCGTCCGGGCCCGGGCCATTGCCGCTGAGATGTCTGTCTTCCGCGCCCAGGTCGCGGTGCCACTGACAGTGCAAGGCCGCCTTCTGGGGCTGTTGCTGCTGGGTGAGAAGGTGGTCGGCGAACCCTACAACCGAGCAGAACTGGAGACCCTGTTCCTGCTAAGCGGTATGGTGGCCCTCCAGGTCCAGAACCTGCAGCTTCAGGGGCAGGTGCATCACACGAAGGCTTACCTGGAGCAGAGCCTCCACGGCATGCAGTGCGGACTGATAACCATGGGGACCGACGGGAGGCTGGTTTTCTGCAACCCGTATGCGGCGCGCGCCCTGGGCACCGCGGTGGAGGATCTGCGCGGCGCTGACTTGCGCTGCTTGCCCTCGCCCCTTGGGGACTACCTGCACGCGGCGTATGTGGCCCCCGAAGCGAGCGTTGCCGGCCTTGAGGTCACGCTGACGCGGACAGGAGTGAAACTGCGGGTCAGCACGGCTGCACTGGTTGATGATCAGGGACGGCGTACCGGCAGTGTGATGCTGCTTGAGGATATCACCGCGCCGGAGGCCGATCGGGACCAGAATGCCCGCAAGGAGACGCTGCAGGTCCTGAGCACCATCGTGGGCCGCTTGGCGCACCACGTCCGCACACCGCTGACGGCCATCCGCACCTACGCCCAGCTCATGGGGCGCTCGGCCGGCGACGAGGGGCTCAACCAGTTCTATGAGCAGACGGTCAAACCGGAGCTGGAGCGGCTGGAGAGGCTCATTGACGAGCAGCTCAAGCTCCTGCAACAGCCGGAGCCGCAATTCCAGTTGGTCAGCATGGAGACACTGGTCCGGGACGCTGCGGCCGAAGTGTGTGTGGCTATGCCCGAAGGCCCCACTCCCGAGGTCACCGCAGTGCCAGGTCTGCCCGAGGTGGTGGCCGACCCAACGGCGACTCGCGAGGCACTGGTGTACCTTTTGCGCTACCTGCGGCGAACCTGCAATGGCGCGGTGAAGGTGGACGTGGAGACGCGTAACGGTCCGGGAGGCCAGCGCGTCGCCGCCTTGCTGTCCTGTGCGCCGACAGGGGGCTCAGGCCCGTCGCCGCAGGTGCTTGACCCGCTGTATGCTCTGCAGGAGCCCGAAGGTGATCTCGGACCTGCCATCAGCCGACAGCTCATCGAGAAGCAGGGCGGAGGCGTAGAGCCGGTAACAGAGAACGGAAGCCTGGGCTTCCTCGTGTCGTTCCCGGTGCTGGTAACAGGACGGATAGAGAGGTCAGGAGTGCAGATGAATGGGTAAGCCAGTGGTGTTAGTCATTGACGACGAGGCAGGGCCGCGGGAGTCTCTGCGCATGATTCTCAAGCCTCATTACGAGGTCATGCTGGCCGAAAGCCCAGAGTTGGGGCTGGCGTTGGCCCGCGAACACCATCCGGACGTCGTGTTCTGCGACATCAAGATGCCCGAGATGGAGGGCCCCGAGGTGCTTCGGCGCCTGAAGGAGATCGATCCGGAGATCCAGGTGGCGCTGATTACCGCCTACGCAGCCGTGGACACTGCTCAGAAGGCCGTGCGCTACGGGGCCATTGACTACATCACCAAGCCCTTCTCGGTCGAGGACATCCTCAACGTGGCCCAAAGGGCCGCCGACCGCAAGCTGGAACTGCAGCGGCAGCGTCTGCTCATTGAACAGCTCCAGCCTGCTGCCGCAGCGCTTTCGGGCCAACTGGACGCCCTCGGCATTGGGAACGGTGGGGGTGACAGCAGCGCCATCTACGAGAACCTCGCGGCTGCCCACAGCTCGATCGAGAGCCAGCTCGCCAAGATCGGTCGTCTCAACGCCATCGGAGAGGTCGCTGCGGAGGTGGCCCACGATGTGCGCAACTTCCTGGGGGCCATCCTGCTGCGGATCGAGCTGCTGCTCATGCGCCTCAAGCAGTCGGACACGGTCAATGCCCAGCAGATCCAGGAGGACCTGCAGCACATCGTGCAAGCCGCCCAGGACGGGACGGAGGCCGTACAGCGCATCGCCGGGCTCACCAAGAGCGATCCCTATGAACCATCTGCCCTGGTCGACCTCAACTCCGTTGTTCAGGAGGTCGTGGGTATCGCCGGCGGCCAGTTCCAGCCGGGCAGTGGCCGTGAGATCATCGTCGAGGAGGGACACCCGCCGCTGGTCATGGCCAGTGCGACGGCCTTGCGCACGGTGCTGATGAACCTGGTGATCAATGCACGCCAGGCTCTCAAGGAGGAAGGGGGCGTCGTGCGTCTGAGCACCGCCGAGGAGGATGGAGAGGCGGTTATCCGGGTGCAGGATAACGGCCAGGGAATCCCCCCGGAGTTGATGTCGCGCATCACCGAGCCCTTCTTCACGACCAAGGGTGAGAACGGTTCAGGACTGGGGCTGAGTGTTGCGCAGAAGGTGGTGGCCACCCATTCGGGCACACTGACCTTCGACAGCGAAGTGGGCGTAGGAACCACCGTCACGATCCGTCTGCCAGCCGCGGCTGGCGCAAGGCCTGATGCCGATGCGGCAGACACTGGGTTGCCGGAGGTGACGGTCCCGGATGTGCTGGTCGTCGAGGACGATGAGAGGGTGCTCAACTCGATGCGAGCCGTGCTACTCGCCGGGGGTATGACCGCGGACGGGGCTGCGGATGCCGGCGAGGGACTGGAGAAGTTTGAGCGCTATCTCGGGCAGGCCGGGTGTGCGCCGCACGCCGTGGTGACCGACCTGCGGCTGCCCGGGCTGCTCGGGACCGACCTGGCGCGGCGGATCAAAGAGCTCTCGCCGTCTACCCGGGTGGTGCTGGTGAGCGCCTACGTCGGGGAGCAAGCCAGCTCAGCCTCTTCGCCTTACGTGGACGCCATCATCAGCAAGCCCTTTGAGGCCCTGGAACTGCTGGACAAAGTCAGCGGGTAAGGGTGCCCGTCTTGTTGGCCCTGGAAAGACCTGAGGCCGAGTGGAGGAAGATCTCCCCTCGGCCTCTTTGCTCCCTTGGTGCCTGAGTCTAGGCCTGTCGCACGAGATTCCGATTCGCGCGGGCGACCATCTCGCCCATGGCCTCGGCGTCGCCAGTGAGACACCATAGCTGGGCCAGATCCCTTAGCTGCCGGGGGGGCATCTCCGCTGCCGCCGCCAGTGCCGCCAGGGTATGAGAGAAGTGGGTCAGGATGCCGGCCGCCTCCAGGTCACGTCCGAACTGGCTGGTGATCTCCGCGAACTCGTGGAAGCCCATGCCGTTGACCTTGTACGGCAGCGGCTCCCAGTATCGCGGGGGGAAGAAGAGCTTGATGCGGTAGTCCATGGCCCACAGCAGGAACTGCTCCCGGTCCGCGATCTCGATGGCATACCGCTCCGGGTGCTCGAACCAGGGGCTGCCTGGGAAGAGGCCAGGGAACTGCAGCGGAACGGCATCAGGGCGGAGGTTGACCACGAAAGCGAGGCTTTCCGCCAGCGTCTCTGGTGTGTCAAAGGGCAGGGGCACCACCATGGAGGTCGCGGTGAAGATCCCGGCCTGCCGGGCAGCGGTGACCACGGGACCGACATCGGCCAACTTGACCCCCTTGTGGCAGGCGCGGTCCAGAATTGTCTGGCTCCCCGACTCCAGGCCGTAGAACAGGGACACCAGGCCTGAGGCGGCAAGGGTAGGCATCTGCTCGGGTTTGGCGCCCCGGAAATGCCCGAAACTGTTGTAGCGGAGGCGCAACCCACGCCGCAGGATCTCCTGCGCCAGACCGTGCAACAGACTGGCAGGCGTGGATGCCCCTCCGAGACGGAAGACCGAGAAGCCGTAGCGCGCCTGCAGAGCGGCAAAGACATCGGCGATGTGTTCCGGAGACGCTTGCCGCAGGCGTCCGCCGTCCTCGAAGGGGTGAACGCAGAAGGCACAGCGATTGGGGCACCCGCGGCTGTCGGTGACGATAGGCATCTTGATCTTCTCGTCACCCGCCATCGCCGGGTAGATGTCGGGATCGTAGATGGGCACCGGCAGGTCGTCAGGGCTGAGCTGGTGCCCGGCCGGAACATCGTCTGCCGGTTGGCCGCGCTCCAACAGACCGGCGATGGGCTCTCCAGCTCCCCGCAGATCGTGTCGTGTCGCCAGGGCCGGCACCACGGCCTCGATGTCCCCAAATGCCACGGAGTCCAGTTCGGGGCAGACATTCAGCAGTCGGTGTCGGAACCAGATGGCCTTGCGGCCCCCGCAGACCAGGTGGGCGGCGGGCAACTCGGCCCGGAGCTGGCGAATGATGCCCATGGTGCCCGCATAACCATCCGTATCGGCCAGTTCGAGCGCGACCACATCAGGCTGCCAGCTTCTGGCCGCAGCCGCCACTTCCGCCGACAGTTGCCCCTCAGTCAGTCTCTGATGGGCGTCCAGCGTGTCGGAGACCTCACGCAGCACGCGCAGTTGGTCCTCGTTCATCGCCCCGCCGCCGGACTCGGCCACCCGTGCAGCCAAAGGGCGAAGGTGGGCGGTCAGGCTCTCCGGGTAGAGGCGTCGCATGGTGCTGAGGGTCCCGTAGTCCAGCGCCAGGACCGAATGGCCGGCAGCCTGCAGCGCGGCGGCCGTGTTGCCCAGCCAGGGGTTCGCCACGAGGGTGGCCGGAGTGGAGGGGTAACCAGGGTAACTCACCAGCAGAACGCGCGACATGGGGTCATAACTCCTGAGTTCGGGGGGTGAGGCAACTCCGCAAACGGGACGCGATGATGATACACAGAGAAGCGTAGCGGTTCAAGAGGTCGCCCTTCCGGGGAACGCGCAAGTCACGGTGGAAAGCACCGTTGACAGTCGAACAAGTGTTTGATAACATGCGGATGGCCTGACCCAGGGGGTTACCCATGCTCATCCGTTCCTTGGAAGCCTTTGGCGTGCCGTCACGTCTTCTGCAGGTGTGGGAGTCACATCTCGGTCCCGAGCTGCTCCCTATCCAGCAGGAAGCTGTAACCAGGTATGGTGTCTTGGCTGGCGCCAACCTCATCGTCCAGGCGCCGACCAGCGCCGGCAAGACGTTTATCGGGGAGATGGCGGCCAGTCGCGCTGCCCTGGCCGGTCAGCGTGTTCTGTACCTGGCCCCGACCAGAGCCCTAGCTGAAGAAAAGTTCGCTCATTTCGACCGGGCCTATGGCTCGTTGGGTCTGCGCGTAGCGGTCAGCACGCGCGACCGGCGCAGCGATGACCAGCGCCTGCTGCGGGGTGACTATGACCTGGGCGTAGTAGTCCCGGAGAAACTGCGTTCCCTGTGGGTGCGTTCAGGTGCCGGATTGGCCGGGTTAGGGCTGGTAGTCGTAGATGAGCTGCAGATGCTGGCTGATGCCCAGCGGGGGCCATGCCTGGAGGTGCTGCTGGCTGAACTGCGACAGATGCCAGGCGTGCAGATCATCGGGCTGTCGGCGTGCCTGGGAACCTCGCCTCGCCTCGCGGAGTATCTCCATGCGGGCTGGCTCGAGAGCACCTGGCGGCCTGTTGAACTGCGCCGGGGAGTGCTCAGCGGTGATACGTTTGAGTACCGCGAGCACAACAGCGGCCGTCTGGCCACAGAGGAGTTCGCGGGCGCCGGAGTGTGTCCAGGTGACAGCTACGCCGATGCGGCTACGCGGCTCGCCGCGTTCCTGGCGCGACGGGGCGAGAGTACGCTGGTCTTTACCCGGGACCGCGGGGCCGTGGTGGCGCTGGCCTGGCGACTGGCGAGAGCTCTCACGCCCGACAGGGAAGCCCCCTGGGAGGGAGGAGAGGAGACGGGGCAGAGTGTCGTGCAGCGGCAGTTGGATCGCCTTATGCCCAGCGGCGTGGCCTTCCACAGCGCCGATCTGCTATTCGACGATCGCCAGCGCGTGGAGGCCGCCTTCCGCGCCGGGCAGATCCAGGTGGTGTGTGCAACGCCCACCCTGGCCCTGGGCGTGAATCTCCCGGCGCAGAACGTGATCATTGATCCGTGGAGCTGGCAGTGCGAGGACCGCGGGGGGCCAGCGATGCTCCGCCCGATCTCGGCTGGCGAGTATGAAAACCGTGCCGGCCGGGCCGGACGCCTGGGTCACAGCGAGTTTGGGCGGGCCATATTGCTGGCCGACTCGCCGCTGGCTCAGGTCAGTCTTTGGCAGCGCTACGTGGAGGGGACACCGGAGTTGGCGGAGCCTGCGCTGAGCCATATGGAGGCCACGGACGCTGCCGTTCAGCTCGCCGCGGTTGCCGATAGTCGCCATGCCCGAGACATACAGAGCGCCTACACGCGCACGTTTACGGCCTACTGGGCAGGAGATGCAGTGCTACCGGCTCGCCTCGCCTCGGGCCTGAGCGAGTGTGAACGTCAGGGACTGCTACGCTCCGAGGCCGGGGGCCGACGTCTGGTGCCCACGGCTCTGGGCCGGGTCGTGGCTGCTGCCGGGATCAGCCACCACACCTTCGTGTGGTTGAAGCAGTGGGTAGAGGGCGAGGCGCTGACGAACCTGGAGGCAACTTACGTCGCCCTCCTGAGCTGTGAGGCCATGGCCGAGTGGGCGCCCCCCTTCCACTTGAGCCAGACTGTAGATTACGGTGCGCAGCTCAGAGCTCTGGCCGCGCAGCTAGGTGAGGGCACCGGCGTCCTGGCGCAGGCGCTGGCGACGGGGATCCGGAGTCGCGCGTTGCGGCAGGAGGCCGCCCGGCAGGCGCTGGTTCTGCAGCGGTGGGTCGGTGACGAAGCGACAGCCCTGCTTGAGGAGGAGCTGCGGACGACGGCGGCTCGCCTGGCGACGTTGGGCGAGACAACCGGCTGGCTCGTGGAAACGCTGGCCGCCATAGGGGCGGAGCAGGGGTGGTCACCGTCCGACTGCGACCGCCTGCGCCAGCACGCGGAACGCCTGGCCCTGGGGTTGCCGGCAGCGGGTGTCGCTCTGGGGCGTCTACGCCTGCCTGGTCTGAGCCGCGACCAGATCCGGCGACTGGTCGCCGAGGGCGTGCGGTCACCCCGCGAGGCCGCCCAGGCGCCGGCAGAGTGGCTCGCCAGTCTGGTGGGTCCGGTGGTGGCCGACAGGCTCCGCCGCGCTGGTGGCGCCATCGCCGCCGCTTCGCCGCCGGCCGGGCGACCGGCTCCGTCGCTCACTGACAGAGGCGGCCCCGGACTCGCACGGACACCGGCAGTGGCCACCGAGCCAGTCCTCGTGCTTGATGAGGGGCGGCCAGACGAGGCAGTGTTCTGCGGTCAGCGTGTTGACTTGCGCCCGGCCGAATACCGGCTTCTGCGCGCGCTGGCCGAAGCACCGGGCAAGTGCGTGCGCTACGACACGCTCTACAACCGGCTCTGGAATGGCGACCGGTTTGTGGAACCCGGACAGATATACTCCCATCGCAGCCGGCTGTGCGCCAAGTTGGCGAAGGCAGTGCCCGACCGCGATGTGCGGCGGATTCTGGTGACTGTCCCGCGCCACGGCCTGCGCCTCGACCTCAGCCCGGAGGAGGTGCTGATTGCGAGCTAGGGCCGCCTACTGACTGCCCTGGGCCTTGCGCTGAAGCTCTCGAGTGCGGGTGTGGTTTGTGACGGTGCGGATCTCGCTGTTGGCGAGGCATATCTCGCGTCCATCCGGGCCCTGCAGCTTGGTGTGACGAAGCCCGATGCTGGTCACCGTACCGGTGAACTCCCCGATGGTTACCCGGTCACCAGTGGCAAACAGGTCGTCGTACATTATGAAGTACCCGGCCACCGAGTCTTGTAGGAGGCGCCAACTGGCCAGGACGGCGACCAGGAGCAGGCCCAGCCCCACGGGCACGACCTCGGCCGCAGTGTTGAAGCCCAGGTAGCGCAGCATGATCAGGATAGCGACCGCGAAAAGAAGCCCACGGATCGCTTGCAGCGGCAGCACCAGCAACACCCGGCGGCGCAAGACGCGTTCAGTGGCTTCCAGGTAACTGTCGCGCTGCAGGACGGGCTGGAGGGCGCGCCGCAGGCGACGGCCGGCTAGCCAGATCAGCAGTTCGAAGACAACGCCGACGCTGATGGCCCAGGCCACGCGGGTCGGAAGGGTTGAGCCCCACACGCGATTGGCGTAGTCAACGATGTGTTCCCACATGGTGGTCGCTCCCATCTAGCTGAGGTTGGCGTCGGGATCCTGCGGCTCTCGCTCGCAGCTTGCGGCCGGCGGTCCGTCCGGTAGCGATGACTCTCCAAACATTCGGCGGAGTTCCTCTTCCTCCTGCAAGCGCTGACGGAGCAGCCTCCGGCGCCGGTCCTGCACCACGAGAGCGACAGCCGCCAGGAGCGCCATTGCCGCCAGGATGGCGGTCTCGGCTGACAGCGGTAGTCCGTGCTTGAGATAGGCGTCCTTCGTCTGGGCCAGCCATTCCCGCTCCAGGATCTCGGGCGCCTGTCCGTAGGTCCGCAGCAGTGACCGTTCCGGGTCACGGGTCAGAGCCAGGTTCTGAAGGTACTGGCGGATGCCGCCCCCGGGGTGCAGTTCGTGCAAGTACCGCACCAGGGTGTAGCTCTGGGCGTAGGCCAGCGCCACTTGCTCACGATTGCCGCCAAAGGCGTCTGGCAACTCGCGGAAACGCAGGAGACGGCCTTCGACTACAGCCCTTCCGAGTACTTCCCGGTCAATTTCTGTGAAGTCCTGGGCGGCGAACTTGGCGAGACCCTCGTGGAGCCATCGCGGGGGCTCCACGTCTACCTCCCGCGCCATCTCGCCAAGCAGCAGGTGGGTCAGCTCGTGGGCCACGACGGTGCGGGCCACGGAGGGCAGCAGCGTCTTGAGCACGATACGACGTTCGCGCGGAAGAGCGATGCCCTGTACCCAGGGAGGAGTGCTGCCGCCAACGAGTTGGTCAAAGTCCTCCTGGCGGCGCGCGATCTCGATGCGGACCGGGATGTGGCTCCCCTGTCGCCTCGCGGTCAGGCCGAGGGCTTCCTCCAGCACCGGCAGGGCATCGCATGCCGCCGCCAGCGCCGTGCGCGCAAAGGCTTCGTCCTCCGCATTGTATGCAACCGTCACGTTACCTGACTGCAGAGCGCGCCGGGCGGGAGCTCCCACCGCCGGAAGCGCCATGAGCACGGCCAACAAGGCGAGCCACTTCAGCGTTGCCACAAGGGGCACCCCGCGCGCGAGCGACACCAGCGGCAGTACGGGCCCCTGCGCGGGGCGAACTCCTCCTCCCGGTGGATGCGCCCCACGCGAGCGGCCAGATCCTCGCGCAGGTGCGTCGCCTGCGCCTGATCCAGCACTACCTCCCGGTACCGTCCCTGGCGCAAGGCGTGGTACCACACCCGCGGACTGCGGTCACGGAAGTGCTCCTGAGCGAGCAGCCACAGCACCTGAGCCGAGAGGTCGTGGGCGAGCTCGGCCTCGGAGAGCGGCCGGCGTGCGGTCACGAACCGGATCACGTCCAGGTTGGCGTCCTGGCCCTGCAGGACCAGATCGGCAACGGCCACCAGCTCCTGGCCTCCGGCCGTCCCCGTCAGCCGCAGGTCATGGGCCACCAGCCGCCGAGCATCACTGACGTGTGCCGCATGATACCGTTCCAGCATCTCGTGGCCGGCGCGGTGCAGTTGCTGCTCCTCCAGGGCATCGGCGCAGCGCCTGCCATCCCAGTGCTGCTCGAAGCACGCGCGCAGTTCGTCCAAGGGGCGCTCAGCCGGCCCACCCAACTGGTAGATGGCCAGGAGAGCCTGACGGACGGCCTGATGCAGCATCGCCGGTCCCCCCCGCAGCCGGCGCTCGTCCTGCTCCGTGACGAAAAACGATAGCAGGAACTTCCGCGGGCAGAGCGAGAAGTCATCGAGCAAGCGAGCCGTCAGCGGCTGCTGTCGGAACTCGGGCGGTAATCGCCGAGGCTCAACCTCAGTCATAGGTCTCCGAGGCGCACGATCGTATGGGTGCCATCCCGATGGGGCCTCTTTCAGTGTAATGCGCGCGGTCACAGAAGGGCAAGAACCGGTAGGAGGCGAAGGGTAAGACAACCGGTCTCTTCCTGCGTCGACAGGAGGCCGATGGACAGAGTTGACCGCCTTCTGCCAAACTGAGCAGTGATGACCGCGCGTAGGTCCGAGGAGGGACTCTATGGCCTGGTCGTTTCAAATCGGCAACGTCTTTGGCATACCACTGCGGTTGCACATCACCTTTCTCCTCCTGCTGCTGCTGATCGCGTTCTCTCCGGGGGATCGTTTTGGGGGCGGTGGACTGCTGGGTGTTCTCTTCGTGGTAGTCCTCTTTGCCTGCGTGGTGATCCACGAGCTCTCGCACAGTCTCGTGGCGCGAAGGTACGGCATACCGGTCAGGGAGATCGTGCTGCTACCGATCGGCGGCGTGGCGATGATGGAGCGGATGCCTGACGACCCGCGCCAGGAGCTCCATGTCGCCATTGCGGGACCGGCGGCGAGTATCGCGGTGGCGATCGTGCTGGGAGCGGTGGCTTTCTCACTCTATGGCGGCGGGCCGCTGTTGCATCCCATGCAGCAGAGCCTCTCGTCCTTCCTCGGCCGCATCGCCTGGGTGAACATTCTTCTGGCGCTCTTCAACCTGCTGCCTGCGTTTCCCGCCGACGGCGGGCGCGTCCTGCGATCCCTACTGGCGATGCGCATGGACTACGCTCGCGCCACGCACGTCGCTGCCACCGTCGGCCAGGCCTTCGCAATCATCCTGGGCTTCCTCGGCCTGTTCATGAACCTCTGGTGGCTGCTCATCGCAGTCTTTCTGTTCCTGGGGGCGACATCGGAAGACACCCAGGTGCAACTGCGGTCGGCACTGGCCGGGGTCCCCGCACGGGCCGCGATGGTCAGCGAGTTCCGGTCGCTGGACAAGGACGAGACGCTCTACGAGGCTTTCGCCCACGCCAGCCGGAGTTACCAGCACGATTTCCCCGTGACTGACGACGGGCGGCTGGTGGGACTGGTCACCCGCCAGGCGCTGATCAGCGGCATGCACGAGCTGGGTGGAGACGCCACCGTGGCCGAGGTGATGCTGAAGGGACCGTGTGCGGTGGGGCCCGAGGAAAGCCTGGCTCAGCTTTACGACCGCATCGCGGGGGGAAGCTGCCCGGTGGCCGCCGTCATGGCTGGCGACACATTGTTGGGTCTGGTGACACCGGACAGCGTTAACCAGTACCTCATGGCCGTCAGCATCCAGCCCCCGGGAAAGCGGTGAGAGCAGCGAGGTGTCTGTGCGCCCCGCCCCCGAGCATGTCCTGCCAGCCGACGAGCGACTGGCTTGGCTGGCCCTGAGTTGGGGGGCTGAGCTGGGACCGGCGGGCTTCGCGCGAGCCTTGAAGGTCTTCGGGAGTGCTCTGGAGGCGCTGCAGGCGGAGCCCTCGGACCTGGTGCATGGGGAGGCGAGGCTGAGAGCCGAACAGGCTGCCACCATTCCATTCCTGCGCGAGAACCTGGAAAGCTTCGAAGACGACCTGCGGGACCTGGCGTTGCACGAAGTGGCCGTGCACTTCTCGCCCGACCCTGCCTATCCCCGTCCCTTGCGCGAGTTGCCCCATCCCCCGCCGGTGGTGTGTGTAGCGGGTGAGCTGGTCCCGCTGGACGACCTGGCGGTAGCCGTCGTGGGTACGCGAACGCCGACCGCGGCGGGGGCGGACTTGGCCGGGGATATCGCGCGGGCTCTGGGCAGTGAGGACTTCACTACCGTCAGCGGGCTGGCGCGAGGCATCGACACCGCCGCCCATCTCGGCGCCCTCACCGCCGATGGCCGGACTATTGCTGTCCTTGGCAGCGGCATCCTGAACGTTCAGCCCGAGGAGAACGCCCCCCTGGCCGCCCGCATCAGGCGCCAGGGCGCGGTGCTCTCCGAGCTGCCGCCCCGGGCTCAGCCGACGGTGCCCAACCTGATGGCCCGTAACCGTCTGACAAGCATTCTCAGCCGGGCGGTCATTGTGGTCGAGTGTCGCCTCACCGGAGGCAGCCTGGCCACGGCGGAAAACGCCAGACACCAGGGCCGGGAAGTCTACGCTGTCAACTGGAGCGATGGCCGCGAGGAGCACGCCGGGAACCGGATGCTCCTGCAGGAGGGTGCGCTTCCGCTGCACGGCCCGCAGGACATCCGCGAGCTGTGCCTGCACCTGCGGGGCTTCCGGCGCCACACGCCCCCGCCCCCACGGGAACAGGCCCAGGGCCAGTTGCGTCTGTTCAGTTAGCTGGCGCCGGGGTGGTGATCTTCAGGTCGTCCACCCAGATGCTCTGCTCGTGCGGGACGCCCGGACCGAAATACGGGGTCATCAGGAACTGGTTGAGCCGCATGGTCGGGTGCTGGCCGGTGCGGAAGACCACGTCGTGGTAGTCCATGATGAGCTGGCCGTCGTACCAGTACTGGATGATCCCGTCGCGCTGCCCGATGCCATCGCGAACGCTGTTGAGGCGCAGGCGCACCTTGATGCGGTGCCAGTCGCCCTTGTAGCGGGGGCCCGGCTCGTCGCTGAAGTAGACCTCATCGGGACCCCAGAACTTGCCATTGCGGTACTCGTCTCCGGCCTTGTAGCAGTCGCCCTTGCCATAGCCGTCCGAGTCACCGTTGCCACCGGCAACCGCACGCTGCTCAGTCACCCCCACCAGGTCCTGCCCGATGCGGGTCGTGTCAATGTTCATTCCGTCCTGGATGCCCACTCGCGGCCGACCGTTGACTACCTCGATATAGAAGGTCAGGTGCGTCCACGCCGGGCCGATGTAGGCTGGGTCCACATCAGTGATGAAGTGGAACTCATGCGGGTGATAGGGAACCCCGGTCCACGCCCAGTTGGCGCTGTGCTTGATCGAGAACTCCAGCGTCACGTCCTCGACAGGCCGGATCCGGGCCCGGGCGCCCCCGCCTGCCGGGCTGATGTCGCCGGGCTTCTCCCAGTGCCAGACGCAGGACCGGGTGCTGCCGGCAACGTGTTCGGCGCTGGTCAGTTGCATGTGAGGCCCGTCATACCAGCCGCGGTCCTCCCAGTTGGCGTCCTCGAAGGGTTCGGCAAAGATGACCTCGGCCGCCGGAAGTTGCGGCGTTGGCTCCTCGGCCGCGAGCCGGGAGCCGCGAATGCATCCGCATACCACGACAATCAGGCACAGCGCCAGGATGCGCATGGCAACCTCCCGTACATGACCCTCACTGAAAGGCTCCTCTGGGGCGAGCAGTTCCGGGGGGAACCGGTACTCGGTGAAGTCTGGCACCCACAGAAACCCCGGCAGGTTCTCGGTGGCGACCCGCGCCCCGGCGATGAAGGTCTGGCGGTCGCCGACTATCGTGCTCCCGTTGCCGCCGCTCTTGCTGATGAGCCATTCGGACCCCAGGAGCCGCTGGCCCTTCCAGAGTCCACCGGTCGCCACCAGCAAGCCGAAACGCGCCAGGTCTGCCGCAGACATGCAGACCCAGCCCGGGCCACCCCGCACCGGCACGCCACCGATCTCATGCGGCAGGTCGGCATACTGCCCGTAACCCGGCGCCTCCGGGTACAGGTCCACCGCCGCATGGGCCTGGGCCAGCGTCAGCCACTCCCAGCGGTCTGGCGGGATGCCAATGGGCCCCAGGAGTTGGCGATCAAGGACAGCCTTGAGGTCCTCGGCGAACAGCGCGGTCAGGGCCTGTCCGAGCCGAACGTAGTTGGCACTGCTGTAGAACCGGACGCCCGGCGGCCGGAGAGCGTACATATCGAAGTCAGGGTCGCCGGACCAGGCCCGCCGGATCCACGGTTCCTCCGGTAGCAGCCCCCGACGCCAGTGGGCGGCGTTCTCGATGGCGTACCCGGCGGTGTGCTCAGCCAGGTGGCGCCAGGTAATGCCGTGCTGGGTAGTGGCGTCCATCTGCTTGTGCGGGTGGGACATCTGACCGGCGCCGGTCCAGGTGTGACATACCGGTTCATTCGGGTCCAGTCCCAGTCTCTCCACGGCCAGGCCCAACAGCGCCAGAGTGAAGGCTTTGCCAACCGAAGCGGTCTGGTAACGGTAGTCGTGAGCTCGTCCCCAGGTCTTGACCATGTAGCCACCCCGCGTGAGGACCGCCCCGAAGTCGCCTGGCGCGTGCCTCTCACCCCAGAACGTCGAGGGGTGAGGCTCGTAGCGAGCCAGGAGTTGGTCGAACTCAGGCTGGCGGAACCCCGCCTCTTCGGGAGTGGCCACTGGCCACCGCTCGTTGGGATAAGTGAGCCAGCGGGGGAGCGTGGTTCCGTCGGCGTCCACAGCCGTCACTCCCCCTTCGGCAGCGTGAGCTTGACCTGGACCGCGGCCTGAACAGCATACGTGCCCGAAGCCTGCCGTTGCAGCCAGGTCACCGACGGGAGCCGCCAGGTATCACCAGGGCCGATGTCGCTGATCCAGTAGACCCGGCGGCCATCGCCATCGGCGTCGGCGAAGACCTCGGCCAGGTCGCCGGCCGCGCCCTCGAGCCGGAGCCGTTGCGCCTGCTCAATCGCTGCCAGGCGGAAGCACCTCGTCTTGTTCTCATTGAAGACCCACCGACCGGCGTGGCGGTCGTGCTCCGTGCGGCCGTAGGTGTCAAAGCGGCGGTCCGCCAGCAGCACGTCGCCAGTCGGATCGAACTCCTGTACAGCGCCCATGCCGACGATACAGAGCACGTCGCCGAGGCCGATGATCGTGTGGCCGTCGCGCACCTCGGCCTGGACCACCATGTAGCTCGTGCTGTGGCGCTCATTGCCCAGGATGATGGCCGTGTCGCGGAAAGCCCCCGCGTTGGCGAGAGGCTGGTCCAGCGTGATCGTGTTGGCTCCGTGGTCCACGGCCACCACGCGTCCGGTGGGTGGCGGGGCGCTCTCCACAGTGATCGCGCCCGCCTGCAGCCGCGTGCCGTTGATCAGACAGGCGCGCTGAACGCCATCGGGACCGAGCGTAACGAGGGCGTACTCTCCCTGCGCCGCGAAAGGCACACCGGCCCCCTCCCATGAGATCAGTTGTTCCCGATCCAGGGAGCTGTGGATCAGGTCGGTGACGCCGCCGCGGCTGACCCGCAGGCCCACCGCCTCCGCCGGCGCATCAGCCGATCGTAGCAGTACGACGTCGGTGACCGTCGCCGGGCCCTTGTGAGGCTCCACCACGGCCACGTATCTGGAGAGCAGATCAGATCCGCGGTTGCGCCCGATGACGTACTGGAGCGTCTTCGGCGCACCAGGCACCAGCTCTGGCTCGCCCAGACACGAGACGACCTCCTGGGTACAGCCCGCAGGCATGGTCATCGTCAGGCTGACGTCTTCGTCGGGCTGCCGCCAGGTGGCTGACCATAGACCCGCGGGGTGCATTCGCTGTACGTTCCAGAAGCCCTGGTAGCCGCTGCTGGCGGTCCGGGCCAGGTTGCCCTCGGGCTGGTCCAGGTCCAGGCGTTTGGTCAGCACCAGTTGATCCACGAGAATGTGGGACTGTCCGCGGGATCGAGCCACAACCCTCAACTCGCGCGCGGGCTCGGGCAGGTCAGCCAGTGCGCTGACCCACCGGAAGCCGGCTTGGTCACCAGTCTCATAGGTGAGGGTCACCGTGACGCCGCCGAGGGTCAGGTCCACCTCATTGGCGCCGTCGCAGTAGTCCCATACGCGAGCCAGGATCTTGCACGGCCCCGCGGCGAAGGGGCTATCCAGGGCCACCACCGCCTCGGCGCCGACCTTCTGGGTCAGGATGCCGTTAGCGTGGGTCGTCCAACCTTCTGGCTCCAGCTTGCTGTAGTGGTCGCCGGTAAGCAACCCGGTCGCTGTCTGCAGGGGGATAAGCGCGCTGTCAGGATCGCTCAGCGCCGGCGGTCTGGCGCCGTAGGGCACGTTCTCTCCCGCCAAGGTTCCCCTGGTCTGCACCGGCCCGAGGGTGCCGCCGGTGAGGCTGAACTCGGGGAAGGGCGGCCCGTGGAAGCACCAGTCGTGCTGCCTGCCTCCGCGCACCCGGAAGATATCAACCAGATACGAGGCCTCGGGAGAGACATCCACCAGGGCTGCGGTCCGACGGTACAGCGGCGTCTTGCCCTCGTAGGCGATCTCCGCCGAGGCGTCCACGACCTGCACCTCGGGGGCCACCGCCAGAGTGTTCAGGTCGCCGGCGAGGGTGTTGCGGTGCGGCTCCTCGTCAACCTGCACCAGGTAGTGCCGGGCGGTGTTCGCGCGGCGCCACTCGTGGAAGTCAGGTCGCGTGAATGGAGTCGGGTAGCCATCCTCGCAGAGCACAGAGTGGCCGAAGGCCTTCATCTCGATGTTGAGGCGGTCATAGTGGCCATGACCGCCGCTGGCATCGCCGAAGTACAGACTCAGGGCACGCTTGTGCTCGCCCTCCCCCCGTTCGAGGATGGCCAGCCCGTACCCTCCCAGCACCCGCGAGTGCCACTGCAGGTCTGTGCCAACCTGAGCCACGGTGTCCGCCACGAGCTGTTCATCGAACAGCTCGTCGAAAAGCGATTGTGACTTGGCGCCCATCAGCGCCAGCATCTGCGCATGCCGTGGGTCCCGGTAGTGCATGAAGGCCGGGCCCTGCAGGCCGGGGGTCCAGGCCACCCGGCCCATCCCCAGACAGGACCCGGCGTCACCGACGCAGGGCGTGTACTCGCCTGCAAAGCAGAGGTCATAGCCGATGTCCGCCATCTTCTTCAGCTTCGGGTTGCTCCAGATGTCCACCCCAATGCGCGGGAGGAGACGCGCGATCTCGTAGAAGTTGCTGCACCATCCGCTGCTGTACCCGGGCGATGCCTCCCCGCCCAGGCCCTCGCGCCAGAAGCCGTTCCACAGCAGGTCCTCCACGCGCCCGGGGCCGCTCATCAGCCACTGGCGGATGTCGGCGGTTGTGGGGCCCGCCGCGGGATCATCATTGTCCAGAACGATCGCCAGCTCGCACAGCGTGCTCTGGTGCATGCCCATGTTACCGGCAGCTTTGCCGGTCATCAGGTCATCCACCATCACGAACAGCATGTCCTGCTCGATGGTCCGGGCCGCGTCCACGATGCCCTTGGTCGCCAGGAAGGCGGTCAGCTCCCGGTCCTGGCTCAGGGCCGGCCAGATGGCGTCGGCGGCCAGGCCGAGGGTGCTGTCGTTGCCCGTGGTCCAGATGTAGTCGGAGATACGCCCTCCGACACCGAAGCGACCCTCGTGGTAGCACTGGGTAGCGTAGTCGAAGCGCCGGTACTCACTGGCGATCTTGGCCAACATCACTGCCGCCTTGTGGGCGCAGGCAGGGTCTTCTGTGAGCAGGTAGGCCTTCGCCAGGTCGCGCACCCCGCCGATGATGTCCCGGGACCAGCGCTGCCAGAAGATGTAGTAGGGCACGAAGTAGTAACGGCGCCCGTCTCTCTTGTCTAGCCATCCCAGGCCGTTGTCCACATAGCCGAGGGTGTCATCGGGCTCTCCTTCCAGGCCCTCGGTGTTCCACGGCTCGAAGTCATTGCTCGGGAAGACACTGTGGCACACCGGGCACTCGAGCTTGAAGGGCTTCTCGCGGCTCGTGATCCAGGGGTAGTGACCGGCCTTGCGGGTGATTTCATCGCCGCAGACCGGGCAGTCATGGCCGATACAGACGTTGATGGCGCGCAGTTGCTCCGGCGGCGGGATGAAGTCCCACACCTCCTGGTCCGACATGTCCAGCAGCCACTGCACGGCGCGGCGCGCGCTGGCGGCCTCAGCTTGGGCCCACTCCTCCGTGGCGAGCTTCTGCCGGACACGGGCCATCATCTCTTCGCTGTAAAACGTCCGGCTGTTCTTGGCCGTGGCGGCGCTGGTGAGCAGTGCTAGTGCCAGACCAGCAAGTAACAGACGTTCCATGGGGCGGGTCCTTTCAGTCATCAGCGGCCCCGGCGGGTTCGCGCCAGGCAGGCCTGGCACCTGCGTCAGGGAGGTCGGGACCGGGGGGTCCGCGAACTGTGTCACAGCCATGCAGATCCGTTGGGAGAGGACACTCATGCCCGCTATCATCGCCGCCGCGGTCCTTGGGGCCGCCCTGTTCATGCTGCTGGGGGCGCCGGCCGGGGCCGTGCGCGACTACGGTGGCCACTATACGGCGGAGCGGCTCGCCAACCTGCGTGCGAACTGCGAGCGGTACGACTGGGCCCGGGCCGAGCGCGAGCGCGTTGTGGCCGCGGCGGATCCCTGGGTCAAGCTCAGCGACGATGAGCTATGGCACATGATCCCGGGGCAGAAGCTGCCGCGGACCATTGATGTCAGCATGTACCAGGGCAAGCGTCCGGGGTGTCCCGTCTGCGGCGAGGCCATCAACAAGTATGGTAACTACCCCTACAATCCTGACATCTGGAAGGACCATTTCAAGCTGAAGTGCCCGTCCTGCCAGGAAGTCTTTCCCAAAAACGACTTCGAGGCGTACTACCGCAGCGGCATCAATGAGGCCGGAGTATTCGATCCGGACAAGGCTGACCGAAGCCTGTTGTACAACACCGTGCACCCGGACCCCAATGACCCCCTGCACCTCTATGGCGTGGATGACGGCTATGGCTGGTTCGACGAGAACGGGCACCGCCATCTCTTTGTGGCCTATTACGTCTGGAAGTATTGGGACGCGCTCCAAAACGGCGTCTCAGCCTTGGCTAACGCCTTCGCTTACACCGGCGAACAGCAATACGCGCACAAGGCCCTGGTGATGCTCGACCGGATAGCTGACCTCTACCCTGATTACCAGTGGAAGCCCTACGGCGACATGGGGTACTACCACTCCGACGGCGGGGCCAAGCGGGGGAAGATCGAGGGTAAGATCTGGGAGACAGGCACCGTCACCACCTTCGCTCGTGCCGTGGACATGGTGCTTTCAGGAACGCGGGACGATCCGGAGCTGTATGCCTTCCTGGCGGAGAAAGGCCGGCAGTACAAGCTGGCTCAGAAGAAGGGGACCCGCGAGCTGCTGGTCCAGAACCTGGATGACGGCATCCTCCGGGCGGGAGCAAAGGGGGTGTTCGATGGTGACGTCGCCGGCAACGAGGGGATGACACAGCGTGCCCTGGCGGCCTGCGCCATTGCGCTGGATACCGAGCCCGAGACAGGAGAGTGGCTCGACTACCTGTTTGAGGCCGCGGGGGGGCACATCCCCGGTGTCATCGTGGGTGGCATTGACAGGGACGGTGTGGGGGCCGAGGCTGCGCCCGGCTATGCTCTTGGCTGGGGCACCAATATGGGCACGGTCGCCGACATGCTGGCCGACTACGGCAAGTACACCCGCCATGATATTTACCGTGACTTTCCGTCCTTCAAAGCCACCTTCACCGCCGGCTGGCGCATCGGCGTGCTGGGGTACGCCACACCCAATATCGGCGACTCCGGCTCCTGCGGGTCCCTGGGCCTGGTCGCGGCAGCGCCGGACTTCATCGTGCGCGGGTACAAGTACCTGCAAGACCCCAGCATCGGCCTGGCCGCCTATTATGCAGCCGATGGCAAGATCGCCGGCCTGGGCAGAGACATCCTCGCCGCCGACCCCGACCGGATCGAGCGTGAGGTCCAGGCTCTGGCCGAGGCCATCGAGGGCCAGGAGAACCCGTGGCAGGGCGGGCACAACATGGCCGGCTACGGCCTGGCCTCCATCGAATACGGCTGGGGTAAGCCGGGCACGGCGCTGTGGATGTACTATGGTCGCAACGGGGGCCACGGGCACCTCGACCGGCTCAACTTCGACATCTACTACAAGGGCTTCTGCATGCTGCCCGACCACGGCTACCCCGAGTATGCCACCAACTGGCCTCACCGCAACTATGTCACCGAGAACACCCTGTCCCACAACACCGTCGTGGTCAACGGGCTGCCCCAGAAAGTGAACTGGGTGGGACACCCGGAGCTGTACTGCCAGCTAGACGACTTCGGCGCGGTCCGTGTGGACAGCCGGGAAGTCTACGATGGCGTCAGTCGCTATCAGCGCACGCTGGCCTTCGTCAAGATTGCGGACGGTGAGGGGTACGCACTGGACGTGTTCCGGGTCGTGGGCGGCAACGACCATCTGTACTCCATCCACGGTCTGCCGGGTGAGGTACAGACCACGGGGCTGTCCCTGACGCCGCAGGAACAGGGCACCTACGCCGGACCTGATGTGCCCTATCGCACCGAGACGCCCGAGGGGCCCGGCTACGGCTACTCCTGGGTGACGCACGTGGCTCGCCAGACGGAGCCGCCCGCGAGCTTCGTGGTGGATTGGAAAGGCCAGGCGGGCTGGCGTGGCCTGAGGCCCGAGGACGACATCCATCTGCGGTACCACAGCCTGAGCGATCTTGCCGACGTGGCCCTGGGCGACATGCAGCCCCCGCAGAACAAGCAGGGCAACCCGGAGTGGCTGCGTTACGTCCTGGCGCACCGCGCGGGCGAAAACCTTACCAGCACCTTCACCGGCATCATCGAACCCTATACGGCGACCCCCAACATCGCCCGCGTCCAGAGGCTTGCTCTCGAGAACGCCCCCGCCGAGGCCCAGGCTGTGGCCGTCCGCGTGGACCTGGCTGATGGCGCCACCGACTATCTCGTCAGCAGCGCCGACGACACCACCGTCATCCGGGCCGAGGGGGGTCTGGAGTTCGCCGGCGGCATCGGCTGGCTACGGCTGCGAGATGGTCACGTGGAGCGCGCGGCGCTCTGCCGGGGGACGCGCCTGGCGCTCGGCGACTTCGCGCTCACCGTGCCCGCACCGGGGCAGACCGGTCGGATCGTCCGCATGGATAAGGACATGGAGGGCAAGGGCTACGTCTGGGTGGATGCCATCCTGCCTCTGGGCGAGACGTTGCGCGGCCAGCAGATGATCATCGCCAACGACCGGCAGCGGAACGCCTGCTACGAGATTGAAAGCGTCGAGCAGGATGGCGAACTGTACAAGGTCTGCCTGGGCGAGGTCAGCTTCATCCGCGGCTTCCGCGACCCGAAGGATTACGGCAAGGGGTTTGTCTACGACTTCACGGAGGGTGCGGAGTTCATCGTCCCGCTGACCGTCTGGGCGAGCCGCACCGAAGCCGGAGCCTACCAACTCCAGAGCAGCGGCGCAGTAGAGGTGACCCCCGCCAGCTAACTCCAGTCCCGCACCTCGCCGGACAGCGCCCACACCATCGGGCGGCCAGACCTCGAAATCCTCTTCGAGGACCTGACTGGCCGTCTGGACCGCTCCGCCTGCCCCCAATAGCAGGCCGCCAGTAGCCTTCCGCTTCCCCCAAAGCCCGCCTTGCACGGCACCCGGGCAACCCACCGCAGCCCCCCGGCGTAACGCGCGTTGCCGAGCAGTTGGTAAAGGGGTTTGTTTCCGCATAACTCAGGGACGAGCTCACAGTCTCGGCCAGCGCAACATGGCGGTAAGTCAATGAACTTTATCATAACTTTTTTTACTCAGAGGAAGGAAGCGGCGAGATTATGGGGAATATGGCCCATATCAACATGGTTGTCGTTGTGGAGCGCTGGGGGAAGGACCGGTAACGGGGGGGAGGAAGGGAGGTGAGATCGGCCCAGAGCCTGATTGCGGTGTTGAGTGACGCAGAGCGAGTGTCGTGCCCGGATGGCCGCAGAACTCATCGCAGGCATACCTTCACGAGGGCGAAAGGAGTCGTGACATGATGCGACGTGGCTTTACGCTTATTGAGTTGCTGGTCGTGATCGCGATCATCGCGATCCTGGCCGCAATCCTGTTCCCGGTCTTTGCCAAGGCCCGGGAGAAGGCCCGCCAGACCTCCTGTCTGTCTAATGTGAAGCAAATCGGTCTGGGACTGGCCATGTATGCGCAGGACTTCGATGAGAAGTTCCCACGGCACTGTCCGTGCTGTCCGGCGCCGTCGGGTACGGTTGCCTATCACGCCTGCTGGGCGGGCCAGATCTTCCCGTATATCAAGAATACCCAGCTCTTCGCTTGCCCGTCCATGCCCCGCGACGCGTTGATGAACAACTATTATGTGTCTCCCAATGGCCCGTACCAGGCGGTGCCCAGGAGCTATGGGTGGAACTTCGCGTTGGACTACCAGAAGCTGGGGGCCATCAAGTATCCCGCGGAATGTATCGCCGTCGCGGACTCCCGCAACAATGACAAGGCCGATCGCGAAGACTGCTGCGCGAGCGGCTACATTGCGCCTGCTCCGCGCGAGAGCTGCTGTCGGACAGAAGCCCCGTGGGGGCGGGTATCATTCCGCCACAACGATGGCACTAACTGCGTGTTCGCAGACGGTCACGCCAAGTGGATGGTGAAGAGCGCGGGCGTGTTCGGTGTCGACGGAAATCCCAGGAACTGGCGTCCGTCGGGTCAGTATCCGTAGAGTAGGCGGAGTGCTCTGAGTAGTGGACCGTATCTCGGCAAGGTGAGTGCCGTGCCACCATTGCGTACCGGGAGGTCGCGCACAACGTGCCGTTCGGGCCGTGCCAGCAGAGAAGAGGAGGGAGAAGACATGCGAACGATCTTCGTGTTGGTTGTAGTTATCTGTCTGGTGCTGCCCGCTTTACCGGTGTTCGCGCAGCCGGGAGCCCCATATCTCCCGCACGTGAGCATTCCGGCCCCGGCCACGCAGTTCACGGCCTCGGACATCAAGCTGACTGTCAATGTCCCGGCCAACGGCAAAGCCACGTTCTACTACGATTGGGACCTGCTGGATGGAGACAACGGCGGGACCACGTACGACGTGGGATGGAGCGGAGTGTCAGTGCTTGACCCTGGCGCTCCGAACCTACCATTCAAAGGCACTGCGCTGTTCAACTTCATGCGCGTACTGCCGGGCCCAACATTCCACTGCACGCTGTCCGGCGAGTGGGACGGGACACTGCAGGGCGGGCCGTGGCGTAACTACCTGCGCTACCAGTTCACCGACCTCCCGGCAGTCCCGTATGACATGACCATGGACATCATGTTCATGGGAAGCGACGGGGCACTCCACGCGATGCAGCAAGACCCGCAAGGAAGCCGTATCTGCTGGCGTATCGAGTTCGTTCCGCAATAGCCGTTCGGTGGTTAGGTTGGGCCTATAGCCCTATCGGCTCGCTCTCCCGAAGGGGGACAGGTCCGGGAGGCCTGTCCCCTTTCCTTGTTCTGCTCGGTTGCCGGGCAAGGCTGCCCGGCCTACCGGTTGTGTGGGGCGGGGATGCCCGGCGCGGCCGGCTCTGTGGGGCGGGGATGCCGGGCCTATCGGTTCTCTGGGGCAAGGACACCCGGCGGGCGCCTACAGCCCCAGTAGCTCCCCGCCCCAGTTGCGACGGTACCACTGGCTCCCGTAGTACTCCAGGTCCTCGGTCAGCAAGAACATGCCCCCCGCGCGGCAGTAGCCGCCTGCCTGCAGGTGGTCGGCCATGGCCCGCCGCAGGCTGGTGTCGCGGGGCAGGTTGGCGTAGTCGGTCCGGTCGCTGCCGAAGACGAAGAACATGCCGGTCCGGGGCCCCGAGGGGTAGGGGAACAGGTACAGCTCATCCATCCACTTGACCATATTGGACTGCGGGTCGTACCAGTTACGGATCTCCGGGTCCAGAATCCACGAGCCACAGGCAAAGCCGACGAACGGGCGGTCGGGGAAGAACTGGCGGAAGAAGTCCACAGCCAGGCGCATGGAGTGCTCGCACTTGTCGGGCGTAAAGCCCCCGCCGGCAGGGATATGCGTATCTAGCACCGGGTCGCCCTTCTTCAGCACCGGGTCCCATTCGCCGCGCTTCAGTTCCACCAGCGTGTTGATGGCCTGACCGGTGGCGCGGATGGGCACGCCGACGACCGTGTCGCCGCGGTCCTCGAAGCGCGACTCCCAGTTGCCGGGGCGGCTGTCTACGGTCTCCCCGGCGTTGATGTATCCTTCCGCTGTGAAGACATGACCCCCGGCGTCCAGCGCCAGGACTTGCCCGGAGGCCCTGTGGCGGTAGGCCTGGACCATGCCGCTGAAGGGCCTGACCATGTACTCCATGCGCCCGCAGGAGTACAGGTCGCCCCAGGCGTGGTAGCGGGTCCAGTAGAGGGCGTGCAGCTCCACCGTCCAGCGGCCCTCAGCCTCGACCCATTTCAGCCGCATGGCCTCGCGGTAGTGGCTGACCGTGTCACGACTGATGGCCTCGGGAATGGCGCGGGCGGCGTGGAAAGCCTGTACCTGCGGCACAGCGCTCAGGGCGGTAAGCAGGTAGAAGAGCCCGTGGTTCGGGCCGAGGGTGCGTTCCAGCCAGGGCCAGCGGGCGATGTCGGCATGGGAGTATTCCGGGTGGTGGTACACCAGACGGTGGCAATGCCAGGCCAGGTGCAGCAGCGCCGGGTTGGCGACGACCTGCCGCGCGATGGCGACCAGGTCCGGGTCCACCTCGGGCTGGAGGTTGGTGAACGCGCGCAAGGCCGCGCAGCGGTCGGGGTCGAGGAAAGGCGGGAGTTCAGAGGGGAAGGTAGCCTCGGAGTCCTCCCAGTGCGGAGCAAGCAGTTCCCCGGCCTCGGCTATCTGCAGGGCGGACAGCACTTCGCTGAGCTTCATCATGGCATACTCCCGGCATCGGTTGATGCGGCGGCAGTGTATTCGGCGGCCGGCAGCGGTTCCCCTTGAGAGGGGAGGGCAATAGAGGCGCAACGGCGAACCCGCGCGGCATGGAGAAGACAAAGATCGGCGTCATCGGTTGTGGCAACATCTCCCCGGCCTATCTGACGGCCGGGCAGCGCTTTGAGATCCTGGAGATCGCGGCCGTGGCGGACGCCATCCCGGAACGCGCGCGGGCACGGGCGGAGGAGTATGGTATCCCCCGGGCCTGCTCCGTGGACGAGCTACTGGCCGACCCGGAGATCAGCATCGTCGTCAACCTGACCATTCCGGCGGCCCACGCCGAGGTGGCGCTGCAGACCCTCGAGGCGGGCAAGCACACCTATGGCGAGAAGCCCCTGGCGGTCAACCGCGCCCAGGGGCGGCAGGTTATGGAGCGGGCGGCTGAACTGGGCTTGCGGGTCGGCAGCGCACCGGACACCTTCCTCGGCGGCGGCATCCAGACGGCGCGGAAGCTGATAGATGACGGCTGGATCGGCCAGCCCATCGCTGCCAGCGCCCACATGGCCTGCCACGGCCACGAGAGCTGGCATCCCGACCCGGCGTTCTACTACCAGGTCGGCGGGGGGCCGCTGCTGGACATGGGGCCCTACTACTTGACTGCCCTGGTGAACCTGCTGGGGCCGGTCCAGCAGGCTGTTGCTTCGGCCACCGTCACCTTCCCTGAGCGAACCATCACCAGCGAGCCGAAACGCGGCGAGCGTGTCACCGTCGAGGTACCGACCCATGTCGCTGGCATCCTGCAGTTCCGCAGCGGCGTCGTGGGGACGCTTCTGACCAGCTTCGACGTCTGGGCGAGCAACCTGCCCCTGTTGGAGATCTACGGCACCGAGGGCAGTCTCAGCGTCGGCGACCCCAACGGCTTCGGCGGGCCGGTTCACCTGCGCCGGGCCAATGGCAGCGAGTGGTCGCCCATGCCGCTCAGTCACATCTACACCGAGCAAAACCGCGGGATCGGTGTGGCGGACATGGCCTACGCCCTGCGAAGTGGACGCCCGCACCGCGCCAGTGGGGAGCTGGCCTTCCACGTGCTGGACATCATGGACACGCTCATTGAGTCTTCGGCTGAGCGCAGGTACCTGGAGCTGCAGAGCACCTGCGAGCGTCCGGCGATGCTGCCGGTGGGCCTGCGCCCCGGGACGCTGGACGACTGAGGCAAGGGGAGGCCGCGACGATGACCGACCGTGAACGTTTCGTGCGGTGCTGTCTGGGGCAGGAGGTGGACCGGCCGCCGTTCTGGCTGTTCTGGGGCCCCTGGGGCCGCGCCTGGCAGCGCTGGGAGCGGGAGGGCAAGCCGGCGGAGGTCACCGACCACCGCAGCTTCATGCACCCGGATATGCCGCCACTGGTGGTGCCGGTGAAGTGCGGGCCGTGCCCGGCCTTCCCCCGGGAGGTGCTGGCAGAAGATGACGATTACATCACCGCGACCGACTCCTGGGGGATCGTCCGCCGGGACTACAAGCACGGCGAGTCCATGGCTGAGTTCCTGAAGTTCCCCGTGGCTGGGCGGGCCGACTGGGAGCGCTACAAGGCTGAGCGTCTGGACCCGCACCATCCCGACCGCCTGGCTGGCCCGTGGTTGGAGCAGGCTCGAGAATGGATGGCGCGGGGCTACCCGATCCAGCTTGGCGCCTTCCCGGATTGCACCTTTTACGGCGGCCTGCGCTGGCTGGTGGGAGACGAGGAGTGCCTGTACCTCTTCTATGATGACCCCGACCTCGTCCACGAGATCATGGACCACCTGGCGGACGTCTGCCTGACAGTCTTTCAGGCCGTGGTGCACGCCGGCGTGCGCGTGGACGTGATCCACGTCTGGGAAGACATGGCCGGTCGCCAGGGGTCGCTCATCTCGCCGCAGCACTGGCGCGAGTTCATGGGCCCGCCCTACCGCCGCCTCAAGGCCTTCGCCGAGGCCCATGACATCCCACTCATCTCGGTGGACACCGACGGCAACCCGGATACCATCGTGCCTCCCATGATAGAGGCCGGTACCAACTTCCTGTACCCGATGGAGGTGGCGGCAGGTTGCGACGTGAGCGACTACAGGCGCCGGTATCCGGAACTGGCACTCATGGGCGGCATAGACAAGCGGGCATTGGCTCAGGGGCCCGCGGCCATAGATGCAGAGCTGGATCGCGTGTGGCCGGCTGTAGAGATGGGGCGGTACATCCCGGACCTGGACCACCTGGTGCCGGACGACGTGTCGTGGAGCAACTACGAGTACTACTGCCGCGAGCTGAAGCGGCGGGTCGTGGGCGGCTGATGGCCCCTGTGACGACCCGGGAAAGGTTAGTGACATGCTGCGCGCAGGCACCTTCGAGACCGACATTACGCCCCGCTTGGGGACCCATCTGATCGGCGGCTTCGGGCCGCGGGTCAGCACCCATGTGAAGGACCCCCTGCACGCCAAGGCCCTGGTAGTGGACAACGGGGAGGCTCAAGTCGCGCTGGTGACCGTGGACCTGTGCATGATCGAGCGGGACGAGGTGGATGTGGCCAAGCGGCGCATCCACGAGCGCACGGGCATCCCGTGGGAGAACGTGCTGGTGAGCGCGACCCATACGCATACCGGGCCGGCGGCGGTGAGCATCCTCGCCGTGGACAAGGACCCCGATTACGCCGCTCTTCTGCCCGACCGCATCGCTGATGCCGTGGAGAACGCCCTGGGGGCCTTGCAGCCGGCGGAGATGGTCTACGGGCGGGGTGAGGTGGACCAGGTTTTCAACCGACGCTGGCATATGCGTGACGGAAGCGTGGTGATGAACCCCGGGTATCAGAACCCGGACATGGTTCGCCCAGCCGGGCCTGTGGACCGGACGTTGAGCGTACTTGGGTTTCGCTCGCCGGAGACTGCCGAGCCGCTCGGGCTCTATGTGAACTACCCGTTGCACTATGTGGGGAGTTCCCCCGGCGATCACATCTCGGCCGACTACTTCGCCCGGGTGGATCATAACCTGCGCCGGGCACTCGGCGTGCCCCTGGCCATCTTGAGCAACGGCACGACGGGTGACGTCAACAACTGCGATTTCACGAAGCCTGCGCCCCAGCACAGACTACCTGACGGCCAGGCGATCAAGGTGGCAGGGATCGTGGCCGGGGCCGCCATGCGAGCCTACTACGAAGGCGGAATATGTGAGGACCCATCGTTAAGAGGGGCGCTATACGAGTTCCCGGGCATTCGTGACGACGTTGAGGCGGCTCAGTTGGCAGAAGATGAACAGGTCGTGGCGCAGATGGACCGCATGCACCCTACAGCCGACCAGGTGCGGGCCTTCGAGCGCCTGCGGCTGTCGCGCATGCCCAGGGAGCAGCCGACGTGGGTGCAGGCTCTCCGCGTCGGACCGGTGGTGCTGGTGGGATTGCCGGGAGAGATCTTTGTGGAGATCGGGCTGGAGATCAAGCAGCGTTCCGCCTGCCCGGACACGCACTGCGTGGAGCTGGCTAACGACTGGAAGGCGTATATCCCCACCGTAAAGGCCTGTCACGAGGGCAGCTACGAGACAGAGGTGGGCACAGCCCGCCGTCTGGTGCCGGAGACGGGCCCACAGATGGTGGAGGTGGCGCTTGAACTGGTCAGGCAGGTGTGGTAGGCCTTACTGGCTTCCCTGACCTTCAGCCTGCTGGGCCCGCGCCTGCTGCGCCTCGGCCTCCATGATACCCCGCGCCAGATCCACTCCGCTCTGCAGCCTGGTCGCGAACTCCTCCGGGGTCATGCCGAGGCCCTTGCCGTTGTAGGCCTTCTTGAGCTCCTGGTCCAGTACCGGGTGTAGCACTTCCATGGGACTGGCACCACCCGAGAAGTGGTTGTGAGCCAGGAAGACGGTGCGTTTGGCGCCCTTGCCCTTCTCTGGCGCCGGGACCTCGAACTCGGTCTTACCATTCACCGCAAACCCCTGGTCGCAACCGAGCCTGACCTCCTCGCGGCGCTTGATCGCCGTCGGGCCGCTCTTGGCGTCCACAAACTTCACTCGGATGCGCTCCGGATCGATCTTGCCCAGAGCCGTTCCGACCAAAGCTGTCTGCACATGGCATGCCTCGCCACCTGCCAGGAACGCCTCGATGGTCACTTTGGCCTTCTCAGAGCCAGTGTCCCGGGGTACCTTCCAGCCCATGAGGCCATCGCCCTTGCCCATGCTGATGCCGTAGATGATGCTGCGCAGGCTTCGCTCGCCGCTGGCAACCTGTTTGATGCTCCCCAGGTTCACGACGACTGCCACCACCAGAAGCACCGGCAGTGCCAGCACCAGAAGCCGCATACGCGACCTACCCGCTGCCCGGACCGTGGTCTGTGCCATGTCGCACCTCGTTCGTGCAGCCGCGATTGATATGTTACGAAGATTTACAACACTTTTTGGCGGCCCGTCAGTTCCTTGACCGGGCCCAGCCCTCGGCTACGACAGCTCGCAGAACCCCCAGTAAGCCCTGTGCCGCAGGCCCCCACGTAAGGCCTGCCGCACGCTCCAGTCCCCGGGTAACCAGCTCCCGCCGCAGGTCCGTGTCAGTCAACATTCGCTGCAGCCCATCCTGCAGGGACTGAACATCGGTCGGATCAACGCACAGTGCCGCCCCGGCTGTGACCTCGGGCAGGGAAGCCACATTTGACGTAAGCACTGGTGTCCCGCAGGCCATCGCCTCCAGCGGGGGTAGCCCATAGCCCTCATACAGCGACGGGTAGGCGAAGCACTCCGCCAGGGTATACAGCGCCGGCAGGTCCTCGTCATCGGCATACCCGGTGAACTGCACATCCGGACCGGCCTCACGCGCCAGCGCCGGAAGGTGCTTCATGAGCCAGCCGTGCTTGCCGACAATGACGAGGCCATGCTGGGCCCGCAACGGCGCCGGCAGACGCTGGTAGGCGTGGACGAGTGCCTCAACGTTCTTGCGGGGCTGTAGCACGCCCACCGAGAGGACAAAACGTTCCGGCAGACTGTACTTCGCGCGCACACGCCTCAGCTCCTGCTGGTCAGTGACCGGTCGGAAGCGAGCCTCAACGCCATAGGGGACCACATGCAGCTTGCCGGCAGCGTGAGGGTAATGCCGGGAGATCTCGCTGGCCGCGAAGTGAGAGCCCGTACAGACCGCAGCGGCGTGGGCGATGGTGGATGGGATGAAGGTGTCCAGCACCAGGCGATCACGCCACGGGAAGGTCTCGGGCATGGACCGCCAGACCGTGTCATGAATGAACGTCACAAAGGGACACGGGAGGCGCTGCGGTGCCATGTACTGCAACACGGCAACATCAGCCTTGACGGCCCTGAGCGCCCTGGGGAAAGCCAGCCACGTCCACGCGTAGCCACGCGGCCAAGGGGCCATATGCATCCGCAGTGCAGCCGTCTCACGGAGCAAGCCGGTCGGAATGGGACGGTCCGAGACCGCGATGATTTCCAGGCCCTCGGGTTCCGCCAGCGCCAGCATGCCCTGAAGCAGGCCTGTTGTGACCGTTCGGTCGCCGGTCTTGGGGGTGCAGAGCGTGCGTGCGTCAAAGGCGATGCGCATGCTGGATTACCCCTCGACCGTCAGGCAGACGGGCTCTGATACCATCTGCCGGCCATCAGTCTCGGTGACCTGCACCCAGAACTGGTAACTGCCAGGCAGGGGGCGATCGTGCCAGGTGATCTGAAGCTCCCGCGGTGCTGGGACGTCAGACAGACGGCATAGCTCGACCCGCCCCGCCAGCACTGTTCGCCGCCCACTGAAACGGTGCAGGTGCTGAACGAGCCGTGAATGCCCCGAGGTGACCTGCAGGAGCCCAGAGTGCGAAGACCGCAACCGCAATGTCACGCCCTGACGGCCAGCGCCGGTGCCTGTCGTCGCCCAGGCGACCCGGCGCGGGCCCAGCGTCCTCAGGGCAAGGGGTGGGTCCCCGTAGGGCTCGGCTTCTTCGATCTCGTTGTCCAGGACCTCAATGTGACCCTCGCTGGCCTCGTTGGGCGTCGCGGGCCAGGCAACGCGCAACATCTGTCGCGACAGGCGCTGGGTGCCGCGCGGGTCGAGGGCGTGCACCGTCTCACCGTCGCGCACAAACTCAACGAGCTCTACGCCCGAGGCCGAGGCGATGTCGGCGGCCAGGAGCACCGGCGCGGCGGCCTCACCTGTCTCGCCAGGACGCAGACCAGCGGCTGTGAACCTTACTCGTGGAAGCCGGGCCTCAACTGACACCGCCGGTCCTTCGCCAAGCACCGGGCAGATGCCTGCACCGATCGGGGCGAAAGGTATCTGTCTGATTGGCGGCGAATAGGGGACGATGCAAAACCCCCGGTCCCCAGGGGCCCAAGGAGGATATATGATGTCCGCTTGCGGTTGCGGTTGTGACGTGCTGTTGCTGGAGGTCGATGCCGGTCCGCACGACCGGAAGAACGCTATCGTCTCCTTTGTGAGCTCCCATACTTGCGGCGAGGACAAGGTCCATCTGCTGCATGAGGTCAACACCGATGGCAGCCTGGGGCCGCAGGTGCCCTGTCAGTGCCTCGGTGAGGCCTGTGACTGTGGCGAGGAGGACTGCACCTGCTGCTGTGAGGTCCTCTGGATCATTCCGGAGCTCAAAGCCGGCGAGCGCAAGCGCTACCAGTTGTGCCTGGGAAGCGCCAGCGAGGACGCCGGCGGCGTGACCGTTGACATCGAGGACGACCAGAAAGCCACCTTCCGCGTCAACGGCGACCTGTTCATGAGCTATGTGTTCAAACAGGAGGGCATGGCGCGACCGTTCTGTTATCCAGTCTACGGACCGGGCGGCAAGATCATCGTCCGCGAGGTCAACATCCCCGCCAAGCCGGGCATTGACCATGAGCACCACAAGGGCTTCTGGGTCGCGCAAGGGCATGTCAACGACGGCGAGGACAACTGGAGCGAGATGAACGATCATGCCACCACCGAGTGTCAGGAGCTGATGGTGCTTGCGGAAGGACCAGTGTGTGGCGAGATCATGGCGTTGAATGACTGGATGAGCGGGCGCCGCGGCGCCAAGCACAAGATGCTGGAGGAGCACACCGTCGTCCGCGTCTACAACACCCCTGACTGCTGCCGCGTCATGGACTGGTTCATCAACTTCGTTGCCCTGGAGGACAAAGGCTTCTTCTTCGGTGACACCAAGGAGGCCGGGACGCTGTCGGTGCGCCTGAAGGAGAGCATGGAGGAGCGCAACGGTGGACTGATCGTCAACTCCTACGGGGCCAAGACGGAGGCCGAGAACTGGGGCAAGCGCGCCGAGTGGGTGGACTACTGCGGCCCGGTAGACGGCGAGACCGTGGGCGTCACCATCATGGACCACCCCTCCAACCACGGCTTCCCGACCCACTGGCACGTCCGCAGCTACGGCCTGTTCACCGCCAACCAGTGGGGCATCCATGACTTCACCGGCGATCCCGGCCAGCGCGGCGACCTGACCGTCAGGGCAGGAGACGTCCTGTCGTTCCGTTTCCGGGTCTTCATCCACGCCGGGGACACTGAGTCAGCAAAGGTTGCGGGTCAGTACCTGAACTTCATCCACCCGCCAACCGTCAGAGTGGTTGAGCAGTAAACCACTGACCGTGTCGTATGTCGTGGCGAGAGGGCCTGTCTAACCCCGAGGCAGGCCCTCTTTGCGTTCTCCGGCCCGTCCCCCCTGCGGTACGGCCCCGCATCGCCACCTAGCCCAAATGCGCTTCCCGACCCAGTTGATGGGGTGGTCAGCGACAGCCGCACCGGAGGTCGTCCGGGACCTCCGGTGCGGGGCTTTGCTCACTGCTGCGTCGGGGGCGTGGGGGGCGAGGCGGAGCCAGACAGGGCCGAGAGGCCGGTGATGGTGCCCAGGCCCATACTCTCCACCGCTGTGCTGGGGACCACGATCAGCGCTCCGCGCTCCTTGAGGCCCTCATAGAGCATGTTCATGGCCCGCAGGTGCAGGGCCGTGGGGTTGCTCTCGTAGGCCAGGCCCGCCTGGATGAACTGGCCGGCGATCTGCGCCTCAGACTCGCTGAGAATAACCCGCGCCTGCCGCTCGCGCTCGGCCTGCGCCTGGCGACTCATGGCGTCCTGCAGGCCCGCCGGGATGATCACATCGCGCATCTCCACCGACTGCACCGTGATGCCCCACGGCGTAGTGCGCTCGTCAATGATCTTCTGCAGCGCCTCGTCCAGCTTGCGCCGCCCCACCAGGATGTCGGACAGCAGCGTCTCGCCGATGATGTCGCGCAGTGCCGTCTGCGCGGCCCAGAACGTCGCCTGGCGGTAGTCCTGGATCTCCAGCGCGGCCTTCTCCGCGTCCCACACCACCCAGAACAGCACCGCGTCCACGTCTACCGGCACGGTGTCCTTGGTGAGCGTCTGCTCGGCATTGAAAGGCGTGGTCTGGATGCGGTGGTCTATCCAGGTGGGGATGGTGTCCAGGACCGGCACGATGAAGAATGCGCCGGGGCCCTTCAGAGAGCTGAACTTGCCCGCCCGCAAAACCACGGCCTTCTCCCATTGTGAGGCGACCTGCAGACTCGAGAAGATCAGTACCCCCAGCAAGCCACCGGCAATGATGGGTATGGGGTTGCCGCGCATGATGCCGGTGCCGATGCCGCCGGCGGCAATGCACAGAACCAGCAGCAGGACCTGTAACGGATGCACATGAGGCTGAGCGGAGCGGGTCGTCAGAGGCATGGGTGGGGCCATCGTCGCCATCGTTGTCTCTCCTTCCCCCGACCGGGGGACATCATGTCTGCTCTCGGACGTGCTGTGTCAACGCACGCAGGAACTCCTCACTACTGAGACCAAGAGCCGCCGCCTCGGCCAGGGCCTCGCGGATGATCTCCGAGACCCGACGCTCGCGCTCCTCCGGTTCGGGCGGTCGTGGCCGGGCCACCACCGTGGTCCCCAGACCACGGCGCATGGCAATCAGCCCCTCCCGCGACAACTCGTTATAGGCCCGCGCCACAGTGTGCATGTTGACCCGCAGATCCACCGCCAGTTGCCGCACGGTGGGCAGGGCGTCGCCGGGCGCCAGCTTGCCGGTAGCGATGGCCTGGCGGAACTGGTCCACCAGTTGCGCGTATAGCGGGAGGGGGCTGTTGGGGTCAACGTGCAGTTGCATGGTAGAGAGCGCCGGTTCAATGTTCTATACAAATAGAACTATAGAGCAATGTCCGCCCGTTGTCAAGATGCTTTTGCTTCGCTCGGTAGGAGGCCCCGCCAGCGAGGGCGAAAGAGCTCTGCCACCCCGGTGGGGCAGCGCGGCTAAGGGAGATGCACAATGGGCCCCGTCTTGGACGGCCTGAGACTGCTACTGGCCTGCGCTTGGCCGATCGGGCTGTTCACGGGCGCCATGGGCCTGGCGGCGGGAGGCGAGGTCCGCGTGGGCCTGGAGAACCGGTGGCTGCGGCGCGAGTTCGCCACGGCCCCTGATTGGCGCACGGTCAGCTACCGGGCCGCTGACGGTGGCCACGAGCTCGTGGCCTGGGCTGGCGCCCCTGACGAGGGCGGCGTCACCGTCGGTGGAAGTGTGCTGGCAATCGGTGGCGAAGGCGCTGAGGACCTGCGCCTCGCGCGCTGGCCGAAGCCCTTGGTTCTGAACGACCGCCAGCGCCTGCGCGCCGAGTTCCGCGCCGCCTGCGGGCTTGAGGCGGAGCTGACGTATGACCTGTTTCACCGGGCGCCCGTGCTGGTTAAGTCCATCCGTCTCCTGAACGCCGGCATCCAACCTCTGACGGTGGACGCGCTGACCCTCGAGAGCTACCAGGTGGTCCCTCAGGGCTCCGGTGGGCTGCACCTGGTGGGGCCCACGCGACTGGACCCGCCCCTTGGCCTGAGACTGGAGCCCGGCCAGTCCTACGACTTCCCCGGCCATGCATGCTGGCAGTTCGTCCTGCCCGATGGCGACCCCGAAGCCCGGGGACTGGCTCTGCGCCGGGCCATGCGCGTTGTCTGGCCGTGGACCAACCAGCGCCAGCTCATGGCCGGGTTCCGCCCCGCCCGGCCGCTGGAGTCAACGGAGCCCCTGTGGACCTTCGCCCGCCAGGCCGCCGAAGCAGGCTTCCGTGCCACCTGGATCCATCACTGCGGCAGCCCGCCCGTGCTCTTCACCAACTTCGCCGACTACGAGCTGGACCGCAAGCTGTGGCCCGGCGGGTGGCGCGATGTCCGGCGCTTCACCGACTGGTGCCACACCCACGGCATGAAGGTCTTCTTCTATGTGACCCATACCGCCGTGTGGTGGAACCCCGGCGTGAGCGGTTCGGGGGTCGCGGAGAACCGGGTCTTCCGCGAGCACCGCTGGAACCGCGTTGATGCCCAGGGCAAGGTGCTTGCCCCCACACGCGACAACCCCGGCAACTGGACCGAGAACGCCTGTCCGGCCTCCGGGTGGGGCGCCTTCCTGTTGGAGAGGGTACGCGAGGCGGTCGAGCGGGGCGGCTTCGACGGCTATGACCTCGACGGGCCCTACGATTACTGGCAGTCCTCGCCGCCTGGCTTCTGGTGTTACGCCGAGGACCATGGGCATCCGCCGGGCGGCGGGTGTCGGTTGCCGGCCTGGGCGAACACGATCCAGCTCTACAGGCAGGCCCGGGCCCGGGGCCTGTTCCTGCCGACCGCGGCCGGCCCCGCGCACCTGGCGGCCGGCGCCTCGCGCGTTGCGGGCTCCGGAGCCTACGAAGGCTCTGACACCGAGAGGCGTGCCCCCTGGCACTACGCGTGGTGGAGCCGCGGCCTTGAGTATGACTCCCTTCAGCTGTGGAACCCTTGCCAGCTCTGCAAGGTGATCAACCTGATCCCATGGCTGGGGGGACTGTCGCTGTCACCGCTGGAGGAGAACCTCGACCTCTACAACATGCACCTGGGCAGTGCCTTCGGCTACGGCTTCGACGGCATGCCCAGCGGGGAACTGCTTTGGGAGGGGCCGGGCAGTGAAGCGGTCCTCAAGCGCTGGACGCGCTTCTACCGCGACTATGAGCGCTTCTTCGCCGAGGGGGACTTGCTGCATGTGCGGCGGCCCGACGGCATCCATCTCGATGCCGTGGCGCATGTGCTGCCAGGCGACCCAACGCGGGCGCTGGTGGTGGCCTACAACCCCACCGACCGCGAGCAGAGTGACGCCGTGAGATTGCCCTTCGGATACGCAGAGCTGCCGGACGCGGGCTGGCGCTCAGAGAGCGGGGGAGAGGGCGGAACCTTCCGCGTGCTGCCCGGCGGTCGCCTGTGGGTGAAGCTGGGACCCCGAGGGGTGGGATGGTGCACTCTGCGTCTACCGGCGAGACCGCCGGAGGATGGGGTCTAGAGCACATGGCGCTCCTGCGGTCGCTGGTCACCGGCTACGTTCTGCTCTTCTTCTCTGAGCGGCTGTTCTGGACTGTCTTTCGGCCCGGCGACAGCGTGGGCGACTACGTGATAACCTGGCTAGCCTATTCGGTGGCCGCGTATCTGCTGCTGTGTATCATCAGCGTCTTCCGCGTCGCGCACGCCGCGGCCATGATGGTCGCCGGGGCCATGTATGGCTGGCTGGTTGAGGGCGGCATCGCGGCGACGCTCTACGGAACGGAGGAGTCCGCACCCTTTCCGCTCAGCCTGCTGTGCACCGGCGTCTCCTGGCACGCGCTGATCTCGGTCACGGTAGGTTGCTACCTCATACCGCGGCTGCTGCGGCGCACCAGCCCCTGGCCGGCGCTGGCTGCGGCCGTGGGCATCGGGCTGTTCTGGGGGCTGTGGGCGACGTTCCTGTGGGCCGAGACGCCATCGCAGGTCACGCCGGTCAGCGCCTTCGTGGCCCATGGCGCCCTCATCACGTCCCTCCTGGCTGCATGCTACTGGCTCTGGGCCAGGCTCGAGGCTCGCGCCTTCCGGGTCACCTGGCCCGGGATGGCGGTGGCGACCCTGTTGCTGGGGTTTTTCTACGTCCAGCACGTTGCTGCACTTGGCGCCCGGGTGCTTCTCCTGCCGGCCCTTCTGCTGGGCGCGGGTCTCGTGCTCTGGCGCTACCGGATCGTCGGAGCGCCGGCCGCTGTCGCGCCCCTGCCACCATCGCCGTGGGTCGCCCGCAACTGCCTGGCGCTGCTGGCCGCGCCCCTGGTCGCCACGGGCGTCTATGCGCTGCTGCTGCGCAGTGGCATGGACGGCAGTCCCATCCGGGACACCCTCTGGTGGGCGATGATAGGCGTGGGCGCGACGGCCTTCGCTGGCAGCATACTGGTCATCCTGGCGGGCCGCCGAACCGCCGACGGGCCCCCCACGGACCCTTGAGAGGTACAAAGCAATGCCCCAACCGGCCCTTGCGCTACTTGCCTGCAGTGTTGGTCTTCTCGTGGCCGCGGCGAGTCCGCGCGCCGATACCCCACGCATTGCCATAGCAGGGGGTGGTTTCGTGGACAGTGCCACTGGGCAGCCCTTTGTCCCTCTGGGCGCCAACTACTATCGCGTTGGCCCGCTTCAGGAAGGCAAGGTCGGCCACGCCACCTTCTGTCCTGGCTCTTACGACCGCAGCTTCGTTGAGAAGATGATGGCCGACCTGGCGGGATGGGGCTTCAACACGATCCGCACTTTCCACGTGTATCACGTGGGCGAGACGGGCATCCTGGTCTCACCTCAGGCCCGCGAGATCTCTCCTGCCTACCTCGACAACGTCGTCCACTTCCTGCAGACTGCGCGAACGCACCGGCTGCGTGTGATCTTCTCGTGGGACATATGGCTTCCGCCCTCCGACTGGTGGTCCGCACGGCCACTCCCGGGTGAGGCCGACTGTGACCTGCGGGCCGACTGGGATCAGACGATGGGGGTGAACAACTTCCGCCTGCACCGTGGTTCGGTGCGCACCCGAGCCAACGGCATCGTGACCCTGATCGAGGCCCTCCGCGCTCGCGACCCCGACTTGCTGGCAGTGGTCCTGGCCTGGGAGCTGGAAAACGAGGCCTGTCTGAGCCAGCGTCAGGCGCCCTTCGCCGAGCGGGCCGCCAGCTTCACCTTCGCCGGCCGGGATTACGCCCTGGCCTCGGATACGGAGGCGCAGACGCTGATGGACCGGATCTTCGTGCAGTGGGCCAACTGCTGTGCCGATGCTATCCATCAAGCCGACCCAAAGGCTCTGGTAAGCTGCAGTGTTTTCACCTTCGCCGCCGTGGGTCGGCAAGGACCTGGTACCCTGTCGCAGGACCAGACTACCGACGAGCGCATTCCCGCCCGGCTGCAGGCCCTCCTCGGGTCCCGTCTGGACTTCGCGGACGTCCACCTGTACGCCTGGCGTACCGCCGAGCAGGGCGTGGCCGACTTCCTCCGCCGTAACCTGGAGTCCGCCGAGTGGCAGGCCGTGCGCCAACAGGCCACCCAACTGGGGAAACCCATTCTGTGCGGCGAGTGTGGAGTCTTTGCCAACTACCTCCGAAGCGCCCCGGACTGGCAGAGAATTGACCATGCGCTGGGGCTGGGTTGTCTGCGGGAGCATGTGGCTGGGCTGCGCCGGGAGGGCCTGGCTGGGGCCCTGTACTGGGCCTACGGGAACCCTGACAGCACCGTTCAAGATGAGAACCCCTCACTCGTGCTCTTCCCGGAGTACGGTACCACGCTGCTTGAGACTTGGCGGACCTCTCCGGCGCCAGGGGAGCCTGCCCAGGAGGAACAGTAACGGTGGCTTACCTCACCCCCTGCTTGCTCATCATCCTCTGTGCCGTCGTCCAGGCTGCGCCGAGCCAAACGTTCTACGTCTCGCCCGCCGGTCGCGACACCTGGACCGGACGGTTGGCCCAGCCGAACGCGAGCGGCAAGGACGGCCCCTTCGCCACGATCCAGCGGGGCCTCGACGCCGTGGCCGCCGCTCGCAGGGCCGGACGCACTGACCCTATCACCGTGTTCGTCCGCCAGGGGACGTACTACCTGACAGCGCCGTTGCGTCTCCTCTCCGAACACAGCGGCTCGGTGGCGGGGCCAACCGTACTGGCCGCTTACCCCGGCGACAGAGTGGTCTTGAGTGGCGGCACGAAGCTCTCGGGGTTGCGGGCAAGTGGCGGCGCCTGGGAAACCATCGTGCCAGAGGTGCGCGATGGCAAGCGGTACTTCCGCCACCTTTGGGTCAACGACAAGCGCCGCGCCAGGCCGCGCCTGCCGGAGACCGGGACCTACGCCCTGGCCGGGTATGGCAGCCCGGAGAACGCGACCCTCGTCTACGCGCCAGGTCATGTGCGGGCTGACTGGCGCAACCGCGACGACATCGAGGTCATCGTGCTGCAGTTCTGGACCGAGGCGCGCCTGCGCATCGCCCGCCTCGATGAGACCGAGCGCCTCATTACCTTTACCGGCGGGAGCTGGCGGCCGCTGTATTGGAACATGGGCTACTACGTGGAGAACGTCGCCGAGGCCCTGGAGAAGCCGGGGCAGTGGTACCTGGACCGCCCGACTGGCCAGTTCCGCTACCTGCCCCTGCCCGGCGAGGACCTCGGGAGCGCAGAAGTCATCGCCCCGGTGTTGGAGCAGGTTCTGCGCCTGGAGGGCACGGCGGAGCGCCCGGTGCGGCATGTCGAGGTGCGCGGTCTGCGCTTTGCTCACTGCGCCTGGAACCTGCCGCCCGAGGGCCTGGGGTATCCCCAGGCGGAACTGCCGGTCGGCGCAGCGGTCAGCGCCAGCTACGCTCGCGACTGCCTCTTCGCCGACTGCGAGGTGTCCCATGCCGATACCTGGGGCCTCGAACTCGGTCGCGGCTGCCAGGGCAACCGCGTGCTGCGCTGCACCTTCCAGGACCTGGGGGCAGGCGGAGTGAAGGTCGGCGAGCCGGAGGTCTGCGCCGACGACGCCGACGAGGCCTGCCGCACAACCATCAGCGACTGCCTCTTCCGCGACGGCGCCCAGAGCTACTTCGGTGGCCCGGCGGTCTGGATCGGCCAGAGCGGCGAGAACACGGTCAGCCACAACGAGATGGTCGGCTCCTGGCAGTGGGCGGTGTCGGCGGGCTGGAACTGGGGCTATGCTCGCAGCCGCGCCCATGACAACCGCATCGAGTACAACCACGCCCACAGCATCCGCACCCTGCTGGGCTCTCACTCCACCATCTACACCCTCGGCATCCAGCCGGGCACCATCATTCGCCGCAACGTGGTACACGATTGCGCGGGCTACGGCATCGGTCTGGACCAGGCGACCACCGGCGTGCGAGTTGAGGACAACCTGGTCTACCGCAACGCCGCCGGGCTGCACTTCAACTGGGACTGCCTGGGGAATGTGGTCACCAACAACATCTTCGCGCTCAACGGTCCGGCCCAGTGGACGCGCTACGGCGACGCGCCGCAGTATGATGACACCAACTGCAATGTGCTGCAGCGCAACATCGTCTGCTGGGACGGCGGGCGGCTGTGGGTGGAGCCCAAGTGGCCCAACTACCGCATGGTGCTGAACTACAACGTCTACTACGACTACAGCGGTGCGCCGGTGACCTTCCTGGGCTTCCCGCTGGGGGAGTGGCGCAAGCAGGGCATGTGGCTGGACCAGGAGTCGGTCATCGCCGACCCGCGCTTTGTCTCCGTCGCCGCCAACGACTTCCGCCTGCACCCCGACTCCCCGGCGCTGAAGCTAGGCTTCGTGCCGTTCGAGGTGGGGGAGGTGGGGGTGAGGAGGTGAGTGTGTCTTCCCTAGATAAGCACCGCGGCAGGCCGGAAAGGGTCTCTGGGCTGCTGTCGTCGGCGACCGTGAAGGATTTCTTTGCATTCACAGGGAGGTGTCAGAGTCGATAACCGTACGGACCGTCCTCGTGCTGGGAGCCGGAGCAAGCGCACACTTGGGGTACCCCTGTGGCGCAGAGCTGAAGACACTCATCTGCAGGTACCTATGTCAGCACGGCGAGAATATAGACCCTTACATAGCCGCCAACTGGCCCGCAGGCTTCCGCCGTGACATGGCGGTGCGCTTTGGAAACTCCGCACACGGCTCCATAGACGCTTTCCTGTCCGCGAACCCGCAGTTCATCGAGTTGGGGAAAGTCCTGATCGTGGCGCTACTGAAGCGCCATGAGGATATGGAAAAGCTCGTCTGGCCCAATGACCCAGGGTGGTACTCGCACCTGTTTGACGCCTTGGTCCGCGAACGCATGGTGCACGAAGTGCTGGAGAACGCCCTGAGCATTGTCACGTTCAACTACGACCGGTCATTGCAGGCCTTCCTTACGCAGCGGATCCGTTACCACTACAACGTCACCGAGTCAGAGGCGGCTGCCATAGTCCAGGATCTGCGGATAATCCATCCTCACGGGATGATGGGCCCATACCCTGAGGTGCCTTATGCCAACGATACCAGTGACGACCTCGCGGCCAGAGCTGCGTCGATCAAGGTCATCTGCGAGTTCAACGATTCAGGCGGGGAGTTCTGCTCAGATGAGTTCAAAGCAGCACACGATGCGATCGCGAGCGCTGAGAGGCTGTACTTTCTGGGGTTCGGTCTCCATGGTGACAACCTGAGACGCCTCCGGGTTCGCGAGGCGGTGCTTAGCAATAGGCGCATGAGAGGCAAACTGATGATACGCTCGACGCTGCACGGGGTCTGCTCCGTTGAAATGGAGGCACTGGAGCGGTGCCGCCAGGAGCACGGCTTACAGGAGCTTCAGTTCCACGAGACAACGTGCAACAGCTTCTTCAGGGATGTTGTTGGTCTGCGGTAGGGGCGAATCACGGGGTCGCACCACGGTTGTGGCCGCGCCCCGGTAACGTCTGTGTCCCTCTTCGGGGTTGCGAGACCATCGTGCTGTCCCTATCCCCTGCTCGCCCCAACCTCCGCCCCACCACCGAGCGCAACCTCGGCCTCGTTGGTGCCCTGGCCGGTGATGGTCCAGCCCTCCGGTAGGCGGAGGCGGGCGCGGCAGGGCTGGCCCTGGCTGGTGAGAAGCAGGCTGTCGGGGCGGGCGGTGATGGTCAGGACCGCGTCGCGGTAGTGGATGCGGGTTACCCGTAGTTCGGGCCAGTCGGCGGGCAGGCGCGGGTCGAGGAGGAAGCCGTCGGGCTCGGCGCGGAAGCCCAGGAAGCCATAGAGCATGATCTGCGGCACCAGGGCGCTCTCGAAGAACTCGCAGTCCATCCCCAGGCCTCCCGGCGGGCCACCGCCCTGCAGCGTACCCCGGCCAGGCACGGCATAGTAGGCCCGGTAGCCGCCTTCGGCGCGTACCTCGGCGAACCAGTCGAGGGTCTGCCGGAGCATGCGCCAGGCGTCGTCGGGACCGGCAGTCATGAGGCGCGCCATCTGGTCATGGAAAGCGAAGCCCAGCACGGCCCCGCCATCCTGCACCTGCCCACCCCAGGGGATGCTCTCCGGTCCTGACCAGGGGAAGGTGTACCATTCGACATTGCGTCGGGTGCTGGCGCGGGGGCCAAAGCGCCAGTGGTAGATGTCAGCGCCAGTGGCGGTGTCACCCGAGACCACGCGGCGGCCGTCGAGCCAGTCAAGGATACTCCGCGCCTGTTCGGACGAGGCGAAGCCGTAGTAGATGGCCTCGCAGTTGACGAACGTGTAGCCATAGTCGTGGGCCACGCCGTCAGTGTCCACGCAGGCCACGAAGCGGCCGGTCTCGGGATTCCAGAAGCGCTCGCGGCCCCGGGCGGCCATGTTGTCAGCGAGGCGCTGGAGACGCGCGGCGGACAGCTCAGGCGGCGGCGCGGGGAGGCCCCAGTCGGGATGCGCAGCGATGGCCTCCTCGAGAGCGGCCATGCGGCGCATGGCATCGTACAGGTAGATGGTCGCCAGGCAGTCGTAGCCGCTGAAGGGCAGCAGGTCCCAGTAGTTGGCGCCGATCCCCTCACCGTAGCGGATGGTCTTCGTGCCAGCGGGCGCAACCTCCAGCCCCGACCGACCCGAATGGCCCACCCAGGGCACCAGCACGCAGCCGTTGGCCTCGACTTGGAACTCCGTCAGCGCGTACCGGAGAGCAGTCCGCATGCGGCCGATCTCCTGGCTCAGGAAGCCGCGGTCACCGGTCCAGTTGAAGTACTCGGTACAGCCTTGCAGGTAGCAAGAGTTGTTGACCGGATGACGGGTATCGGGCGCGGTGATGAGGCCGAGCAGGCGGAACGTCCCGCCGTTTGCGTGCCGGAACGTGAGCCGGAGTCTCGTCAGTCGTCCCTTCCACTCGGGGTGCCTGTAGAGGGGCACGTGCGTGTAGGCGCCGCCGGGGACATCGGGCTCCAGATGCAAGGGCAGGCTACGCTCGGGGCCAAACTCTGGCGCATCGGCCGTGGCCCACTCCAGCGTGCCCTCGGCTTCCGGCGGGAAGTCCGGGCGCCACTCCAGGCGGATGAAGGGGGCCACGAAGCTGTCGCAGTCGAAGTCCGGCGTTACCAGCGTCGCCTCGTCGTCAGTCACGCGCACTGACCAGCCCTCGGTCTCATCGAGCGAGACCGTCTCCAGCCCCTGGAGTTGCCAGTTGGACACCTCGCGTACGGGCGGCACACGGTAGGCGACGTGGTTGACCGCGAACTGGTAGCCAACGCCCTGAGCCTGGAAGCAGGTGGGGAAGGGCCAACCACCGCCGTGGCCAAAGCCGTGGTGCTGATGGGTACCGACATAGCCTTCGTGGTCAATCTCGCGCGCAGGCAGCACAGCCCGCCACTGGGCGCGGAAGTCGTCGGCGCTGGGCTCCTGCCCCACAGCGGGCCACAGGGAGCACATGGACATCCACCCGTCCCATAGCGTAGCCTTGGGCCCCGAGCCCCCGTAATGCAGCCAGTGAAGCTGCTGCAGCAGCTCCATGTAGCGCTCATGGCCCGGCACACGAAAGTGCGGGAAGTCGTCGGGGACGAGCCAGGTCAGGAAGCCGAAGCTGCCCCAGGGGGCACAGCCCACGGGGCCTACGGAGACAGCAGACGGCCAGCTCACATCGTCGAAGCCGGCCTCAAGCCACCCGGGGGGAGCCTCGGCATTGACACGCCAGTGCGGCCCGGTCGGCAGGGCCTGAAGCACCTGGCCGGCGGCATCGTAGAGCACCAGCATGGCCGCAAAGCCGGCAGGGTTGGGCTTGTCTCCGGCGTTGGCTACCTCGGCCGCCAGGACGTTGCGGCCAGCACGCAGGGCCTCGGTGCAGTCCATCTCATACCAGTTGCTGAAGCCCCCGGCGGTACCGCAGTCCACGCCGTTGATGTAGACTTGTGCCGAGTTGTCGGCGGAGGCGATGACCAGGGCGCGCGTCACCTGGCCGAGGTCAGGCACATCGAACGTGCGCCTGAAATACCGCGTTCCGGCGGGGACATCAGCGGGCTGCGGTGCGCCCTCCGCAGACCAGATCCACTGTGTGCTCCGGAAATCAACGCCCGCAACCGGTTCGGCGATGCCCCGAACACGGGCGCGGTTGACCCGGATGGCGTCGGCCAAGGGTGTGTCAACGGGCTCCACGCGGATGTCGTCTATCATGACGGACACGCCATCGCCCGGCGCGACCTGGCTCAGCTCCAATAGACACCGCCCACCGCCGGTGTAGAAGGCGGCCTCAAAGGTGTGGAAGGGCGTCTCGTGCTGCCCCAGCGGGTCCACGGCGGCGACTTCCACCGGTCCCAGGAGTACCGTCTCGTTGAGGCGCACCAGCAGGCTGCCATAGTGTCCCAGTCCGGTCTGGTCAGAGGCCCGGCCGTTAGCCCTCAGGCGTAGTCGGTAGACCTGGTCACGCACCAGCGGACCGATCTCCTGGCGCATCGCGGTACGGTTCTGTAGCACTGCTACGACCTCGCCGTCGGGTGGGACTCCGTTGTCGAAGAAGGCATGGCCCTGCGTAGCCCGCGCGACGCCCACCGCCTCGGAGGGCGTCCAACCGGTCAGGGCATTGCCTTCTGCCACGTAGCCCACGCCCACCAGCTTGCTTCCGTCGGCCTCAAAGCTGCCGTTAGCGATCAACCCCGGCTCGTCGGCCGCCAGCGCGTCGCTGGCGATCAGTCCTGCCGCGATGGCCACCCAGACCCACATTGTCGGACCTCCCTCCAGCGAATTGCACACAGGCATGCGAGCCCCTGGCTGCTGGGATGCTTCGCTCGGAGGCACAGCCCCACCTCCGGTCCGTCCCGGGCCACGCTCGGTTGACTTGCTCCCGAAGGCGCGACTATAATCGCTCGTGGTTGGCTGCCATTTCCCGGAAAGGGGATGCGCCGTGAAAGTGCTCCGCTGCTGCGCTCCCGCCGTCGTCCTGCTGGCCGTCGTCAGCGCTGTCGTAGCTCAGGCACCACCCGCCCCAGCCCCGCCGCCACCTCCGCCCCTGGCTACCGTGAACGGCAGCCCGATCACCAAGGACCACGTAGCCCAGGCCATTGATGACCGGTGGGCAGCGCCGATCCTGCGCGACATCATCGAGGACCGTCTGGTTCGACAGGAGGCCCGACGGCTGGGCATCACGGTGTCGGCGGCAGAGGTGGCAGCCGCGGTGGCCGCCGAGCGGACGCGGCAGGGCAGCGAAGCAGGATTCCAGCGCTACTTGCGGACCCTGGGGATGACCGAGGCGGCCTTCACCCAGAAGACCTCCCGCGAGCTACTCCTGGCGAAGCTGATGGGCAACCAGATCGCCGTCAGTGAGACCGCCGCGAAGGCCTACTATGATGCCCACCCTGAGGAGTTCGGGGCCACCAAGCAGGTGCATTTGCTGGCGATCGTCACCACCACCGTGGAGGACGCCTACCTGGCTCGCGAACGTCTCGCCGCGGGGGACCAGTTCGGTACGGTCGCCAGGGAGCTGTCGGTGCATGAGTCCCGGGACAAAGGCGGCGACATGGGTTGGGTAAGCCCTGGCGACCTGCCTGACCAGGCCCTGGCCGACCAGGTTTTCCGCCTTGAGCAAAATGACGTCAGCTACCCTATCCGCTCGGGCAACAACTACTGGATCGCTCTGGTGACCGAGGTGCAGGGCAAACCACCACTGAGCTTCGCCGAGGCTCGTCCGGCCATCGTGGCGAAGCTGCAGGGTACCGCCAGTGTGTCCCGGGACGACTATCTGAGGGAACTGGTGCGTCGGTCTGACATCAGGGTGACCTGGGCCCCCGTAACCTGGCTGACAGAAGAGTACCGGGCATACCGCAACATCCGCGTGTTCGTGGATGGGAAGGAACTCGCTCTGGGCTCGCCCCCGGTCAGGTTGGCCAGTGGCAACATCATCGTGCCCGCGAAGCCGGTGCTGCAGTCCATTGGCGCCCGGCTGGACTGGAAGGCCGCGGAGCAGTCACTGACCGCCAGCACGCTGGCCGGGCGGGTCAAGGTGGTCGTCGGCGCGCCCCGCGCTCTGGTGGGCCAGGACCCGGTGGAGGCGGTGGACATCAAGGAGCCGCCGCAGATGCGGTCGGGACAGTTGTGGATTCCGCCCCGACCGGTCCTGACCGCACTGGGCGCCAGAGTTGAGTGGGATGCGCGGGCCAATGCCCTGCGGATCACGTCGCCCGAGCAGGAGCTACCGCCCCCGACCGTCGTCCCGGCACAGGGCGCACTCGAACTGGCTCCCTGACGCCGCGACTGGCCCCCGCGGGTCCCAGGGGGCCGCTGGATGGAACTGCACGTCACGCGACAACGCTGGCCCGGCCTACGGGCCAGCCGGCGTGATTCCCCGCGCCCGCAAGGGGGCGAGTTAGCGGAACTCATGAACCTCCCATGGCAGTGACCCCTTCCGAAGCGGTGGACCCTCTGCAGTTCTTTCGTGAGCACCCAGAGGAGTGCGCCTACCGCACCCTCACGCCTCCACAACGCATCGCCGGGATGCTGGGCCTGGTGGCGCTGGCGGTGCTGCTTTGGCGTTGGCCTGCGGCGACACTCCTGGGCCTCAACGGAGCGGCCATCGTTTTCTATGTTGCGCACTCCCTGTACAAGCTCTGGCTAATCTGGATCTCCATGAGCCGGCCGGTGGCGCTGCAGTTCACGCCGGAAGAGGTGGCGAAGCTTCCTGATGCCCAACTGCCCACTTACACGATCCTGGTGCCGCTCTACCGGGAGGCCCTGGTACTGCCGCGGCTTGTGGAGCATCTGAGTAAGCTTGACTATCCGCCCGACAAGCTGGACATCCAGCTGCTCATGGAGGAGGATGACCATACGACACAGGAGGCCTGCGCCGCGCTCAGGCTGCCGCCGCAGTTTCGCGCGGTAGTCGTGCCCGACAGCCAACCCAAGACCAAGCCCAAAGCCTGCAACCATGGGCTCTACACGTCCCGGTCTGACCTGCTGGTGATTTACGACGCCGAGGATCGCCCCGAGCCGGACCAGCTTCGTAAGGCTGTGGCAGCGTTTGCTGCTCTGCCGCCGCAAGTGGCCTGTCTGCAGGCGAAGCTGAACTTCTACAACCAACGGCGCAACCTGCTGACCCGCTGGTTCACCAGCGAGTACAGCGCATGGTTTGACCTCTTCCTGCCCGGTCTGACGGCCTGTGGCTGGCCCATTCCTCTGGGGGGCACATCTAACCATTTCCGAGTGCCCGTCCTGCAGGAACTGGGTGGCTGGGACCCTTTCAATGTGACTGAGGATTGTGACCTGGGCATCCGCCTGCACAAAAAGGGCTACCTCGCAACGATGATTGACTCGACCACCTGGGAGGAGGCCAACGGCAACTTCCTGTCGTGGTTCCGGCAGCGATCGCGCTGGGTAAAGGGCTACATTCAGACGTGGCTGGTGCACATGCGCCAGCCGCTGGCACTCATGCGGCAGCTCGGGACTGGAGCCTTCTCCTCCTTCCACATGACCATTGGCGGGGCTGTGGTCAGCTTTCTGCTCAACCCTGTCTACTGGCTGATGACGCTGCTTTGGTTCCTGACCCGCTCCGGGCTCATCGCCTCGTTGTTTCCTGCACCCATCTATGCCCTGGGTGTCTTCTGCCTGCTGGTGGCCAACTTCGTGTTTGTCTATGTGGCCGTGATCGGCTGCCTCAATCGCGGCTATTACGACCTGGTGAAGTATGCAGTGCTCACCCCTCTCTACTGGCTGATGATGAGCTGGGGCGCCTACAAGGCGTTGGCGCAACTTATCACCCGCCCGCATTACTGGGAGAAGACGGACCATGGCATGCTCGGGGGGGCGAGCTAGTGTCTGCCCGGGCGCGGCGGCTTGGCGATTGGCTTGCCTTCCTGCTGCCTGCGCTGCTGGCTACGTACTGCGGCTGGCGAGCTCACACTCAGGGACTGGCCGATCTGGAGACGCAGGCGGCGGCCCGGAAGGCGTGGGATGTCTTCCACTTGCAGACCCACGCCAACCTGGCACTGATCGGCTTCGACCAGCCGCCCATGCTGGCCCTCCTGCACGTGCCGGCGGCAGCCTTCGCCCCTGGACTGCTTGCCGGCGGGCTGGCAGGACCACTGCTGGGCGCGGTGTTCCTGGGGCTCAGTGCGGTGGTGCTGGTGCGCCTGGGGCGGGCGCTGGACGTCCCGGGATGGCTTCTCGCTGTGGTCGTCAGCCTCTATGCCGGGCATCCCCTGGTGCTCGGCTGGGCAGCCCTGGGGGCCAGGGCCATGCCGCTGGCCTTTGTGCTGTTGGGCCTAGCGGCTTCCCTTGTGCTATGGGCCCGGTCAGGACGCGCGCGCGACCTGGTCACGGGGGGTCTTCTGGCTGCGGCCGCCATCCTGCTGGCCTACGAGGCTGCAGCCGTCGTCTTGGCTGCAGCCATCTACGTGACCTGGCGCAGTCGCGGCGGCGTCGTTCCCGGCCGTGCCGAAGGTACCCTGATCGCTTTCCTGCTTCCGGCTGCCTACGCAGCAGCCGTGTGGGTGCTGGCCGACTGGCTGATCATGGGTCAATGGGGCCATTTCTGGCGAGTCACGATGGTGCGGGCGCTGACCGTCGGCCGCGAGGCCGCCCCGGATGTTCTGAGCCCGCTTCTGACGGTGGTAGTGATCGCCAATCCGTTGGCAGTAGCCCTGACCTACGCTCACCTGCGGCGTTCCCAGGCCCCGCAGACCGGCGTTCCGGCAGTGGGCATGCTGATCGCCGCCGTGCTTTCTCCCCTGGTTTTCATCACGTTGCGCCCGGTCTCCGAGGACGGCTCGCCGTGGCTGGCCCTGGGGCCTGTGGCGGCTGCCGTGGTCGGGGTGGGGGCGGTGCTTCTGGTGGCCTTCGTCAGCGACATCGTCAAGGCTGGCGTCGAGTGGCGCCGTGTGGTCACTCCAGGGCTGGTGGTGATTGCGGTGGGGACGCTGCTACTGGCCGGCGACGCACAACTCTCACACCGGGGACTCCCGGTGGGGGTCCGGTCGGTGCTCAGCGGCCGTCCGGCCTTCGCTGCTTCAGTTGCCGAGGAATGGGAGCTGGGACAGGCATTGCGACGCCAACTGCCGGCAGGGCGCGTGCATGTAATCGCCGGATCCCGCGCCTACGTGGTGGCACTGCAGGCGCGCACGGGCCCCAACGTGGCAGTGAGCGAGACGCCCCGGCCACCAGCCGACGCGGCGGGACTGGGCCTGGGGCCGGGAAGCTGGGTCATTCTGCGCGACCCTGAAGAGACCGCAGTCGCCAGGTGGCAACAGGCGCTCCCAAACAGCCCTCTGGTCCAGGTGGGGGGCAGCCGGGCCTGGCGCTGCTACGAGGTGGGGCCGGGGCCCTGAGTGGACACGCACCTCTGGCGGGTGCTATAATCGCGGGCGGAGTGCCCACTTGGCATGCGCATACTCGGCGTAGATCCAGGCTTGCAGTGCACCGGCTACGGCCTGATTGAGGCTCTGGGGGGCACGCTGCGCCTCATCGAGGGGGGGGTTATCCGCACCGACCCTCACGCGCCGCTGGCCCTGCGGTTGCGCACTCTCTACGAGGGCCTGGGCGGCATCCTGCGCGAGTATGAGCCGGGGTGCGTCGTGGTGGAGGAGCTATATACCAAGTACGCTCACCCACGTACCGCAATCTTGATGGGGCACGCACGGGGGATGGCCCTGTTGGCCGCTGGTGAACACGGGGTGACCGTCGTTGGCTATCCTGCCTCACTCATCAAGCGGGCCCTGACTGGCAACGGCCGGGCTACCAAGGCGCAGGTCGGGCGGATGGTGTGCCAGGTGCTGGGCCTGGAGCAGGCGCCCAGCCCCGATGACGTGACGGACGCCCTTGCCCTGGCGCTGTGCCATGCCAGCCCCACTCGCAGTCGTCTGACAGATCGCGGAGGTCGCCGATGATCTGCCGCATACGGGGAAACCTGGTGGCGGTCGGGCCGGAGACCGTGGAATTGGCGGTTGGTGGGCTGGTCTACGAGGTCACTGTCTCCCCTGCCACGGCTGAGCACCTGGCGGAGCGCGAAGTGGGCGCGGTGGTGGAGTTGCATGTCTACAACTTCCTGCAGATTGATGGCAACCGGGGGCTGCCGGTGCTGATGGGCTTTGAGACCCCTGCCCATCTGCGGTTCTTTGAGCGATTGCTCGACGTGCCGCGCCTGGGGCCCCGCGGCGCCCTGCGCTCCATGAACGTCCCCGTCGCCACCTATGCCCGAGCCATCGAGATCGGGGACACCAAGCTCCTGCGTTCACTGCCCGGCGTGGGTCCTCAGAAAGCCAAGGACATTGTGGCCAGCCTGCAGGGCAAGATGGGTCCCTTCGTGGATGTCGCCGAGGTGGAGAGCATTGGCCGACCGGCCGCCAAGCCGGAGAGCGATGCGGAGAACGAGGCTCTCGCCATACTGGAGACGCTTGGCGTTGGCCGGGCCGATGCGCTGCGCTCGATTCTGGCACTGCGCGACCACGACCCGCCGCTGACGACGGCTGACGAGATCGTCAAGGCGGTGTTTCGGCGGAGTTAGGTGACACGACAGGAACGCCAGGTGGCTGCCAGCCGGGCCCCCTCCGGTTGTGACTCTTCCAGACAGGGCTTGAGACATGCCAGATACGGAAGACATTGGACGACGGCGCATCATCTCGGGCTTTGAGAAGGTTGAGGATAGCGAAGAGGCTCTGGCCCTGCGCCCCACCACTCTCGATGAGTACGATGTGGGGCAGGAGCGTCTCATCACCAACCTGCGGGTGGCCATTCAGGCGGCACGACAGCGCGGAGATGTGCTGGAACACATCCTCTTCGACGGTCCGCCCGGGCTCGGCAAGACCACTCTGGCCTATGTCATCGCCAACGAGATGGGGGTGGAGATGCACCGCACCTCCGGTCCGGCCCTGGAGCGTGCCACCGACCTGGTTGGCATCCTTACCAACCTCAGCCGGGGCCAGATCCTGTTCATAGACGAGATCCATCGCCTGCCACGCGTGGTCGAGGAATATCTCTACCCGGCGATGGAGGATTTCCGCATAGATTTCATCGTGGACAAAGGCCCTTACGCCAAGACCATCCCTCTGAACCTGGAGCCCTTCACCATCATCGGGGCGACAACGCGGGCCGGTATGCTCACCGCACCCTTGCGAGAGCGGTTCGGCATCTTTCACCACCTGGACTTCTACACACCGGAGCAGTTGGAGCGGATAGTCCGGCGGGCGGCGAACCTGCTGGCGATACCGATAGACGAGGGTGGCTGTCGTGAGCTGGCGGCGCGATCCCGGGGCACGGCGCGCATCGTCAACCGTCTCCTGCGGCGGGTGCGTGACTATGCCCAGGTCAGGGCTGACGGCCGCGTCACCCAGGAGATCGCTGCGGAAGCGCTTCACGCCATGGGGGTAGACGAGCAAGGCCTCGATCCGCTGGACCGGAAGTACTTGCTGACGATCATTGACTACTACCGCGGGGGGCCAGTAGGCCTGAATGCCCTGGCTGCCACTCTGGCCGAGGATGCTGGAACGCTGGAGGATGTGGTGGAACCGTATCTGCTGAAGATCGGGTTCATCATCCGCACCTCCCGCGGCAGACAGGCCACCGAGCGCGCCTACAGCCACTTGGGCCTGCAGCCCCCGCACCGGCCGCCAGCGGCCCCCGCCCTGCCCCTGGACCTTGACGAGTAGTCCCATCTGTACCTGACAGGTGACTCGCATGCGCCCCCTGACTTGCCTTGCCCTCTTGCTGCTAACCGTTGCGGCTGGGGCCGCTCCCACCGTCGAGGCGGTCGCCCTGAAGGAACCCGTGGTGCTGGATGGAGAGCTGAGGGAAGCCGTCTGGCAGGCTCCGGCGCAGGTGCGCGACTTCGTGGTGCTGGGCACGGGAGTGACGGCGCAGGCGCAGACCGAGGCGTGGGTCGCCCATGACGCCGATGCTCTCTACATCGCCGTCAGGGCCGCTGAGCCGGACATGGCGGGGCTGCGTGCGGCGTGTAGCGTCCGCGATGGCCGTGATCTATTCCAGGATGACGTCGTGGAGGTGTTTTTGGACCCCGCCCGTGATCGCTTCCACTACCTCCAGTTTGCCTGTAACCCCCTGGGTACACGCTTTGACCTGCAGGGCGACGCCGCTGGCAGCAGCCCGGAATGGAACGGGCTTTGGGAGGTGGCGACCCAGCGGGCCGCGGACTGCTGGCTGGTGGAGATGCGCCTCCCCTTTGCCACCCTGGGCCTGGACCGTGGCGCCGGCCAGGTCTGGGGACTGAACATTTGCCGGGAGCGTCCCGCCGGGCCGGAGAACTCCAGTTGGGCTCCTGCCACGGGCGCCTTCGGCACTCCGGCAAGCTTCGGCGACCTGCAGATTGCCGCCGACCTGAGCCCCTTCCGCCTGGATCTGGCCGTGCAGGACTGGGGACAGAAGTTCTTCGGGCAGAACACGCTAGTGGCCGAAATCACAAACCGGACGCCGACCGGTCAGATGTTCGATGTCCAGCTTCGGGTCACCCCTCCTTCTGAGCACCCGCGGACGACTTCCCGGGACAGTGTGACGCTGGCTGCCGGCGAGAGCGCGCCTGTTTCAGTTGCCTATCAGTTGCTGCAGGCGGGGCCTCACGAGCTGTTGTGCACGGTCGTCGGGCCCGAAAAGCGGGTTCTTGCCGCCGAGGGGCGGATGGTGGACGTCTCCGCGCTCGCGGAGTTCATGATCCACAAGTCCTTCTACCGCGACGACCTTGTCTTGCAGTACCAGATCAGTGTTCCGGACAACGACCTGGCTCGCTATGGCCTGCGCCTGGCGGTGCGGCCGACGTGGACCGAAGAGACTGTGGTGACCCGCGAGCTGATGCCTATTGCGGCCCGCGTGGGGCATGTGCCAGTGGATACGACTGGTCTCGAACGCGGCCGCTACGTGCTGCGAGCCGGTCTGGTGGGAGCCGAGGGAGAGCCGCTGGTCAGCACCGACTTGCGGTTTGCCGTCCTGCGCGATCCCGCGGTCAACTCGCGCCTCGTTGACGTGCGGGCCGAGGACAACATGCTGATTGTGCAGGGACAGCCCTTCTTTCCGCTGGGGATCTACGAGAGCCCGGGGACGGAGGCCTACCTGCGCATGCTGCGGGACGCGGGCTTCAACCTCTGTATGTGCCATGGCCTCCCCGATGCGGGAGCCCAGGCTCTGCTGGACAAGGTCTACGCCGCCGGGATGCGGCTGTGGGTGCCCCTGGGGAGTCTCCTGGACTTCTCCTCGGATGCTGCCATGAAGCGCCAGCGCCTCGCCGAAATGGTACAGCGGGCCGGCGACCATCCCGGCCTTCTGATATGGGAGAGCATTGACGAACCGGCATGGGGCGGCGCCGATGCCGACGGGCTGTATGAGGGGTACTGCCATCTGCGCCTCATTGACCAGCAGCGGTTGATCTGGACCAATCACGCCCCCCGCAACCTCATCAGCACGCTCGCATACTACAATCGGGCGACGGATGCCTCGGGCTGCGACATCTATCCGGTACCTGACGGGGCGGGGCACTCCAACCTGCCGAACTCCACCATCAGTGTGGTTGGCGACGAGACCAGGAAGAACCGGGAGGCGGTGGGGGGCCAGAAACCCGTGTTCATGGTGCTGCAGGGCTTCGGATGGGGCGAGCTTTCGCGCGGGCAGACGCCCCGGCCTGCCGTGATCACACCAACCTTCGAGCAGTCGCGCTTCATGGCCTACGACGCCATTGTGCACGGCGCCAATGGGTTGCTCTACTGGGGCACTCACTACACCGAGAAGCCCTCGCGTTTCTGGTCGGAGCTTCGCTCTCTCGTGAGCGAACTGGCGGCTCTGCACGACGTCCTGGCGGCCTTGCCCTATCGTGGAGAGGACCAGGCCCAGCTTGCCTCCCCTGCCAAAGGCGTTGTGCTGCTCCACAAGCAACACAACCGACGCAACTTCCTGTTTCTGGTTAATGAGACAGCCGTGGACACTACAGCCACGGTCAAAGCACCTAATATCTACGCGGGTCACGTGCGTCGCCTCTTTGAGGGCGCGGAGTTGCCCATGGGGCCCGAACAGGTCCTCACCGTCCCCCTGGGCCCCTATGGCGTGGCTGTCCTTACCGATGACGCCGACTTCGTGGACGTGCGCCGGGACTTCACCGCCGACTGGAGGGACGCGCCAGACGGCGCCGCCATCCGTTCCCTGATGATTGAGGAAGGCAATGCCGTGCGCAATCCAGGGTTTGAGGTTGACCGGGACGGCGATAACCTGCCAGACCGGTGGGGCAGCAACACGCCGCTGACGGCAAGCCTGACCAATGCGGAGGTCCATGGCGGCCGGGTGGCCCTGGCGCTGACCAGTACCGGCCCGGACATGGGCCCTCTGCTGGTGGAGCGGGGACTGGAGCTGCTTCCGGACCGTAAGTACCGCTTCACCGCCTGGGTCAAGAGCCCCAGTCCCGAGACTGAGTTCCGGTTCTACGTGGAGTGGAGCCTCGGCGGCAGGTGGCTGGGTGGCACATACCCGTGGTCGAAGGGTTCGGGTGAGTGGCAGCAGCTCAGCCTCGAGTTCACCACCACGCCCGACCCGCAGGGCGGCGCCTACGCAGTGGTCCAGATGCGGGGCAAAGGGACGGTGTACTTCGACGACCTGCGGATCGAGGAAGTCGCTGCGCCCTAAGCGTCCTCCAGAGCCCGTTGCAGCCGCAGGCAGCTCTCGCAGCGCCCGCAGGGCGCGGGGCCGGACTCATAGCAGCTCCAGACCAGGTCCAGTGGTGCCCCCACCTCACGACCCCGACGCACGATCTCGGCCTTCGACAGGTGGAGAGTAGGGGAGATGACCTGCACCTGGTTGCGCGTGGACAGCGCCAGGGCAGCGTTGGCCATGTCCACATACGCCGGGCTGTTGTCGGGGAAGGTCACGGCCTCCTCGGCATTGAACCCGCAAACGATGGCCTGGCAGTCCAACGCCTCGGCGTACACCGCCGCCACATTCACCAGAAGTCCGTTCCGATTCGGTACCCACACAGCGGCGGCACTGGCCTCAGCGGCGGTTGTGTCGAGCTGTTCGGCAGCCAGGTGGGGCAACTCGCGGTCCCGCGAGGTGAGCGCACTGGCCGACAGGCGGCCGACCCAGTCCAGGGGCACCACGGCATGGGGGATCCCCAGGGCGGCAGCGACGCGCCGTGCCGCACGGATCTCGCAGGCGGCGGCGCGCTGGCCGTAGTCGGCTGTCAGCGCCACCGCCAGTGTCATTTCACGCGCCGCCAGCGAGGCGGCCACCACCGAGTCCAACCCGCCGGACAACAGCACGACGCCGCGCATCACGTTCTCTCCCGGTAAGTGACACTGGAACCGTCAGTCTCCCACAGCCGAACACTTCCCATCCGCAGGCCTTCAGGCAGCCGCGAAGCAACCTGGTGGAAGATGTGGGCAGCGAGGTTCTCCGCTGTCACGTTGGTAGTGGCGAAGACAGGGAGTTCGTTGAGGCAGCGGTGGTCCAGGTCTTCCAGAACCTCGTCGCATAGCGCCTTCAGTGGTCCGAAGTCCACCAGCATGCCCCTGTTGTCCAGGACCTCACCGCTCACCGTGATCTCGACCCGGTAATTGTGACCGTGCAGGCGAGCGCAGGGGCCCTCGTAGTTGCGCAGGTGGTGGGCAGCCGAAAACCGCCGCTCAACTGTAAGCTCGTACATGGCTCTGATCTCCTCGTCGCGTGGGAGGCCAGACGTCGGGGAAGACGGCACGTCTGTCCGCCGGACATGAGGCCGGGTCGTGCACCGCCCGCTATGCCCTGGCGGCTCCCCACCCGAAAGGGCGTGCGGCACGGGTCACCGGGGCGGGACCAGACGACTGAACCGGCTGTCTACGACCGCCGGCGGCCCTCCTTCTCGTCCAGGGACGGGGGCGGCTGGCCGTAGCGCTGCGACTGCACCACCTTCTCACTGTACTCCAGCCCGGCCCTCATGCGCCGGAAACGACGTACGAAGATGACGATCAGGGCCACTGGAACCGCGTAATAGATCAGCAGGTGGTACCAGAGGGGGTCATAGCCCAGAAACAGGCGGGGCCACCAGAGCACCACACTCAGAAGGATGACAGCCCATTCGATGATCTCGTCACGGCTCATTGGGTAACCCCGCACGCGGTAAGCGCCGACCTAGATGCCGGCCTCCCCGCTTGGTTCTAGCTGCTTGATGGCCACGATCGCCTCGTGAATGGTCATGCGGAGGCAGTCGTCCAGCGGCATCTCGTCTAGGTCCTCGGCCCGGTTGGCCAGTTCCGGGTCGATGTCCACAACCTGTCCCTGCTCGTTTTCGCGGGGCTCGACCGCGAAGGAAGATCCATAGCGGCTTCGGAACCCTTGCAGGCGTTCGAGCAGGGCCTCCGCCTCCGCGGCGAGGGCGGCGACCATCGGCTCATTGACGGTCGGTCGGGCAGTTCGCACGCGGTCGAGCCACGTCTCGCGTTCGGGCAGCGTCAGGTAGCCTTGTGCGACCAGCGCGTCCTCGACATAGCGTCGCAGGTCGCTGCAGACCGTGCCCCGCTGCCAAAACGTCATCTCCTGGCGGATGGCCCGCAGGGCGCGGTCCAGAACCTCGTCAAAAGAGAAGAACTCCTCGTCGGGAAGGAGCTCCTCCTGACCCTTCTTGCTGCGCAGGCGGTTGCGGCGGCACAGGTCAAAGCTCACGGCCAGGCTATCGCCCAGCGGTGAGGCGGGGAACGCCTGACATTGCCGGAGATGCAACTCCCACTGTTTCTGTGGGTAGGGAGGCATGAAGTTGGCGGAGCGTGGCACCAGGCGGAACTCCAGACACTCGGCCTCGTAAAGCTCCGTCAGCACCGCATAGAGCAACTGCTTGGCGAAGTCCTCCGGGCAGAGCTCAGTATCGTCCTGGCAGGCATAGGCCCGGTCGCGGGGGATGGACCCCACTGGGCGCCGCGGCGGTGGCTTCACGAAGCGGTGGGCAAAGAGATAGACCAGACCCTCGGGCCCGATGGGCTCGTCGGCGGCCCGCTTCTCCAACCGGGCCTTTGGCTGGGCTTCCGACCACTCCCCCGCCCGGTCGAGGAGGCGGGGAAGACCCCGAAAGATCAGCCACAGGAGCCCGGCACCCAGGACGATCAGGAATACGGCGATGGCTGTATGCATCTATTCACTTTCTGCGTAGGCGTAAGCTACGTGGTTATGGATAGATTCCTGGGCCTCACATTCGGCCGAGAACCACACCACTCCCGCTACCCCGCGCAGCGCCAGCACGGTATCGCGGACCACGTCCTCCACGAACTTTGGGTGTGCAAAGGCGGTCTCGGTCACCCACTTCTCATCGGCGCGCTTCAGCAGCGGGTATAGATCGCAACTGCCTTGCTTCTCCAACAGCGGGATGAGGTCCTCCAACCATATGATGACCCCTGGAAGGGCGCGAAGGTTCACGGTCAGCAAGGCCCGCTGGCTGTGGGCGCCCTCATCGGAAATCTCCTTTGAGCAGGGGCAGACCGTCATGATGGGCACGCGAACACCCAGCTCGAAGTTGTACTCACCCTGGTTGATCCGCGCGTCGAAACGACATACATAGTCGGTCTGACACAACTGACCTGTGGCCGGGGTGCACTTCTCCAGGAAGTACCGGAACGACAGGCTCAGGTGTACCGCCGGAGCGTCGAACGCTTGCGCCATCTCCCGCACCATCTGCTCCATCTCGACCGCTGACACGGCCTTCTTGCTCCACCGCGACAGGATGGACACGAAGCGGCTCATGTGCGTCCCACGCTCGGTGTGCGGCAACTCCACGCTGGCATCGAAAGTGCCCAGCAGGTGCGCCAGGCGCCCGCTCTTCTCGCGCACCATGATCGGCAGCGCCAGGTCGCGGACGCCGACCCGCTGGATCTGTATTCCCCTGGCATCGCCCTCGGAAGCCACATCACGCATTGCTCAGGTCCCCGGGAATGAAGGTGTGCGTATTGTACACGCCGCCCGGCCAAAGGGGAATAGGGTCTCGCGCGAGGTCATGCCAGGGAGGACGGCGAAAAGCAGGCGGCGATCCCATTCCCGGAGGTGCACCATGCTCCCCCCTGGCTACATGTTTGGTCTGGGCGGCGCCTACCTGCTGGCCGAGGCCCGTACACGCTCCATCTGTGCTGAGAACCCTGACGGCGCCAAAGGCGGCGGCGCCAAAGCGCTGCCGGAGGGCGGTCCGGCCGGCGACCTGGGGCAGGGCTGGAAGGTGCGGCCCTGCATCACAGTGAAGGCCGGGGAGACCGTGACCCTCGCCGACATCCCCGGCTCGGGCATCGTGCAGCACATCTGGATCACCGTCGCGGAGGCTGCCTATCGCGACTGCATCCTGCGCATGTACTGGGATGGCGAGGATACGCCGTCCGTCGAGGTACCGCTGGGCGACTTCTTCTGCTGTGGGCATGGTCTGCGGGCCAAGGTCAACTCCCTGCCCATCGCCGTGAACCCCTCCGGCGGGTTCAACAGCTACTTCCCCCTGCCCTTCACCAACGGTGCGCGGATCACCGTGGAGAACCAGCGCTGGGAAGACATTGGCGGCTTCTTCTACCAGATCACCTTTGCTGAGACCGAGGTCCCCGCCGAGGCGGCCCGGTTCCACGCCCAGTGGCGCAAGTCCCTGGGCACTCGGGAACGCCCGGAGCACGTCATCCTGGACGGCATCCGGGGCAAAGGGCAGTACGTGGGCACCTACCTGGCGTGGACGCAGCTTTCGGACGGCTGGTGGGGCGAGGGCGAGATCAAGTTCTTCATGGACGGGGACACCGAGTTCCCGACCATCTGCGGCACCGGCACGGAGGACTACTTTGGCGGCGCCTGGGGCTTCGGTGACACCTTCTCCACGGCGTTTCTGGGCTACCCGCTGTGGCAACGTGAACCAGACCGGGTGCCGAAGCATGGGCTGTATCGTTGGCACCTGATGGACCCGATACGCTTCGACCAGGACCTGAAGGTGACCATCCAGGAGCTGGGCTGGTGGCCTAACGGCTGGTTCCAGCCGCTTACCGATGACATCGCCTCGGTCGGCTATTGGTACCAGATGGAACCCCACGCCGCCTTCCCGGAGATGCTGCCGCCGAAGCTGCGCTGGGGGCGGTAGCCAGTCCGCGGTGTTCCATGGCTCCGGTGACCTGGCGCTTGCCAACTTGCGGGACTTCGCGCCGTTCGCGGTCAGTTGACACGAGGTGACTGAGTTGCCCGGCAGGCCGAATGCACTGCGTACCTGGCGACCCATAGTGGACCATGGTAACGGACCATGTTATCGCGGCCCGCAGGTGCGGCTCCCCGAGCGGGACAAGACCCACACAATCAAGCCCGCTAACAAGGTCAAGGGGGAGAAGGCGGGGACCCGCGGGAGCTGACCGATAAAGTGAACCTCAAGGCCGGTGGCATCCAGCCTGGCGACTGGTATCTCATCCTGGCCCTCCAGCCAGGCCAGCGAGTGACCGTGCCCAACGACTTGTCGTGTCGGCGACGGCGAGTGGCAGGAGGTGCAAGGCGGCAACGGCACCTTTCTCACCACAAGCGACGGGAGCCAGAGCGTCCAGGTCATCGCCGGGAAGCCGGCAGGCATTGACCTGTATGATCGGAGCGCCCCGAGAGTAGCGATGATGGCGGTGAATGGCCAGGTCGTGAAGACGCGAAGGCCGCCGCTAGGGAACACCATTGTGGCTGTCTGGAGACTTGGCGAGACACCTCTACACCCGAGGGCGAAGCGCACACGAAGCCTGTGGCGAGGTGGCCCATCAGTTGCCGGCCGGCCCTGATGTGTTGACCCTCACAGAAGTCGGTTGATTGCCAGCGGCTACCGGGGCCCCCTCGAGCTTGAGGGGGTCCCGGTTCCTGGGCTCATTCCTGGCCGTACTGCTCATCCGCCGCTGCGACGATACGCCGCAGTTCGGCCATCTGGTCCGGCGCAATGGGCAGCGGCTGGTGGGAGGTCAGGATGCTGTCCACTCGCTCACGCACTCGCTGGCCCATGGTCGGGCGCCCCATCGCCTCCCACTTCTCCATGGCGCAGCGGGTCATCATGGTGGGGTGCCAAAACTCCCGGAAGTGCCGCAGGGTGTGTTCGGAGCTGATGTACTCCCCTGCGGGCCCCACCTGAGCGATGGTATCGAGGGCCAGGTGCTCGTCGTCCACCGCAATCCCCTTGACGACCTGTTTGGCCATGCCGATAACTTCCTCGGATAGCGCGACCATCTCGTTCGAGCCGATGAGTGCACTTTCCAGGAAGCCCACATCGTGGATGAGGTTCGCGCCAGAGAGCGCCGCGAAGAGGATGGAGAGAGTGGCCTCGATGGCCGCCTGCTGGTCCACCACTTTCGCATCGGAACAGCCGGCGGTTGAGAACATCGGCAGACCCAGATGCTTCACCACGTCCGTCAGGGCCGCCGAGAAGAGCGCGAGTTCGGGCGCCCCATAGGAGTAGATCATGGCTCCCATGTCCATGATGGACACGACCCCACCGGCAATGATCGGTGCTCCGGGCGCCTTCTGCTGGGCCATGACCACGCCGCTCAGTGTCTCTGCCAGGGCCACGGCCAGCGTCCCGGCGCCACTCACCGGTGAAGTTGCCGCCGGCGATGGGACAGGGTGTGTAGACGATGGGGATGCGGTTCTCGGCGCAGTACATCAGCTTGCGCACGGCATCCTGGCCCGAATGCAGCGGCGACATGGGCTCCGCGTAGAAGATGTAGTTGGGCCGTGCCCGGAAGGCCGCCTCGCCGCCGGCCATGGCTACGGCCATCTGATGGATGGTCGCGCAGCTCTCACGTGTAAAGGCCCAGGCGACGATGGGCTTCACGGTGTGTTGAGCCATGAGGGCGAACTCGAAGACATCCATCAGCCCTCCTGGCGCGTCACTGATGGAACCCAGGGACTCCACGAAATCAATGTGCTCCAGAGCGTCACAGGTCCTGGCGACCGCCACGGCATCCGCCATGACGTATGGCCGGGTCTCAGCCGTATAGGGTCAAGGAAGTTCGGACAGATCGGGCCTGGCCCGTAGTGCACCCGGTTGGGCTCGATATGCAGGGACCGCGCGGGGTCGCGCGAGTGGACGGTGAAACGCGGTGGCGCCGCTGCCACCGCTTGCCGGACCATACCTTCCGGAATGCGCACGAGCTCGTCGTTCACCTGGGCCCCGTGCGCCTCCAGTAGGACGCGCGCTTCGGGCTCCTTGATCAGCACCCCCACCTCGACCAGAACCCGCAGCGCGCCCAGGTAGATACGCTCCGCGTCATCCGCCGACAGGACCCGGAACTGGGTGCCTGCGTTGGCCCGCAGATTGGCCCGCATACGCCTCACCTCGGTTCGTCACGGACCTATGGCCCGTGGCAGTGTCGTCCCACGAACAGCTTCAGATATCGAAGTACAGCCGCTTCCCGGCGCTGAAGCTCAGCGCCTTACCGCTGGCGAAGGTGACAGTGACTGCGGCCACGGTCGCCGTCATGTAGCCAAAGGAGATGCCCAGGAAGAACGGGATCGCCCGCCGGTAGCTCTGGGCGCCGCCATAGCGCAGGATCAGCTTCTGCGCCACCCAGGTCATGAAGAAGCTGGTCCAGAAGGTGGTGCCATAGGTCGAGCCGATCACGTAGGACCAGGGCGTAAAGGGGAAGCCTACATAGCGTCCGCGCAGGTAAGCCAGGGCCAGCACGATGGCGCCTCCTGCCAGGCAGAAGAGGTTAGGCGCCAGGGAGAAGTCGGTGGCGGCGTTGAGTTGCGAGAGCAGCTTCGCATAGCTACGCCGCGCCGCGCCAACCTCATAGTAGCCGTTGCCTCCCGCGCCCACCGTCGACAGTGCCCCCATGTCGTAGAAGGTTGTCAGGTGTGTCCAGCAGCCGATGGCGAGGCCCGCCAGGGCGGCGCACAGGCTGAGCCAGAGCATCGTCGAAACCCCTGAGGCCGAACGGCGGCTGAGTTCCACGTTCTCGATATGGTAGGCAGCGATAGCTGGAAACCGGCCCTGGGTCATCCAACCCATGACGCTGAAGCGCGAGATGGCAGCCAGGCCCAGGTCGCCCCGAAAGGTCCGGCTGCCCAGCACATCCAATACGGTATCCCGTTCCTGGAACTCGAAGGGAACGGCGTAGTAGCTGGGTAGCCCTACCTCGGCACGGATGCGAGCGTAGACGAGCGAGGAAGCGTTCAGCAGCAGCACCAGCGCCAGGGCCAGGCCCACTGTTACTCCCATTAGCGTCCCCAGCCAGACGGCTCCAGCAGCGCCGCCGACCGCGCCCAAGACGCGCCAGCGCTCGGGCGTGGCCGGACCGGTGACGGCGCCGTGGAAGGTGCGCCGGTTGCTCCACATGAGCCAGAGGAAGAGGGCCACTATGGCGCCGAGGGTTTGCTGCAGGTCCAGCCCGCCCCCGAGATGCCAGCCGGGCCGGCGGAAGCCGTACGCTGTGGCTGCCACCCAAGCCAGACGCTGCGCCAGGTAGGTCGCCCAGATGGTCAGGAGATTGTCGCTGCTCATCAGGTAGCCCAGGCCGATGAGGTGGGGCAGGGGACGCATGTAGATGCTCGCCAGTTCGTTCCCGGGCGAACTGGTGAGGGCTCGGAAGGGGTAGCCGGTCAACTTCCAGTCGGGGAAGTTGGGCCAGAGGGGGCTAACCACCACCGGCAGAGCATACCAGAAGCCCGCCGCGAACCCCAGCCACATGAGGGGGTCGCGCAGGAAGGGGTGGCCGCGAGCGCCCGACCTCCCCGCCAGCTCCAGGGGCAGGTACAGCAGCGGATAGCGGAGATGCTCCTGCTCACCCCAGCGCCGGTGGAACAGCTCTACTGTGCAAAACATCCCCAGCCACAGCATGAGCGCCAGGCCAATCCAGACACCCAGGGGCCCGATCCAGACACTCCAGGGAACCTGCCCGGTGGGAGAAGCCTCAAAGAACTGGGTGACCACCCTGGCGTCGCCTATTCAGTTCGTCACTCAGTATGGAAGATGGGACCGACCTATGCTGGTCCGGGAGGACTTGTGGCCAGGTCTCACCGGCATCCATTCCCGGACGTGACGGACACTCACGTTTCGCCTGCGGCTTGAGCTGCTAGGAGGGATTGCACACGGTCGCTGCTGCGGCGCATGTGCTCACGCATCAGGTTCTCAGCAGCCTCGGGGTCACGGTCGCGAATGGCCTCCCAGATGGCGGTATGCTCAGGCCGCGACACGGAAGCCCACCAGGGCGCGTCGGTCTGGTAGAAACCGTACTGGTACTTGTGGGCCATCAGGAAGAACTGCAGGAGCAGAGCCGTCAGGTGGGGGCCCTCAGCGAGATAACGGTTGCCCGAGCCGATCAGGATCTGGCGGTGGAACTCGAAGTCGCTGCGCCAGTAGGCCATAACGTCGCGGTCACTGGCGGCGCCCATTAGCTGCCTGTGGATCTCTCCCAGCGTCGCGATGTCCTCGGCCGTGCCCTGCAGGGCCATCAGCCGGGCAGCCAGGGCCTCGTTGACCTCCCGCACCTGGAAGACGGCCAGCAGGTCCGCCGGGCTTGGTTCGACGACGGTACAGCCGAAGTGGGCGTTCTTGATCAGCAGGCCGTGGGCCACCAGAGTGGCCAGCGCCTCACGGACGGGGGTGCGGCTGACTCCCAGCTTCTCGGCAACCACCACATCCGGAACCCGGTCACCCGGCTGGAACTCCCCGGAGACGATCATCTCCAGGACAGCGTCGTCGACCTGGTCATTGAGCGTATAGCGTCGTATGAGATGAAGATGTCAGCCGATCCCAGTCACAGTGTATATTGTGTACAGTATACTGTATATGATTTCTCCATCAGTACCCTTTCCACGGCTGCCACGCATCTGTTCGACCACGCCCCGGCCGTGTATACTCAGGAGCGCTTGCGGTGCGAGTCAACCCATAAGGAGTTTCCGTGCCATGGCGGGCATCCCGTTTCATTTCCCCATGACCAACATCGGCGGGCTCGCCATCTCCCGCATGGTCATCGGGACCAATATGTTCTGCGCCGCGTCCCATATCAGCAGGGGCCGGGACGAGTGGCTGCGCCGGTATTTCACTCGCGAGCGCATCTATGAGGTCATCGCCGCGGCGGCGGAGCAAGGCATCAACGCCTTGGTAGCCGGGCCCTCACCAGAGCTCAAGAGCATCCTCGAAGAGCTGGAGCGCAACACGGGGTGGCATGTGAACTACATCGCCACACCGGCCGGCATGGACCTGGAACAGCTTCGGCCGGGCATTGACCTGGCGGCCGACCTGGGCTGTGAGTTCTGCTGGCCCCACCAGACTTTCACCGACAACCGCCTGGTAGTGTCGGACGGCTGCATCCTTGACGCGCCAGAGGCGCTGGCCCTCATCCGCCAGCGGGGCATGATCCCTGGCTGGAGCACTCACCGCCCGGAGACCGTCGTCGTCACCGATCGCGCGGGCTATGACTGCGAGGGGTACCTGCAGATCTTCAATGCAGTGGGGTTCATGTGCGCCGTGGAGACGGACTGGGTGGCCAGCGTCATCCGGCACGCAAAGAAGCCGGTGGTGGTCATCAAGCCCCTGGGCTCAGGACGGGTGATGCCCATCACCGGCTTGCCCTTTGTGTACAGCAATATCAAGCCCGTGGACGCGGTGGCCGTCGGCTTCATGTCGCCGGAGGAGGCCCGTGAGGACATCGAGATAGCCCGCCAGTGTATCGCCGCCGGTGGTGTGGCGCCGGACGTCGAACTGCAGTACACGCGCAGCAAGGAGTCCCTGCAGGGGTAGTGCCGCTGCTGCCGGGAGGGACCGCCTGAGGCGCCGGCCGCCCTGCGGCGCGGGACTGGGGGCCTCACGCCGCAGACGGCGGCATTGGCCGGCCCTCGGGCTCATCCTCCGGGAAGCCGACGTAGTCCCAGAAGGCCGTACCGCGGAAGGGCTTCAGCCGGAGGTCGGGCACCGCCAGGGGCGTCCCGCCCAAGTCAGCCGACTGGGCGGCGATGATCCCCGGCAGGGAGTACTCGATGGACCGGTAGACGTCTATCGGCACTGTCTTGCCCCGGTGCAGGGCCCAGACGAAGTGCCGGGCCAGGTTGACGTCCATGCCGCCGTGGCCCATCTGCTTGTCAGTCTCGCTGGTCGCCACCGCGATGTCTACCCGTTCCCACCCCTTGCTCTCCTCCATGCCCGCCAGGAACCGCCGGCAGAAGCCTTCGTACCAGCTCCACTCCAGGCTACCGCCGGTGCCGAACAGGCGATAGCGGTGCTCGCTGGGGCGCACGGTGTTAAGCGTCACCAGGATCTGAATCAGCAAGCCCTTCTCGGTGGTAAAGAGAGCGATCTGGCCGTCTGGGCGCAAGGGCGCTTCGGGGCAGCGCCAGGGACCGCTGCGGCAGGTGACGGACATGACCCGGTCGTCCAGAACCTCCAGCAGCGGGCCCAGGTCGTGGGTCAGGTACTGAATGGGGGGCTGGTCGGCCCGCCAGGTGGGAACGAGGCCTCTCAAGCCCTGCTGTCTGGCTTCGGACGGCGTGAAGAAGCGGCCGTCGGCGTTGGTCAGGGTGTGGGGGAGATAGTGGAGGTACTCTGCCTCGGCCAGGGACATCTCGCCATACTGGCCTGCGGCTATCCACTTGCGCCAGTAGCGGATGAAGTTCAAGAAGGAGCAGTTCTCGCCCAGCATGTACTGGTTCCCGGTGCGCTGCACGGTATCGCGTATGCGGACCCATTCCTCCAGAGTAAAGGCTCCAGGCACCTCGGAGAGCACATGGCACCCCGCCTCGAGGGCCTGACAGGCGTGCTGGCACTGCATGCGGCCGTTGCTGGCCACAACGACGGCGTCAGGCTGCATGGCCAGCAACTCCTCGAACTCCGCCACCATCTTTCCACCCACTGGCTCCAGGAGTCGGCGTCCCTCCGCCTGGCGATCCGGTAAGCGGTCCGCTGCCGCGATGACCCGTGCCTCCGGCACTGTCAGGAAGTTGTGCAGGTGCGTGATGCCCCGCCGCAGCCCCAGGATACCCACGGTGATCTGGTCCATATTGGCGTCACCCTCAAGACTGGTTGCGCGGACCCTTCGCCCAAGAGACAGGCCGCCCCTGCGGGACGGCCTGAAACAGAGTCTGGCCGAGGCCTGGTCGCGGTCACGCCGGCTGGAGAGCCTCGGCGGGCTGCGTGCGAGCAGGAGCCAGGGGCAGGTGGACCGTGAAGGTCGCGCCTCCTCCCTCGATCGAGTCCACCGCGATCGTGCCGTGGTGCTCGTCCTCAACGATGCGCTTGCAGGATGGCAAGCCCAGACCGGTACCCGTCTCCTTGGTGGTGAACAGCGGCTCAAAGATGCGGTCCTGCACAGTCACCGGGATGCCCGGACCGGTGTCAATGAAGCTGACTGTCACCTCTTCCTGGTCGTGCTCCGTCCGGATGGTCAGGACGCGCCGTTCGCTGCCTTCCATGGCCTGCACGGCGTTCAGCGCCAGGTTCAGGAACACCCGGTCGAGCTGGGCGGCGTCCGCCATCACCATCGGTAGCCCCTCATCCAGCTCCAGAACAAGCTCAGTGCCGCTGTGAGCCACATCACTGCGGATGAGGGTCATCGTCTTGCGAATGATCTCGTTGATGTTCACCGGGGCGAATTTGAGCTCCTCGGTGCGCGAGAAGGAAGTGACGCGCTCCACCATGGCTGTGAGGCGATCCAGCTGGCGCGTCAGGGCCTCAAACAGCTCGGGGTCAACATTGGCGTCACGGAAGCCGATCTCAATGAGGGGTTTCAGCGGCGTCACAATGTTGGCCATGTCGTGGGCGATGCTGGCCGTGATTGAGCCTATCGTGGTCAGGCGTTCGGCACGGATGAGCTGTTCCTGGGCAGCCTGCAGCTCCTCGTAGGCGTGCCGCAGGTCGGTGTACAGGCGCGCATTCTCCAGCGCAGTGACCACCTGGTTAGCGATGGCCATCAGCATCTCCACGTCACGTTCCACGAAGACGTGGGTCGTTGAAGTGGAGTCCAGGAAGATCGCCCCCAGCGCCTCCTCGCCGCGAACGAGTGGTGCGCAGAGGGCTGACCGGATGTGCAACCCCTGGACACTGTCAAGGCTGAGGAAACGCTCGTCCTGCATGGCATCGGCCGTCATGAAGGCCACACGCTTGCTGATCGCATGTTCGAGAAGATGGCGGGAAACACGCATGGCCTCAGGCGCGCGAGAGCCGCTGCGAACGCGCATGGCCTGGGGGACGAAATCGCCGGTCTCGCGGTCCACCAGCATGACGAAGCCTCGTTCGGCAGGGATGACCTCCATGATCGCGCCGAGAACATTGTCAACGAGCGTATCGAGGTCCAGAGTGGATGCCAACCCCTGACCGATCCGGTTCATGACCTCCAGGCGGCGGGTAGCCTCGTCAGCGCTGACCGCCCTGGACGGAGCATCGGCCCGGACAGAGTAAAGCACGCTGTCCGCCACTCCTTCCACTCCGGCCAGAGCAGTTTCGACATCGCTTAGGAACTGCACACTCTCCTGGGCCCGCGCCTGGCTGGTCTCTGCCAGGTCCGGCAGGACCGTAAGCCAGGTACGCCCCATCCGGAAACGATCTCCCGGCCGGATGACAGTAGGAGCGTGAATGCGGCGCTGGCCCAGGAAAGTGCCATTGGCGCTACCGATGTCCTCAAGGACGTACTCACCGCCGCGATAGGTGAGGCGGGCGTGGTAACGGGATACGCGGGGATCCAAAGACAGGCAGACATCGTTGTCGTGCCGCCGGCCGATGGCGACGACCGACTTGTTGACCGTGAACGTTTGCCCCTCCAGATCCCCATTCAGGATGGCGATCGTTGGCATAGGGCCTCCTTAAGCCCACCCTCTGAGTAGAGATACAGGTGTGCAACATCCGCCTCGTCGCTGCCGGGTGGGCATGCTGACGAGTCCGCCAGCACAGGCTTCTCTCCATGCTCCATTATACCTGCGCAGGTCAGCAGTCATCCCTCGAATGCTCAAGAACAGTTACAGTTCGGGTAGTCAGATGTCTCCAACAACCGAACGAGCCCGATAGTTGCAGGTAGGTGCCAGTGGCCTCGCAGTTGGCGCGTGTCCGGCCGATGCCCAGCACGCTCTGCACGGGAAGAGCGCCCTGGATTCCCCCGACCGCGGCCTCCACGGCACCCCATGCGGGCCGGAGGATTGCGCGGGCAGTCATCGTTTTCAGCGAACCGGAGCCCTTGTTGCCGCGTCTCTGTGCTTATTGCGGGGCTCCACGGGTGTGCCCTTTGGGCTTGACGCCGCTGGAAATACCCCCTTATACTTTCACCGCCATGCAGACCGCAAGACCATCTGCCGTTCGACTTGCCGCCATCACAGCGCTCCTGGCTGCCATGGTGCTGGCCCCCCTCATGGGCCGACAACCGGCCCTGGCTGCCACAAAGGCCCGACC
>JABLXH010000169.1 GCA_013178155.1 Armatimonadota bacterium | reverse complement strand
GCGAGCGCGGACCGCTGCTGACCGGAGCGCGGTACCTGCGCGGTGGCAGGGAGCGGTACGTCCGCGTGGAGGTCGTTGATGCGGCCGGGCTGCGAGCCTGGAGCCAGCCCATCTTCTTTGGGGGATGTCCAAGGGGTGCAATACGGTGGCGCTGCGCTTGACTGTGGGCGGCGCGGTGAGTACAATCGAAGTGAAGACAATTGGTCAGTAGGCTAGGGGTGCTGCCGACGACGGCGGCTGAGAGGGCCCAGGGCCCAACCCTTGAACCTGATGCGGGTAATGCCGCCGTAGGGAAGCGAGACGTGCCTTCCGGCGCAGCGAGAGTTATCCGCTGCGCCGCTTCTTTTTTTCGTCCTCGCGCACCGGGGAGGCGGCGGGTGCCCGCGAAGGAGAATGGTGCGATGCGTATCTTGAGACATGGTTTCACACTTATCGAGCTGCTGGTGGTCATCGCGATCATCGCGATTCTGGCCGCGATGCTGTTTCCTGTCTTCGCGAAGGCCCGGGAGAAGGCGCGCCAGACTGCCTGTCTGGCCCATCTCAAGCAAATCGGTACCGCAGTCCTCATGTACGCCCAGGACTACGATGAGATGTACCCGATCAACTACCAGGATGCTGCCTCAGGTCCGGGTACCGCGGCCCAGATCCCGTTGACCTGGCCCAACCGCCTGATGCCATACATCAAGAATAGCCAGGTCTACCGTTGCCCATCGGATGGGCGGACGCCGAACGTGGACTTCCCGGGCTGCCGACCGATCCTGCAGAGCTACTGCTGGAACCGCCGGCTGGGGATGGATCTTCCGGCGTGGGGCTACTGGGATGTGGTGAGCATGGCACAGGTGGCGGCCCCGGCGCAGTGTGCCATGCTATGGGACGACAGCGCTGACTGGCTGGCGGCCGGCTGGGGAGGGGCGTTCAACACCCTCGACAGCCCCGACTGGGCGGGCAGCTTCGACCCCGAGGTGCTGAAGGGACGCCACAACGATGGCGACAACTTCATGTTTGCCGACGGGCACGCCAAATGGATCCACACCCGCAGCCTGCCCGACGTAACGACCATTCCGGGGATTACCCTGGACCCGTCCGTGACGCCCTGAGGCGCACGACTCTGCCGGGAGGTGGGCATGAACGCGCTGATCATCTGCGACGGTGAGCGACCGCACGGTGACCTGCTGCGACGCATGGCGGATGAGGCAGACCTGGTCATTGCCACCGACGGGGCTGCAGCGTGGGCGGCGACGGCAGGGGTCAGGCCGCATGTGGTCGTCGGTGACTTTGACTCCCTGCCGGCGCCGGACGGAGACTGGGAGATTGTGGATGCGGGCCCCCATGAGCAACAAGACAACTCGGATGCTGAGAAGGCCGTGCTGCTGGCCCTGGCCCGGAACGCCAGTCGGATCGCGATTCTGGGGGCTACGGGCAGGCGTCTGGATCACACACTGGCCAACGTCTGGCTGGCGGCGCGCTACCACCAGCAGGCTGACATCGTGCTGATGGACGACTACAGCGAATGCCGCATCGTGTCCGATGAACTTCGGTTGGCAACAACTCCCGGTACGGTCATCTCGCTGGTGCCCCTGACCCTGGATGTGACGCTGCGAACCGGGGGCCTGAGGTGGCCCTTGGACGGCCCCCTGGCCCCCGGCACCCTTGGTCTCAGCAACCAGGCTGCGGGGGAGGAGGTAACTGTCGAGGTGAGATCCGGTCTGGTGGCCTTCATCGTCGTCCCTGCCCCCGCCGCTGCCTCGGAGTGGGCGACAAAGTGCCCGGGAGATGTGCCATGCCCCGCATGACCTTTGGTGTTCTGGACTACGGGCTGATCATCCTGTACTTCGTTGGCGTGATGGCGGCGGGGCTATCGTGGTTGCGCCGGGACAGGAACTCGGAAGACTACTTTCTGGCAGGGCGGACCCTGACGCTGCCGGCATTCGTGGCCACTCTGGTGAGCACATGGTATGGTGGCATCCTGGGCGTGGGCGAGTACACTTACCAGAGCGGGCTATCGGTCTGGGTGGTGTTCGGGGCGCCGTACTACTTGTTCGCCGCCATCTTTGCGGCTTTTCTGGCCCCGCGCATCCGCCAGGCATCGCTGTATACCATCCCCGACAAGATTGCTGAAGCCTATGGCCAGCGGCCGGCCATTGCTGCCGCCCTGTTCACCTACTGTCTCACCAATCCGGCGCCATACGTGCTGATGATGGGCACGCTACTGCAGCTTATCTTCGGCTGGCCGCTGCTGCCGGCGCTGGTGGTGGGTGTGGTGCTGTCCACGGTGTATGTCTACACCGGTGGTTTTCGCTCCGATGTGCGGGTCAACATCGTGCAGTTTGTCCTGATGTTCTCGTGCTTTGCGGTCATCATCCCGTACGCGGTGCGCAGCCTGGGGGGCCTTGAGTTCCTGAGGGCGAACGTGCCGCCAGAGCACCTCACCTGGAACGGCGGGAACTCCCCCCAGTACGTCATCGCCTGGTTCTTCATCGCCCTGTGGACGATGGTAGACCCAGGGTTTCATCAGCGGTGCTATGCTGCCCGGACGCCGCAAGTGGCCTCTCGTGGTGTCTTCATCAGCATCCTGTGTTGGATGCTCTTTGACTTCATGACCTGCACGGCCGGGCTGTACGCCCGCGCCGCCCTGCCGGACATCGAGCCGATGATGGCATACCCACTGCTGGCGGAGAAGCTACTGCCGGTCGGTGTCAAGGGGCTCTTCTTCGTGGGGATGCTCGCCACCGTCATGTCCACGCTGGTGAGCTACATGTTCCTGTGTGGGGTAACCTTCTCTCGCGACTTCGTCTGGCGGCTGGAGGGGGGTGACCCGGACGCAAGGGTGAACGTGCGGACGGCCCTGGGGTTGCTGCTTACGACCGCCATTGCGCTGGTTTTGGCGCTGACCGTGCCCTCGGTGGTGAAGCTCTGGTACAACATCGGGACGGTCTTCATCCCGGGGCTCTTGCTTCCGCTGCTGTCGGCTTACTGGCCCGCGTTGCGGATCCGGCCAGGGGCTGTGGCGCCGCTGATGGCGGCATCAGTGGTCACCTCGCTGCTATGGCTGATCTGGGGCCAGACGCACGCCGTGGAGGGGATGCCCAGCTACCCGCTTGGTCTGGAGCCGATGTACCCGGGGCTTCTGCTATCGGTGATCGGTTTCGCAATGGGGCGGGGCCGCCGCCGGGAAGTGTCGGCCTAGGGCCCCGGACACTCGCAGGGGGTTTGGCCACACTTGGGGCAGCCCTGGGCGTACTTCTCACGCAGCGCCTTCTCGAGGTCAACGCCGGCAATGGAGGCCAGGGTTGCCAGCCAGGCGGCACAGTCAGCGAACTCTCCCTCTATCTCCTCGCCTGTGCCGCGGGCCAGGGCCCGCGAGAGCTCACCGACCTCCTCGACGAACCACATGAAGGTCGCCGACAGGCCCCGACCACTGTCCTTTGTGAAGTAGATCCGCTCGATAAGCCGCTGGAACTCGCCGACGGTCATGGTGTCTCATCGCCCCCGCGGTCACCATCACGGATGGCCTTGGTGGCCCCAGGCTTCTCGCGCGTCGGCGCCTCACCTGGCCCGCCGGATCCGGGTTGCTCCCCCTGGCCGGCAGCAGGAGGCTGCCCTGCAGGGGGCATTGCGGGCTGCGCGGTCGGCTGCTGCGGGGTGCTCTCTCCAGCCGCAGGAACTCCCGGGGAGGGTTGTGGGCGCGGGGTTGTGTAGCTGCGACCGGGGCGCACGGTGATGGTGACGCGAACCGACGAAGCGCCCAGTACGCTGCATCCCGGCGGCACCCGCAGCACTGCTGACAGTGTCCCTCGACCGGACACCTGTCGCAGGTCCAGTGGTGAGGTCTGGACGGAATCAACGCCGCTGAGCACGGCGGCCGGCCCTTCGAGCGTGACCACGCTGGGGTTGACCACGACGGAACTGATCTCCAGGCCCGGCGCGGAGCCGGTCAGGATAGGGACGACCGGGACGGTCTTCGTGTTGACCTGGCGCAAGAAGACGGTCACGGTGACGGTCGCTGGCTCAACCGTGACGCCAGTGAGTAGCACGTTGGCAGCGTCGCGCACCCCTGCCGTGACAGTAGCCGAGAGAGTTGTGCTGCGACCGGATACGTCCACTTCCGCCACCACGCGATCCACGCGCAGCAGGAGAGAACTCGGGCCCCGGACCGTAACCTCGTTGGGCCGGACCTGCCAACTGTTGACCGCAAACCCCTGGGCTGGACGCCCGCGGAGCTCAACATAGACCGGCTTTGATGCGGTGGCAACCTCATCCAGCTCGATGAGGGCGGTGCTGCGAGGCATTTCGCGAATCTGCAGGCCCGTTGGCAGGTCGTCGGGTTGCAGGACCGCGTTGTACGGACCAACGGTGGCCTGCGACAGATCGGCGATGAGCCGGGGATTGTGGGCGGCCAGGCGGTCGAAGGCAGACGACCGCCCGACCAACGTGAGCGTGACCTCCGGGGGCTCGATGCTGACCGGTGCGAGGTTCTTGGGCACTCCGACCGGGACGACCTTGAGTGTCTTCCGGCGCGTGACCACGGGATCGGTCTGTGTCTGCACAGTCCCCCAGATGACGAGGGCGCTCAGAAGCGAGAGCAGTTTCAGGCCCAGATTGTTGCGGAGGCGGCCCCAGAAAGACATGCTGACACCCTATTTGCGCCAGAAGAAGAAACGTGTCTGCTCGTGCTCGGCCTCGAACAACTCCATCAGCCGTTCGCTCAACTGCGTGCGCGCGAGGTGAGGACTGAGCGAGCCCTCAACGGCCAACGAGATGCCCCCGGTCTCCTCGGAGACGACCACCACGACGGCATCTGTCCGCTCACTGAGACCCAGGGCGGCACGGTGACGCATGCCAGTGGTCGCCGAAAGGCTGGGACTCTCGGAGTGGGGCAGGACGCAAGCCGCCGCGACCAGCGTTTCGCCACGCACTACCACCGCGCCATCGTGCAAGGGGCTTGTGGGGTTGAAGATGGTGGCCAGCAGCTCGGAGGAGACGCGAGCGTTGATGGTCTTACCGGTGCGGGTGACGTCCAGCAAGCTGGATGTGCGCTGCAAGACGATGAGGGCACCGATGCGTTTTTCCGCGAAGGAGCAGACGGCATCTACGACCTCGTTGATCACCCACTGTCGCTCATCCACAGATACTCGTTCCAGGACATCGCCCAGCCAACCTCCGCGCCCCAGGCGTTCCAGAGCCATGCGCAGTTCGGGCTGGAAGATGACGACCAAAGCGATGGTCCCGGGCAGGATGAGGCGCGACAGCAGCCAGTTGAAGGTGGGAAACCAGGTCGTAACAAGGACGATGAAGAGTACCAGCAGGACGCCCTTGACCAGGGAGACTGACCGCGATCGGCGCATGAGCAGGAGGAGCTGATAGACGAGCAGAGCTACCAGCAGGATGTCAACGGCGTCCAGCAGGCGGAAGTTCTGAAAGAGTTCGAGGGCCGTCTCCAACCGCTTCATTGTAGGCTACCAGGCACCAACTCAGTCCCCGCCGCCTCTGCTCAGCAGCGGGGCGACGGTCCCACAATACAACAGCCCCTGCTGACCCGTCAACGGCCGGACCTGCCGAGCACCGGCAGGGGTTGGGAACCGCAGGTTCCGAGGCCGCAGGAACGGCGGGAGCGGGGATCTTGCCGCAGGGGTCAGGGACCGAGACCCACCCGTAACGCTTTGGTCAAGCGAGGCTCAAGCTCTTCCAGCCAACCTTGAAACGGACTTGCACGAGCTCCCCGGTTCACGGGGGTAACATCAGGTGCAGAGCCGCGTGTCGGCTGTTCGGGACCTCCGGGCTGTCTGAATGCGCGGGAGCGGGTGTGACGCGTAGATGCCTGTGCCGGCACGAGTCGCCGGCTGGGGGCGGAGCGACTAGTGACCGTTATGGTGTGGACCTACATTCTGCTACTACTGCTGTCTGCCGGCCTGTCGGCCGTGCTGGCTGTGCTGGCGTGGCAGCGTCGGCCAGTCCCGGGAGCGGTCTCGGCCTGCTGGCTTCTGTGGGCACTGTGCGAGTGGTGTGTGGCGTATGCTCTGGCTTTGGGGAGCCAGGAGGTAGAGTGGGCCATCTTCTGGAGCCGGTTACGGTTTGCTGGCATTGCTGCGGCGCCGGTGGCGTGGCTCAGCCTGACCCTCCGCTACACTGGCCGGCCCGCTCCGATGTCAGTCCGTTCGTTGGCGCTCATTCTGATCGTCCCGGCCATCACGCAGTTGCTCACTTGGGACTCTCACTCGACACTCATGTTTGAGGGTCTCGTCCCCGATGCTCCGCCACCGTTTTATGGTGTCGCTTTGAAGCCAGGACCCTGGTTCTGGGTCCATACTGCCTATAGCTACGTGCTACTGCTGGTGGGCGTAGTGGTTCTCATGGGTTGGCTGGCGCGGACGCGAGAGCAGTACCGTGGGCAGGTCCTTCCCATTGCCGTTGCTGTGCTCGTGCCCTGGATCGGCAACGTCATTACGCAGCTCGGCATCGCTCCCAACCCATATCTCGATCTGACGCCATTCTGCTTCGTCCTGTCGGCGCTGGGCGTCTTTGTGGCCATGTTCCGTTACCGTTTCCTGAACCTGGTGCCGGTGGCCCGGGACGCCGTAGTGGAGGGCATGCGGGATGGCGTAATCGTGGTGGACTGGCAGGATCGCATCGTGGACCTGAACCCCGCTGCCCGAGAGGTAGTCAGCCCGACTTCTCAGGACCTGGTGGGGCGCCCGATAGGCGAGGTGCTACAGGTCTGGAACCAACTGGCTCCCACCCTGCCGTTCGTACCGCATGCCCATGCGGAGCTGTCGGCCAAGGTGGGCGGCGA
>JABLXH010000168.1 GCA_013178155.1 Armatimonadota bacterium | reverse complement strand
GCAGATGATGAGGTCTATCTCGCCACCTGTCGGCGCGGTATCGGTGCCGGTCACGACCGTGCCGGACTGTCCGCCGCCCGGGCCCGAGTCACCGGGGTCGTCCTCGCTCAACACCGCCGGGACCTCGCCCTTGACAGCCCGGTGCAGGGCGAAGCTGGTCGGCGGGGCCTCCTCGGTCCAGCGGTACCCGTTCAGCACAGCGCCGCGCGCCCCGAGTGTCAGCCAGGTGCTGAAAACAGCATCGCCGTGGTCAGTGGCGACGGTCCAGGTGGCCGTGAAAGCAGTGCCATCGGGCGAGAGTTGGCCCTCGATGGTGCCGGTGGACGCTCCTGGCTGCTCCGGCTGGGTGAACGTGCCGCTTACCTGTGTTCCGTTGGTCTTCAGCTCCACGCGGTAGAGCGCGGAGCCCCATAGACCATCAAGGCTGGCTGCCGCGGAGGACGGTGCCTGCAGCGCCAACAGAGCGAAGAGCAAGAGCAGCAGCTCACAGGTCTGGCTACTACGTTGGTCGTTGAATGTCATGGCAGCACACTACTCCTCGGGGTTGAACCGATGTAAGGCGCAGTTCATGCAGTTCTCGGTCGTGCCGAGCGGCGCACCACACCACGAGCAGATCTCTGGTTCGTTCTGGTCGCCCTTTGACACTTCCACCTCCACCATGGCTTGGACCTCGCGCCGCAGCATCACGCGTGGCTCTGTCTGGGTATGAGACGTATGCGGTTGCACAGCCAGCGTAACCTTGACGGGGTGCTTGCCTGGCTTGTCGAATCGGAAGCCCCGTTTCCAGTCCCGGTCGTCTACCGCAGTGCCATCGGGGGTCCAGTAGTAGGTCGTGGATACCATCGAGCCACGACCGTAGAGAATCCTGATGATCTGGTTCATCCGCTCCAAGCGCTCGCCGAGCTTGCCGTCAACACTCCGCGCCTCGCATGTCACCAACTGCCCGACCTTGGGCTCCTTGGGCGTGTAGTAAATCAGGATCGGTGTGTGCACGACCTCGCTGCCAAGCTGTAGGTACTCCGAGGCCAGCATGTCCCGCTCCCACCGCCAAGCGTCACGGATGACCGGCCAGCACTTGGCAAAGATGGCGTCAGCCACCCCCTTGTCAGCCTGCGCCGTGGCTTCTCCCAGGTTGCGGGTGGAGGCGCGCAGCGCCTGGGCGTAGACGACGGCCTCCAGCTTGTGCTCATACTGGAAGTTGGCGACCATATCCGCCAGCGTCAGCTTGCGGCGCGGGTCCGGGTCCACGTCGGCGCGGCCCCAACTGGAATAGATGCCGGCCATCAGGTCCCAGGCCTCCTGCGACCCCGCCGCCAGCGCGTAGCCGCTGTTCTCCGCCTCTCTCAGGATCTCGGTGGTAATCTCGGCCAACAGTAGCGGCCCGAAGGCCGTGGCCCACTTCATGTGAGAGCAGGCGGTGCTGATGGTCTCCATGACATCGCCACGGCCTATCGCCTGCGAGGTCGCGTGGGTCCCCGCAGCCAGCACGAGGAAGTTCATGACGTTCTGGGCATTCACCCAGTCAGGGGTCTTCTTCAGAACACCCTGCACCAGCTCACCCAGCTTGTTCTTGGCCGCCACACCATCCAGCATGACCCGCAGATATGCCCGGCGCATCGTTCCTGCGTTTTCAAAGCTACCCAGAATAGCCGCCTCGGCTCGCCCGCGGGTCAGCAGCCGGGCCACGTCGTCGGACACCTCGGCCAGCTTGCCAGGCGAGTTCTTCAGCAGGTCGCGCATGCCCTGAAGCTGTTTCCTGAAGGCGTCGTCCACGGGGAGGTTGCTCAGCGATCGCGACTTGATCAGGTCGCGCTCCAGTCGCTCCAGATACTTCGCCACCTTCTCGCCACGTCCGGCCGCCAGTTCATCCATCGCGTGCTGAGCCCACTGCCCTGCGGTGTTGGCCGTACCCGCGGCCGTATACTTCGGTGCGCCTTCGCCCATGTGTGCGAGTTCCGAAAGGCCCGTAACCGCCCGACCGTTGTTGTTGTAGAAGAGCCGCCCGCTGGCTTTTTCGTAGCCCTGCACATAGGTCTGGGCCCCGGAGCCGTACAGCCCCTCGGTATACTTGGCCGACGTGGCAGGTGTTACCGGCCCATTGTGGGCGAGGTTTGGCGCGGTGTTGAACCTCTGAAACCGCTCCACGGCGTCCGCAGCGTTCTCAACGCCCTGCATGAGCTGGTTCGGGGGATAGAGGTTGGTGCGGCTGAGAATCTTGCCAGCCTCGTCACCGAACTCCTGTTTCACCATGGCCGCCAGTTGGGAACGTGCCTGTTGCCATCGAGCGAGTTGCTGCGATTCAGTGCCGCCCTGGGGCACGACAAGGCGCATGTCGAAGTCTGAGCTTGCCGGGTCGAACCCCTTCCCGCTGATCCACGACCCGACCCCCATCACGGAGTTGCCGGTCGTCTCGACGAAGCGGAGCAAGACCTTTTGCATCCGAGCATTGAGGCCTTGGGCGAAGAGGGGGCACGGGAGCAGCAGTATCAGAGTCAGGAGTGGGGCCACCCGAGCGGGTCGCAAGTGGCGCGACATCTGGACCTCCATTGGTAGTGGTGGACTTGGCGTGAACCAATTCCCCAACCACCTCAGGGACTCCTGCAGGACGTCGTACATAAGTGGCGAACCTCTGGCGCGGCCACTCGCAGTTCCGCACACCGCGAGGTGATCCCCATGCGGCGGCTCACCGCCCTCCTGCTTTGTCTTCTGGCTTCGCCAATGCTCCACGCCCTCGACCGACCCTGGATAGCGGATACCTCCTTCTACTGGTACACCTGGGATTACGAGCAGGAACTGGGGGGCTGGATGGGCGGGGTCTACAACACGCCCCTGCGTGGGTACTACGACTCCCCCCGGTACGAGGATAACCTGATCGGTCTGCGGCATGCCTCCGAGTGGGGCCTGACCCACCACTTCATGGACTACTGGGGCCCCGGCTGGCAAGGCGAGGACGCCGGACCGCGCGAGGCCGTGCTCATGCGCGCTGCCGAGGACCTGCGCCGCGCAGGATACGACACTTGGATGTCCGTCTACCAGGATGGCACTGACTTTGACATGGCGGAGTTCAGCAAGAACCTCGACCCAGGCCGCGACACTGAGTTCTACGTGCAGCGCTATGCGAAGTCTCCGGCCACGCCCACCATCGGCGGCAAGCCCGTGTACCTTATCTACAGCCGTAATGGTGCGCCGAAGGTCACAGGGACCGATGAGGGCTTTCGGGCTTGGCTGGAGGGCAAGTACGGGAGCATCGAGGCCCTGAACGAGCGTTGGGGCACGAACTACCGCAACTTTGCCGAGATCCGGTTCGACCCCGCCGCCAAAGAGCATCTGCGGGCTGACAGCATCAAGTACCAGTACCAGGTCTGGGCCGATGAGATGGCCCGCGCCAACCGCTTGGCTCAGGAGCGGTTCGGCCTGCCGGGTGTCATCTTTTCCTGGGACGTGGCCTTCCAACCGTACATGGGCTGGGGGTACTCGGACCAAGCACGGGTCTTCGGCGGTCCGCACTCCTACGGCGGCATCTTCGGCGTCCCTCACCAGGAGGACGTGGAGCGTTTCATCCAGGCGGCGGTCGCCAAGCGCTACGGCACGGTCTTCTTCGACACCTTCAAGAACTTCTACCACGACTGGGAGATCCGCATCCCGGGGATCTGCTACCCGCCTGACTTTGCAGCCTTTGATCGCTTCTGGGTGCAGGCCCTCTCCCACTACTCCGAGGCGTTGCTGCACCTGTCCTGGAATGAATGGTGGGAGGGCTCCAACCTCGAGCCCTGCTACGAGTACGGCAAGACTTACTGCGAGAAGAACCTGCTGTACGCCAGCATCATGAAGCAGTGCTTCCCCAGCATCCAGCAGTGGAATCAGGGGGCACAGGTGGCGGTGCTGCTCAATGACTGGCACTGGCTCGCGGGGGGACGCAACCCTCAGGACATCTACGAGTGCATCCAGGTCCTGCGGCGGCTCAACATTCGCTTTGACCTGCTCGCCGACGACTTCGTCACGGTGCAGGAGCTGGCCAAGTTCAGCGTGGTCCTGGCCCCCTCGGGCGCTGTGGGCTTTGGGTACAACGCTGCCGACGAGCCTATCGGCGACTTGCTGCTGCAATGGGCCCAGGGCGCGGGCCGTAAGCTCATCATTGACGACTACCCCGGCTTGGCCGAGACACTGAAGCTGCAGCGCTCCCAGCCCGCCTCGACCCAAGCCGCCGCGCCCGGCCCGGACATGAACGTGTTCGTGGACATTGGTGAGGAGGGGGACGAGAAGTTCCTCATTGATGGCGCCAGTGGCCGCGAGGACTGGGGCAAGCTACCGCCGGGTAAGTTCGGCGCTACCTCCGGCAAGCTGACCGTGCGCTGGACGCCCGCGTTCGGTAAGACTACCGCCTTCATGCTGCCGCTGTCGCCTCATCGGGACCATGTGTTGCGGCTGGCGGGCTCGACGCTGCGTGGAAACCAGGTGACGGTGCTGGTTGACGGGGTGCCGGCGGCGGAGTTCACCCTGGAGGCGGGGCCGAACGAATGTGAGGTGACCATCCCCGCTGAGGCCGTCGGCGACCGTGCCCAGGCCGAGGTCACCCTCCAGTACGCCAGCACCATCATCCCGAAGGAAGTAGACCCCGCGACGTACGAGAGCGAGAGCCGGGTGTGCAACCTGGCCCTGGACTGGCTGCAGTTGGCGACCGCCGGCACGCCCGTGTCGCGCAAGCAGAACTACAGGCTGCCGGAGGCGGGCGTGAAGTTCGAGGCGACCGCGCCCGCCCCCCTGGCGGGGACGCTGGTCAGGGGGCCGTACGTCCGCCACCTGCCTCTCGCGAAGACCGCGGGCACCATCAGCACCTACGTGACCGACGGCACTGCCCGAGACCTCGTGACCGGCCCACACGCCAACATCTGGTACGTCAATGGCCTGTTGGGTGGTCTTGACGAGCGGCGCTACCTGCCCTCGTTGCTGACCGAATGGGCAGGCCTGGTCCCTGAACTCAGGACACTCAGCGATGACGTGATGGTGACGTCGTTGCAGGCCGGAGACACGGACATCCTCCTGGCCTACAACTACGTTGCACCCGAGGAACGCCAGTTCGCCATCTTCCCGCCGCATCGCGCGGGCCGTCCGCCCGTGGTGGAGCTGCGCTGCCTGTCCAAGGACGGCAGCATGCCTGCCAAGCCCGACCTCACTCTTGGCGACGCGGGCAGCAAGGTCGCACCCTCCGAGTTCGTGAGGTACTACGGCGTCTACCAGGCCACCCGCAGTTGGGTGAAGCCCCAGATGCCGCAGATGGCCCTGGTGCCTGGCCAGACCGCGACCTTCAGTCTGAAGCTCGAGGGCCTTCGTGACGTGTCAGGCAGCGTAAGCCTGATCTCCCACCTGCCCAGCCTCACCTCCGACACCGCGAGCTTCACCGTCAAGACCGGCCAGACCATCTCGGTGCCCCTCACCATCACCTGCCGCGGTGACGCCGATTGGGGCAAGAAGACCGTCATCTTCGACATCGAGGTGGACGGGGTCCATTCGTACTTCTGGCGGACGCTGATGGTGCAGCGGCCACCCGAACTGAGTGTGACTGCAGGCGTTGCGGAGGGTGGAGAGCCGGGAGTGGTCGTAGCCTCTACGGCGGGCCCGTGGGCTTCCGATGCCACCGCCAGAAACGCTCGCCTGAGACTGCCGGACGACTCGGTGGTGACCGTGGGCGACTTGCCGCCGGGAGGACAGCAACGGGTTCCGCTGGCCGTGGACAACAACGCCTCCAGCCCGGAGCTTCGGACAGTCGCGGCGACTCTCATGTATGACGTCGGGGGCACGTCCGAGAACCGCCAGGTAGCGTTGCCTGTTGCCTGCTACCCCGAGGCTTACCCTGCGGTGCCGGACGCCGTGATGCCCCTCATCGTCGCTAACCCCCACGACCAGTACCTCGAGAACCACATCGTCAGTATGCCGCTGACGGATGCAGTATCGGCGGGGAGACCAGCCTACGTCCGGGAACGCGCCGGAAACGTGGTCCCGTCGCAGGTGGTAGACGATAGGCTGTACTGGATCGCCATGCTCCCACCGAAGAGCGCGACGCTCTACTACCTCTGCGTGGGCGAGGCCCCGCAGCCGGCGACCGACCTCATCGCGCGCTCCGAGGGTGGCAAGACTGTCCTGGGCAACTCCCATCTGACGCTGGAGTGGGACGGCAGCCACGGTGGCACGGTCACCCGCTTCGTGTCGGCGGCCAGCGGGAAGGACTACGCCGCTGGCAGCTTCGGCGGCGGGTGGGGGACATGGGGCAAGTACGACCCCACGGCGCCGGCGATCAATGCCGTCAACTTCGTGAGCCAGGAGCGCAAGCTATGGCAGCGTGAAGGCACCTATGCCGCCCAGATCCGTATACTGCGGGCCGGCCCGGTCCTGGCGACGGTCGAGGCGCGTGGCAAGGCGGGTGACGCCTGGTGCACGCAGACTTACACCCTGAGCGCCTACCAGAGCGATTTCACGGTCCGCGGCGCCATCCAGGCCCCACGACAGACCGGGGAGCTCGTGCCGCTGGACATCCGTCTCGCCCGCAACCAGCTGTCTAAGATCTTCCCGAACTTCACGGGTATACCCGAGGGTCTCACCGGCGACCACCCGCACGCGGGCTGGCGCGAGGCGCCGTACATCCCGCCCTATGCCTCCATGATGGCCCCGGACGCCTACGCGGAGACTGTCTCGGTCATCCCCGAAGCCTACGGCCTCATCGCGGGCACAAAGTTCCGCCAGGGCTTTTGGCCGGCCCGCCGGCCTGACGCAGGGCCGGTAGAGTTCGCCGAGATAGAGTTCGCCCGC
>JABLXH010000167.1 GCA_013178155.1 Armatimonadota bacterium | reverse complement strand
TCCCACGCCTCCGGAACGCCTCCCGCTTGACTTCCCCTACACCGAGGGCTGGCCGCGGGGTGACCGCCTTGAGAACTACCGCGACGTCTTCGACGTGATGGCGATTTCCTACTACGGATTCGGCGAAGACGCAGTGGAGTGGAAGGACGTCGCCAGCGACCGCCCGGCAGTGGCGGCCGCCGCGGAGGCAGTGACCTGGCTGACCCGGCCACTGGCCCGGCCCAAGCGCTGGCTGTGGGCCGAAGCCGGCTGGGGCGCGCCGGTCAAGGAGAGGCCCGCCTACCACCTGGAACGAGACCTGGCCATGCTCCTGCTGGGCATGGACCATTGCGCGGGCGCTCTGCTATGGCAGGCGCGCAACAACGAGGGCTCAACGGGTGGCGTCTTTGACGAGAACGGCGACCGCGGCAAGGGCTTTGAGCTTGTGAAGGCCGTCAGTGACGTGGTCCTGGCCAATGCGGCCTTCTTTGCGACCGATCACGACACAGTGAACCCGGACAGCTTCCCCGTAGCCACCGGCGCCTTTTCAGAAGGGGATCCGGCGATCCTCACGCGTTATGTGGGGAACCATGTGGTCCTTTTCAGTGAGGCGCCTGTGCAGGGGGCGCTGACCTTCGCGAACACGGGCGGTCGCGGGCTGCAGGAGATCCCCGTGGGACACGGCTACAGCTCGCCATGGACACTGGCGATTGAGCGCCAGGCGGAGACCGTCACGGTGAGAAAGATCCGCCCGGGCCTGCTCTACCTGCTGGAGGTCACGCCCTAGCCGAGGTCGTCACGGAGCCCCAGCAGCGTCGCGATGTTGGCACCCCGGTCGAGGACCGGTTCGATGGCTCCGGTGGCGGAGGTCAGAAGGGTTGTCACGCCAGGGCCGTGGCCGGCGGTGAGGCACGCTCCGTGACTGACGATGCCGACTGTCACCGCGCCCCGCAGGTAGATTCGGCCATAGGTGTGGTCGGTGTCCTGGATGGCCACCAGGTCGCCCAGCCGCAGGTCGCCCAGCCCCCACTCCTCCACCATGCCCTGGTCGAACATCTGGATGTCGTAGTCACCCCGATGGGACACGTTGGAGCCCAGGCCGCTGCCCATGATGCAGGCCGGCACCAGCTTGGCCACCCTCACCCGCAGCTTCCCCTCCTTCAGGACGGGCTTCATCTTCTTCAGCAAGCTGGGGGCGAGGTTGAACACCGCCACCTCCGGGATGTCCAGTAGCTTCAGGCCCATGCCTTTGCCCAGTATCTGGATCTTGTTGCCGTAGCGCAGCTTCCGCAGCACCTTGGGCGGGAAGTCCACAAAGACGTGCTCGATGCCGCCGTGCTTGCCGGTAACCACACCGGTCTCCCCGGCCGCCGGGCCGTCCAATATCGTGGCTTCGTTGCCGACACAAGCCAGCAGGTTGAGACCGGAGTTGATGTCATTGTCATTGTGCTTCACGCTGACCGCCGGCTCCAGGTGGTCAGCCTCGAAGCCAAAGACCGAGTCCCCAACACGCACGTTGGTGCAGATGCCGCCGGTTCCCGGTACCATGATGGCCTCCCCCCGCGGCGTGACGTTGTACATACCGCGTGGCCGGGGAGGCGACGGCTCGCCCTCCACGATGACCTCGACCAGTCGGCTCTCGTTCGTTCTGAGCATGGAAACACACCTCGTTCACTGTTGGCCGGGGAGCGTCTGGCACTCCAGGCGGAGCCTCGGCCGCACGAATCGCGTCTTTGCGTACACCATACCCCGAGCTTCGTCATACATCCAGCCCTCGCTGACCTCCCGCAGGGAGGGCACTTCGGGCAGCGGCTGCCCCCTCGCAGACAGCGCGGTGGGGCGGTCCAGGCCGGCGACCACCGTGCACACGGTCTCCCCCGGGAGGTATGACAAGACCGCGGAAAAGCCACAGGGCGCAGGCTGCAGGTGCTCGATGCGGGCCGCTGAAGACAGGTGCAGCCGCTGGTCGGCGCTCTCAGCCACCGCCATGTGGATGTCGGGGTCCATGCCACGGGCAGCAAGCAGGTTGAGAAGGATCAGGTCGGGCTGGATCCAGACGCCAAACATCTCGCGAAAGCCCGGCGCGGCCGTGTCTCCCGCTCCCTCGACACTGTCAGGATAGGTGCCCAGGTTGGGCCCCTCGGTGGCAAGCTGATGGAGAGCGCTGGTGGTGATGCCGTCGGCGACCGTGGTCCACGGGAATGAGCGGTCCACGGCGGCAAGGTGGCGCAGTTGGTAGGCGTATTCGAGCCCCAGCCATTGTACCGGCCGCCCGATCCAGTTGGCGTGGTCGTAGTACGAGGAGCCAAAGACGCCGATGGTGGCATAACGCTGCAAGGGCACGCCGGGCAGGTTCCAAAGATAGACGAAGGGCAGGCCAGCCCGCGCCCAGTAACGGGCGCCCTCCAGGTGCTCCGGCCGGCCAGTCGCCCGATAGCCCTCCAGGAACGCCGCCAGGGCCAGTCCCGACGACCAGAGGTACGGCGAGATGGCTGGGTCCTCGAAGGGCGCGCCCTGCGGCACCAGTTCCCGCCGACTGGACAGGAAATCCAGCGCTTTCAGACCGGCTGCCAGAGCTTGCCGGTCGCCGCTGATGTTGGCCCAGCGCAGGATGTTGGCGGCTTCAGCTCCGGTCTGGTAGACAGACTTAATGTCCGCGCTGCCCAGCGGTGGGCAGTTCTCGAAGCCCTCCGGCAGCGGCAACGGGATGTAGTGCCAGCTTCCGTCAGGCTGTTGGCGACGCATGGCGTCGCGGGCGCGGCTCTCCAGATGCGTCAGCGTGTCGCGGTCAAACAGGCCCAGGAAGTAGGGGATGCGGGACCAACTCCAATCGGCCCCCACCGGGCCCTCGACGCGGGCAGGCGCCACCTCGGCTACCCGCGCCAGCAGCTCTTGGCGCACCTCCGGTCGCGGGGTGGTCAGGGCATCCAGTCGCAACAGCAACTCCACCCACGCGTTGTTTCGGTATGTGTCCGAGTCGGGATACGGGGTCCAGCCGCGCTTCTCCTGGCTCCAGAGCGTCTCCAGGTAGGCACGCCGGCAAAGGTCGAGGCTGGCCTCCAGCGGACGCGGCGGCGGCGCGGGCGGGGGCAAGCCCGGGTCGGCGATCCAGCGCTGCACGGCGTACGTGGGGTCGTCGGATTCAGCCAGTAACACCTTCGCCGTCAGGGTCAGCGGCCTGCCTGCTCTGGCGAGGTAAGGTTCGTCAGCCAGTTCATGGTTTTCGGGCACCGGTTGCGGTACGGAAGGCAGTGACAGTCCCAGAAGGTGATGTTCGCCGTACTCCGTCCAGGCCGGGAAGTCGCCGATAGTGTTGGGTGAGGCGAAACATGCCGTCGGCAGGGTCTTCGCACCGTCCCAGCGCTGCTGAAGGTCCCACAGTAGGCCCACCGTGCTGCCCTGGTGTGTTACCGACATGGCGGGGATGGTGATGCGATAGGGGTGTGGCGCCATGCGGAAGCGCCAGTCGTTGGTGAAGTCCCGAAGGCTTGAGGACTCCTGACCGTACTGCAGGAACTCCAGGCCAGGAAAGATCGCCGCATCCTTCGCGATACCGAAGCTGCCTTCCCCCACCCGCAGCATCGGTCCCTCCAACCGGTACAGCTTCGTCTCACGGCGCGGCGTTGCCGTGTAGCGCACCGCCAGCAGGTCGGAGTTCTCGGCCAGGCTGAAGGTGAAGCTCATGTCCCAGAGCACGCCTGCACCGTCGGCGACAGTCGCGCGGAACCGCACCGTCTGGACGTCGCGTGTCGACTCCAGTAGCTCCCAACGGTCTGCGTAGACATCGCCGTCCGCCTCCGGCGTTCCGGCCACGAGGCGGCTGAAGCTCCGCAACCTGGCCAGGGGGAGCCAACGGCGGTCTCGTCGGTCATAGCGTGCGAGGTAGCACCGTCCATACCCGAAGGTGTCGCGCACGAAGACGGCCCGCACACGGGAGTTGGCTAACACCACGTCGTTCCGCCCGGCCCCGGGATGCAGCCCCTCCGAGACGTGTACACGGCGAGTCAGCGTCCGGTCGCCCCCGCCAGCGCTGACCGTGACGCGCAGGTCATAGACTCCATCGTCAGCCGCCCGCAACTCCCAACTGACGAGGGACGCTTCGCCGGGCGCAATCGCCGCGAAGGGCTGAGCCAACTGGCCGCCCGTCAGAACGACGCCACGGGGGAGCGCCAATCGAGCGTGAGCGTCAGTCAGGGGTTTGGCGCCGTCGTTGTACATCCGGCACCAGAGCCGGAAAGGCTGCCCGCGCTCTGCCAGGGGGCGCGACAAGCTGAACAATGCAGTCTGCTGCTCCGCTGGTCCGCAAATACGGATATAGTCGATCTCCGCGGTGACCTCGGCCCCCGGCCTGGCGACCGTCTCGACCGGGTCGAGACGCAGGTGGACCAGCGTTCCTGCCCAAGCCGAGTGGCGATACAGGCGGATCCGGTAGGTGTGCCAGGCGCCATCGCCGATGAGCTTACAAGTCAGCCGCTTCCTGTCGGGCCCGTACCACTCGGGCGAGCGGTCGGTGGTCCAGTAGACCTGGATGACCCCGTAGACGGCCGTCCGCATCCGCAGTTCGAGTGTCCCGATACCACTGGTGGCCACCTCTAGAGGTGCTTCCCCCGTCCACATATACGGGTCGCGGGCCCCCATGCGGAGGTGCAGGCTCCCGTCGCGTACCGTCATCTCCCGGATGTCGTTGAGGGGCTGCCAGCCCGCTGTATCGCCCGGCCGATCGAAGTCCCAGCGAACTTCCGCAGCCAGTGGGCCGGAGCCATTGGCCAGCGACCCAAGGGCGACGACTGGCAGAATAATCGTCCAGGCCTTCATGATGCTCCGGGAGTTCGTGTTCGATGGCATGGCCTCCTGCAGGGAGGTTTGAGTGGGCCCGCAGGGAACTGCCGTGCCTCTTACGGACCAGCCGACCATGAAGGAGTGGCTTGCATGCCCCACCTGCGCCCCGCCCTGTGGCCTGATCTGAAGCCTGAGCAACTGGCCTCGGCGTTGGAGTCGCCGCCTGACCGCTATCGGCCCGTACCCTGGCTCGCCTGGACCGGCGACCTGGATTGGGAGGTGCTCCGGAGCCAACTCGCCGACATGCGCGCCAAGGGCATCACCGAGTTCTTCCTCTTCCCCATCTACGGCATGGAACTGCCCTACATGTCGGCGGCCTACTGGCGGAGAGCCCGGCAGATGCTGGACTACTGCCGCGACCATGGCATGAAATGCTGGATCTATGATGAGTACAACTGGCCCAGCGGCGTCTGCGCCGGCGTGGTCATCCGCGACTACCCGGAGGCCCGCGAGCAGCTCCTGTGGGTCCACCTGAAGGGCGAGGGACCTGTTACATCACCCTTTGCGGACCTTCAGCTACACGAAGCGAAGGGCACGGTGTGGGGCATCGGGGTGGCCGGGGAGGTTCGCATCAACGTGCAAGGAGCGGACTGGGTGAGCGGCATGCCCGGCTACCTGAACATGCTTAGCCCCATAGCCAGCCGCCGCTTCATCGAGTCCACCCATGACCGCTATTACCAGCAGTTCGCCGAGTTCGCCCCCGACACCATGCCCGGATTCTTCACCGACGAGCCGGGCTGCCATGTACGCGCCGGAGATGGCTGGGTTGGCTTCGGCTATGCCGATGGCTTCTTTGAGGCCTTCTTGTCGCGATATGGCTATGACGTGCGTGACTACCTGCAGGACTTGCTTGTCAGCAGCCCCACTGCCCGCCGCACCCGTTGCCATTTCTGGCAGTTGCTGGCTGAAACCTGGGGCGACGCCTATGCCGGGCTGCAGCGCCAGTGGTGCGATGAGCACGGGCTGGTCCTGACTGGCCACTGTCTGGGCGAGGATAGCCTGGTGACCCACATCCGTATGTCCGGAGACCTGTGGGAGCCGCTGAAGCACTTCACCATACCCGGCATTGACGTGCTGTCCAACGCCGATGCCTACACCCACCCGGACCGCAGCAGCCTGTACGGTGACATTGACCGGCGGGCCTTCCACCTGACGTGCAAGTACGTCCATGGCGTCTGCCGGCAGGTGGGCGTCAAAGAGATGTTCAGCGAGGCCTATGGCGTCTGCGACTGGGGAATGAACCTTTTCCGGCAGAAGCGAGGCTTCAACTACCAACTCGCACTCGGCGTGACCTTCTTCAACGACAACTCGCTGATCACCAGCATCGCTGACTTCCGAAAGTACGCCATCGCCGGCAAGCACTTCACCCAGCCCTGGTGGCGGCATTACCAGCATTACGCCGACTACAACGCGCGGCTGGCGGCGCTGCACGCCGAGGGTGATCAGGATGCCGACATCGCGGTGCTCTACCCGCGCTCCAGCCTGTGGGCCCGCGCCGATACCGACATCTACCACGGCCCATGGTTCAGCACCTACGCGGGGCACCCGCTGGGGGCGCTACAGGATGTGGTCTACAGCGTACTGGACGAGATGATCCGCGAGCTGTGGCCGTTTGACTTCATCTTCGAGCCGGTACTTGGCCAGGCACGGGTGGAGGGCTCGGAACTGGTCACGGAACACACCCGCTACCGCACCCTCATTCTGCCCAGCGCGTCGGACCTGCCGGAGGCCTGTCTTGCGGCGATCAAGGCCTTCGTGGCGGCCGGGGGCAAGGTAATCTTCGCTGGCGACCTGCCCGAGCGGGAGGTGGACAGTCAGCGTGACCTGGGCCCCGAGGTGTCTGAGCTTCTCTCCGCCGGGGCCGTCCACGTCCCCGCGAGCGGAGCCGCCGTCTGCGAGGTGCTGCGGGCTGCCCAGACGCCGCCGATTGCGCTGAGCGGCGACGGCGCCCGGGAGTTCATCGCCTCACGGCGACGGCTAGCCGGTAGTGAGGTGATCTTTGTCGCCAACATGGCCCAGCGGACCGTTGACATCACCATCAAAGTCAACTTGCCGGGCCCAATCGCGGTCTGCGACCCCGACACCCTGGAGTACTACCGCCCGACAGTGGAGGCTGACAGGACCTTCGCCTGGCAGTTCGCCCCCTGGCAGGCCTTCCTGATCCTGTGTGGGGAGGCTGCTCAGCCAGGCATGCTGGGCCCGGAACCCCTGCCGACCAGGCCGTGGTGGCAGACGACCCAGCGCACGGAGACGCTGGCCGGGACCTGGGCCTTT
>JABLXH010000166.1 GCA_013178155.1 Armatimonadota bacterium | reverse complement strand
ACACTGACTTCGCCCTGAGCTTCGCCGCCGGAGATCACGCACCGGTGCTGCCCCTGTGGTATGGCTCAGTGGAATGGGTGCGCGACCTGGCTCGCCAGATGCATGGCCGCGGCCTGGTGCTGATGGCCAACTGCTCGTGGTACATGACTCCCGGCTGGTTGACCTTTGTGGCCCCGTACCTGGACGTTTTTGGCGCCGAGGCTCCGCGCTTCATGGACCCCGAGTTCATTCGCGCCATCGCCTATCGCAAGTCATGCACCGACCTGCCCTACGAACCTCGACCCGACTGGGAGGTAGCTCGCAACCAGCTCTGGTGTATCTATCCCGGCCACGGCAACAAGGTGGAGGTCATGGCCCGCACCGCCCAGTCGTTCCGCGACCTGGCCGCCGCGGGCTGGGAGCCCCTCACCCATGTCCGCGTTGAGCCCGCCAGTGTTCGGGTGGAGCGCTACGGCCACTACCTGGTCCTGCACAACCCGGCCGAGACGGCGGTGGAGGCGACAGTGACTCCGGACGCGCAAGCGCTGGGCCTGCGCGAGGCCAGGGCCAGCTTCCCGGTGTCGCTGCTGGCCCAGGGGACCGTGGTGGTCCGGTTGCGGTAGGGGCATCGGTCGCCATTTCGGTGGGTGACGGTCATTGCACCCAGCCGGGCATTCAAATGCCCGGCTGGGAGGAGACCGTCCCTCCGGGACGGACGGCCGCCACTGACACCCGCATCACAGAGGTCCAGGCCATGCGGCACACCATTCTGACTACCTTGATCCTGCTCAGCGCCCTTCCCGCCCTGGCGGGCGAGCCGTGGACCGAATATGGCCCCTACGCCAAGGGCCTGGAGACGCTTCCGCCCACCCCCGAGGGAGATGGGCATCTGGGCAGTATCGCCAGCGGGGAGACCGTCCAACTCCGCTTTGCGACCCCTCCGACCTTGCCTGAAGCCTATTGGGCGACGCTGGGCAATGTCGTGGCCTACACTGGACAGGGCCAGGCCTACCAGCTCATCGTCCGCCGTGACCGCGCGGACGGCCCCGTCGTCCATGAGGGCCCCGTTATCGCCAACGGAGACGCCTGGAACCAGGCAAACCGCCAGCCGGTAGACCTGACAGCGGCGCTAACCGCGGAGGACTGCAGACGCGGCTACCTGGACCTCTTCATCACCGGACTGGTCACCGGCGATACCTGGACGGTCTACCGCCAGAGCGGTTGGCGGCGCATGGGCGCCTTCGCGGCCATCCTGACCCCGGAGATGCGACGGCAGAAGGCAGCCAACGAGGAGCTGGCCCGGCGGGGCGTCGCGCTGCTCCCAGCGCCGAAGGAGGCTCAGCCGGCGCCCGGCACCCTCACGCTGGAGCGGGTTGTGCTCGGAGCGGACGATCCGGCTGACCGTCTGGCCGCCCAGAGCCTGCACGAGACCGGGGCTCGACTACCGGTTACCGTCAGGACCGGCGCTGCCCAGACCGGACGGGTATGGCTCTGCCGCACCGGGCGAGACGAGGAGCTCCTGAAACTCATCCGTCAGAAAGGCTTCACCGCGCGCGGCGCCGCCAGGGCAGAGGGCTACAGCCTGGAGGTCCGCAACAGCGGCGCCGTCGTCTGTGGCGATGACGCCGCCGGCCTGTTCTACGGCGTGCAGACGCTCTGCCACCTCCTGCGCGTCGAGGGCGGGAAGGTTGTCGCCCCGGGCATCAGCATCCGTGACTGGCCCTCCTACCCGCTGCGCGGCTTCCAGTACGACCTGGCCCGCGGCCAGACCATTGACATGGCCTACATGAAGCGCATGATCCGCGAGAGCGCGCGCCGCAAGCTCAACGCCATCATGATCTACATGGAGGACGACTACCGCTTCGAGAAGTACCCCTTCCTGGGGCGCGACGGGACCCTGGACAAGGCGAAGGCACTGGAGCTGTCTCGCTATGCCGACCAGTACCACGTCATGCTGATCCCGCAGTACGAGTCTCTTGGTCACGCCGGGGCGCAGTTGTCGCATCCCGAGATGGCCGACCTGCGCGAGGCCGGCAACGCGTGGGTCTACTGCACCAGCGAGCCCAAAACCTGGGAGTTCCTGGACGCCGCCTTCGCTGAGCTCGCTGAGGCCTTCCCCAACAGCAAGTACCTGCATGTCGGTGGCGACGAGTTCGAGATGGCCTTTGGCCTCTGTCCGCGCTGCAAGGCTGTCGTGCAGGAAAAGGGCTACGAGGGCCTCTACACCGTCCACATGAACAAGCTCTACGACCTGTGCCGCAAGTATGAGCGCGAGATGCTCTTCTGGCCCTCGCACCAGGGCCCGTCGGAGGAGTTGTCCTACCTGACCCTCAAGGCCAAGGAGATGACCAGGGACTGCATACCGACGGAGTGGATCTACCACGGCCCGGCTGCCTATCCGGAGATCGCCCAGTACCAGGAAGCCGGCTTCAGGGACGTCTTCGTCTGCCCGGCCGTCGTGGACTACTCGGTCATCTGGCCCGAGTACCCCATGACCTTCCGGGGCATCCGCGGGTTCTATCAGGCCGGGGCGGAGGAAGGCTGTCAGGGCGCGCTGTGCACCACCTGGGAACTCATGTATGGCGGGGTGTATGAGAATAGCTGGTATGGCATGATCTACGCCGCCGAATGCGGCTGGTCGCTGGGGCAGACGCCCAAGGCCGACTATGACCGTCGTTTCGCGGCCAGTTGGTTCGGTATCACGGAAGGTGACACGGCCGAACTCATTGACCAGGTCTACTACGAGCCTTATCCCACCAACGGGAAGCTGGGCTTCTGGAACTCGATGTTCGTGAGACAGGCCGTGTGGGCGGCCCCGGCGGAGTTCAGGCGCAAGTACATGCAGCGCTACCCGCAGATGGCCGAGACGGCAGCGGAATGGGAAGCCGCGCTGGACGCCGCCCTGGGCCGCGTGGAGAAGCTGCGCGGGCTCGCCACCCGCAACCAGCTCACCCTGGACTTCGCTGAGGTGGGCCTGCGGCTCATGCGCCAACTGGCGCGCAAGAGCCTGGCCTTTGAGGCCGCCAGTGAGCAGTACGCTGCTGCTCGCGGAAAGCTCGCCGCGCAGGACATCACCGGCGCGGAGACGTGCCTGCGTGCTGCCGCGACGGCCCTGAACGGGCTGCTGCCCGAGTACGAGTGGCTGCGCGCGAGGTATCAGTACGCCGCGGACCACTGTGGGCACTGGAAAGGCGATGTGGAGGCCCTCGCCCGCCAGATGGACGGCACTCGGCAGATGGCCGACACCCTGGCTGAGCTGGCCGACTCCGTCAACCGGGGCGGGACGACGGCTCTGACCCACGGGGCCGCCCTCGGTCTCGGCACCGGGCCGGTGCTGGTGGCCGGGAACTGGTCGCCCGAGGGCCTCAGCGAGGAGTTCGCTGACCTCACTCTCGATGTGACCGCTGTAGTCAACGGACCCGGCACGTACCGCTTCCTGTGGCAGTACACGCGCGGCGCCCATGCCCTGCGCCTGCAACGCAATGTCCTGCTGTGCAACGGTCAACCGGTGGCTGAGGACGTCCACGACGGCTTCACTGGTGCCAGCGATTCCGCCAACACGTATGTGCTGACCGTCGAGCAGTTCCAGCCAGGCGCCAAGTACGAACTGGTGGCTACCATCGCCGGTCATGGTGGCAGCGACAGCTACGGAGAAGTGCTGGCTGTGCCCGACAGATCTGTTCGAACTAGGTGGAGAGATCAAGACCATGACTTCCCGCGAACGTGTCATCCGCGCCGTCAAGTTCCAGGGCCCCGACCGTGTGCCGGTGAACCTGCCTGGGGAATGGGGTACCGACTTCCTCGGCGTCGGGCCTGGACCCGAGCCCAACTGGCAGCCCAGTATCCAGACTGAGACCGAATGGGAGGATGAGTTCGGGTGCATCTGGCGCAAGCCCCACGGCGACAAGACCATGGGGCAGTGCATGGGCCACCCGCTGCAGGAGTATGCCGGGATGAACGCACTGCGATGGCCAGACTACCGCAACCCGGCCCGCTACGAGGGTGTGCGTCAGGCGGTTCTGGCAAACACGGAGGACAAGTTCGTCCTGGCCAGCATCCCCTTCAGCCTCATCCATCGCCTGGAGTATCTCCGCGGCCATGAAGCTGGCTGGACTGACCCCTATGAGCACCCGGGGCCCCTGCGGGCGCTGCTGACTCGGCTGGCCGACATCGCCATTGATGCCATTGACCGCCTGGCAGAATGCGGCGTCCACGGTATCATCTCCTGCGACGACTGGGGACTGCAGGACCGTCCCATGCTCTCACCCGCAACCTTCGCCGAGTTCTGGAAGCCTGTCTACCATCGCGTCTACCATCACGCCCACGAGCGCGGGATGCTGACCTTCCTCCATAGCTGCGGTCACATCGCCGACTTGCTGCCACACTTCATTGAGGCTGAGCTGGACGTCATCCAGATGGACCAGCAGGAGAACATGGGCGTGGACATGCTGGCTGACCGGTTTGGGGGGAAGATCTGTTTCTGGTGTCCGGTGGACATCCAGCAGACGATGGTCAGGGGAACGGTGGACGAGGTTCGGGCCTATGCGCGGAAGCTCATAGACCGCTTCGGCTGCTACAACGGCGGCTTCATCGCCCAGTGGTACGCCTCACCCCAGGCTGTGGAGCATGACCCGGAGAAGATCGAGGCCATGAGCCGGGAGTTCGTGGAGTACGGCGGGCAAGTCTACGCGGCGTGCTAGACCATCCTCAACGAGCCGTAGATAGAGCAGGGGCGCCGGCTGTTGCCGGCGCCCCTCTCAGCGTGCAGTCGAGCGTGGCGGTCCCGGCTAACGGCCCCACCAGTAAGTCGAGGCGGTGTACAGACCAATATCACCCTCGATCGTCTGGCGGTTGAGCCACTTGGCGTGGCCATCGATGAACCCGCAGTTGACACCGTCATTGTGGCGCAACTGCAGCCGGGCATACCCGCTCTGTCCGTAAGCGGTGCTGGTCGGGTACGTGTAAAGATAATAGGTCGGGTAGACCACGTAGAAGTTGCAGTCGGTGAACCAGATGGTCTCGGCCGGCTTCTGGATGCTCCCAAGGCCGTGGTAGTAGTAGTAATAGGTCATCCAGTAGTTCATGCCGTAGCCATGGTAGGAGTCATGGTTGGGGGGCACGGTGTCAACGTACGGAGAACCCGAGTTGGAAGGACAGGTGAACATCTGGGCGTTCTTCACATAGGGCATCACCTGCTGGACCCAGTCCGTATACATGTATGGCGGGACGGGGGGAGTGTCGCGGCGACCGCAGATATGCCCGAAGAACGTCTCGTCGTAGTCCTAGACGTACATCAATGCGCCCATCGTAACCTGCTTGACATTGCTCAGACAGCTCGTCTGCCTTGCCTTCTCGCGCGCCTTGGCGAACACAGGGAACAGTATGGCCGCGAGGATGGCAATGATGGCGATAACGACCAGAAGCTCAATCAACGTAAAACCACGTCTCACAACAGTGGCCTCCCTTGGCTCCAGGGATGCCTCCATCGTCGGAGCGCAATCCCAGTAATGATTGTGGCCGCCTGATCGGCGGCTTTTCACGGGGCGCTATTATACAGTCGCTCACGCACTACTTCAAGGCTAGTCGTGAATCTCTCTTGAGGTAGGGAATCCATAACAGCTCAATATGGGGTGAACATGCTCGGCCGACCGGTCTGGGGGCAAGGTCTGTCTCCGCTGACCGGTGGACATGGAGGAGACCATGGTCAGGGGAATGGCGGACGAGGTGCCGGCCCAGGCTCGGAAGCTCATAGACCGCGTCGGCTGCGACTACGGCGGCTGCATCGCCCAGTGGTACGCCTCACCACAGGCCGTGGAGCACGACCCGGAGAAGATCGAGACCATGAGCCAGGAGTTCGTGAATTAAGGCCGGCAAGTCTACGCCGCGGCGTAGCCCATCCCTACCTGCGCTCAAAGAAGAGGGGCGCCGGCTGATACCGGCGCCCTGTGGCTGTTCTCAGGCAGCAGACTTGGGTCCCAGGTCTACCTGTTGACGTGGAACCACATGACCTCATTGTCGGGCGTGTTGGCGTTGATGGCCGCTCGGGACATCCACTTGGCGTGTCCATCCCAGAAGCCGACATTGGCCCCGTCATTGTGCCTCGGCGCGACGCTGTTGCGCAGGTATGCGTAGTTGGGCGCGGCGTAACAGATGGCGCAGTACAGGTACATACGGTTGTCCCAGGTGACTGGTGGCCCGGAAGGCTGGGAGTCGCAGAAGATCAGCACCTGAGCTGGGCTCTGCATGGAGCCCAGGGAGAGTGCGTTGTAGGGGTAGCGGTACGGCATGTGGCGCTGGTTCCAGCCGTAGTCCGCTGTGCGACGCGACGGGTAGTTGTACTGCACTCCGGAACTCGGGCAGGAAAAGATCTGTGTGTTCTTGATGTACGGCTCAGCCTGTTCGTACCAATACCGATACCAAGTGTACCCCGGATAGCCATCCGAACTGAAGCAGTACGGCAACACCTCGTCATAGTCCTGCACATACATGTAGAGACCCGGGGCAAGCTGCTTGGCATTGCTCAGACAGCTCGTCTGCCTTGCCTTCTCGCGTGCTTTGGCGAAAACGGGGAAGAGTATAGCTGCGAGGATGGCAATGATGGCGATAACGACCAATAGCTCAATCAACGTAAAACCACGTCTCATAAGACAGACCTCCTTTGGCATTGGGGAGCGACTCGTCCCCGTGATACGGCTCCAGAGCTTACTGGCAACCTTACGTTCGCGCGTTCTTGCCCGAACTCCTTCCCATAATATGAATTTTCCTGGAATATTTCAAGTACCTCCGGGGGGCCTTGCCGGCTACCACCAGGCCTTCGCCGACCCCACCTCTGCGTCCCGTGATGTGGCCTGCAGGTCCGCACCCGCCAACGCACCCGCGTTTTCCGGGCCCCGATGCTGCCGCCACGCTGGCGTCTTCGTCCGCCACCGTTGCGATGGCTCAGATCTCCCGGCAGCCAGCGCCAGGTCGCCAGAGTGCGCCACAGACCTGCTATTCGTCGGGGGGCGCCTTGCTCGGAGGGCAGCAGAGACCCTTCGTGTGTGCCACTAACCGAACTGGACAACGTATCCCTTGGTGATCTCCGAGCCGAAGGCCGCCAGAAGTATCCACATGAGGCCGCCGGCGACCAGATCGCCGATGGCCAGCCCCAGGAAGAAGGGCATCAG
>JABLXH010000165.1 GCA_013178155.1 Armatimonadota bacterium | reverse complement strand
CAACTACCCGCCCGAGACCACCGATGTGCGGCTGCACGCCTATGGCGAGGGCTGGGGAGGGTCCACAGAGGTAGTCTTTGCCGCGGGCCGGGAGGCACAATGATGGGAGACAACGGCCTGACCTGCGAGGTCCTGGTGATTGGCGCCGGGCCGGCTGGCTGCACAGCGGCCTTGTACGCCGCGAGAGCCGGGCTGAAGACCGTCATGTCCAGCCCCACAGAGCTGTCAGGCATGATGACCAGGGCCGCTCAGGTGCAGAACTTTCAGGGACAGACCGGGACGGTCGCGGGCCGAGAGATCCTCGCTCGCATCCGGCAGCAGGCGCTGGCTGCCGGCGCTGAGCACGTGTTGGAGACCGCCAACGGGGTGGATTTCAGCGAGCCCGGCCGACTGGTGGTCTATGGCGGGCACCAGCAGCACGTGGCTGCCGCTGTCATCGTGGCCACGGGGGCCATGGGGAGGGCCAGGAAGGCGGCTGGTGAGGAGGATTTCGTCGGGCGAGGCGTGTGTTACTGTGCGGCCTGTGATGGCCCCTTCTACGCCGACGAGGACATCATCGTGGTCGGCGAGGATGAGCAAGCCGCCGAGGAGGCGCTGACCCTGGCGGGAATCGCCAAGTCAGTCTGTCTGGTGCTGTCACCGGAGGACCTGAGACTGGACTGGAGCTTGCAGGAGGCTCTTCAGGCCCGCGACAATGTGACCATCCGGTCGGGACTGCGCCTCAAGGAGATCGTGGGTGACGAGACGGTTACGGGGGCGGTCTTCAGTGGCGCTGACAATGGCGAACATCGGCTTGAGGCGGCGGGCGTTTTCCTGTACCTGCGGGGCGCGGCGCCGGCGACCGAGTTTCTGGAGGGAGCCCTGGCCACCGATGAGCGCGGTTACATCACAACCGACGAGATGATGCAGACGAGCGTCCCCGGCGTGTTCGCCGCGGGGGATGTGCGGAGCAAACCAGTGCGTCAGATGGTCGTGGCATGCGCCGAAGGCTGCACCGCGGCGCTGGCTGCCGAGCGCCTGGTGCGCCGACGGTCCGGCGTGAGGCTGGACCGCGGCGAGGCCACCGCATAGCCGGGCCCCGGCACCTGCGTTCAGTCCGGCGGGCGGGTGGCGCGTCTGTCATGAATGAGCAGCGTCGGCAGGCCCAGCCGGTACTGGATGGCTAGCAGGCGCAGCAAGGTAACCAGGACGACCACGGTCGGTGCAGCCAGGGCATCAGCCACTCCCCAGTGCCGCAGGAACCAGTAGAGCAGGGCGCCCAGGAGGGCGGCCAGCGCGTAGATCTCCCGCCGCAGCACCACCGGGACGTCTCCCGCCAGCACGTCGCGCAGCATGCCGCCGCCGATGGCAGTCAGGCACGCAAAGAGCACCGTCCCGGTCAGCGCGACACCGGCCTCCATGGCTCGCGATGCACCGATGACCGTGAAAGTGCCCAACCCGACGGCATCGAACCACAGCAGTAACGTCTCAAAGCGGCTCACCAGACGGTAGAGTGCCGCCACCGCGGCCGTGCCCAGCAGCGAGAGGTAGATGTAGTTGAAGTCGGTGAGCCAGAACGGCCGCTGGCCCAGCAGCACATCGCGCAGCGTCCCCCCGCCGATAGCGGTCACGATGGCCAGTACTACCAGCCCGAAGAGGTCCATGTCCTTCCGGGCAGCCTTGAGCGCCCCTGAGATGGCAAAGGCGAAGGTTCCGAGGTAGTCAAAAAGCAGCAGGCTGAGCATGGGAGTAGGTTCGCCGTGTTCAGTAGGGGACCTGTCACCGCCCGGGGCGGAGTTCCCGTCGCGTGTTGGGTCAGGCCTTCTACCCCACGGGCCATGACCGTGGGCCGTTCAGTTGTGAGGGCTGCCGGGACCGCGGATGGGGCATCCTGCTGAAGGTCTGCGGTGTCTTTGGTCGAATAGTGGGCCAAGTGTCCAGCAGCGCGGCGAAGGGAGAGGTTCAGATGCGTCGAGTCAAGTATGGGGTCATCGGCATCGGTTGGTTCGGCGAGAAGCACTGCGAGGCCCTGGCGGCCATTCCGCAGGTCGAGCTCTATGCACTTTGCACCCGTACCCCCAAGCGCCTCAAGGAAGTGGCCAAGCGATTTGGGGTCAAGAACATCTACACTGACTACAACGAGATGCTCAAGGACCCGGAACTGGAGGCCGTCAGCGTCACCACCATGTGGGATCAGCACGTGGGGCCTGCCGTGGCGGCGCTGAAGGCCGGCAAGAACGTGTTCCTGGAGAAGCCGATGGCCTCGACGGTGGCCGACTGCGAGAAGATCGTCAAGGCCGCTAATGAGAGCGACAAGGCGTTCATGGTGGGGCACATTGTGCGGTTCAACCCACGGTATGCCGCCGGCAAGGAGGCCATTGCCGCGGGCAAGATCGGCAAGATCGTCTCGATGTACGCGCGGCGCAACATTCCGGCCTGGGTGGGCGCCAGCGTGTTGCCGAAGATCGGCCCCATCATCGGCGACGGCGTCCATGACACCGACATTCTGCTCTGGTACCTGGGCGGCAGCGACCGCATCGTCAGCGTCTACGCCCAGACCACCGATGTGCGGGGCCTGGGCCACCCAGACATCGGTTGGACAATGTACCGCTTTGAGAGCGGCGCCACCGGCGTCCTGGAGAATGTCTGGTTCCTGCCCGATACCACCGCGATGCAGATTGACGAGCGGATGGAGATCATCGGCACCGAGGGGTCGGTCCACATTCACGAGACTCACCCGAACTTCTCGATCTGCGACAAGACGGGATGGCACTCCATTGACACCACCTACTGGCCGGACCTGCATGGCCAGTGCGCGGGTGCCCTGCGAGAAGAGCTGATGTACTTCGCCAACTGCGTCATCGCGGGTGAGAAGCCGACCATCATCACCCCGGAGGAGAGCATGGCTGCCGTGAAGGCGTGTCTGGCGGCGGAGAAGTCGGCGGCCACGGGCAAGATCGTCAGGCTCTGAAACAGGCAGCTCTCGGGGCAGCAGCGGCTCAGCTTGGGAGAGGCACACATGGATGGCGCACTGAAGGCGGGTGTGGCCCGGGTCAACATCACGCCGGCGGTCGGCTTCGACTGGATGGCGGACTTCATGATCCTGCAGCCAGCGCGGGGCGTGGCCGGGGAACTGATGGCGCGGGCATTGGTGCTTGATGATGGCAGGACGCAAGCTGCTATCGTGACGGCTGACCTGCTGTGGTTCAGCGGCGAGATCCTGGCGGCGGTGCGCAGCCACGTGGAGCGTCTGACGGGCATCCCGGGTCCGCATGTCATTCTCAACGCCTCACACACCCACGCCTCCGCGGAGGTGGACCCGGACTACGGTGCCTCGCGGGAGTATGTGGTGGAGCTGGGCAAGAAGGTGGCCGGTGCCATCTATATGGCCTGGCAGGCCCGGGAGGAGGTACGGGTCGGATACGGAACGGGCTCGTGTCCTATCAGCATCAGCCGGTGGCGGCGAACGGATGAGGCCTGTGAGTGGGCACCGGCGCCGGAATCGCCCGTTGACCACGAGGTCGGGGTGTTGCGAGTAGATCGCCTGGATGGTAGCCCGCTGGCGGTGCTCGTGAACTACCCGGCCCACCCGTCCATGTACCACTCACCGCAGTACATGTGTTACTCGGCGGAATACCCGGGCTTCATGTGTGAGGTGGTCGAGGAGCACTTTGGGTCCGACACCACGGCCATGATGCTGATGGGCGCCGGGGGGGACGTGAAGATCAAGCGCGACACCCCGCAGGGGCCGGTGTTCGCGGTGGCTGATGAGGCGGAGACGCGGCAGGCGGGCCATGACCTGGCGGTGGTGGCCATCGAGGTGGCGGAGCAGGCTGCGCGCGGTCACGGCCACGATCTGAGCCTGCAGACGACGCAGGTGCGATTGCCGCTGGTCCCCCCAAAGGCGGCGGAAGAGTACGAGGCAGAGGCCCGCAGCATCCGTGACAACCCGGACGCGCGACCCGCGGAGCGCTACCGGCTCCAGTGGGCAGAGACCTCGGCGGAGATGGCGCGCAGGGGCGATGTTCCGACGATGGTGGACATGGAAGTGCAGCTCCTAAGGATTGGCCGCGACATCGCCATCTTTGCCACGCCCGGGGAGTTGTTCAACGAGGTAGGAACCCGCATCAAAAGGGCACTGGGAGTGCCCGGTGCCTTCGTGGCGGCCTACTGCAACGACACGCCGCGGGTGGGGTATCTGCCTTCGCGGCGCGTGCAGGAGTGGGGCTGGTGCGAACTGGATCACCAACTGAAGTACTTCACCCGGCCCTATCTGCCGTCCAACTTCTCGGGCGAGGTGGAGGACATCCTGGTGGAGGCGGCCCAGCAGATGATGCAGTAGGCAACTGCGGCTGCTGTGCCGTTTCAGACAACGACGGAGACAGATGATGGCAAAAGACCTGGTCTGCAGTTGTGTTCGCCGGATCACACCCTACTCGCCCGGCAAGTTCTCCAAGGAGGTCATGGAGGAACTGGGCTTGACCGAGGTGCACAAACTGGCCTCCAATGAGAACCCCCTGGGGCCCTCGCCGAAGGCCGTTGAGGCCATGCGGGAAGCTCTGACGGAAGTCCACGTCTATCCGGACCCTGTCTGCCGGGAGCTGACGGCGGCTCTGGCCCAGAGGCTGGAGGTTTGTGCCGATAGTATCGTTGTTGGTCGAGGCTCCGACGAGATCATCCACATGCTGGGCCTGGCCTTTGTGAATCCCGGCGAAGAAGTGGTCTACTCGGCGATGCCCTTTGCCCTTTACCCGATGACGACCCACATCTGCGACGGGGTTCCCCGTGAGGTCCCGGCTCGCGGTTTCGAGCACGACTTGGCGGCCATGGCCGACGCCATCACCGACATGACCAAGCTCGTGATCATCGGCAACCCCTGCAACCCCACCGGGACGATCTCGCGCCGGGATGAGGTCCGCTGGTTCATGGACCGCGTGCCCGAGGATGTCATCGTGCTGTTCGATGAAGCCTATTTCGAGTATGTGGATGACCCGGATTACCCGGACTGTCTCGAGTACGTCCGGGAGGGCCGCAATGTGGTGGTCATGCGCACCTTCAGCAAAGCCTATGGTCTGGCCGGCCTGCGCATTGGGTACGGGGTCGCCGGGCCCTGCGTGGCCGAGGGGCTCAAGCTGGTGCGGCCACCGTTCAATGTGGCCACGCTGGCGCAGGTGGCGGCGCTGGCCGCCCTTGACGACGAGGCGCATCTGCGAGCGAGCGTGGACCTGGTACACGAGGGCAGAGCTTACCTCTATCGCGAGCTTGACTCGATGGGACTGACCTATGTGCCTACCCAGGCCAACTTCATCCTGCTGGACACGGGCCTTGACTCCAGCGAGGTCTTTGATGCCCTGATGCGCCGCGGCATAACCGTACGGACTGGGGACATCTTCGGTTTGCCGACATACATCCGCGTGAGCTTCGGTACCATGGCCCAGAACCGGCTGTTCGTGGCGGCTCTGCGCGAGGTTACGGGGAGATAGCCAGTCCGGTCGCATGCAGCCAGCGGGTCTCGTCAGGAGTGGTGCTCTATGATCATCGTCATGGTGCCGGGGGCCAAGGAGGCTGACATTAAGCGCGTTCTGGCGCGCCTCGAGCAGCGGGGCTATGGTCACCATGTCTCGGCGGGCGTCGAGCGCACGATCATCGGGGCCATCGGCGCCAACGAACGCGAAAAGCAGCAGGTCGCCGAGCAACTCATGGGCCTGCCGGGCGTGGAGCGCGTCGTCCCTATCCTCAAGCCCTACAAGCTGGTCAGCCGCGACCATCACCCTGAGGGCACCGTTGTCACCATCGGCACCGCCCGGTTTGGCGCGGGGAAGGTCGGCGTCATTGCCGGGCCGTGCACCATCGAGAGCGAGAAGCAGTTGCGCGAGGCGGCGCTGGCGGTCAAGAACGCCGGAGCAGTCGTCCTGCGCGGCGGAGCTTTCAAACCGCGCTCGTCGCCCTACGATTTCCAGGGGTTGCGCGAGGAAGGTGTGGAGTTGCTGGGAGCCATCGGCCAGGAGGTGGAGCTGCCGACGATCACCGAGGTCATGGAGCCCCGCCAGATCGAGGTCGTGCTACAGCATGTTGACGCCCTGCAGATTGGTGCCCGCAACATGTCAAACTTCGATCTGCTGCGGGAGGCCGGCGCCACCGGCCGAACGATCATGCTCAAGCGCGGGTACGCAGCGACCGTGGAGGAATGGCTCAAGGCCGCGGAGTACGTCGCAACCAGTGGCAATCTCAACATCTTGCTTTGCGAAAGAGGCATCCGCTCTTTCGACAGCATCACGCGCTTCACTCTAGATCTGGGGGGAATGGCCGCCGCCAAGCTGGAGACCCACCTGCCGATCATTGTGGATCCGAGTCATGCGACGGGAACCCACAAGCTGGTTTCGCCCATGGCCTTGGCGGCGGTTGCCGGTGGGGCTGATGGCTTGATGATCGAGGTGCATCCGCATCCGGACCAGGCGCGGTGTGACGGACCGCAGTCTCTTACGCCCAAGCGGTTCGCGAGCCTGATGGACCAGGTGCGCAGTCTGGTTCAGGTCATGGGAGAGACGATGTGAGCGGGACCCCCTTCTACGAGCGGGTGGCGGTGGTCGGGATTGGCCTGATTGGCGGTTCGCTGGCCTTGGCCGCCAAGCGTCTCGGCCTCGTGGGCGATGTCATCGGCGTTGCCCGCTCGGAAACCACGCGAGCCGCGGCCATCGAGGTCGGGGCCGCTGACCAGGTGACCGACGACGTGGCGGCGGCCGTCAAGGAGGCGGACCTGATCTATGTGTCGGCTCCGGTGGGGGCCATTCCGGCCCTGTTGGAGCAACTGGCGCCAGAAGTGCGGCTGGGCGCGACCGTGACCGACGCGGGGAGTACCAAAGCCGACATCTGCCGTACCGGCCTGCATCTGTTGCCGGCCAGCTTCATCGGGGGGCACCCCATGGCCGGCTCCGAGCGCGCGGGAGTGCGGTCGGCCCGGGCCGACCTCTTTGAGGGGCGAACGTACATACTGACGCCGCAGGGAGCGGACGACGAACTGGTGGAGCGTTTCGTCGCCTTTGTCAGCGCCCTGGGGGCGCGGCCGGTGCTGTCCTCCCCCGAAGAGCACGACCGGATGGTGGCATACTCCAGCCATCTCCCCCATCTCTGGGCCGCAGCGCTTGCCGTCGGGCTTGCCCGGCTGCCTGAACCCGCCGACCTGCTGCCATTTGTCGGCAGCGGCCTGCGAGATACCACGCGGATCGCGGCCAGTGACCCGACCCTTTGGCATGACATCTTCCTGGCGAACCGAAGCAACGTGCTGCGGGCGTGTGATTTGGTGGAGACCGCGCTGCAGGAGCTGCGCGGGGCCGTGACAGAGGCGGACAGCACGCGCCTCCTGGCTTATCTGCAGCAGGCGAAAGCCTTCCGCGATAGTCTGGGCTATACCGAGCCTGCTCCCGAGGGAGTTCAGCGTGGCCTCCGCCTGGCCATTGACGGACCGGCCGGAGCAGGCAAGAGCACGGTCGCCCGGGACGTGGCCAAGGCCCTGGGATATACGTACATTGACACGGGCGCCATGTACCGCGCCGTGGCCTACTTCGCGATGCAGGCGGGTCTGGTTGCCGGTCGGGACGACGAGCAGATCGGCGAGCTGTCTGGGAGACTTCGGTTTGAGTTCCGGCCGGTCGGCGACGAGCGACACCTTTTCGCAGACGGGCAGGATGTCGAGCATGCGGTACGGTTGCCCGAGGTAGGGCGCATGTCCTCGCCGGTATCGGCGATACCGCTGGTGCGCCACAACCTGGTGGTAGCCCAGCGACAGATGGCTGCCGGCGGCAGCATTGTGATGGAGGGCCGGGACATCGGCACGGTGGTGTTGCCGGATGCCGAGGTGAAGGTCTTCCTGACTGCTTCGCCGCAGGAGCGAGCCCGGCGGCGGTATCGGCAACTGCGTGAGATGGACATCGAGGTCAGCTACGAAGAGGTGCTCAACGAGCAGATGGTGCGCGATCAGCGCGACTCGTCGCGGGCTGTGGCCCCCTTGCGCAAGGCCGATGACGCTGTTGAGATCGTCAGTGACGGTCTGCAACGCGAGGAAGTGGTCGCCCGGATCGTGGCTCTGGTGCGGGAGCGGCAGGATGGCTGAATCTGCTTCTGGTGTGCCCATGACACCCTGGAGTTACCGTCTCATCAGGGCCATTGTTCGGGGCGTTCTGCGGCTCTATGGTGGCTACACCGTCCGTGGCCTGGAGCATCTGCCAATGGACCGCGGTGTCCTGATCTGCCCCAATCACCTGTCCTACCTCGACCCGCCAGCGGTGGGTGCCGCCCTGCCACGCCATACGTACTTCATGGCGAAGAAGGAGCTTTTCCGTGTTCCCGTCTTGGGCTGGCTCATCCGCCGGCTGTTCGCTTTTCCGGTGGACCGCGAGGGGTCCGACCGGGCCGCGGTGCGTACGGCGCTGGAGGTCCTGAAAGCAGGCAATGTGCTGACAATCTTCATCGAGGGCGGTCGCAGCCCTGACGGGGCGCTGCAGCCCGCTAGCACCGGCCCCGCGCTCATCGCCAACCGTGCAGGCGTGGTGATCTTGCCCGCTTCCTTGCGCTTCACCGACAAGATGCTGCCTCGCGGCAGCCTCTTTCTGCACCACGCCCGCCTTCAGATAGACTTCGGCGCACCGGTGGACCCGGCAGCTTTTGGCGAGGGCCGGTTGGACAAGACGCAGTTGCGGGCGCTCACGGAGGAGGTCATGCGGCGGATTGAGGCCCTGCAGAAGGTGCAGTACGAACGGACCGGGGAGGTCGCCCCTCCCCGCGTGAAGGAGACCGCAGATGCCGAGTAAGTTCCACCACTTCGCGATGGAAGTCAGTGACGCGGAGCGTTCGGCCGAGTTCTATTGCTCCTTGCTGGGCTTCGAACGCGGCGATGAGTTCAGCTTCCCGGACCGCCAGCGCAAGATCGTGTTCGTCCTTCTCGGGGATGTCTGCATCGAGCTGCTGCAGGGCCCGGAACCCGAGCCCCTGGTCGCGCAACCCAGGATGGTAGGCTGGAAGCACCTGTGCCTGCAGACCGACGACGTGGACGCGGAGATCGAGCGTCTTCGGGCCGCGGGAGTGAAAATCACGCTGGAGCCTTTCGACACCGAGATCGGGTCACGGATCGCCTTCTTTGAGGACCCGGATGGGATCCCGCTCGAACTCTGGAGCGACCTGCCGCGCTAGGTATCCACCCTCTCGCTGCCGAGAGTCCCTGACGGCGATGACCAGGTTCCGCGGCTTGCAGTCCGAGAAGGGCCGGTCGCCAACCAGGGCCAGGAAAGGACCGCCCAGGACTGCAGCGAGTGCTCACTGGAGGTGCGGACTGTGCTGGAAGCAATCAGACAGCGACGCAGTGTCAGGCACTACAAGCCAGACCCCGTGCCCACGGAGGCTCTGAAGGAGATCGCCGAGGCAGCGTTCTCCGCGCCCTCCGCTTGCAACTTCCGGCCCTGGCACCTGATATTCGTGACCGACGGGGCAAAGCGCGAGGCCCTGTCGCGCGTACACCAGTGGGCCGGGTTCTGTGCCGAGGCGCCCGTGGTGGTCGTCGTGTGCGGCGACCCTGCCGTGTCGGAGCACTGGTGGATCGAGGACTGCTGCGCGGCGACAGAGAATGCGATGATCCAGGCCGCCGCGTTGGGCCTGGGGACCTGCTGGATCGGCATCCGCGGTGACCAGCAGCGGGGTTTCACCTGCGAAGAGACGGTGCGGCGCATACTGGACATCCCCGAGGGCATCAGGGTGCTCTGCACCTTCAGCCTGGGCTACCCGGCCGACAAGGGATCAAACCGGGGGCCCGGGCCGATGGAGAACGTCCATTACGAGCACTGGTAGGACGCCGGTTGACGTGCGGCCAGCGCAAGAGTACAATCGCGACGATGGTGGTTGTGCCCGTCCCGCAGCCATGACGCTCACGCCAACAGGGTGAGCAAATCGCCATGGCGCGGGACATGAAAAGAACTGTATGGACCCATCAACTAGCAACTGTAACACAGAGCTACCAGAACAACCAGGACGGCGATTCACGAGCCGAGTCCCCGGTTGGCGGGAGGTGCGTCCTCCTGCCTAGACCCTAAGGGATGATGCTGGGTATCCTTCATGCCCATCTCGGCTCGGCCGGGGTGGGCTTTGTGCTGCATGCCGACGGCTCTGCGGAGCGAGGGTACGGGCTGTTTCGTGCCCAGACCTGTCACAGGTGGCCAACATGACCCAGGACGCAAGGATGCCCGACAGCCGAACCCGTGCCCGCACTCCCCACGAGGTTGCGGAGGCCATCCGAGCAGCGACGCGGTCGCATGTGCGCGGCGCGCTGGAGGGGCTTATCTCCGGCTTTCACCCCATAGACATTGCTTTTGCCATGGAGGAACTTGAGGCCGAGGAGCGAGAGGCCGTGTTCCGGCTGCTTACCGCCGATGAAGCCGGGATAGTGTTGGAGGAGGTGGCCGACGACATCAGCGTCGACCTGGCCGAGGCGACCGACGACAAGCAACTGGCCGAGATCATTGACGCCATGGCGCCGGACGCGGGCGCAGACCTGGTTGAGCTGCTGGACGAGGAGAAGGCCCACCGGGTCCTGGCCCACATCCCGGATGAAGAGGCGGCTGAACTGCAGGAACTGCGCCAGTACGGCCCCGATACAGCGGGCGGACTGATGAACAGCGACCTGCTGTTTGCGCCTCAGGACCTGCGCGTCTGGGAGCTGGAGGCGCACATCCGCAACCAGCAAGTGCCCCGTGAGATGCTCAACTATGTGTATGTGGTGGATAACGAGCGAGACCGGAACCTGGTTGGCGTGGTGGACCTGCGGGCCATCATATCGGCACCGGCTGATGCCCGGTTGGGCAGCTTCATGGAGACTGACCTGGTGACGGTTACCCCGGAGGCGGACCAGGAAGAGGTGGTCAGACTCGTAGACACCTACGACCTGGTGGCAGTACCCGTCGTCTCTGAGAGCGGGAAGCTACTGGGGATTGTCACGGTTGATGACGTCATTGACGCCATTCAGGAAGAGCACACCGAGGATCTGTCGGTCATGGCGGGCACGTCTGCCGCTGACCTGCTATCAACTTCCAGCCTGCGCGTGGCCACCCTGCGCCTGCCCTGGCTGGGCATCACGTTCCTCGGCACCCTGATCTCCGCATCGATCATCAAGTATCTGGGGGATCCCGTTCTCAGCCAGTACCTCGCGTTGGCCGCCTTCATGCCTGTCAATGCGGCGATGGCTGGCAATGCAGGGCTGCAGTCGTCCACAATCGTGGTCCGCGCTCTGGCTCTGGGACAGGCCAGGGTACAGTCGGTGGGCAAGTTGTTGGCCCGGCAGTTCGGCTCAGCCGCGATCATTGCTCTGGTGTGCGCTCTGGCCGCCGGCCTGGCAGGCACGGTGATGATGGACCGCTGGGAGCTGGGCCTGATCGTGGGCCTGGCGATGCTGGTGTCCATACTTTGGGCCACCAGCACCGGGGCCACCATCCCCCTGCTTTTCGAGCGTCTGGGGATTGATCCGGCCGTTTCCTCAGGGCCGGTAGTCACCACGGCCAATGATTCGGTATCCCTGCTGACCTACTTCGGAATGGCGCTGCTCATTCTCAGACACTTCTCTTTGTAGGGGGCTGGAGGGTGCGGGGCGGCCGGCGCCGAAATGGTGAGGGGCCGTTGACCAGACTGCGCCCGGGAGGCGATATGGGCGAACTCCGCACTCGGCTGGGCCGCGGCGACCGTCTCGTCTGCATCGGTGACAGCATCACGGCCGACGACCGCGGGTACGTGTCGGTGGCGCGGGACGTCTGGGCTGCCCGCGATGTGGGGGTCGAGGTGCTGAATGTGGGACGCGGTGGGGATACGGCACGCCAGATGCGGGCGCGGTTCGAGACCGACGTCATCTCCCTCCGGCCAACATGGGTAAGCCTCATGGTGGGCATGGCGGACACCATCAAGTACTTGCGCGGGGACCCCGACGGCTGCGATGTGGCCGGCTATCAGGAAATGGTCGGGGAGATGGTCGCTCTGGCCGTCCGCGCCGGGGCGCGCGTGGCGCTGTGCACGCCGAACCACATGGAGTACTTCGGCCATGGCGAGGGCATGCACCGGCCCGCCAATGTGATGCTCGCGGAGAAGGCACAGTGGCTGCGCGATACCGCCCGTGCTGGGGGGCACCTGCTGGTCCCGAGCGGCGAGGTCTTGCTGGAGGCTCAGCGTCAGGCGATGAGCGGTGCTCGTTGGCTGTCGTTGACCAGCGATGGCGTGCACCTGAATGACCTGGGACGCGCTCTGACCGCCGTGGCGTTTGTCACGGCCTTCGGCTATGACCTGGCCCTGGACGATCCCCGGCAACCGACAGCCAGTACGCCATGATCGCCCCTGAGAAAGCACCCGAGCAAGCAGGCAGGCCCCGGTGGTGGATGTTCCCGGTGGTCCTGTTGCTGCATGCCGGGCTGGCCACCTTCTATGCCTTCCTGCTGCCCCTCTGGGGTGCAGTCCCCGACGAGCCCATTCACTACTCGCACGTCAAGTACGTGGCCGAGAACTGGCACCTTCCGGTCATCAATGATCCGTTTCGCGACCTCAAGGAGTACTACTTCGTGGCCGATCCGGCCGGGGCGGCACAGCATGGTCCGACCTACTACTGGTCAGCCGCGGTGCTCTACCGGCTTACGATGGACCTGACCTTGAAGCAACAGCAGTGGGCGCTGCGGCTCTATTCGGTGCTGTTAGGGGGGCTGATGGTGGGGGTGGCGTGGTGGTGCTTCCGGCTGCTGTTCCCGAATGAACCATGGGTGGCGTTCACGGCGGCGCTGCTGTTGACACTGATGCCCCACCGGCTGCTGATCAGCGCCGTCATCTATGCCGACATCATGGCCGCGCTTACCTCTACGGTAGCGATCTGGGGCGTTATCCGAGCGACCCTACGCGCCGATGCCTGGCCGAGCTGGGCCCTCGCCGGGCTGCTGCTGGGCGCGGCGATGCTGACCAAGACCAGCGCTGTGCTCATCGTTCCTCTGACCATTGTCGTGCTGTCCCTGCGCTGGCGACAGGGCGCCCGAAGCCTGGTTGGCGCGGTGGCCCGGTTGGGGGCGTACCTGGGCGCCACCATGATGGTGAGTGGCTGGTGGTTGCTGCGCAGCCTGCGCCTGTATGGCGAGCTGTTCCCGACGGAGCCCAAGCCGCCCGGGTTCGGCTGGCTGGATGTGATCTTTGACCCGCTTTTCCCACGGGTTCTGTGGATGGCCACCCGGGGCTACTGGCTGAGTCTGTGGAGCCAGGTGGGCTGGTTGCCCGACTGGGCCGCGCCCCCGATCTACGGCATGCTGCTGGTGGCGACCACGGTGACCCTCTATGCCCTGGTCGCCGGCGTGCGGGGGCGCTACAGGGGTTGCTCTGATAGTCATATGGCCCTGCTGTCGGGCTTCGCGGCCATGGGGGTGGCGATGTACTACGCGGCTTTGCAGCGCACCATTCTGGTGAGTTTCCATAGCAATGAGCAGACTGGCAAGCATGGTCAGACGGTGCTGGTGGCGTTCATTGCGCTGGCGGCGGCTGCCTGGCGGTACCTGGTCGGCACGCGGCGAGTGCCCGCAGTACTGGCCGCCGGCGCACTGCTCATGGTGGTGTTCAATGTCCTATCCGTCTACAACCTCGAGACCAACCTGGTCCCGCGGTTCGCCCCCGGTGACCCGATGTGGGGCACGGAGAACCTAGCCGGGTGGAAAGTGAAAGATCTGCCAGCCCGGGGCATACCGTGGGTTAAGGACCGCCCAGATGCACCAAACCGATACCTGATTCATGGCCAGCAGAGCTATCAGCCACCCCCAGATTACCCCGCGCGCCGCGTGGCCCAGGCAGAAGCGCACTCCGACCAGCAACAGGAGCACCAGGCCCATCATTGCCACCAGGATGTAACGTCCCCCCGCGTTGAACTCCACATCCATGGTCCAGTATGCCCATTGGTGCCCCAGGAAGACGAGGGCCAGAGCTAGGCCCGACAGGTTGAGGGCGCGGCGCAGTGGCTCCGACTCCCCCGGCAGCACCTCCTCCCGCGGCCTGCGCTTCTGGCGCACCAGGCCCACCACTCCCAGAAGCGTCATGACGACGATAATGCCATAAAGCAGGGTGTTCCAGACGCCCGGTGGGAACCAGCCGATCTGGGCCCAGGAGCTGAGGTACGTGTTGCGCCAGGTGAGCCAGGCGAAGTCAACAAACCCGGCGCGGAAGGCGGCCTCGAGGCCGGTGCCCATGAGGCCCTGGGTGTGGATGAGAGGGGTGCCGTAGAGGAAGGCGTTGCGGGCGAAGTACCACCCGCAAACCGCCAGGAAGGCCACCAGTGTGGCCGCCAGGGACCGCCACTGCTCGCGGCGAAATCCACCGCAAAGCTGTCCGGCCAGGGCTACAACCAGCGCGGGAGCTGCCGAAAGCTTGGTGAGAGCCGCCAGTCCACTGATGGCGCCG
>JABLXH010000164.1 GCA_013178155.1 Armatimonadota bacterium | reverse complement strand
GTCTTGGCGTTGAGCATGGTGACGGTCTCGAAGCGGATGTTCCACAGTCGGGCATGGATGGCGTCGGCTTGCCCCTTGAGGGCCAGCTTGACCAGCACCTCGTAGGCGCCGTTGACCAACTCCACCAGCTTCAGGTCGATGGTTTGTCGGCCCGTCCGCTCCGCCTCCCAGACCTGCGACCACGTGAGGCCATTGGTGGTGCTGACAGCCATGCTGGCGGCGTCGGCTTCCGTGTCGCGACTGACGTCCGCGGAGATGACCACGCTGGTGACGACATTGGCGCCCTCAACCCGGAAGACGATCTCCGCGGGCTGACCGGCCCGCGCGGGAACAACTCCCCCCGTTGCCGCGGCCCGCACGTTCACCAGGCTCTCTGTGTCCTGCTTGAGGCCCTCGGCAGTCAGCCGTGGCTCCCAGGCGCGGAGGCCGTTGCCGCGTAGACCGAAGCGCCCGTCGTCGGGGTCTTTGCCACCATTGGGCACATAGTATTCCGGCCCGTCGCCCTGCTTCTGATAGTGGCGGACATAGCTCTCACCGTGGCGCAGGTTCAGGATATAGCGGTGACCGCGATCCCAGTCATAGAAGTACGGTCGGTACATCAGGCCGTTGGGGTTGAAGCAGCGGTACTCCTGGTCCAGGTCGCGGGTGGTATCCGAGCCCGTCAGGAAGCCATTGGCGCTGGTGGCCGTGAGGCAGTGGTACTTGGCGATGTGGCCGGGCTCCTCTTTCCCCCGGGAGGCCGCACAGGCACCCGTCCTGCCGATGTCCTCGACCCCTGCAATCGTCCTGCCGTCGCAAAGCGTATAGATGGCCGAGAGGCTGTTGTCGTACATGTGCCAACGGCCATCGTACTGCACCTCGCAGACCGTATGGTTGGTGATGTCCCAGTACTTGGCGGGCAGGCCCATGGCGTCCCAGATCGCGCAGTTGATGCCGGAGATGGTGCTGCACATCGTGTAACCGTAATCATTGAACTGGCGGATGGGGTCGGTGCAGGCCAGGCCGTGCAGGACCATGGGTGTGCACTGTCGGCGGGCGATGTGGTTCCAGTAGAACAGGGCCCAGCACTTCTCGGCCGGGGTCTCCCAGCGGGAGGTGATGCTCTGGATCATGCTGTCGAGGTCGGAGTAGTCGGGGGAGGCATCCGTGACGACCTTCAGGTTGTAGACAGCGCCGATGGTGGGGCAAGAGCAGCTCACGGCAGCGGCAACGAGGACCGTCAGCAACTGCATCCGCATTTACGCCTCACCTCCGCTGATAACCCATCAATCGGGAGCGGCCAGTGTCCGGGCGAAACATTCCCGAACATGCTCTGCGGTAGACGCCACCTGGGCCTGGTTCCACGTCTGATGATCCCCTGGCACACGAAGGACCTCCAGGGAGCCCAGGGAAGCCGCTGACCAGCCCAGTGTGGGGTCGGCCGTCGCCCAGGAATCGCTGGCAATCAGTGTCACCGGTCCCGGGAAGGGACGGGGACGGTATGCCCGAAGCAGGGCCCGGTACCGGCGGCGACCCTGGCCGGCCGGATCGAAGCGATCGGCAACCAGGTGCAGCCCCGTGGCGGCATTGCGCAGCAGATGCGGCAGTCGTTCGCCCCGCTGGAGCGCGCGGATCTCGCCCACGGTGCGCGAGATACGCCGCCACAGGCCGCCGGAGCCGCGAGCGGCAAGGGGTGTCCCCGGACACACGGTGTCTCGCAACACCAGGGCCGCGACACGGGCGCCCCTTTCCAGTAGCTGGCACGCCGTCTCGTAAGCGATCAGGCCACCAGCGCACAGACCGCCCAGCAGATAGGGGCCCTGGGGCTGCTGGTTGAGCACCTCTTTGACGCACTCCGCGGCAAGCTGGGCCAGATCGGATCCCTGGGGCAACGAAGCCGCCAAGCTGCGGACGTCGAGAACGTGACAGCGCCAGTCCGGCCTGAGAGCGCGCTCGAGCATGGCACAACGCAGCAGGCCTTCCTCCTCGGCCACTCCGCCCGGGAACCAGAAGGAGAGACGGGCGCTCTCCAGCCCGCCTGATCGCTCGCCCGACAGGACTGAGAGCCCTTGCAGTTCGGCGTCCGGCACCAGCGCCGCCAGGGCCGCGGCCGTGGAGTGCTGCAGCAGCGTGTTGGGTGGCAGGTCAACACCGAAGGCGCGGCGGATCTCGGTCATGAGCGCCACGACTTGTAGCGAATCGCCACCCAGCTCGAAGAAGTCGTCGTCAGGCCCTAACCCTGGATCGGCGAGGACGTTTCGCCAGATGGCCAGCATCCGCTGCTCGGCAGGACCACGGGGAGCCCGCTGCGACGAGCTGCCCCGCGCGGCGGGCGGAGGGGCCGGCAGACTGCGGCGGTCCAGCTTGCCCCCCGGTAGCAGCGGCATACGGGCGACCGGAACAAACGCGCTTGGCAGCATGTGCACCGGTAGTGTGGCGGCCAACGCCGTCCGCAGGCGCCGGGGATCGAGGGGCACTCCGTCCGCCAGGGACACATAGGCGATGAGCCGGCTCCCGGCAGCCTCGTCCGCAACGGCGCTCACCACCGCCTCCTGGACCTCCGGCAGGTCCAGCAGAGCGGCCTCAACCTCCAGCGTCTCCACCCGGTTGCCGTGGACCTTGACCTGCGCGTCCAGGCGTCCAAGGTGTGTCAGGCAGCCGTCCGCATCCATCCGCCCCAGGTCACCGGTCAGGTAGAGGCGTTCCGGCCCACCTGCAGGATCGGGACGGAAGACCTCCTCGGTTAGATCCGGGCGGTTCCAGTAACCGGGACCGAGAAAGGCGCTGCGGACCACGATCTGCCCCACTTCGCCGGGCGGAAGGCGGTTGAGTGTTGGTCCGGCGACGAACACGGAGACCCCGGGGGTCTCATAGCCGATGGGCACCACATGGGTCAGGATCGGTGTGTCAGCGCCGATCCAGAAGCGGGTAATCACGTTCCGTTCCGTGCTGCCATAGCTGACCCCCAGGCGGCAGTGGGAGCCGAAGCGACGCCAGAACACCTCCACGTCGCGGCGGGTCACCGGCTCTCCTCCGAGGCGGACCACCCGCACCGTAGGGAAACGGCGATCCGGTGGCAGCTCCCGGTCGAGGCGACGCAACACGGTGGGGACGCAGTGGAAGAGGGTCAGGGCGCGCGCCTCGACCCAGTCTCCTAGGGCCCCGACACCATGACGCCGCAAGTCAAAGGGATGCACGGCCGCCCCGTTCAACAGGGCACCAAAGAAGTCCGAGGCGGCGGCTGCGGCCCCGTAGTAGCTGATCATGGACGTCGCGTCGTTGGCGCTGATCCGCAGTTCGTTGGTGGAGACCATGACATAGTGGAGGACGTTACGCTGAAGCTGGATCACGCCTTTTGGTTCGCCGGTCGAACCAGAGGTGTAGTACACATAGGCTGGGGTTTCGGGAGCCACAGCCGGGGTCACGGCCAGGTCTGTGTCATCAGGGGCAACCTCATCGGCCACCAGTACCGAACCGGCGGGGGCCAGCGTCTCCGCGAGGGCGCGGTACTCCTCGCTGGTCACGACGACGTCGGCACCGACATGGCGCAGGAGGCGCTGCAGACGTTCGGTGGGATGGGTGGGGTCCAGCGGCACATAGAAGTGGCCGGCCTTGAGGGCCCCCAGCAGACCGCACAGCGCAGTGGCGTCCTGCCCCAGGAGAAGGGCCACCGGAGAAGGCGGTCCGGGAAGCCTCTGGCGGAGGGCCTTGGCCAGGCCGTTGGCCGCCGCATTGAGGTCACGGTACCTCAGCGTCCGGCGATCATCGCGGACGGCCACACGGTCGGGGTGGCGCTCCACCTGCTGCTCGAAGCGCTGGGCCAGCGACTGCTCGATGTCGGCTGGGCCAAACTCGATGAAGGTGATCTCAGTGCCGGGCACGATCTTAGATTTCGTCGCCATGCTGACGACTCCTGTGCTCCATGGCAGCCTTGCGGCAAAGCAGGACTCCGCAGACCGACAGCCAAAGGAGGGTTGTGAGAAGGTGCGACGAGCAGTTGTACCCCCTTCCAGCACCGGGTGACGCGAGGAGGCTTGCATGTCTCTAACTAGCCAGAGCCGGGCGGCGGACCCTGGCCCCCCCACCGACGGGAGGGGGACTGGATTGCGGGAACGCGAGGCTCTGCTTGAGGCCATCCTGGAATCAACAGCGGATGGCATACTGGTGGTTGGCTCAGATGGCCAGGTCATCCACGCCAACACGCGGTTCGCCGAGCTCTGGCGCATCCCCGCCGACCTGCTGGCCGCCCGCGACGACGCCCGCCTTCTGGAGTATGTCCTGAGCCAGCTTGAGGAGCCGGAGACGTTTCTGGCCAAGGTGCAAGATCTATATGGCACGGACCGGGAGGACTTCGACACCATCCGCTTCCGCGACGGGCGGGTCTTTGAGCGCTACTCACGCCCCCTGGTACGCCAGGGAGAGGTCATGGGGAGGGTCTGGAGCTTCCGGGACATCACCGCCCGACATCAAGCGGAGACGCGCCTGCGGTTGGATGAGGCCCGGTTTCGGGCACTGTCAGACCTCAGTGGCATGACCGATGCCTCGGTCAAGGAGCTGACGGAGTTCGCCCTGGAGGCTGCGGTCCAGCTCACCGGCAGCACCATTGGCTATCTGGCTTTCATGAACGAGGACGAGTCCGTACTGACGATGCACGCATGGTCCCGGACGGCCATGGCCGAGTGCGCCATCAACGACAAACCGCTCGTCTATGCCGTGGCAGCCACGGGACTGTGGGGGGAGGCCGTGCGCCAGCGCCGGCCGGTCATCACCAACGACTATGCGGCCCCCAACCCGCTGAAGCGCGGCTACCCGGAGGGCCATGTGACGGTCCGCCGACACATGAACGTGCCGGTGTTTGATGGCGACCACATCGTGGCCGTGGCCGGCGTCGGGAACAAGGAAGAGCCGTACGATGAATCCGATGTGGTGCAGCTAGAGTTGCTCATGGATGCTATGTGGCGGCTGATCAGCCGGCAGCAAAGCCTCGAGGCCCTGCGGATCGCCCACGATGAGCTGGAGCACCGCGTCGCCGAGCGCACCGCCGAGCTGGCGCGCTCCAACGCCGAGCTGGAACAGTTCGCCTATGCGGCCTCGCACGACCTGCAGGAGCCTTTGCGAAAGATCCAGGCCTTCGGTGACCGCCTGCGCGCCAAGTGCGAGGGATCGCTGGACGCCGATGGCCAGGACTACCTGGCCCGCATGCAGGCCGCCGCGAACCGGATGTCAGGCCTGATCAACGACCTGCTTACCTACTCCCGCGTCACCACCCAGGCCCAGCCCTTCCGGCCGGTGGACCTGAACGAGGTGGCCCAAGACGTGCTCTCGGCCCTGGAGCTGGAAATCGAGCAGAGCGAGGCCGAGGTGGTTGTGGGGGACTTGCCGACCGTGGAGGCTGACGCCACTCAGATGCACCAGTTGCTGCAAAACCTGGTCTCGAATGCTCTCAAGTTCCGACGGTCTGGTGTGAAGCCTGTGGTCCGCTTGTCAGGGCGCGTTTTGCAGGCCCCTGAGCCGGAGGCGCCAGGCAAGCTGTGCGAGGTCGCCGAGATCACGGTGGAGGACAACGGCATCGGCTTTGACCCGAAGTTCACCGAGCGGATCTTTGGTGTCTTTCAGCGCCTTCACAGTCGCGAGGAGTACGCGGGCAGTGGCATTGGGCTGGCGCTGTGCCGCAAGATCGTCAGCCGTCACGGGGGGACCATCGAGGCTGAGAGTGTTCCGGGGGAGGGGGCCAGGTTCACCGTCCGGTTGCCCGTGACCCGCTCGTCAGGAGGTGAGGCCAGATGACGCACCGGGGTCGCTCTATCACGCTGCTGGTCGCTGACGACGATCTCGACGACTGCATGCTCATCCGTGATGCCCTGGTGGAGAACCGGCTTGTCAACGACCTGCGCTTTGTGCACGACGGCGAGGAGCTCATGGCCTATCTGCGCCGCGAAGGACCCTATTCAGCGCCCGGTGCCGCCCCATGCCCGGGGCTTATCTTGCTGGACCTGAACATGCCACGCAAGGATGGGCGCGAAGCGCTGCAGGAGATCAAGGCTGATCCCCGGCTGCACCAGATCCCTGTGGTCGTGCTGACCACGTCACAGGCGGAGGAAGACATCTACCGCTCCTATCAACTGGGAGTGAACTCCTACATCACGAAACCGGTTACCTTCGACTCGCTGGTGGACATGGTACAAACGCTGGGCAAGTACTGGTTCGAGATTGTCGAGCTGCCCCCTTCCGAGGAGAGTTGCGGTCCCGAACCTTAAGGATACCGACGCGCGGACAGAGACACAGGACGTCCGACCGAGAGGTGTGCCAATGGAGGACAGCCCTGTTAGCGTTCTGCTGGTGGAGGACGATACCGACGATGCCGTGCTGCTGCGGGCCATGTTGGATGAGGTGCCACAGACGCCGATCAGACTGACCCACGCGCGGCGACTGGAGGAAGCGCTGGCGCAAGCTGCGAGCCACCGTTTCGATGCGGCTCTGGTGGACCTTTCGTTACCCGATAGCCAGGGGTTGGCGACCTTTGCCGCCCTCCATCAGGCGCAGCCGGCGCTGCCCATTGTGGTGCTGACCGGGCTCGATGACCAGACGGTGGCGATGACAGCCGTACACGAGGGAGCCCAGGACTATTTGGTCAAGGGCCAGGTCAACGGCAGCGTGCTGGTGCGCTCGATCCGCTACGCCATCGCCCGCCAGCGGGCCAGTTATTACCGGGCGCTGCTGGCTGAGCGTGAGCGGTTCGATGCCGCCATCTCTCAGATGAGTGACGGGATCATCGTGCTGGAGAAGGACTGGCGCATCGGCACCGCCAACCGCGCTGCCCACCTGCTGCTGGACCTGCCCGCCGACGTTGCCGCCATGCCGCTCACTGAAGCGCTGAGCCGCTTCTCTGTGTCCATAGACCTGTTGGCTCTACAGAGCGACGCGGAGCCCTTTACGGCTTTTGAGATATCGCGGACGGGAACGCACCCGCCGCTGCACATTGACGCCCGCCTGTCCAGGCTCTTTGACGAGAGGAGGGAGTTCTCGGGCGCGGTCCTGGTGTTACGTGACGTGACCGATGAGCGCCTGGCCCGCCACGTACAGGCCAGTTTCATCACCACCGTGCCACATAAGCTACGCACCCCCCTGGCGCTGCTGGGAGGGTACCTGCAACTCGCCAAACACATGAAGCCCGACCAACTGGCACGGGAGTGGCCCCACGTCTCGGCCGTCTGTGAGGCTGAGGTGGAGAGCCTGACGGCCATCGTGCAGAAGCTGCTGGACTTCGAGGCCCTGAGCACCTGGCAACTGGCCGAGGTCCTGCGCCACACGGACGTCGCCGCTGTGGCGGACACGGTGGTCGAGAGGCTGCACGACCGTTATCCCGGTCGCTCCATCGAGGTGCAGATGGACATCGCGGCGGACGCGGCCTTCGTCGACTCCACTCCCGAGCACCTGGAGTTCATCCTGGACGAGCTCATGGGCAATGCCGTCAAGTTCGCCGAGCGTGACCCCGTTTGCATCCGCCTGGACGTGGTCCGGGACTCCCGGGAGAGGCTGCGGTTTGCGGTCACGGACAACGGCCCGGGGATCCCGCACGAGTACTATGACCGCATCTTCGAGGGGTTTGTGCAGGTTGAGGAGAGGGTGACGGGACAGGTCCCAGGTCTGGGCATCGGCCTGCGCCTGGTGAGGCAGATCGTTGAGGC
>JABLXH010000163.1 GCA_013178155.1 Armatimonadota bacterium | reverse complement strand
ATCAGGGTGCCATTTCACCTCGAGTCCCAGCGACTGGGCGCCCGCACGCAACGGCACATAGACGGTGCCTCCGCGTAACACCGCCGGCGGGTTGTAGCTCTGCTGTCGGCCGTTCACGTAGACCTTCACTGGCACATCAGCAGCCAGCGCGGCAACCACCAGACCGGCGGTCAGAGCCAGACTGAGCAGGGTCCTTGTCATGGTTCATCTCCCTCTGAGCGCGAGAAACCCTCACGCCACCCAGATGAAATACGCGCCGACGGCAATCAGTAGCCAGCCACCAACACGCTGGATGGTGACTGAGTACTTGGTGAACTTCTCCAGGCTCGTCAAGGCGCCGGTAACGGTACCTATGATAACGAGGGGCAGCCCATGGCCCACGGCGTACAGGAACATCAGCAGGGAACCATACGCCACCTGGCCCTTGGAGGCGATCAGGGCCAGGATGAGGGTCAGGATGGGCATCGCGCAGGGGCTGGCCACGAGACCAAACATCATTCCCAGCAGGATCGCGCCGACAAAGCCGCTCATCTGCGACCACTTCGACTGACCGGGAGCGAACGTGGAGAAGTTCAGTGGCAGCAGACCGGCCATGTTCAGCCCTACCAGGATGCACACCGCAGCGACGATGTACATCCAGGTGTTACGCGAGAGACCCAGAACGCTGCCCAGGAAACCGATGGTGGCCCCGAGAACGACGTAGGTGATGGCTAGCCCCAGCACGAAGGCCAGCGCCAGGGTCAGCCCCCGGGCCTTGGTCTGAGACCTTTGGCCCGAGATGTACCCGATGATCACGGGGATGGTCGGGTAGACACAGGGGTTCAGGCCAGTGGTGGCGCCCCCCACGAAGACCAGCGGAATGACCAGCCAAGACGAGCTGTTCAGCGCTTGCTCCAGCGCTGCCATGAGGCTATCCATTCACTGCTCCTTGAGCATCCCGAGTTCTTTCATCTTGGCCAGGATCTCGGTCTTTTCATAGACCCCGATATGCCGGAACAGCTCCTTGCCGTTCGCGTCCAGGAAGACCTGGGTCGGGATCGTCATGATCTGGTACCTCTCGGCCAGTTCCGGGCGCTTCGCCACGTCGTGGAAGCGCACGACAACCTTGCCGGCCAGTTCCTTTTCCAGGGCCTCGATGATGGGGGCCATGTACTCGCATGGCTTGCAGCCCACCGAGCCCAGTTCGAGCATCGTTGGCAGCGACTTGCCGCTCTCAGCGGCAGGGGAGGGAGAAGGCCGGCGCGGCTTGCTCTCCGCTGGTCCCGAACTGGACGAAGTTGGGGCTGACTCAGCGGCAGGGGCCCCAGCAGCGGCCACCTCCGGTGCACCGTCCGCAGGGGTCACCCTACCAGCCTGGAGCTTCACGAAGACGAGCACCGCGATGATCGCGAGCACCGCGGCCAAGGCTACGCTCTTCTTCCCTTGCATTACTGTATGTCCACTCCTTGTCATGGTCTGCCCGGACTGCCGGGTCAGGCCAGCAGCTCCTGTACCCTGGCGCAGAGGCCGGCGACTTCCTCGTCGGAAATCGCGAAGTGATGCCCCTTCTCGACACCCTCGTCGGTGACCACCACGTAGCATGAGATGGGCAGGTTTGCCCGCTCCAGCGTCTTCCTGGCGCAGGCCACATCGCAACCATCAAGGGCGATGATGCGGTCGGCGCCTTCGGCGTTGACCATCATGCCCGCAATGTCGCCACCTATACCGGCCAGGCAGTAGAATTTCCCAACACCCCCCTGATCGAGTTTCTTGGCGGCCTCATTGGTCAACTGCCCCACATTGGACCCGCCACTGCAAGCGAAGATGAGAACGCTCTCGCCGCCGCAGCAGCAGTCAACGGGAGCCGCCTTCGGGGTGCTACAGCAGTCGGCCATCTAGGAGCACTTCCTGTCCGCATTGGTCAAAGACATTCGCCGCGAGAAGGGCCCTACTTTGGCGCACACTCGCCGATCTTGCAGGCCTTCCGGATCTGTTCCGGTGACAGGGCCATCTTGTCCGTCAGGGCCTTGTGGATGGTGATCATCTCGCCGGTCTCCAGTGGGTGGGCCTCAACCCACAGGCGCAGGTTCTTCGGGGAGGTGAAGAACCCCTGATGGAAGCAACCGGCCGAGACACGAGTGCCATCGGGTCGGGTGCGCTGACCGTACCAGGCAACGGCCGTAGACGGCTCAACCGATACGATGCTCCCCTGCAGTATGCGCACCCGGATCGGGTCGCCGGTCAGGCGGTCGCGCTCCAATACCTCGACCTCCATCCCCGTGCGAGCCGCTACCCCCAGAGCGCAGTGTGAGCAACAGCCCCAGCTATAGACGCCGCCCACCTTCACCTGGGCCACGTCCTCCGGGTAAACCGCCCGGTCACAGAAGCCACAGCGCTGGGAAAGCTCCTTTCGCTTGAGAGTGTCGTAACCGAGCAGGCTGCCCCCCGCGACCATCCTCTCGGCCAGCGCAGCGTCGCGACTACCAAAGGCCTTGATGGTCGGCCGCCCTGTCTCCTCGTCAAAGCCATAGAGGTAGACAGCGCTTTGCATTGCCACCGGCTGACCCGTGGACCAGTCCGTCACGCGGGCGCGAGCCTCCGTACCCTCGACGTCAGTCGTCAGGCATGACAGCAGGACAAAGAAGTGGTGCGGTGAGCACAGGTCGACGCTGCCTTTGTCAGTCTGGACTTCAACCTGAGACCGGGGGTCGTTGTCCCCATCGCACAGATAACAGATGGCTTCTTTGGCCCGGGTATCAGGCTGAGCTGGCTCCCAGCGGCTAAAGGGCTCGATTTCGGCCCCGCCCACCTCAACGCCGAGTTCTCTCCACTTTGCCAGGATGTCTTCCTTGGAGAAGAAGCCCTCGTGGCGGAAGAGCTCCTTCCCGTCGGCACCGAGGAATATCTGGGTAGGAATGACACGGATGCGGTACCTGTCGGCCGCCGCCGGGTTCTCCCAGACGTCAACGAACTCCACCAGAAAGCGGTTGGCGAACTCTGCCCTGAGCTCTTCGAGGATCGGCGCCATCTGCTTGCAAGGAATGCACTCTCCGGCACCCAGGTCCACCAGACGGGGCAAGTCTGCAGCCCCGGCCGGCGCCGTGATGGCGACCAGACCAGGAAAGAGCGAGGCGAGAAACAGAGGCCCCACCCAGCGTCGCAACATGCTTGTGCTCTCCTTTGACGGTTGCTTAACCGGACAGCTTCGTTTCCAGCTCGCTCAGTTTGCCGAGGGCGGCGTCGTAGGCCCTGGCGATGACAGACCGGGCCGTGTCGGCATCCATCGGCTGCATGCTGATCATGTTGAGCAGATCGTCTGCGCTGCGGTCGGTATCGGCCAGCATGGCGCCAACGCCGCGGAAAAGCTGGGCCGTTGCGGCCCGCGCCTGCTCAGCCGACAGGCCGGCCGCCGCCGCCGAGGACATGAGCTGGCCGGCCAGAGGGAACAGGTACGTGGGGCCCACCGCCAAGAGCGCGCACGTGGCGTTCAGGATGCCTTCGTCAATCTCGAAGCTCTTGCCCCAGACGTCCAGCAATGCCTGCAAGAGCGCCCTGTGCTCCACAGGCGTGGACGCCTCGCAGACAAAGGAGTTCATCCCCTCGCCAACCTCGGAGGGTGTGTTGGGCATGACGCGCGCCAGGTATACTGCCCCGGGGGCTACCCGCCGCATGGCCGCCAGAGTCACTGCCGCCGCCACCGACACCACCAGCGCGCCCGGCTCCAGAGCCTCCGCCACCTCTGTCAGGACCGGCAACGTTGCCGGCGGAGGCACTGCCAGCACCACGACCTTCGCTCCACGGGCGGCCTCAGCGTTACTGTCCGTGGTGTTCACACCGGTGGCCGCAGCCAGGGCGGCCAGCTTCCCCCCGTCAGGGTCCGAGCACACCACGTTTGCAGCAGGCACCGCGCCGGCGCCCACGAGACGCTTTACCAGCAGCCCCCCCATGATACCACTGCCAATGCAAGCGATCCGCACCTCTGCCAGTTGTGACATGGTCGCCACCCTCCTCGGAATTATGTGCACCCGGGCCTAGCCCGCCGCGGCCTTGATGATCTCCACAAGCTTCTTGACGTCGGGCACTTTGCCCGCCACCTTCACTTCGCCGTCGATCGCCAGGGCAGGGGTGAATAGCACCTTGAACTTGGCGATCTCAGCCACCTCGCTGACCTTCTCGATCTCCGCACTGACCCCAGCCTCCTGCAGGGCCGCCGCGGTGTTCTCCGCCAGCTTCTTGCATTTCGGGCACCCTGTGCCCAGAATCTGTATCTTCATCCCAGACCTCCCGTGCTAATCGGCGATCGCTCCATAGAGCATCCCGGTGAATGTGGAAAGCAGAACGATGATGCCAACGTACGCGACAGTCTTCTTCGTCCCCAGTACACTCCGGATTACCAGCATACTCGGCAGCGACAGCGCGGGCCCGGCCAGCAATAGCGCCAGAGCTGGGCCCTTGCCCATACCGCTGCCCATCAGTCCCTGTAGAATCGGCACCTCCGTGAGCGTAGCGAAATACATGAACGCGGCCACCACCGCAGCGAAGAAGTTGGCCGAAAATGAATTGCCCCCGACGACCCGCGCGATCCAGGCGTTGGGGATGATACCGTGGTCAGTGCCGGGTATGCCCAGCAGGAAGCCCGCCGCCAGGACCCCCATGAACAGCAGCGGCATGATCTGCGCCATGAAGCCCCAAGTCGCACCGACCCAATCTGACAGCTCGTCTCGCGAGAACCAGCGCCACAGCATCAGCCCGAGAATCCCCAGCAGCGGCAGTGTGATGTACCAGTGGATCCGGTACACCTCCCACCAGAAACCCGATTGCTCCGCCGGCTTTGCCCATGCCGCAAAGATGAGGATCAGTACCATCGTACCCACGTAAGCGGCAGTCTGCCAAAGGGGGCGGGTCTGGTCACCCCCGAAGTCGTCGAAAGCGGCTTCGGTTTCCGCCGCCCGCTGCTCCTCGTCCCGGCGGAAGAGAAAGTGCATGCTCAAGCCCACTACTACCGAGAAGACCACGGCCCCGATGGCTCGCGCCGCACCCATCTCAAAGCCCAGGATGCGAGCGGTCAAGATGATCGCCAGCACGTTGATGGCTGGGCCCGAGTACAGGAAGGCGGTGGCAGGACCAATGCCCGCGCCCCGCGTGTAGAGCCCCGCGAAAAGCGGCAGCACCGTACAGGAGCAGACCGCCAGAATCGTCCCGGAGACGGAGGCGACGCCGTAAGAGAGTACTCCATTGGCCTTGGGGCCGAAGTATTTCAGGACCGAGGCCTGGCTGACGAAGACAGCGATGGCGCCGGCGATGAAGAGGGCCGGAACCAGGCAGAACAGGACATGCTTCTGGGCATAGTCCTGCAGCATCAGGAACATGTCCCAGATGGCGCTCTGGACACGAGGATGCTGCAGGGGGATGAAGTAGGCGACCAGGAAGACCCCAACAATGGTCAGGAACTTCGCACGATCAGACAAAGCACACCACCACAATCGTGTCGATTCTGAGGGCCCTACGAACCTCTGCCAGGCCCGCAGGAGTTGCGCTCAGTGATATGGCCCTGCGTGGCTGATTGGCATAACAGCCAAGTTTTCAGACACCGAAGACGCCTCGCCGAGTTCCCCGAAGCTACCGTTGGCCGGAACCCATCCCCAACACCTCGTCCACGCACTCAAAGAACTTGGCCACGCAGGGGACACGCAGACGGTAGTAGACCTTCAGCCCCTCTTTGCGGTCATCCACCAGCCCGGCGTTGCGCAATACGGAGAGGTGCTTGGAGACAGTGGACATGTCCGAGCCCACCAGATCGTGGAGATCGCACACGCACTTCTCACCCTGAAGCAAGGCCTCCACCATCGCCAGGCGACTAGGGTGGCCCAGGGCTCTCAACACCTGGGCGCGTCGCTTGTAGTTCAGATCGTTTAGCATAGCTTGCTCTGGCATATTGTTGGCAGTATAGCCAAATAACCAAGCAGTTGCAAGTGTAATCTCGATCCCAGGACAAGCTGGTGCTTCGGCAGGCAAGCACGGCGCTGGATCGGGGTCCGTGCGAGTCGACCGGATGAGTGGTGGAGTGCCGGACAGTCGCTTCGCCCGTCGGCGTTGAAGCCGGGACCAGCCGTCGCGTTTCGCCGGGAACTTACACAGCAAGGTCTGCGTTTGCCTTGTTGGACGCTATATGTCACCGACATATAGTGTGGGGAGCTCGAACCAGCCGGGCCCGCTGGACGCGCTCCGCTGGTGTGTCCAGGCGCTCGATGACGCTGGCCCAGAACATCAAGAGGAGGACGCCGCGCCGGCATTGGGGCCCTGACGCCGGTGACGGTGGCCGTCGCAGGGGGTCATCCCGGAGTCGGCGCTCAGCAACAGGGAGACTGACAGTGGACAGACACAAGTTGCTTGCTGTGGACATCGCCCTGCTCGGGATCACCGTCGTCACGGTAGGAGGCGTGGCGCTTGCCTACCACAATCCCGCGAAGCTTGTCCTCTCTGTCTGGTCCTGCGGTGGCAACTACCATGGGTTGGCGGAGTTCGTACGACACTTTGAGCAGCGGCACAACTGTCGGGTCCACTACACCGCAGCACCGGTGGAGTATCTCCTGGAGCGCGCCGTCTTCACCTCCGACCAGCCCGATATTCTGGTCGGCCGGTCTGGACCAGGATGGTTGGCCCTTGGGAAGGTCGGTAAGATCGAGCGGGGTCCGACCTTTTTCGCGGCTGATCCGTACGTGATACTCGTGGCCCCCGGCAATCCCTGCAACATCCGCGACCTGGCCGACCTGGGCCGACCGGGACTGCGTGTCGTCATTAGCCGTCATGCGATGCGGCCCAAAGGCAAGTGTGCGGCCCACCTGATGGAGGCTGCCAGCCAGAAGTTCCACCCTGGACTGGTGGAACGTTGGGAGAACAACGCGGGAGAGCTGGGTGAGTTCAAGTGTGGCCGCGAACTGACTGACCCGATCATTTCCGGCCAAGCCGACGCCGCCATAGCCTATCTGTCCGTCGCCATGTACCCAGGAGCACGCGGCAAGGTCGAGACGGTGGCAGTAGACCCCAGGTACATCAAAGCGATGACGGCCTGCAAGGCGACAGTCGGACAGTGCATCTGCATACTCCGCGGCAGCCGCAACCCGGACCTGGCCAGCAGCTTCCACGACGAGCTGGTCGGGGAGTATGGGCGACACGTCCTCGAGCAGCATGGGTATCTGCACATTACCTCGCCGGCCGTAGAACCGTATAAGTTCCTTCTCCGCGGTGTCCAGGTCCCGGCGCGCATGCCCGCATGGCAAGTGCATCTGGCTGACCGCCTGGCCGCCAGCGGCGTCCACCGAGAGGCGCTAAGGCGTTACCTGACCGCCATCCATGGTTTTGGGCCCGGGGCGCACGATGCCTACTGCAGGTACCGGGTCGGTGAGCTCCTCGCGGACCAGGGCCAGCCCGCCAGGGCCGTCGCTCAGTGGCGGCTTTTGCTGCGGCAGTTTCCCAGGCCCTCGCCCCAGGAGTACAGCAACCGGGCCTTCGATCTGGTCGAGGTCGGGCCGGAGGTGACCAGCGCACCCGAGAAGTACTGGGTGTCGCTGGCTAAGCAGCGGTTGGCGCAGGCCGCGGCCAGCGGTGTGGCGGAGACCGGTGACGCCCTGCCTGCCTGGGTGCCGACCGCCCGGATGGCCCTTCCAGTGGTAACCGAGGGGGATCCCGGCAAGAACGGCACGCGAGAGTTCG
>JABLXH010000162.1 GCA_013178155.1 Armatimonadota bacterium | reverse complement strand
CACCTACTCCTACAACGCTCTCGCGCCCCGGGTGCCCTACTCGGACCAGAGCAGCATGGAGTCCCTCAGCCGCCCCGACCAGTACGGGGCGCGCGGCAGCGGACTGATGAAGATGCTGCTGGCCGGACACCATGGCGTGCAGCTCGACGACGACGACATCGAGCGCCTGGTGACCTGGATGGACGCCAACGTGCTCTTCTACGGCACCTTCGACCCCGAGGACCAGGCCCGGCAGCAGCGGGCGGAGATCATCGGCGGGCCGAAGTTGGAGTAGAGCCGGCATAGAGGCCGGAGGTGCGGTTAACCCAAGGAGACTCCCCATGAACAAGCAACGCCGTGACGCGATTCTTGCCGCTGAGCCAGATCACCCGCGCTGGGATGGCGAGCCGATGATGGGCGGGTGGTACACCGAGGCCGAGGTCGAGGCTATTGTCAAGGCAGTGCGGGACTCGATGGACTGGACCGTCGGCTTTGGCTTCTTCTGCCAGGAGATTGTGGACTTCGAGGAGGCCTTCGCGGCGTACTGCGGCACGAAGTACGCCCTGTCCATCACCTCGGCGGGCGCCGGGCTGGACATGGCAATGATGACCCTGGACCTGCAGCCCGGCGACGAGGTCATCGCGCCAGCCATCAACTTCTGGGCCGGACACTATGCCATCATCGGCGCCGGGGCCAAGCTGGTGCTCTGCGAGGTAGACCCGCTGACTCTCAACGCCGACCCGGCGGATGTGGAGCGGCGGATCACGCCGCGCACGCGGGCCATTCTGGTCACCCACATGAACGGCCTGTCGGCGGACATGGACGCCCTGCAGGAAGTGGCGAATCGCCATCCGCACCCGCGGTACGGTCCTCCTAAGGTCATCGGCGACGCGGCGCGGGCCTGCGGTGGCGAGTACAAGGGCGCCAAGATCGGCAAGCACGGCTGGATGACGATCTTCAGTTTCCACACCATGAAGGCCATGACTACCCTGGGTGAGGGGGGGATGATCACCACCGACGACCCGGCGCTGTATGAGCGCCTGCGGGCCATCCGCATGTGGGGCGACGCCCGCGACGACCTGTGGGGCGGCAACTACAAGATGACCAAGATCCAGGCGGCGGTCGGACTGGTGCAGTTGGCCCGGTTAGAGGAGATGAACGGCCTGCGGTACCAGCGCGCTCGACAGCGTTCGGCGCTGCTGCAGGATGTGCCCCAGCTCACGCTGCCCTACGAGCCCCCCGGCTACAAGCACACTTACTACCTGTACACCTGTCTCGTGCCGCCGGAGTGGGCTGGCGAGAAGCGCGACCGGCTCATCGGGCTGCTGCAGGACGAATACCACGTGGGGGCGCAGGTGCTGAACCGTCCTACCTATCAGAGCCGGGCGTTCGTACGTCAGCACACCCTCGGGCAGCAACTGCCGCTGTCGGAGGAGCTGGGGGCGCGGCTGTTCTGCCCATCGCTACACCCGTTGATGTCCGAGGAGGACAACGAATATGTAGCTGCGGCGATGGACGCGGCCGTCGAGCGCGTGGCAGCCGAGGGGTAGGCGCCCCATGCGGCTCGCGGCGACGCTGCTGATGCTGGGAACGATGGGAGCAGGCTGGACCGAGGCCCTCCCCCTGACGAACTCCGATTTCGCGCAGGTGGACGCCAGCGGTGCGCCCGACGGCTGGACGCTTTCCACCTGGTATGACTGCCCGGTACCGCGGGTGTCAGTCACTGAGGACGGGGGGCAACGCGCAGTCTGCTTCAGCTTCCCCCAGGATGCCCCGGTCTACACTGTCTCCTTCCACCAGACGCTCCCTGACCTGCCAGAGCGCCCGACCGCGCGCATCCGCTTCCGCTATCGGGCGACCTTCGCCGGCGCGCGAAAGCTGAGTGTAGCCATCTCCGGCGCGCCAGGCTGCAACCTGCCGTGCAACCGCGTCTGGTACACAGCCACGGCCGACGGCCAATGGCATGACGGGGAAGTGGCCATGCCGCTACGCCGGGTGAACCGCCAGGGCAGCGTTCTGGAGTTTACCTTCAACGACGCCTTCGCCGCCGGTGACCGCTTCTACCTGGCAGCCGTACGCATGGAGGTGGAGCCGCCGCCGGCTTTGACCCTCGGCTTCACCAGTCCGGCCAGTGGCGTGCTGTTCACTGACGCGCCGTGGCAGGCACTGGCTGGCACCGTGTGCACCGGCCCGCAGGCTCGTGACCTGCGGGCGAGGGTATCGCTCTTCGCTGAGGGGCGGAAGCGCCCGCTGGCGACCCGCGACCTGGGCGTGGGCGAGCAAAGCGCGTCCTGGACCTTTGGCATGGGTGCACGGGCCCTTGGGCGGTACCGTGTGGTGGCGACACTGACCACCCGCGACGGTGCGGTCGTCGCCGCGCAGGAGCTGACCGCCTGGCGCCTCAAGCCGAGGCCTGACACCACCCGCGTGGTAGGCGGCCTGGTCTACCACGGCGACCAGCCGGTGGTATTGCTGGGCACGTATCACGTGTGCGACAACGCCGTGCTGGCGGTGAACCGGGAGAACGAGCGTCTGGGCCTGCCGCCCCTGGACCGGGACGCGATGCTGGCAGGGGTGTCGGCGGCTGGACTGGACAGCGCCTTCTTCAGTTGGGGCATACCCAGTGAGGACTACCTGGACGCGGCGGCGCGGCATGGTCACAGGACCATCCCCGAGTGTGCGGGGATCGGGCGCGAATGGGGCGGAGCGCCGCTGGAGGAGCAGGTCGCGCCCTATGCCGACGACCCGCGCATCTTCGCCTGGGGCGGCTGGGATGAGCCGACCGAGACGACGCTGGACCGCGCCGTCGAGGTCTACCGGGGCCTGAAGAGCGTCTCGCCGCACAAGCTCGTGGTCAACACCTTCCACCAGCCGGATGTCATGGACCTGTTGGAGGGCCAGGCCATGACCGCCGACCTCATCCTGGTGGATGTCTATGACATTCGCCGGCCTGACTCTGACCTCAGTCGTGTCGGGCATGCGGTGGCCCACGCTGCCGCCTATGCCCGACGGCACGGCGACCTGGCCGTCGGCGTCACGCCCCAGGCCTTCATCTACTTCGGACCCGAGCCCACGCCCGCGCAACTCCGCGCCCAGATCTACCTGGGCATGGTGAACGGCGCCACCGCCTTCTTTCCCTATGCCTACGTCGAGGACTACGGCGAGCAACCCTTCGCCGGGCACGGCGGCAACCCCGATGGGATGAGCGGCAACCCGAAGCGACAGCGCTGGTGGCTGCCCGACAGCGACTTGTGGCGGGAGATGCCGCGCCTGCGCCGCGAGCTGGACCGCCTCGCGCCCCTGATCCTGCGGCGGGAGCCGCTGTCAGTGACCGCCGAGACCGGAGCGGTGCAGTACCTCGTGGCGCAGGCCGAAGGGCAGGGGTATCTGGTCGCCGTGAACCCGCAGGCGACACCCAACGCGGCGACCTTCGCCTTCGCGAGCGCGGTGCGGCGGCTGCGCCCCTTGTTCGGCACGCCGCCAGCAACGTCGCGGGGCACGGGCGTCAGTCTCTCTCTCGGCCCCTACGAGGTACAGGTGTACCGCGTGGACCTGGAACCGACGACAGTGAGGAGGTCGAAGATGGCACAGGTGATGACGGTCAACGGCCCCATGGACCCGCGTGTTGCCGGCTGGGCGCTGACTCACGAACACGTGCTGGTGGACTTCATCGGCGCGGACCGGATCGGGCCGGGACGCTATGATCCCGATGAGGTGTTTGCGGTCATGCTGCCGTACTTGCGGGCACTCAAGGCTGCCGGGGTGGGCCTGCTGTTTGAGTGCACGCCGGAGTACATTGGTCGCGACCCGGCCCTGCTGCGCCGCCTGAGCGAGGCCAGTGGCGTGGCCCTGGTGACGAATACCGGCTGGTACAAGGACCCCTTCCTGCCGGCCTGGGCCCACAGCGCGACGGCGGAGGAGATCGCGGCGCGGTGGATTGGCGAGGCCCGAGACGGCATCGGGCCCGAGCAGATCCAGCCGGGCTTCATCAAGATTGCAGCCAACGAGGGCGACCTGTCCGACATTCAGCGGAAGATCACGACCGCGGCGGGCTTGACCTCCCGCGCCACCGGCTTGACTATCGCCAGCCACACGACCCAGGGCAGGACGGCGCTGCAGCAAGTAGATGTGCTGGCAGAGTTGGGTGTTCCCGCCAGCCGGCTCGTGTGGGTGCATGCCGATGCGGAGCCGGACCTGGAGCTGCACGCCCGGATGGCGCAGCGCGGCGCCTGGCTGTCCTATGATGGCATCCGCGAGGGCAACGCGGCGGAGCGGCTGGCCCTGGTGCGGGCGGCGCTCGAACGCTGGCCGGAGCAACTCCTCATCAGCCAGGACGCGGGTTGGTACCACGTGGGGGAGCCCGGCGGCGGCGACGTGGCGCGTCTGGACTGGCTACCACGCGAGTTCGTGCCGATGCTACGCCAGGCAGGGGTGTCAGAGGCGAGTGTCCAGCAACTGCTGATCGAGAACCCTGCCCGGGCCTTTGGGCTGCGCGAACCTCTGGGTCCATGACTTACCCGGCCGCAGAGGGTCAGCCCCTGCCGGTGTGGGTGGCGAGGGCAAAGGTCTGCGTCGGCCGGTTGCTCGTCTCCGCCACGAGCTGGCGCTGATGGCCCCGTCAACGAGGACCGTAGTGCGGGAGTTCCTGGCCGTACTCGTAGGCCCCCAGGTCCGGAGCCACACCCGCGAAGCCGTCGTTGATCCCCGGCAGCGCCTCGCCCGCGTCAATGGCCGCCGTTCCGGCCCTCAGGCGCAGGTCGGGTGCTGGCGCCACGAAGGCCTCCACGGTCTGCGGCGGCAGTACACCGCTGGCGAAGGCGCTGGCCGGATCCACCAGCGTCGCGTGGCGGTACACGGGGGCGCTTTGTCGCATCTCCTCGAAAGTCGCATAGCGCTGGCCGTTCCACTTCAGGAACTGCGTCCAGGGCCCACCCCCGAAGCCGTCATAGTCAAAGTCGCAGTTGATCATGGGCGCGGTGCTCTCGTAGGCGAAGCTGCCGCTGGTCCCCAGGAACAGGTTGTTGCGGAAGACGCAGTTGCGGACGGGCTCGTTGGTGTAAAGCAGCAGCGGCTCGCCCGCTTTGACCGAGGTGTTGTGCATGATCAGTGCCCCCGAGGGGCTGTTGTGCAGCTTGAAGGTCTCTATGCCCAGGTTGTAGAGCACGTTGCGCAGGATGTAGACCGGTCCGCCGTAGATGGGCTGCTCCGAGATGCCCTGGAAGACGTTGGTCAGGCGGTTGTAGAAGCAGCGCGTGTTGCGCTCCGAGTAGTCCATCTCGATGCCGTCGTCGGTCATGCCCGAGATGTCGTTGTGGTGGAAGTCAATGGCCGCACAGCGCTGGGAGGGGAAGGTGTCTATGGCGTCGGCAAAGCCGGTGATGCGGTTGTAGCAGACCACGTGGCCCGTGCCCGTGACCTGGATGCCGCGCTGCTCCTCGATGCCTTTGCTGCGCGGCCAGGTGCAGGGGCCCTCGATGACGTTGTCGCTGACAAACCAACCCTGGACCGTGTCCTGGTCGTTGTTGGTGCAGGTGAGGCCGTAGTCCACGTCGTGGATATGGCAACGCCGCAGCACGATCCGCGCCGAGTTGTGTCCGACCAGGCCATAGTCGCCTCGGCGGAGCTCAAGGCCCTCGAACCACACGTCGTGCGCGTCGTTGGCGCTGATGATGCGCCCCGGACGTTCCGGGGCCTCGCCCTGGCCGTCCAGTATCGCCCCCGCTTCCCCGCGCCAGACGATGGGCTGGCCCGGCACGCCGCTGCGGTCCACGGTGAAGGTGCCCGGGTAGACCCCGGCACGCAGGATGAACAGGTCACCCGGCGCGGCGTTCCGCTGGGCCTCCACCAGACCCCGGAAGGGGTCCTCCGCGGTACCCGAGCCACCACCGTCCCCCGGGACGACGTAACGGGTGCGCATGTTGGCGGGTATGGCCGGCTCGCCGATGGTGCGCGCCTGCAGGATCTGCTGCGCCTCGCCGCCATCGGGGTCGGAGAGGTTCAGTCGCAGTTCGTAGGCAGTGTCGGGTTGCAGGAACAGTACGCTTCCGGCGAAGAGCCAGCCGTCCTCGGGCACCGCCAGTTTGCTCTGTCCCTTGTCGTTCCTGTGGGCACCCTTCTCGACCCGGAAGAGCGGCGGACCCCCGCGCCACTCCCCAGACCCGGCTTGCCGGTACTCAACAGTTACCCGGGCATTGGCGTTGGCGTCACCCTGAACTATCCAGTACGCGCCCAGCGAATGGAGCGTCGCCGGCTCCAGGACCGGCTCGCCCACGGGTCGCGAGGCGTTGCGGGCAGCCGTCTCCGCGGTCACCGGGCGTCCAGTCTGCGTGAGGACCTTCGGCACGGCAGCGGCGTACTGGTCCGGTAGCGCCAACCGCAGGTCAAAGGGTTCATAGGTAACGGCATCGAAGACCTGGACCTCGCTCACGCAGACGATGCGCTGCGGCGTGAGTCGGAACCGCACGTAACGGGCCTGGACCGGCGCGGGCAGCAGCAGCTCGAAGGGCCACCCCCCCGCTGTCTCCTCGTCGGGCAGCATGTGGTTGACGGGAACATCCTTGCGCCGGAGCCTGGTGTGAACGAAGCCTTGACTGGTGTAGTCCTGGCCATCGGTCGAGGTCAGCACCTCAACCTGGTCCGTAACCTCACCCTTCAGGGCATCCCACCACGGCCAGCCGCCGGCCAGATGGATGCGGAACGCCCCGCAGGCCAGCGCCTCGCCCAGATCCACGGTGATCTCTGGCGTCTCGCCCTGGCGCCACGCCAGGCCATACATCGGCGTCACGCCGCCGGGGTAGTTGGGCCCCACCACGCCGTCGGTCAACTTCTTGCCCTCGGGGTCACCTGCGCCCCAATCATCGCCCGAGGGGACACTGACGATGTAGGGCTTGCCCTCGGCCAGGTTGCGTCCGACGGTAACCCACTTGCCCACGAACTTCTCGCCGCCGACATCCTGGCCGTCCGCATAGCCAGCAGAAGCCGTGCCCACCGGGCCTATCCGCAGCGACCTGACCACCGGATGGTCCACGCCGCCGACGTTGACCGTGTACTTCGCCGGCAGCTTGCTTATGATCTCCGTGTGGCTGCGCTCCACCAGTGAGTAGTCTTCCTGGCGTTCGGCCCAGGTGAAGGTCACCGCGAGAGGCTCCGATACGGCATCCGCCGGGCGGTAGTTGGCCTCCATCCGTACAGCGTAGATACTGCAGGCGTTTGTCCCTGCCTCACTGCCGTTGAGCAGGTATCGTACCAGCGCCGAGCGCACGCCCTTGGGCGCGGGCACGTCCACATAGTGAATGACATCCCAGGGCATCGCGGTATCGGTGAGGGAGTAGTCACGGGTCCAGGTCTTGCCGTTGTCGAAGGAGTGGAGGAAGTCTATGTGGCTTTGGGGCGCGCGGTTGTACAGCCGCCCGCCGTAGTGCAGTCGGGTCATGTCGCCGGGAGTGTCTACGCGGAAGGTGACATGGGCCTCCTCGTTGGCCCGCTCGGCGTGCATCACCCCCTGGTAGCCGGGATGTTCTGCTTCGGAGACCATATTGCGACTGTCCACGGCCAGGGGCTTCCAGGCCTCGCCCCGCAAGTCCGGCCACAGAACCACTGAACCCGTTTGCTCACCGGCGCCGACGTAGACCGTGTTCTTGCCCAGTAGCAGTTGCGGCTGCGTCTTGGCGTTGAGCATGGTGACGGTCTCGAAGCGGATGTTCCACAGTCGGGCATGGATGGCGTCGGCTTGCCCCTTGAGGGCCAGCTTGACCAGCACCTCGTAGGCGCCGTTGACCAACTCCACCTGCTTCAGGTCGATGGTTTGTCGGCCCGTCC
>JABLXH010000161.1 GCA_013178155.1 Armatimonadota bacterium | reverse complement strand
GGGGAACCGGAGGCGTCAACGGGTGTGCAGCACAACTACCCTCAGGGGGGTCTCTGCGACGGCTTCATTGACCTGATCGCGGGTCAGAGCGGCCGTCTCTGGCAGGAGGTAACCGGCCTCGAGCCGGGGGCGCCGTACGTCCTCTCGGCCGCCTGCGCCACGTCGGGTCTTGCGGCCCGCCTCGGTGTGAGCGGCGAGGGCCTGGTTCGCAGCATCCCGGTGTCCGGGGGCGAGTACCAGTTCGCGTCTGTGGAGTTTCGCGCGCCCGGCGACGGACGTGTCACCGTGAGCTACGAGTTCGGGCCGGCAACCGAGTGGTCATGGGCCACCCTGGATAATGTGATGCTGCGACCCGGAGAACCCTGACCGTCCCGGAGACCATTCACCTGGAACCGTGATGCGGCAACCCGCCGTTGGCCCACAACTTGACACCTCCTCTGCACCGGCGTTCACGCCCCGGGCCTGGCTGCTCGGGGCGGTTGGCGCCCTCATCGTGGGCCTTGGTGTGCCCTATGGCACCCTTATCCTCCGCGGCTCCTATATGGACCTTGACTTCTCCACCCCCGGGGCCATTTTCGTCCTGTTTGTCTTCACCGCCCTGCTCAACCCGCTGCTGTTCCGGCTGAGCCGCCGTCTTGCGCTCAGTTCCCGCGAAATGCTGGTGGTCTACGTCATGTCGCTCATGGCCTGCAGCATCCCGACCATGGGACTGACCTGCCAGCTCCTGCCCATCATTACCGGTTTCAAGTACTTCGCCACCCCGGAGAACCATTGGGAGGACCTGATCCTGCCACACCTCGCGCCATGGCTGTATCCGCAGGGCGAGACGGTGGTGAAGTACTTCTACGAGGGCTTGCCGCCGGGGGCGCTGCTACCGTGGATGGCCTGGGTCAAGCCGGTGGCGTTGTGGCTCATCCTGATCTTTGCCTTCCAGATGCTCTCGGTCTGCCTGATGGTCATCCTGCGTAAGCAGTGGATTGAGAACGAGCGATTGATCTACCCGCTAGCGCAGCTCCCCCTGGAAATGGTCAGCGGCTTCGGCTCACGCGCGCCAGGCGGTCGGCCGCCGCTTTATCGCTCCGTGGCGCTGTGGGTGGGCTTCGCCATCCCGGTGCTCATCGGCAGCGCCATCGGCCTGCACAAGTACTTCCCGCAGTTCCCGGCGCCGGTGCTGGTGGCGACTCTCCCGACCTTCCGCAAGAGCCAGTCACTGATCTTCCGACTGAGCTTCCCGATGGTCGGCTTCTTTTACCTCGTCGAGCAGCAGACATCCTTCTCCCTGTGGTTCTTTAACCTGCTGTTCTTCGTGGTACGTGGCGTTATGAACATTCTCCATATCAGCATGACTGAAAACATGGGTGGCTATGGGGCACCCAACCCCATTTTCGCTCACCTGGGCACCGGCGCCTTTCTGGCCATGGTGATCGCGGGTCTGCGGGTCAGCCGTCGGCATCTGTCCCAGGTCTGGCAGTTGGCCCTGCGCCCGCGGCCCGACAGCGACGAGCGCCACGAGATGATGACCTATCGGCAGGCAGTTGTCGGCGCCGTCATCAGCCTCGCGGTCATGGCCGTCTGGCTGGCCTGCGCCGGCATGCCGCCCCTGTTAACAGTGCCCTTCCTGCTGGTGGCACTCATGCTGTTCGTGGGACTGACCCGGGTTGTGTGCGAAAGTGGTATGGCGGAGGCGGTGGCGCCCAGCATTGCCCCGGGCGTGGTCACCTCGGCCCTTGGAGTGCCAACCATCGGGCCTCGCGGCATCGCCGTCATGGGCACAAGCTTCGTCTGGCTATCGGACATGCGGATCTTCGTCATGGCCACGGCCGCCCATGGCCTGAAGCTGGCCGAGGAGATACCGGGCAATCGCCGGCCAATGTTTGGGGCCATGGCTGCTGGAGTGCTGCTGGCCATGGCCGCCAGCCTGCCGCTGACTCTCTACTGGAGCTACCAGCGTGGCGGGCCGCAACTCAACGACTGGTTCTGGGGGGGCGGACCCAATGCTGCCGCCAAGTGGGTTGCGGACATGCTCACCTCCCAGCCGCGGGCGAACCTTGCCGGCTGGATTCTCACCGGGGTGGGCTTCATCATCATGGGCTGGCTCACCAGCATGCGTCAGCAGATCCTCTGGTGGCCCTTCCACCCGCTGGGTTTCTCCCTGGGTGGCATCTGGATGATGGATCAGCTCTGGTCCACCATCTTCCTCACTTGGCTCATTAAGGCGGGGATCATGCGCTACGGCGGGGTGAAGTCCTTCCAGCGCGCACGGCCCTTCTTCCTCGGCCTCATCCTGGGTCAGTTCGCCTGCAACGGCGGCTGGCTGGTCATTGACTGGCTCACCGGCCACACGGGCAATCAAATCTTCTGGATCTGACCACCGCGAGGTCGCGCGGAACTACCCCCTGCAACCTTCCAGCGTCGCCATCGCCTTTCGGAACACCTCGACGCCGCACCGGATGCCGCCAAAACGCCCCGAGGTCGAGTTGTTCACCTCATAGAACACGTGCGGTATCCCGTAGCGTGCCGCCAGTTGGTAGCAGAGGGTATTGGGGCTGTGCAGGCCCGGAGTGTGCGTCGTGGAGGGAGCGTCCGTCAACAGCCGCAGCGTGTCGCACAGGGCCTGGTAGAGCCTTCGCTGGTCCCCATCCGCGAACACGGTACGGTCCGCGATCTCGTACCAACCCTCGTAGGGGTATTCGCTGTTGCGCTTCCAGCCCGTGTAGCCGTGGAAATTCACCCATAGGGCCGGCTGAGCCGCCGCGGCCCAGTCCCACAGCAGACGGCTCTCGTGAGCCTCCGGCGTCTCGGCATCGGGGTTGTCGCCGAAGGCCGCGTACATGTCCAGCTTCTCGGCATTGAAGGCATTCCGTCCCATCACATTCCCGTCCGGGTTCACGATGGGCACGACCTGAAACTCAAAGGCCTGGCGCAGCGCAACGGCCTCAGGTATCAACGAAGACACGAAGTCGGCGATGCCTGCCACGGCCCAGACGCCGCCATGTTCATGGGGGTGCTGCCCGGCCACGCACAACACCTTCGGCTTGCCTGGTGTCCCCGCCCGCAGACCGACCAGCTCCCGCCCCTGGACTGACTGGCCGAGGCTGAACAGCTCGCAGCGCTCAGCCCGCTCCTCCGCGAAGCCCCTGAGCATGGCGGCGATCTCGCTGTACGGTGCCGTGTAGGTCAGCGCCACCCGCAGGCTGCCCTCGGCCTCCACCGGCAGACGCAGCACTGCGTGGTCCCGGTGCACCTCAGGCGTGGTCTCGTACAGCGGCCGGAAGTGGGCCTGGCTGGAGGGGCGCACCCAGTAGGTCATGGGGAAGAAGGCCGGGAAGCCCGTGGGCCCGCCGAACTGGGAGTCTTCCCACATCTCGACGGTCACTTCCGTCTCGGGGCCGTCATTGACGATGTCGTAGCAGAAATAGACGCAGTACCCGCCCTGCTTGTCGCCATCCACCTCGAAGCGGAAGTGGTTGTCGCCCAGTTGCGTGATGTGCTTGGCGTTGCCGCACTCGAAATCGCTGGTGAGGGTGATCATCGTGTACTCTGTTGCAGTTAGGGATGGGCGGGGGGCCCGCACCCTCAGGCCAGGGCGTCCGCGATCCGGCCCAGCAGCGGGAAGCCCTGGCTCTCAGAGGCGCCCGCCTCCTGAACCAGCCCCGCTGCCTCGTCGCTCTGCAGGTGCTCGCCGGCAGCGTCCAGGAACGGATGCAGGGCGCGGGCGGCTTGCAGCTTGTCCGCCACCGCCTGGTAGTGCCCCGCTGCCTCCTCCAGCAGCCCGTCCGCGCGACCCGGCAGGCGCTCTTTCGTCTCCCGCAGGAAGGCAGCCGCGTGGGTCCGCAGTTCTGCCCAGCAGGCCGCGTTGTAGCGATGGCCGAACCTGTCAGCCGTCCCGTGGTGCAGGGCCTTGGCCCACATGTCATAGCCCACCAATCCCAAGATGAACTCGCCGGGGCCCGGCGGCTGGGTCATCGTCGCGCTCACCGAACGCAGGGCCTCGCGCACCACCACCTCATCCGGAGCCGGGTCGCCCACGGAGACGGCTTCCACCCGGACCCAGCCGATCTCGGCCCCCAGTTCCCGCCAGGGCTTCGGCCCGGCCACGGTGTCGGGCGCGCCATCATCCCCCGCCATGATAAACAGGTAGCCCTCGTCGGTGTAACCGCTGATAGTGAAGAACTCCGGGTGAGCCAACTCGAAGCCCAGGCACGGCAAGCCCTGGTCAATGCTCTCCCGCACCAGGTCCCAGGCCTGCTCGCGCTTCTCATCCAACTCCCGGGCCTGCCCGTGGGGGCAGCCGCAGACCGCACGCACGGCGTAGCCCACGTTACCGCCCAGGCGCATCACCAGGCCCGGGTTAGTGGGTCGGCAGGGGTTCACGCACAGGCCATCCCAGGCAATTGGCGAGGCCACATCGGCATTGGCCTGCATGTTCATGATGAAGGCGGTGCCGGTACCTCCGGCCAACCAGGTCGGTGAAGCCTCCACACCCAGATAGTCCAGGCAGCCCCCCAGCGCGCCCAGGTACGAGAACCACGCCGCACGCGGACGAAGACCCGCAAGCTCAGCCATCGCTGACCTACCTTCAGATGGTCTTTCTCACTCCACCAGCCACGTCTTGTAAGCTGCCTCGGCCGCCGCGATGGGGTCGCCCTTGGGGCCGAACTCGTGGGCGACGAAACCGCTGTAATCCAGCTCCGCCACCGCCAGGGCGATGGCCGGGTAGTAGATCTCCTGGGTCTCGTCCATGTCCCTCCGACCCGGGTTGCCGGCGGTGTGGAAATGGGCGATCCACTCGATGTTGTCCCGGATGGTGCGGATCAGGTCACCTTCCTGAATCTGCATGTGGTAGATGTCATACAGCAGTTTGACCCGCGGGGAGTTTACCATCTTGCACATGTGCACGCCCCACTCGGTATGGTCGCACATGTAGCCCTTGTGATCCACCTTGCTGTTCAGCAGCTCCATCACCAGGTTCACGCCGTAGGACTCCGCCACCGGCGCCGCCTTGGCCATCACCTCGGCGCAGATCTCCGCGCCCACCAGGTCACTGATGTCGAAGTAACGGTCGCCGCTGAAGCAGCACAGGTTGTGCACGCCCCACTCCGCGGCCTTCTGGATGTTGGTCTTGAGCTCGCGGTAGATACGCTCATGGTTCTCCCGCTTATTCATGCCGTCACGCAGCGATTGATGCCCCACCACCAGCGACAGCTCCAGCCCGGCCTCGCGGATGGCCGACCACTGCTCTTCTGGCGCGAAGTCAAAGGCCTTGTAGCCGATGCGCTTGGCCTCGGCAATGGCCTTTTCCGGCGTCACGCCCTGCTGGCAGATGACCCCCCAGCAGATGGCTTGCTTGATGGCTTTCATGGTACCCTCCCTGCGACATGATGGCGCACGGTTCGCCGGGGACGGGCATATCCCTGCCTGGCCTCGCTGACAGGATTCGGGCCGAACTGGGGCGAAGCCTAGCACTGGCTAGGATGACCCTGCCCCGGAGGACACGCGCGATGGACTTCCTGAACCGCTTGCCGCACATGCTGCAGGACTACACGGTGGGGCGCCTGCGCCGGCTGGAGGCGGAGCATGTCGCCCGCAAGCTCGCCATGAGGACCAAGGCCGAGGTGCTGGAGTACCAGCACGACACCTGGGAGAAGCTGCGCCTGATCTTCGGCCCGGAGCCGAAGCGCACGCCACTGAAGCCTCGCATCACCGGCGGCTTTGAGCGCAGGGCGTACCGAGTGGAGAACATCATCTTCGAGAGCCGTCCCGGCTTCCCGGTGACCGGTAACCTCTACATCCCGAAGGAGCACGACCTGCCGGCCCCGTGTGTCCTGGGCGTCTGCGGCCACTCCATGAATGGCAAGGCCTACGAGGCTTACCAGAACTTTGCTCAGGGCCTGGCGACGAAGGGGTATGTGGTCTTCATCTTCGACCCCCTGGGCCAGGGCGAGCGGATGCAGTACCCGGACGGGAAGGGGGGTTCCCGGTATGGTGGCTCGGTACTGGACCACATCCAGGCGGGCAACCAGCAGCGGCTGGTGGGCGAGTGGCTGGGGGCCTGGCGAGCGTGGGATGGCATCCGGGCCCTGGACTACCTGCTCTCCCGCGAGGAGGCCGACCCCACTCAGGTCGGTCTGACCGGCTGCTCGGGTGGCGGAACACTGACTACATGGCTGCTGGCCTGTGACCGCCGCTTCACCATGGCCGCGCCTTCCTGTTATGTGACCACTTGGCGGCGGAACCTGGAAAATGAGCTGCCCGCCGACAGCGAGCAGAACCCGCCCCTGGCTCTGGCGCTGGGCCTGGATGTGGACGATCTGCTCGCGATGCACGCACCCAAGCCGTTGCTGCTGCTTACCGAGGAGCTGGACTTCTTCGACATCCGCGGCGCCGAGGAGATCTACGTGAGATTGCGACACGTGTACCGCCTTCTCGGCAAGCCCGACAACATCGGCATCTACACCGGACCTCTCGGCCACGGGTACAGCCAGGGTCAGCGCGAGGCCATGTACGGATGGTTCAACCGGGCGACCGGCAAGGCCGAAGAGACCTACAAGGAGCCGCGGTTGGTCGCGGAGGCCGATGCCTTGCTTTGGGCCACCAAGAGCGGCCAGGTGGCGGAACTGAACCCTCCCAACGTGGCGGCCTTCACCGCCGAGGCCTCGCGCAAGCTGGCAGCGCGCCGCAAGCCTCTGGCGGGCGAGGCCCTGCGCAAGGCGCTCCGTCAGCTTCTGCATCTCACACCTCGGACGGGAGTGCCTGACTACCGCATCCTGCGCCCCACCGGGGCCATCGCCGAGGGCCTGGCGCCTACCGCTTATGCGGTGGAAACCGAGCCGGGCATACAGACGGTGCTCACCCTGGTCGGGGCCGGCTACCTGGGGGCGCGGATCCCCCCGGGCCAGCAGGCTACGGTCTACGTTCCCCACCTGTCGGCCGACCTCGACCTGCGCCAGGAGCCCTTCGCTCGGCAGCTGTTGGGGGGCAAGCGCCGACTGTTTGCCGTGGACCTCCGCGGGATGGGCGAATCGCGCCCCAATACCTGCGGCGGCGTAGACAACTGGCTAACCGCCTATGGTTCGGACTTCTTCTATGCTTACTGGCTGGAGATGCTGGGGGACAACATGGTCGGACGACGGGTGCACGACCTGCTCAGCGTCCTGGACGTCCTGGCGGACCGAGGCTATGGCGACATCCATCTGGCAGGCCGGGGCTGGGGCAGCATCCCGGCCCTTTTCGCGGCGGTTCTCGATGACCGGGTCACGCAGCTTGCTCTCAAGAACGCGCCCTTGGCTTTCTCCGCTATCGCCGAGGACGAGGACTACCGCTGGCCGCTCTCCGGTATGGTGCCAGGCTTGCTGCGCAAGCTCGACCTGCCCGACTGCTACCGCGCCCTGGGACGCAGGGTGCGGGTTATCGAGCCGTGGAACACCAGGTCGGAGCCCATGCCTGCTACCGAAGCAAGGAGCACCGTCAAGGCCCTGGGGCTGCCGGTGAGCCTGCTGCGGACCTGACAGCCCCTGGCAAGAACGACATGAGGGAGACCTGGCGTCCAGGTCTCCCTCGTGGTTTCGGCGGCGGCAAGACGGGTCTAGACCAGGACGGCCACGACCTCGTCGCCCTCTTCCACGTTCATGACCTTGACGCCACCTGCCTGGCGGCTGCGCATGGAGATGTCGTCCACAGCGGTCATCAGAGCCATGCCCTGGGCGGTGATGACGAGGACGCGCTGTCCCTTCCCTGGCTGAACATGTTCGGCCGCAACCACCGGTCCGCTGTCATCGCTGACCTTGTAGCCCGAAACGCCTTTGGTGCCGCGGCCCTTGGTCGGGAACTCCTCCGCGTCTACGACTTTGCCATATCCGTTCTTAGTGATCAGCAGAACTGCTT
>JABLXH010000160.1 GCA_013178155.1 Armatimonadota bacterium | reverse complement strand
GAAACGCTGCGCGGCCGAGCGCAGGCCCCAGACGCCGTCATGGCGATAGAGCAGGAAAGCAAACCAGGCCTTGCCCGGCAGCCCCTTGACCTGGCGACTCAGGCCGAAGTGTGAACGCACCAGCAGGCGCTTCGCCCCATGGTCATACTCGATGCTGTAGACCCGCGGGCCCTGCGCCAGCCCGGCACCAACGGCCAGACCGGTGCTTCCGTCGGCCAGCGACGTGAACGGATAGACCTGGTTGTAGCCGGGCCCCGCAGGGCATTCCCAGGTGGTCCGATAGACCATATCGCGACCGATGGGCCGGCGACTGACGATGTCATCGGCCCACTGCCATCCTGTGGCGTCCAGCGGCACCTCCCAGGTCATCTCCACGGCCCGGTCCTTGCCGGAGAGGTCCTCCACATGGCCGGAGACGGAGAGATACTGCCCGGCGCTGGCGTACAGGGCCTTCAGCTTAAGGCCAGCGTCACCCCAGCTCTGTTCCTGAACCAGCGCTCCACCGTCTCGCTTCAGGGGCGCGGTGAGTCTCCGGCGCCCGCTCTCCTCGGGGGGGCGCCCGACCTCCACCAGCCTCAGGTCGTCTAACCAGACGGTCCCCTGGGCCCTGTAGAGATTGCAGTAGACAGTCGCGGATGTCTCATCCGGGCCGGCCGTGAAGGTCTGCGACCACTGCGCCCAGTCATGGTCAGCGGCCGCTGCGCCCAGATACAGTCCCTCCTGGCGCACCTGGCCGTTAGCGCGCCGGAATACCAGGTAGACGCCGGGATTCTGCGCCGGGGTAACCGAGGCCCACTTCAGCCAGACACTGAGACGGTACTGTGTGCCTGGCCTGAGCTTCACGGGTTGCGCGACGGTCAGGGGAAGCGATGGATGGTCGGGGTGCGTGACCGGCATGTCGAGGCGAGCGACTTTGCCTGCCCGCCCGGACTTGTCGTCCAGGCTCCAGCGACAGCCCGGCAGGTTGGGGTTAGCCGTTGCGGTCCAGTCTCGAACCGGCTGCGGCTCTGCGCCGCGGGTCTCAAAGTCACCGTTGGGCACCAGGTTCGGCGGTTGCGCGCTGGCCACGTCGGCCACCCAGAAGCCGCCACCGGGCGTCACGGGCAGGTCCCTGTCGCCGATCCGCAAGCCCGAGACCTGGCCGCCTTCTGACAAGTTCAGCGCAAGGCCGTCGTCGGTCTGCAGCGTCGCGGCCCGGGAGCCTGTACTGAGCACCACGAGGCTGGCCAGGCAGGCGAGGAAGACGCGCGGCCGTTGCACGCTAACACTCCGCCGTATGCATCAGCGCTTCTGCCTCGTCGAGGGTCGGCGCGCTCATGTTGACCATCATCCGCTTCATGTCGGCTCCGAACTCACGCTTGAGCAGCTCCAGCCGCTCTCGGTCGGTGACCCACAGGAAGATGGTCTTGCCGGCCTCGATGATCCGGTGGTACATGGGAAACCAGACCGGGTCATCGGTGTGGGGCTGGCCGGCGCCGGGGGTCCACTGGATCATGTTCAGGCGCGGGACCTCCAGCAGCACGTCAAGGTGCCGGATGGCATCCGGGCCGTCCAGGTGGTACATGTTGTGAGCGGTGCGCTCGGTCATCTCGGTCAGGATGTCGCGCATGAACTCATCGAACATGGAGACCGAGATCATGGCGGAGAAGTCGCACTGCAGCTTCACCATCCGCCCCGGCGCCCACGCCCAGAAGACACTCCCACCCACTTCATCCCGGATGATCTCGTAAAGCACATCGTAGTAGTAGAAGTAGCGGTCTGTGATCTGGCGCAACGACTTGTGCACCCACTCCGGCCGCTCGAGGAGATCCACTAGCAGGGCCTGGTTGCCGCGCATGGCCGACAGCACGTCTAGCCCCTCGATCAGGTCGGGGAACTGCTGCAGGAAGCGGCCCTGGCTGTACGGCAGGGTCGCCCGATGCGCCCGCAGGGTGAACTGCCAGTAGAAGTTGTCGCGGTCGAGGTCAAAACGCGCGGTTTCCGGCGTCTCGATACAAGGCTCAAACCAGGTGGTCCCCGGCATCTCGTGACCCTGGCAGCCCAGGTACAGCGAGACACAGCCGGGCCCCAGGTCGCCGGGCGCCGCATAGGGCACTGCCTCGGCCAGGTATGTCGTGTACAGGCAGTTGCGCCGGGCCAGGTTCACCCGGTATTCCAGGCTCCGCGTGGAATAGTGGGTGACCCACCCTTCCGGTTCGGGCAGCACCTCGATGTCTTCCCAGGGCTCGGCCCGGGGCACGGTGATCTGCATGGCCGGTCGGCCGAGGTCCCCGCCCTGCCACCACGTGGTCAGACGCTCCCGGGCGGCGCTCCACGTCGGGTGGTACAGGAGGTCAGACATAGCTACGCTCCTTCGAGAAGCTAGGGTCTCAGGACTCGGGCAGGGCCACATAGCGGAGTTCGGCCCCTTGCCACACACAGCGATCGGACTCCCCGACCAGCGCCAAGGAGGCCACCACCGGACCATCGGCGGCCAGGCGCGTTCGCCGCACCTGACCGGCCCGGGCCGGCAGATCCACGTTGGCCACCTGCGAGCCGCTCGCGAGCCGCAGGCGCAGGCTGTGCCGCGCCTGTTCGCGCTCGCTGAGGCTGAGCCGGACCGGCAGTCGGACCATCTCGCCGGGTGTCACCAGGCCACCACTGGCCACCAGTTCGGCTGGGGGCGGCACGACCACGGGCAGTTCCGCTGTCTCGCTTTGACCGCCCACCACGCCCCAGGTCAGGCGCAAGTCCCGCTGGCCGGGTGTCCGCAGGTTCGCCGGCAGGCTGACCGTGCCCACGGCCCGGGCGGGCAGACGCAGGGTGACCGGGTCGGAACCCCGCAGGGCCACTTCCGCCGCCACCGCCCGGTCGGTCAGGTTACGGAGGCTTACCCTCACCTCCTGGCGACCCCAGCCCGTCGGGAGGTCCAGGTCGGCCAGCGCCACGGTCCCCGTCTGCTGGAGGGCCAGACCAAAGCGCTCCGGCGTGTGGAAGCCGCCGTAGGTCACTGACCAGGCCGAGGCCTCGGGGGTCTCACGCCCGGTGTGACGATTGCGGCCAAAGTTGAGGGCCATGACCTGGCCGCGCATCACCCCGGCCTCCGCCAGCTTGGCCCAGGGGATTGCCATTTCGACCATCCAGTAGTTGTCGCCCCTGCTCACAGCCACCGCTGCTCCAGGATCCCAGGCCGCTGCGTCCTGGTTGCGCTCGTCCAGGACCACGCCAGCGGAACTGACGATAAGGTGCGCATACGGACGCCGTGCGGCGCCGGCCACGAACAGCTCGACACTGTCCTCCAGCCACACCTCGCCGTCGTGGGCGGTGGCCCTGGCGCGGACGTCCGCCATGCGTGGCTCCGCGCAGCGGAAGCCGGCATATAGGCAGGTGTCGTCGGCCAGCAGCCGCGCCTCCGTCTGGACCGTCACCGGGCCGCCATTCCAGGTGTCCCGGAAACCGTCGGCGACCGCGGCGCTCTGCCAGCAGGCGTCGGATAGCTTCCCGTCAATGACGGGAGCCGAGGCGGTCGGCAGTAGTGGCAGCACTGGCAGGCTGGCGGTGCTCGGCGCCGCCTCCGTGCGCAGCTCAAACGCCAGGGGGTAGCGAACCTTACGCGGCGCAACCGTCGCCTGGCCCGCCAGGGCCGCCTGCAGGGCCACGGTGCGGTCAGCGGCCACGCGCCGCAACTGCTGCAGGCGCGTCGTCGGGAAGCCGTTGGGCCCCATGCAGTTGGCCCAGGGCACGGCGTCCACCAGAGCCTGGATCTCCGTCTCGGCCTCGCTTGCGAGCTGGCGCACCGCCTCCTGGGGGCTGGCCTTGGCGGCGGCGATGGTCTGAGTCAGCGTGTAGAGATAGAGGTAGTCGTCAACACCCTCGCGCAGGCCCTCCCAGGCGAGAGTCGGAATGGCGCCCTGGTAGGTAGAGTAGTCATCCGGCCGCAGCAGGTGCGGGTAGGCCGTGGCCTGCTCCTTGGGCTCGGCGGAGTTGACGGCACTGCCGTCAAAGTCGTTGAACACGTCCTCGTGGGGGCGGCAGAAGGTCCAGGAGACCTCCGCCTTGGCACCCGATTTCCAGAACAGCAGCCCCGCTCCGTAGCGGTTGTGCCAGACAAATCCCTCCTGGGGGAAGGGGTTCACGTAAGACCCGGTGCCATACCACCAGAACTCGGCGCCAGTCTTGGCGCACGTCTCTCGCGCCTGACGCGCGTTCTCCGCATTGCTGATCAGACCGCTCACAAAGCAGGGCGCGGTCAGGAACTCGGCGGCCTTCTCCAGGAAGCCCAGGTTATAGAAAGTGGCGTAGGTCCGCGCCCCGCCCGCATGCCAGCACTGGTAGTCCTGGATGGCGTAGGTGTTGTCCCCACTGGGCTCGTCCACTCCGTAGTAGTACCAGGGCGCCGGCACGTCTCTGGTAGCCTCCATGGCCGCCTTGGCGACCGCAGCCACTCCCTCTTTCACGGCCTGAGGCCAGTCGTCTTCGCCCAGGTTGGCCCCCGCTCCCAGGGCCTCGTTGACCTGCCAGACCCCGGCGCTGCCGACAACATGGGGGCCCGCCATGCCCGCCTGCTGCGCCAGAGCGGCGTAGCGCCGGTAGCTGCTGGCGTCGTAGGTGACGATGCCCTCCCTGATGCGACTCAGGTCCGGCTGGCCCAGGGGGATCTCGACCAGTCCGTCCATCCCGTGACGGCGGTAATCCCGCAGTTCGGCCACGATCTGCTCATCGCTCATGGCGCCCCAGCGTGCCACATCGGCATACAACAGCCACCACCGGTCAGCCGGCCGCTGGAGTGTGAAGGGCAGCACCTCGATCTCCAGCGGCAGCTCCAGGGCCGCCCGCTCGGTGCTGGTCACGGTCACCTTCGCCGCATAGGTCCCCGCCTTGGCTCCCGCCGGAGCGCTGAGCGTCAGCCAGAAGCCCGTCGTCTGCTCCGCCGGTACATCGAAGGGCACCTCCGTGAGCAGGCCGCGAGTGGTGGGGACGGTCTTCTTGCCGTCTGCACAAGGCAGCAGTAGTTCGGGCGTGATGTACCACTGTCGCGAGCGCCAGCCGGTGCGCTGCGGCCAGCAGTGGGCATGGCGGACGTCCACCGTGACCGGGGTCCCGCCGGTGTCCACCGTGACCGTCAGGCCTTGCAGGGCGGTCAGTGAGTAGACCGCAAAGCAGACCGGTTCATCCTCGCCGGGGGTCAGGAAGCTCCGGAGCCGGGTAAGGCGCTCTTCAGTCTTCGGCCGACGGTAGGGTCGGCAGAAGCCCGGATCCTCAGCCGCGTACGGGATCATACCCGCCGCGGCCTCCGCAGCGGTGGGTTCCGGCGCCGCCCAGTCCTGGGGCAGCTCCGGGGCCGCCGTGAAGGCCTCTCCCGGGTCCACGCGCTCATACGTGACACCCCCGATCGTGACCGGGCCATCGGTCTGGGCGCCGGCAGCCAGGCACAGGCAGACCGACGCAACCGCCACCAGTAGCCTATACATCATCTGCTCTACCTCCCTGTGGGCAGAAAGGGTGTTGACGACCTCAAGCTCCCCCGAAGACGGGGACGATGGCGCCGTTCATGGGCCCCGCTTCCTCCGCGCAGAGCATGACCATGACGGCCGCCACCTCCTCCGGCGTCACCCACTTGCTCGGGTCCGCCTTCGGCATCGCCTGCCGGTTGGGCGGGGTGTCAATGGTGCCGGGCATGACCGCGGCCACGGACACATTCGTGCCTCTCAGCTCCCGGGCCAGGGCCGTCGTCAGAGCGCTGACGGCGGCTTTCGACACCGAATACGCCGCTGAGCCGGGCGAGGGGTCCAGCGCCCCCTTGGACGAGACGTTGACAATGCGGCCATAGTCCTGTGCCAGCATGTAAGGCAAGGCATACTTACAACAGAGGAAGGCGGAAGTCACGTTGAGGGTCAGCATCCGTTCCCATGTCGCCAGGTCCAGTTCCGGCAGCCGCTTGCCGCCCGCGTAGCCACCCACCACGTTGAGCAGCAGGTGCGGCCCCCCCATTTCCGCGTGCACCCGCTCCATCATCGCGGCCACGCTGGCCTCATCGGTCACATCGCCGGCCAGAGCGATCACGGGGGCGCTCTCCGGCAGCTCAGCCCGTAGCGACTCCAGAGCGGCTGTCTCGCGACTGATGAGCACCAGGCTAGCCCCGTGGCTGCCAAGCGCCCGGCTCACCGCCTGGCCGACATGGCCGCTGGCGCCGGTCACCACCGCCACACGTCCGCTCAGGTTCATCGGCTATCCCTCCTTCGGGCAGGGAGCATTCCCCGCCCGTGGCTGTCAGACCTACTCCACTGGTGCCCAAAGCAGACAGCCCGCCGAGTCTCGGCGGGCTGTTGTTGCTGGTAAGTTGGACTCTTAGGGCATCGCTGGTCCGGGAGGTCCTGCCATACCCGGGCCACCCGGGCCCATGCCTCCGCCCATCCCCGGTCCCATCCCAGGCCCCATTCCGCCGCCCATCCCCGGCCCCATCCCAGGTCCCATGCCTCCGCCCATGCCTGGGCCCATGCCGGGACCACCGCCACCGGGCATGCCTGGCCCGCCACCACCCGGTCCACCCGGTCCGGCCGCACCGCCGCCCGACCCGCGCTGCATGAGCTCGTCAATGTTGATCTTGGCCAGTTCGTCAGCCAGCTTGTTCCAGCGGTCGCGCAGAGCGCCCGGGTCCATGCTCAGGCCCAGGGCCAGCGTCGGTACCAGCTTGGCCTGGGCCCGGTGAATGCGGCGGGCCTGGTCGCGCGGCATGGTGAAGGTGAACTCATAAGCCCACCCGCGGGTGCCGGACACATTCCAGCGAGCGCCGCTTTGGGTGCGGCCCTCAGGCCAGATCAGGAGCTTGTACCGCGGGTTGAAGTAGATGACATCGGGATTGAGCATCTTGGCCAGGATGCCACCCGTCTGTCCGGCCGGCTGCAAGCCCAGGTCTATGATCTGCCCATTGGGGTCAAAGAGGGCCAGGCCGACGGCATGGCTGGACCAGGCGAGGTTCCAAAGCGCCCCGGACTGCGCCGGTAGGTTGATGACCTGCGGATGCCATATCCCACCCTTGCGCGTGTGCACATGGAACGGCTCGCTGGTGTTGCGGACACCATTGCCTTGGGGGATCGCCATGCCCAGACAGTCAAACTTGCGCAGGGTGTTGTAGACGTATTCAGCATAGGAGGCCGCTGCCCCCGACTTGACGCGCATGACCACCGGCACCCGAACGGTGACGTTGCCGCCGGAACCGCCGATGATGCCGAAGGTGCCGTAGTCAACCTGCGGGTAGCCGATCTCGAAGGTGAACTTGTTCAGCCCATTGAGGTACGCCTTGGCCATGGCCTTGAGGGCGTGGTAGTGGTAAGCATCGGCATCTTCCGCGCCCTTGACCAGCACCTTCCCGATGCGGCCCGGGATGGCCTCGTCCACCACCCTGCCAGCTCCGCCATAGAGACGCTGGAACTGCATCCACTCGTTCTTGGTGTACTTCTCGGGCGTGCCGTCGGGCTTGGTCAGGAACGGCGCGGGGATGTCAGCCCGGGCTTGGCCGGTCTTGCTCAGGAACTCCGAATAAGTCATCGTCAGCTCTTCGGGAGCCGGATGGACCACCCAGGTCATTCCGCCGCCTCCACCACCAGCGGGACCACCCATACCCATCCCCATACCCATACCGCCGCCTCCCGGCATCCCACCGCCACCGCCTCCGGGCATCCCGCCAGGAGCCCCACCGGGCGGTCCGCCCGGGCCGCCACCGGCAGGAGGAGCAGCAGTGGTCCCCAGCTCCTCAGGGCTTCCTGCCCCGCCAGGTGGCGGGGCGCCGCCCGGGCCACCACTGGGAGGAGCAGCAGTTGTGCCCAGCTCCTCAGGACGCCCTACTCCACCAGGCGGTGGAGCACCCCCTGGCCCTGCGCCTCCGCCCGCGTCTCCTCCGGGAGG
>JABLXH010000016.1 GCA_013178155.1 Armatimonadota bacterium | reverse complement strand
GGTCCAGGGGCTTGCCGTCGAGCGCGGCGACGGCGGTGAAGTCGCAGGTCTCGCCGAGCGAGAGCGTGGCCGGGTCCATGGCGGGGGTGGTGATCTGGAGGGCCAGCTCAGCCCACCCGACCCCCCCCCAACAGAAAGCTACGACGACAAGTTGAACCAGCCAGACGACCAGGTGCGTGCGACGCGGTACCATTTCGTCCTCCCCAATCGCTGAAATGTCGCGACCTGGCACTACGGGGTGAAACGGACAACGGGGCACGTGCTGGCTCCTGCACCACCTCCTACTTGATGGTGACACTTCCCTTCGATATGAGTTCCCGGGATTCCTGCTGTGGCCCTATGAGAGGGCAAAGCCGAGTCCCCGGCGAAACTTAGCCCCGCTGGGGAGGGCCTCCGACTTGCAGAGCCACGTTTCGTCCCGCGGTCTGACTATACGCGCCGTTTTCCTGGGGCTGATCCTGCTGGCCCTGGGCAACATCTGGGTGCGCTACGCCTCGCTGATTACCTTTGGCGCCAACATTGACAACAGCGTGCCGCCGGGGCCGGCCCTGGCGGCGCTGCTTGTGGTGCTCATTGCCAACAGGGGTCTGTCAGCCATCAGCCGCAGGCTGGCCCTGCGCCAGGCAGAGGTGCTGGTGCTCTATGGCATCCTGCTGGTCGGCATGCCCATGACCAGCCTGGGCATCGTCCGGTATTTCCTGCCCTCCATCACCGCCCTGCGGTACTTCGCTACCCCCGAGAATGAGTTCGCCAAGTACGCGGACCTGCTACCGGCGTGGGTTGCTCCCCAGGACCGCGTGGTGGTCGAGAACTACTATGAGGGCAGCCCTACCGGAGCGGTGCCGTGGGAACACTGGTTCGTGCCCTTGCTGGCCTGGACGGTGCTGTTTGGCGCGTTCTTCGTGGCCCTGCTGTGCGTGGCTTCACTGATGCGGCGGCAGTGGGTCGAAAGCGACAAGCTGACCTTCCCGCTGGTGACCTTCAACCTGGAGGTCGCCGGGGTGGAGAAGACCGAAGGGGGCGTGTCCTTCTTCCGCAACCCGCTGATGTGGGTGGGCTTTGGCATCTCGTCCGTCTACAACCTGACCAACTTCGCCAACGCCCTCAACCCCGGCATCAAGGCCCTGGGGCTGATGTACAACCTGGGCGGCCTGCTGACCGAAAGCCCCTGGAATGCCATGAGCCCGCTGTACTTCTACCACCGCCCGGAGTTCGTGGGACTGGGTTACTTCGTCCCGCTGGAGATCCTGTTCACAATCTGGGCAGGCTACTGGGTACTGAAGCTGGAGCAGCTTGGAGCGCGGCTCATCGGCTGGGAGATGCCTGGCTTCCCCTTCGAGATGCGTCAGAGCCTGGGCGGCTATCTGGGCATGACACTGGTGCTGCTGTACATGGGTCGCCACCAGCTACGGGCGCTGTGGCATATGACGGCCACTCAGGCCCGTGATGAGGCCATCCACCCGCGGCTGGCTATCGCCGGGGTGGTGGTGGGCCTCGGCGTCGTGGTGGCGTGGTGTGTGGCGGCCGGCATGGTGCCGCTGATGGCCGTGGCCTACATCGTGCCTCTTACGATGATCGCCTTGACCTTCAGCCGCGCCCGAGGGGAGACCGGCATCCCCACCAACTGGGCCTTCCCCTGGGCGGAGACCAAGGACACCCTCGTGGACCTGCCGGGGAGCGCCTTCTGGAGCCGTGGCGACCAGTTCCGCCCCCTCACCGTGCTCAGCACCCTGCACTTCTTCTCACGAGGCTACTTCCCCGAGATTATCGCCTACCAACTGGAGAATCTGGAGATGGCGCGACGGGGGGGCGTGCGGATGCGGGAGATGGTGGGCGGGATGCTGATCGGCTGCCTGGCCGGGCTCGTGGCGGCGTACGTGATGCATCTGCAGGCCTTCTATACCTACGGCGCCAACGTGCTGGAGGGCGGGACCACCGCCGGGGGTTACCGCACGCAGGAGGCGGTCATCGAGTTCGGGGGCCTGGCCGGCATGGGGCGGAGTGCGGTGCCGCCCAATCCCACCGCTAACCTCTTTGGACTGTTGGGCGCAGTGGTAACCGTGGGGCTGGCGGCGCTGCGTTTCCGGTACTTGCGCTTCCCCATCCACCCGCTGGGCGTCTGTCTGGCCACCAGCTACGGCTACCTGATGTGGGCACCCTTCCTGACGGTCTGGATCGTGAAGGTGCTGGTGGTCCGGCTGGGTGGCGCGGGGCTGTACCGGCGACTGGGGCCGTTGTTCCTGGGCATTGCTTTCGGGCACTTCTTCATGGCCGGGATGGTCTGGGGCGCCTTCAGCAACTTCCTGCCCCACGAGCTTTTCCGGCGGCTACACATAGACATCGGCTAGCTGGCGATGTCGGAGGGAGGTCGCTGTGCGCTATCGCTGGGTCTGGTGTTGGCTCTCGCTGTGTGCTTTCGGCTTGTCGACAGGCGGGGCGAACGCGATTACTGCCCTGGAACGCCTCCAGTCCGCCGACCAGCCGCGTTTCCGGCCCGGGCACACTTTGCCGCCCCTGACACGCTGGGGCTGGACCATGCCCTACGATGTGCGCGTTGAACTGGCACGCAACTGGGGCTATGCGCTGGAGTTCGGCGGGTACGTCACTGACGACGCCGCCGATGCTCTCAACGATCCCCAGAGTGAGGCTAGCCGGCTGTGCACCCTGGCGGCCTCGGACCCCAAACGCTACGCGCTGTTTGTCCTGGTGGCCCACGGCCAGTTTGGTGAGGTGCCCGACAGTGCCTGGACCCACGACGCCAGCGGCGCCCTGCCCGATGGCCAGAAGATCTGGAGCCCGGAGGCGCCAGACAGCATTTTCGCCGACGCCGGGCGGAGGTGGGCGGCGCCCATCGCGCGCGTCAGGGCGAAGGCGCCGATCAGCATGGTGCTGAACGGCGGCGAGTACGCCATGAGTGTTTACGGGTTCGGGGGGAAAGCCTGGAGTGCTGACCCGAAGGTCATCGCGGCACGAGGCGACCGCGACTGGTATGACTACCTGTCAGAGCGCAAGGCCCATCAGGAGCTGATCATTGCTGAGGCGGTGCGCGCGGCCGTACCCGGCCGGCGGTATTATCTGTATTACTACACCGATGGCTGTCCCCACCGGAACCGCTTTCCCGACTGGTGGCAGTGGGCCTACGACTACAAGTACATGCGCCCGGTGTCCGACATCCCCAACGGCTCCATCTACTACAACCACTTCAACAGCGGCTGGACCGGCGACAACGACATGCTCACCCAGGCGCTGAACTCGGTGGCCCAGCAGATTAGCTACGGCGACCCACTGTCCTACAACTGGATGAACGCGGGGTGGAAACGCGAAAGCCTGGGGGAGGCTGCTATCGGCGACAGCGTGCACTACATGGGCTACCTCAAATGCTACTACACCGCCGGCATGATTGGCGGCGTGGCGGGGTATTTCGCGTATCCGGTCGAGACCGATCCGGCCTGTATCTCGCAGATGATGGTGCTGGGCCAGGCGCACGCGTTGTTTTCCCATCTGGAGGAGTTCCTGCGCCACGGGGACCTGCTCCCGGGACCCAACCGCCACCGCTGGTCCACGGACTTGCCGGCCTACGAGTTCCCCACCGGTGACCCGGAGGTGCGCGTGCTGGCTCGCAGACATCGGACCCGTCCGGAGTGGCTGGTCACGGCCTGGGCTGCCGGAGGGCCGGACCGACAGGTATGGGTGGAGATACCCCAACTTGGCCGGGTCAGGTTGCGGGCGCGCGACTGCGGCAGCGTCTACCGCGCCGTACTGGACGACGGGCGCCCCCGGCTGCGGCTGGTGGATGTGCGGGGCATGTGGCCCTCGGCCGGCCTGTAGGGGGCTGCAGGTCCGTGTGCCCTGGTAGGCTATGCTGGTAGGCTACAAAGGGAAATGACCTTGACTTTGAACTTATGTAATGTCATTATGCGTCAGTGGGGACGACGCGGAAGCATGACATCCTGGTGGAGGTCGCCATGAAGGCTTTCAAACGTGCGGGAATGGTCGTCGGATTGCTGCTGGTGGCATCACTCATCGCCAGTTCGCTGCTGGCCATAAGTGATCAGATGAAGAAGGAAGATTCGCCGCCGCCTGGCATGGCGGCTGTTGGCTGCGGTGGCGGCTGTGCTGAGGGCGGTGAGGGTGGCGGCTGTGCGGGGGCGAAGGCAATCGCCAAGATGGCCAGCGCCAAGCAAGGCTGTCCGATGCATGCCGGAGCGGCTGCCGACAAGCCGGCTGCCGCGAAGCACGAGTGTCCCAAGGCTGCCAAGGGCGAAACCTGTGACCCGAACTCATGTGAGGAATGTGCGAAGCATTTGGCGAGCGGCCGCGAGTGTCCGATCAAGGCCGAAGGCGGCGAGTGCGACCCGGCGAAGTGTGCCGACTGCCCCCACGCGAAGGCCAGTGCCCAGCACTCGGGCCCTGCTAGCTGCCCCATGCATGCCGGCAAGGATGAGGCAAAGCCTGCGGCCAAACCGGCTGTTGCCAAGCCCGCACCGAAACCTGCCGACCAGTCGTAGCTGTAGCAAACTCCCACGGAAGCGCCCGTCTCTCTCCAAGAGACGGGCGCACGTGTTTTTGGCCCCACCAGGCGCTGCTGTCAATGGTAGCGATCCAGCAGATACAGCAGCATTGGTGTCATCCAGTAGCAGTTACGGACATCGTTGATGGTCTTCTGCTCGACGGTCAGACGATAGGCGCCATACATCACCTCCTTTAGGCGTTCATCCCCGCTCAGTTCGTAGGCCAGGCCCACGCAGGGGGCTATCAGAACGTTGTAGCCGCTCTGCCACCCGTCGCGGTGCAGCACCGGGTCATGGGTGTAACCCTGGAAGTTGCCCGGAGTGCCCGGTTCCATGTTCTCCGCAACGACCGATTCCATCAGCCCGACCATCATGTCGGCTACCCAGGTCTCACCGCTTTGCCAGTAAAGCATCTCCAGTGGCTCGCAGAGCTGTGCCACCATCCACGGCACGTTACCGCGGTAGTTGTTGCTACCGTGGCACTCGGCATAGCATCCACGGCGCGGGATGAGGCGCTGGCGGACGCTGTCGGCAAGGGCCAGAGCTGACTTGAGGTAGCGCGGGTCGCGAGTCTCATCGTAGGCCCAGACCAGGGAGTGCAGCGGCCCGGCGTTGTCGCGGACAGAGCCCGCGCCCCGACCCGCCTCGGTGCGCACGATGTAGTCCGCAAGCATCAGGGCGGATTCACGGGCGTCCTCGTCGCCGCTGAGGCGCCAGTAGGTGAGCATTCCGCCGGCTGGTCGCAGCATCGCCGCCCAGATCCCGAACTCGTCGTTGTGATTCGGGGTGTAGACGCTGGCGTTGGCCCCCATCTGCTCGTGTGAGCGAACCGAGTCGTGGAACTGGTCTATGTCCATGTAATGCCGCGCCGCCTCCTCGCCCCGATCGAACCAGGCGGCGCCGCCCCCCATCAGGTACTCACCGAACAGGCCGCGCATGACGTCGTAGTAGTTGTTGCGGTAAGTGGGCGTGGCCTGGGTGTAGTAGCCGTCACCGAAGTCGCGGAGCCCAAACAGCAGAGCCATGCTGGCATAGTTGGCCTCCGGGTAGTGCTGAGCCATGTGGTGGCGCACCGGAGCGAACTCGCCATCGTGAGGCCGCGCCCGGCCCAGGCCCTCACTGGCACAGAAGTACGCGGCATCGAACAGACGGATCGGTCGCAGCAGCGCCTGGGCAGACTGTGCGAGGGCGTCTGCGTCCGCCGGTCCGGAGCCGAAGTTGAGCCAGACCTCCCAGCGCTTTGCCTCCCCGGCCCGGCAGCCATAGGCGGCCACGGGCGCATCCGCCGCCACCAAGTCAAGCTGGAGCGTCTCGGGCGTCACTGCCATGGCCGCGGGGAACTGCTGCCAGAAGTGGCGTACCGCCGCCTGGACCCAGCGTTCACCGTCGCCGGTGGCGATCCAGCCCTCGGCGCGACCCTGACTGGTCTGCGGCGTGCCGGCGGTGGTCAGGGTGTACTGCTCGGCGTCCGAGTGCGCGAGGCGCAGATCGGGGCCGTCTACGGCGCCGGCGCTGCAGACCGACCATCGCCTCGGACCCAGACCGAGATCGGCGGTCAGGCGCACCGATGTGAGGTCGGCGCGCTCGGCGCCAGCGTTAAACAGTCGGCAGGTCAACCGGAGGGCGGGTGAGCCCGCGAAAAGGTCCAAACGGCAGACCACCGGGCCGAGGTCCCCGCTGGCGTCGCCGAGAGTGCCGTGCGCCTCCAGGGTGGCGCGCACCGGGCCCTGTCGGACTGGCTTCACGCTCTGCCAGGTGGTCGCCAGCGTCCTCACTTGCCCGTCGGCAAGCACCTGGGAGGCAGTGAGCCGCAGGTTGTGCAGCAGGCCTCGCCCGTCCCATGTGATGTCTCGCAGCAGGTTCTGGCCGTGGCGGGTTGTACTGAGGTGCAGGTCACCGGTGGCAGCCGTGGTGAGACTGCGGGCTACGCGGACCGTAACCGGCGCAGGGGGCGCGGGCGTCTCTGCTACGCCAGCGGCCGACAGTCGGAGTTGCGCGGTGGGTTCGGTACCTGCGGGCAGGACCGTGTTGGCCATCACCCAGCGCAGGCTGCCATCGGGCCAAGTGTTCATCACCTCGGGCTGCCAGGGCAGTGCCTCGCGTCCCAGCCGTAGTGAGAGCTCCTTGAGGCTCCTCACGACGCCTTGGGGCAGCGGCAATCCACAAATCACGGGCGTGTTCTGCCGCAAGGTCTGCGCGATGCCTTCCAGGCGCAGCGCCACCGGCAACGAGGCCCGTTGCCCCGCAGGGGGAAGCGGCCAGCGAGTGGCATGCACGCGGTTGACGGTGGCGCTGCTGGGACGCGGCCAGGCCGGCCCCTCGGTCAGGCTGCCCTGCCAGAGGGTCACATCCCCCCAGTAGCACGTCGTGGCCAGGACATGCTCCCCCTCCGGCCGATCGCCCTCATACACGCCGCGCAGGTAGAAATCAGTGGGCAGCGGCGTGTTCAAGCCCACGCCATCAAAGTTGCGCAAACTTAGCCGAAAGGCCTGGCCCGGGCGGACATGTGGCGTCAAATCCACGGCGAAGTCAGTGGGCGCACCGGGCACCGAGTTGTCTGTGATGTCAGCCTCCCAGACGACCGTGTCATTGACCAGCACCTGCTTGTACCGGTGGCCGGGATAGGCGTCCACCGAGTTGGCGCTCTCTGCCGGTCGCGAGCCGTCATCGGTGTAGTCGTCGGAGCAGAAGAATGTGAGCGCGTAGGGCGGCTGCCACTCGGCCGGCACCGTGACTTCGCGGCTGAGCTCGGCATACTCGCCAGTCTTTGAGACCCGCCAGGGGTAACGCATGCCGCGCAGGCCCCGGGGGTCGGGCAGGTCCCGCCACGGGCCTTCCGCCCGGAATTCCCACGCCTCTCCGGTCACGTGCAGGGGCCGGTATGTCGTGCTGGGTAGAGCGAACTGAACCACGAGGGGTCTCCCTTCCGCGTCGGGGATCTGGACAGGCAGGGTCGCTCGGAGAGCGCGGAGTGCGGGTGGTAGGTTGCCGAAGGCTCCCAGAGATACCCATTCACCGGGCGTCAGGACCACCCTCCGGCGCCACGGGAGCGGCCGGCCCGAGGCATCCATCCCCTGCAGGTCCACGACAGGCCGAGTGTCCAGAAAGGGCCGGAAGGTCCTGGCGAGGCGAACCGCGACGTGCCAGCCCGGCCGCAAGGGCGGCTGCAGCGCGTGGCCGTCCACCAGGCCAACATGGAGAGCGTCGCGCACAACCTGTCCATCCAGTACCGCCTCCCAACGGTACACTCGACCATTGCTTCTGGGGTCGGAGTTGTCCGAGGCCGAGAAGAACAGCATCTGCGGCTCACCCGACGGGTCGCCCGACCAGTGTGAGAACCGCCCCTGGCCGAGGTCGCGGATGAGCTGGTGGAGGGAGTGCGCCGGGCCGAGTTCCCGATCGTCCTCGAAGAGGCGCAGAATCGACACCGCGCCCAGCGACGTATCGGGAGCCAGCGGCGTCTGCATGGGAATGGTGTAGCAGTAGCCGCTCTCGTGGCTGGCGAGTTGCGCGTCCAGTGTGCCGCTCAGTCGCCACTGCTGCGCGGATACCGCCGTGGCCAGTGCCAGAGTCAACAGCCAGAGCGAGCGGGACATGCGCCGGTACCCCTTAGAGACAAGCTATCGCGCACTGGTGTGCTGTCGGAGCGCTTCGCCGGGGGGCCGCGGCTGTCCTCCCCCGGCGGAACAAGGTGAACCATGCGCTGCCCAGGAAACCTTGGTGCGGCCGTCGGCGAGGCCTTCGGCCCTGACAGGCTTTTCCCACGGCCGGACCTGGGCGGCTCCTGTTACGCGCAGCGGTAGCGTCCCGCCGCGGTAACTGGTGACATGGACCGCGGCCCAGGTAATCGGCGCGCGGGCTCTGACGACGCGCCCGGAGACTGAGTGGAGGCCGACATGAACCGGCTTGGCCTGGCGTTTGGCATGGCCGCGAGAGCGGCCGCCCTCGTGCTAGCCCTGGAGGTGACGGTGGCGATGGCCGCGACCGGCGTGAAGCTCCCGACGGCCAGTGGCCAGTGGTGGCAGTACCGCGGTGATCAGTGGCTGTCCGGCCGCTCCCGGGCGGTGGGCAATATCACGGAGCCCGCGATCCGGTGGCGCCATCCCCTCCTGGGCCGCGACACGCTGCTGGCAGCAACGTTGGGGCATGGCCCGGAGCGCGTGGCGCTGCCACCGGATGGCCGGGCTGCCGAGGGGCTGACACCGTGGGGCGAGGCGCAGCGCGACTGGCGACTGCCAGGTCCGTACCGAGCTCAGTGGCTGGACCTCGATGGCACCGGGGAGCTGACGGCCGTCTCCGCCAGCGCGAACGCGAAGATCGCCAGGATGCTGCCAGACGTGCCGGGCCTGCAGATGGTGGAGTGCGAACCCCGGGGCTACCCGAAGGTGCCGAACGTCTACGAGGGCACCGTGCGCCTGAAGGTGCGCGAGGGGGGGCAGTGGGTGACCCGCTGGGAGGTGGCCACCGACCAGCTCATCTGGCAGGCCGAGCCGATTGCCGGCGATTTCGATGGTGATGGGCGCACCGAGATCGCGCTCTTGCCCTGGTACGAGATGTTCGTGCTGGATGCCGAGACCGGCGCGGAGAAGGAGCGCTGCCGCTTCCTGGCCCAGGATGGCAGCGAGATCCCGGGGCATGGCGGGCGCTCCTACGGGTGGTTCGGGGCCAGTGACGTGGACGGGGACGGACAGACGGAGTTCGTGATCATCGAGGACTTCATCCGCTACGCCGCCGTGATGGGGCGGGGTGCGGACGGCAAGCTGCAGCGTCGCTGGCTGAAAATCTGGGAGCCCGAGTGGGCAGGCGGGGAGTTTCTGCCCCCCGACGAGCAGGTCCTTGTCCGCGTCAACCCGCAGCCGCTGCAGGACATTGACGGCGACGGACTTCCAGAGATTGTGGTCTCCCTGTTCAACCTGCAGCGCGACAACCGATGGCATGTGGTGGCCCTGAGCGCCGCGACCGGCGAGACCAAGCTGGACCTGGAGGGGCAGTTCCTGGCCGGCCTGCATGACCTCGATGGCGACGGCACGCCCGAGCTGTTCTGTACCGGGGTGGGCAAGGGCCCACGGCTCCCGGACCCGGCGGAGCTTTCGGTCCTGAGCTGCCGAGGCGGTCAGGTGCAGACTGTCTGGAAACTGGCGAAGGGCGCGTTTGTCACTCAGGACCTGGCCACCTTGCCGGATAACGTCAACACCGGTGCGGCGTTAGGTGGGCTGACGGTCCTCTGCGGGCGGCCGTCGGTGGTCGGGCCCCCGGTCTTCTTTAGCCGCGCAGTGATAGACGCCGTGAGCGGCGAGACCGGGATCACCTGCTGGCAACGGTCTGCCAGCGGTGAGATCGCGGTCGCGGCGGAGTGGGTCGGACCACGCTTGCAGGCAATGGCGGTGCAGCCGGAGAGCGGGGTGCTCCTGCGGGCGTCGGGGTTTGAGGGTGAGCCGGGGCACGTCCGCTGCCTGAGAGGCCGTGCCCGGACGACGGTGTTCGCGTCGAACATTGCCCCGGCACCAGTCGCCCCCGTGGTCATCGGCCGACCGGCGCCGGGAGTTGCGCCGACAGTCTTTGTTCAGAGCGCCAATGAGACGGTAGAGGCCTTTCGGGTCTCTCCCGAGGGGAGCACCCGGCGCCTGTGGCGGGTTCCGGGGCGGGGCATGACGTGCAGTAACTACTACGAGGGCCTGCTGCTGGCTGACCTGACGGGGGACGGCCATCTGGGGGTCGTCGCCGGGATGCGGGGGCCGGGGGACTGCGCGCGCCTGGCGGTACTGGAACCGGAGACCGGTGCCACCCGTTGGTACCGCGACTTCCGTGATTTCCCCGGTGCACCGCCGCCCTGGAATGTCCCGGGGCTCATGTACTGGCAAGGCGGGTACTTCCGCGACCCGAACCGCATGGACCTGCTGGTGCAGATGCGCCGCATCGGTGGCGAGAGCTACTTGCTGGACGGGCGGACCGCACGGATGCACTGGCAGCGGACCCGAGGGCGTACGGGGCGTGACTTCGGCCGCTGGTGGATGGCCTTCCTGGATGTCACCGGCGATGGTCTCGATGACATACTCAATGTCTACCCCGACATGTTTTGCCTTGCCCGCGGCACCGATGGGCACCTCCTGGTGGCCGAGGAGAGTGTGAAGTATGTGGACATCTACGCCTATTGGTCAGACACCATCGTGGGCGACGTCCTGGGCGAAGGGGCGCCGCAGATCCTCTACTGCAACGAGTTCGTGACGGCGTTGCTGCGACCGAGCGGGGAGCGTGTCTGGAAGGTGGAGCATCCGCACCCGCAGGGATGGCGGAACCAGGCGGGCTTCGGGGACGTGGACGGCGACGGGCGACTGGAACTCTTCTTCCCGGGCGCGGCCAACGAGACCGGCCGCCAGTTCCAGTGCCGCGACGCCGCGACGGGCGAGCTCAAGTGGGCCTTCCCCATGCCCAACGAACCCCTGACCTTCCCGGCCGTCGCTGACATCAACGGCGATGGGCGCGATGAGTGTGTATTCACCCAGGGCAAGGAGGTCTGGGCCGTTGGCCTCTCCCCCACCGACGCGACCCAGGGAGCGGTGTTGTGGAAGCTGGAACTCCCGGCACGGGCCGGGCCTGTTGCCATCGCGGACGTGGACGGCAGCGGCGAGGCGCAGGTCGTGGTCATGGCTGATGACGGTACCGTGTACGGCATCGCCCAGAGAGTGGCGCAGTGAAAACGCGCGGGCCGGTGTGCAGCCGGCCCGCGGTTGCGTTGGTGTTCGGGCATTGCCTAAGCCACGGCCCGGCGCCGCCAGAGCAGGTAGCCCACGGTAAGCAGCGGCAGCCAGATGACGGCCGTGGCGCCCACCCAGCTCAGCACCTTCAGGGCGTTGTCGCCAAGCTTCGCCAGGAACCGCCGAGCCGCTCCTCCCGCCTCTGTCAGCGTCAGGTCGAGGGTCGCGTAATGGGTCTGGTCGCTAAGACGCAGTAGCTGCTCCTTACGGGCTTTGTTGCGTTCCCGCAGGGCCTGGATCTGCCGGTAAAGCTGCTGCTTCCGCTGGCGATCGCGCTCCTTCTCGTAGCGCTCCACGAGCTGCATCTCGTCCTCCGCGGCACCGCGGATCTCACCTCCGCCCGCCACGTACTCCCTCGTTCGATCTTCGCCTTCGCCCACCAGCCGCGTGACCTTGCCAAGCCGTCGGAGTTGCGCCACTACGCCATCCAGTGCCTTCACCGGTACACGTGCGGTGATGTGGGCGTAGTCGGGCGCGTCCTCCAGCACCTCCATCGCCTCACTGTCCACATAACCGTCGGCCTTCTCGATGATGGAGGCCGCCTGTTCGTGGGCCTGCTCGACGTTGCGCACCTCGATCTCCATATCCTTGTGCACGATGCGCTGACGCTCGCCGGACTCGTCACGCCAGGGCTTGGTGGGCGCTGCTCCTTCGCCAGGCATGGCCTGCTCATTGCCCCCCACCCAGCCGCTGGGGGAGTTTGCGGGAGCAGCCTTCGACGCTGCAGCGACGCGGTCGGCGGCGGCCTCCTGCGTCCGCATGCGCCGGTCCTCGGCTCGGCCCTGACCGCGGACGCGCAGCGCCTCGGAGGCCAGGGGTAGCGGGGTCGCTGCCGGTCCTCCCATTCGTCCACCGCCCGACCCTGCTGCTATTGCCCCCTCGCCCGGGCGCCCGTTCTCCACCTCCGGCAGCGTGGCCTGCACGCCGCCGCCCGGCGTGGGGGCGAACTCGGTCGTGCCAAACGCCTTGGCGGCGGCACCCGGTCCCATGGGGGCAACCGGCTTGGCCCGGCCGCTGACTGACATCATCACCGCAGTCACACCCACCAGCACCACAAAGCTGGCGGCAGCGGCCATGAGGGTGCGCCATGGGGCCCAGGTCCTGGGACGGTGGATACCGACGCCTCTGCTTTGCAGGACCTCACGGCAGCGGGCCTCCAGGTCGGCCGGTGGCTGCTCCTCCGGCAAGTTGGCAAAGACGTCGTCAAGGGGCGAGGTGAACTCGTCCCGGGGCTGCTGGTCCATTGTGCTGCTCCTTTCCTGCCTGTGGCTGGAGAACCCGCCACAGTTGCTTCATCGCCTGGTGCAACCGCCACCGCACGGTGCCGGCGTCCACGCCCTCGACGGCCGCTATCTCCGGCGACGTGGCCCCGGCGAAGTAGCGCAACGCCACGACCCTCCGGTAGGCCTCGGGGAGGGCTGCTACGGCCTCGTAGAGACGCGCGACGTCTTGCCGCCGGGCGACCAGCTCGTCAGCAGTGGGTGTCGGGTCGGGGAGGCTTTCATCGAGGGTGTCGGGCGGTTCGCGACGGCCTGTCCGCCGTCGCCAGTTGCGGTGACAGTTCAGGGCCACACCATACAGCCAGGTCTCGGGCCGGCACGCACCGATGAAATGGTCGGCGCTCTCCCAGGCAGTGGCGAAGGTCTCCTGGGTCAGATCCGCGGCCGTTTCACGGTCACCAGTCAGCCGCAGGTGCAGATTGAAGAGCCGTCTGTGCTGATCGGCGACCAGGCGGTTCCAGGCTTCCAGATCGCGGTTGCGGATCGCCGAGGCCAAGTCGCTGGCGGGCGTTGCGCCGAGCAGGTTCAGACTCATGGTTCTCGTTCCCTATCCTCGTGGCTTGCCACTGGCCGGCTGGCCTTTACCCTCTGGACCGGCTCCCACAACTCTTTGTGTCAGTTCGCGGAGCAGGTGTTGGACTCTTCTCACCTCGCTGTGCCATGGAAGGGAGCGAACCAGCCAGGCGCGAACCTGTATGGCGCGCCGTGAGGCGTTAGTCGCGCGAGTTCAGGAGATAAGGATGCTGCGAGTAATGCTCCTAACGGCGGCCGCCATGGCGCTCTCCGGCGTGGCCCTGGCCGCCCCCATGCCATGGCCTTACAACATGACGATAGAGCGCTGTGAGGTCCAGGCCACGGGTTTCGTGGTCGAGACCACAGGGGCCGTGTTTGAACTGATGCCGGCGCGTGGCGAGATCGTGTTCGCGCAGAGGATCAGCGCCCAGCGGCGCCTGGGCGTCCTGCGCCTGGGCCTGCGCGCACTGGCGGGCTTGCGGGTTACGTCGCAGGATACCGAGGTCGTTGCCTTCACCACCGCAGGCGGCCTGCGCCTGGCGGTACACTGCGACTCCGTGCTCCGTATCGAGGCGCCACAGGAGACACTCATCCGCGTGGACGGTGGGTTCACGCCGGAGTACTGGGCCGTGGAGCAGAGCGTGACCATGGCTCTCGACGAGAGCGGCGGCGTGGGGGTCTACTTCCTGTCTCCTGCTCCGGAGCGGGCTCGCGCTGAGCGCCGCGACGCCGGCTTCGCGGTGCGCCAGGAGCTGCTGCCGGGTGCGGTGTTTCTACTTTCGGTCTGTCCTCCCCGAGAGTACAACTGGCAGCAGCAGCACGAGGAGCGCATCGTCCACTTCTTCCCTGAAGGCCAGCCAGGCTTCTCGCCCCGTCCGCTGCCGACTGACGAGGAGCTCGTCGAATGGCGCAAGCTGGCGAAGGTGCTCGTGCTGCACCTGGAGGCCTGGGATGGTTTTGGCGTCCAGCACATTCGGCCGCGGGACCCCGAGCGCTTCCGGCAGGTCATAGATAAGGCGCACGGACTGGGGTACCTGGTCCTGCCTTATAGCTCCTGCTTCTACTATATGCCCGCCCGACAACCTGATGAGGCATTCAAGCCCCGGCACAAGCCGGAGGCAGTGGAAATGTACCTCGCCGAGGCGGAGTGGCTGCTGAACGAGTACAAGGTGGACGGGCTGTACTGGGACGGCATGTTCGCCGATCCGCTCATGGCCTGGGAGGCGGCGCGACGGACACGCAAGCTTCTGGGCACCCGACGACTGTACGTGCACTGCACCTTCGAGCCGTTCTTCCGTCTGGGGGTCTACTGCCCCTTCGCCGACACCTATGCCGACTACATCCTGCGCGGCGAGACCTTTGACAAGAGCCGCATCAACCCCGAGCGCCTGCGCTACTGGGTCTCGGGCCTGAACATCAGCAACAGCATCGGGACGCTGTGCTGGGAGACATGCCGGCCAGATCGGGAGATGATGGACTGGTCGCTGCAGGCGAACGTGCTGCTTCCGTTCTGGCCTGGTGGCCAGGCGGTGGGCGAGCGGCGCTATTACCTGTTGCCCGAGGAAGAGAAGCTGTATCGGGAGTACTACGTTCCCGCGTCTGATGCGGTGCGCGGGCCTGAGGACTACACCGCCCTGGCCGCCGAGGGCCGCCAGACACGCGCCCGGTGGCGGGCGCGGGCGGCGGAGGAACTGGCTCGGGCCGAGGCCGCTCTGGCTGCCTATCTGGCGGCACAGCGGGGCTCGCTGACGGGCCGCATGCAGGGCAATCTCGCAGCCTTCCGGCCCGTCAAGTGTTCTGACTACACGGCAACGGCCTGGGGTATGCCGCACGGCCTGGGCTATCGGCCCGAGTACGCGACCGACGGGAACACGCAGACCTGCTGGGGTGCCGACTACCCGCCGCACTGGGTCAGTGTGGACCTGGGTAACATCGAGACCATCAGTGCGGTGCGGGTGACCAACTACCACGGCGATGAGCGGTTCTACCACTACCGGGTGGAGCTTTCGACCGACTCAAAGACCTGGACGCAGGTGGCTGAGAAGACAGATGATGCCCTGGCAACGGCCGAAGGGACGTTGCACCGCTTTGCGCCGTGCCAGGCACGTCACGTCCGCGTCGTCATGCTCAGCAACAGCGCCAACTGCGGCGTGCATGTGGCCGAAATCGAAGCCTACCGCTGACCACAGAAGGCAGACGGGGGCCGGCGGAACCGGTCCCCGTCGCATGGTCCCTGGCTCGCGAAGCCTACTTTGGCGCTAGCTGCTTGACGTGGCCATCGCAGTACACCACATTGTAGCCCTTAGTGTGCCAGTCGGGAGAGTAGTCACCACAGAGGACGAAGGTGCTGGGCTCGCGGCGGTATGGCCAGTCAATGTCCTGCGCGGGCATGCCGCAGTCTAGAGTACCGTAGCCCCAGTCATAGCTGGTCCCCTGGGTCTGCCACATCTGGTCCTTGTCACTGCGGCAGCGGAAGATCTGTGTGCTCTTGATGTACGGCTCCAGCACCTCGACGATGCCTGGCGGGCCCTGATGGTAAGCGTCCGCCGGTGGGGGCGGCGCCGGGTACTCGTTGGCCAGCGGCAGGCAGTCGCCGTAGTCCATCGAGTAGGCCTTCGCGGCGAGGAAGATCTGCTGCAGATTCGCCTTGCAGTTCGTCTCTCGCCCCTTCTCCCGCGCCCGCGCAAACACCGGGAAGAGCATCCCGGCAAGCACGGCGATGACCGCGATGACCACGAGTAGCTCGATCAGGCTGAACCCGCCCCGCAGACGTCGGACCATGCACATCACCTCGTTACCACGCTATTCGGCGGCCTAACGGTTGAGCGCGTTGCCCAGCGCCGTGATGATCGGCTTGAGCTCAGCCCGCTGGGACTGGCTCAAGCCGGCGGAATACTCCGCCAGGCGTGACAAGATGCGCGGGGCGAAGCGCTGGAACGCCTGGGCGAAACGGTTGGGCTGACCGTCTGGACCGGGCTGCCTCATGCGCTCGGCCATACTGTTGATGCGCTCGACCCATTGGTTGACCTGCTGGGCGCGCTCCTCGGGGGAGCTGGCCCAAAACTGCGCCATGCGGCTCTGGAAGCCCGCCTCCATGCGCTGCGCGATCTCCTGTTCGGTCAGCACCCTGGGCACGGAGAGCGCATAGACGCGCCGACACTGGGCGTTGACCGCAGCGGCGATCTGGTCGAGCACCTGGTCCAACGGCTGGTTGTCAGCCGTCAGCGTGACATTTCCGGCCAGATCCTGGGACGCGCAGACAAGGAACCCGGTCAACGTGGTGATCTGCTGCAAGGCCTGGGGCAGGGCTACGTTGTCCAGGGCCAGCGTCACCGTGTCGGAGCGAACTGGATTGATCAGACTGCGCACCGGGTCGAACATCGGCCCGCCGGCCCCCCCCTGTCCGCCCGCCGGGGCCTGGCCGCCGGGACCCTCCTGTCCGCCTCCAGGAGGGCCAAACCCACCGCGCAGCGGCGATTCCCCGGCCCCCGGGTATTCGATCGTCACTGTCCCTGCCAGGAGCCGCTGAGCCTCAGATGTCTCGCGCCACTGGGCCATGAGAGCTTCCCGCTGCTCCTGCGACATGCTCTGCATCCAGGCGTTACGCTGGTACTCCAGCGCCGCCAGGATCTGGTCTGCCGTGTAGGGCTCCTGGGGGGGCTGGGCCTCAATGAAGTACGAGCGCAGCCAGGAGGCGTCGAAGCTCTGCGCGAAGGCCTTCACGGCCTCGTCCAGCTTGGCGTCCTCCACGGCAAACGTCACCTTGGCCTCCGCCGGTCCCACGATGGCGATCTGCACGCCCGTCATCTGAGTGAGCTGTTGAGCCACTTCGGTGGCCGGCTGGTCAGTGACTGACAGCGTCACCGTAGGTCCCTGTCCCTCCTCCGCCCACGCCATCCCGACCACGGCGGGCCCCAGGGCCAGCAACATCAAGTGCCAACTTCGCATGGTATCTCATCTCCCTCGGCGTCCCCGAAACGGGCCGCGCCACCGGAATACCACTGCCACTTGTCGGAGCAGACTGCCAGAAACCAGCAACGGCCGCGCCCCGGGCCGGTAGCGCACAGCGCCATGCACCCGTTGTTGGACGTTGCCACGAAGCCTGGTATTCCCGACATCTTCGCCCCACCCATCTGCGCCAGGTTCGGGCCACCGGGGGCGCGGATGGCGGCCGCCACACCGTTCCAGCGGCCCAGAGCGCTGCTGAAGGTGTAAGCGCCGCCGGCGCCGCCGCCGTGCAGGACGTTGGCGCCCTCGCGGTAGTAAGAGGTGAGCGTGGCCGCATACCCCCCGCCCATGCCGACCAGGAAGGCCAGGACCATGACCCAGGGCACGACGCGCCGCGGCAGGTCGGTCTCCTGAGCCAGCTTGTTGTTCTCGGCGACGGTACCCGTCAGCGAGGGGAAGTAGCCGTGGCTTAGCCAGCCGAACATGTTGAGCATGACAAGGTTGGTCGCGTCTGAACCGCGGATGAGCCCGCGGGTTCCGAAGGCGGCCAGAAGGGTCTCGACGTGCTGGATGAAGGGGAAGGCCCACATGCTGGCCACCCCGGCCTCGGCGCGGATGCGAGCATAGACCACGGCCCAGGCGATGATCATGAAAAAGAAAAGCCCCGCTAGCACCAGCGACATGCCCATATGACCACACCACCACACCAACAGCCCGAAGCAGGCCAGGGCGCCGCCGAGCATTAGCGCTGGCGACATGAAGTCTCCACGGTCCGTGTCCGCGTGTTGGCCCAGCGCCCCGCGGATCACCTTGCCCAGGTGCTCACGCCCCACCCAGATCAGGATGAAGAAGGCCATAGTGTAGGCCCCTGCGCCTTGCTGCGGGTCAAAGGGGAAGCCGGGCGCGCCCTGATAGCCCAGGATGTCGGCGACCATGCGGATAGCGGACTGGATCAGAAAGAAGAACCAGCCCGAGAACAGCACATCCACGGACACAAAGTAGGAGAAGCCGATCATCTGCGGACGGTGCATGAAAACCAGGCCGCTGAAGGCCGTCCACGGGCGTTCCGTGAAGACCTGTCCCACGCGGTAGCGGTCCATCAGCGCCATGATGGCGGGGTTGTACAGGTGTGCCACGTTCATGCTGTGGTGGATGAACACCAGCGCAAAGGCCAGCCAGGTCAATGGGTTACGGAAAACCCCCCGCACCTCGCTGTGGCTGCTACGGTCATCGGTGACGCTCAGGGGCAGGAGCAGCAGTGGGTAGCGCAGGTGCTCATGGTCCGACCATTGCCGATGAAACATCGTCACGAGACACATGGAGCCAAAGAAGATGAGGCCGCTTAGGGCCGTCCAGCCCAGAAGCGGCATGACCCAGAAGCGCCATGGAACGCGACCATCGTCTGCCCCCTCGAACATGGTGCGGACAATCTCTTCGTTTTGCGGCAGCATCCACTTGGGGAAGTACTGCTGGGCGACCTCGATCAGCCCGTTCTGCGGTGTGCCGAAGTAGACGGCCACGTTGGGCCAGGGCAGCATCATCTCGATGATGCCAAAGGTGGTAGGGGGGATGGCCAGGACCAGGATGATGTAGATCAGGGCCAGTTCGCGGGAAGTGAACGGTCGCAGTCGCACCCGTCGCCACAACGCCGCGCCGACGGCCAGCAGGAACAGGAAGGCGACTGCCGGGACCGGTGGCACGCTCAGCAGATAGACGAAGGCATAGAGGTTCCAGGGCGATTGCATCAGGCTGGCCTGGTGGATCCAGACGATCCCCACCAGGGACAGTGCCAGGGCGATAAGGAGCGCGCGTAGCGTCATCGGCGGAGCCACTATTCCCGGTTAAGCGTTGGGTCGGGCGAGACGGTGGACGGTACGACAGGGGCCCCATTCGCCGCCGCTGGGGGCTTCACCTTGCCCACAGCCGTTCGCCCTGAGACCGCGAGTCGGGTTGCAATGCGGGCGTCCGTGAAGTATGATGTTCCACTGTCCAGATCGCTTCGTTCCATAGTTCCTTACGCCCGCAGCTGGCCCTGGAGTTTGCTCCCTGTGAGTCGCACCATCAAGGAATTGCGCCGGCATCTGCGTGCCGTCGTTGGTCCCGCCGTCATTGACCTCGCCTACCGGTTCGCCGCTGGCCGGGACTGGCCGGCTGTCCAGGGCCTGGGCAGGTGGCTAGGCCTCTACGGGTATCATGTGGGCTTCCGCTGGCGTCGCATCGCCCTGGCCAACATCCGTTGCGCATTCGACTGGGTGAGGTGGTAGCGGCGCTCAAGGCGATGACCGCCGTCCCCGTGGCCGTGCTGACCAACGGCTCGCTGCTGTCGGAGCCTGAGGTCCGCGCGGCGCTGGCTGAGGCGGACCTGGTGGTGCCGTCGCTGGACGCCGGGGACGACGCGACCTTCCAGCGTGTGAACCGCCCTCACACGGCGATCAACTTCGCCGACATGGTGGACGGCCTGCGCGAGTTCCGGAAGGGCTTCAGTGGACAGCTCTGGCTAGAGGTCTTCCTGCTGGGGGGCATCACCTCGACGCCGTCGGCGGTGGGCAGGATCGCCGCGCTGGCGCACAGGATACGCCCACACCGCGTGCAGTTGAACACGGTTGCCCGGCCTCCAGCCGAGAGCTGTGCTCACGCCGTGCTGCCGGCTAGCCTGGAGGCGCTGGCGGCCCTCTTCAGCCCGCCAGCTGAGGTCATCGCCGACTACGCGAGGGTGCCCGGGAGCCCCGGCGAGGCGGGAGAGGCCGAGGTCCGGGCTTTGCTGGCGCGTCGGCCCTGCACTCTCGACGATATCGCCTACGGGTTGGGTCTGCACCGCAATGAGGTACTGAAGCATCTTGGCCACCTGCTGCGGCAGGGCGGCATCACGCGGGAAACCGTGGGCGGCCGGGACTACTACGCGGCCGCCCGCGCGCGAGCCGATGAGGAGAGCAGCACCGAATGAAGCAAATCGTGACACTCAGCGGCAAGGGAGGTACGGGCAAAACGACCGTACTGGGGTCGTTCGCCGCCCTCGCCGGAGACACCGTACTGGCCGACTGCGACGTGGATGCCGCCAACCTTTACCTGCTGCTCCACCCGCAGCCCGAGCGGACTGGGGAGTACCGGGGGGCCAGGATTGCTGTGCGCGATCCGGCCAGGTGTGCGCAGTGCGGCGAGTGTGAGCGGCGCTGCCGCTTCGATGCCATCACCGTCGAGGCGGTCAGCGCCGCCGCCTGCGAGGGCTGCGGACTGTGCGTCCTGGCCTGTCCGCGGGAGGCCCTGACCCTGCAGACGGTCGTAAACGGCGTCCTGTACGAGGGTATGACCACCTACGGGCCGATGGTACATGCGCGGCTCAGCCCGGCCGCCGAGAACAGCGGACGGCTGGTGACAGTCGTGCGACAGAGGGCCGAAGAGGTTGCCCGGCGCACGGGCCGCTCGCTGATCCTCATGGACGGGCCCCCCGGCATCGCCTGCACCGCCACCGCCTCGTTGGTGGATACCGACTTAGCCGTGATCGTGACCGAGCCCAGTCTCTCGGGCATGCACGACATGGCCCGGGTGGTGCAGTTGGCTGAGCAGCTCCGAGTCCCGATGGCGGCCATCATCAACAAGGCCGACATCAACCCCGACAACGCGGCTGACATTGCCGAGTTCTGCGCGAGCCGTAACATCCCCCTCCTGGCCTCGCTCCCCTTCGAAGAGGTCGTCGTGAAGGCCAACGCCGCCCAGATACCCCTTGTGGAGTACGATGACGGTCCGGTGTCCCAGGGCCTCCGCAAGGCCTGGGAGCGGATCTGGGGTCTTGCGGGGTAATCCCCTGAAGACACTTGGCGCACTACATCCGGGAAGGTGATCTGATGTCTGACCCATGGCGGGCACGCTACCAGCCCAGCAGCGACCGAGCCGGCGGAACGGCCGGCGAGTACGAGCAGCAAGAGCAGCGCATCCGGGAGAAGTCAGCCAACATACTTCACAAGATCCTGGTGCTCAGTGGCAAAGGCGGGGTAGGGAAGAGCACGGTCGCGGCCCACCTGGCGTGGGCCCTGGCCCTGCGGGGTAGTCGCACCGGCTTGCTTGACGCCGACATCAACGGGCCCACCATCCCCCTCCTCATGGGGCTGGCTGGGCAGCGCTTCCGGGTCCTGGAGCCAGTTGCCGTGCTGGAGCAGCTCCAGGTGATGTCTATCGCCTTCTTGCTGGACGATCCAGACTCACCAACCATCTGGCGCGGGCCGCTGAAGGGCGGCGTCATCCGCCAGTTCATCGCCGACGTGGAGTGGGGGCCGCTGGACTACCTGGTGGTGGACCTGCCGCCGGGTACCGGCGACGAGCCGCTGACGGTCGGGCAGATGTTCCCTGACGCTGATGGGGGCGTGATTGTCACGACACCGCAGGAGGCCAGCCTCAGTGTCTGCCGCAAAGCCATCAACTTCCTGCATGCCCTGAAGCTGCCGGTACTCGGCGTCATCGAGAACATGAGCGGCTTTGTCTGTCCCCACTGCGGTCAGAGAACCGATGTGCTGATGAGCGGGGGCGGCGAGGACATGGCAGCCCGCATGGGGGTGCCCTTCCTGGGCCGCGTGCCACTGGCCCCTGAGATCGCGGCTCTGGGCGATCAGGGCCGGCCGCTGTTGGGGCCAGGGGCTTCGGAGGCGGTGCGGCTGGCGTTCAGCGCGACCGTGGACGAACTGCTGCGTGGCCTCCAGCAGCGTCAGTCTCCGGCGCAGGCGGCAGAGTGAGGGCAGCATCGCCTCTGTACGCGGCGACGCAATCCGGGCGGGTCTGGTCTGCCGTGGCCACTGACCCGATCAGACCTTCCATACTCTCCGGACAGCCATGCAGTGCCAGCAACACCAGCATGAAGACCACGAGAAGCACCAGTCGGGGCCTGAGCGCCGCTCTGGGCGCCAACATGCGGCGTGATGCGGGCTCGCCAGGAAAGACTGCCTGGTCCATCGGTTTCGTCATTCGCTTCGCGGTTACGGGGCATCAGGGCTGTGTCACAAAGCCGCAGTGGTGATGCCTCCGGAAAGACAAGCAGGAAAGGCTGCGATCCACTCAGAAGACTACCACAGTGGTTTACCGTCAGTGACCGAAGTGCGGTTTTTTTCTCACAGTTTTTCGCACGTCCGAATACGTCGCGGTTGGCACCAGAAGGGGAGAGTGGATGATGCTGGCTCTGCGATCGGCCATTGGTCTTGCGGCGTTGCTGGTGCTCAACGCGGCTTCAGCCGACCTCATCGAGGCGGCCGAGGCGAACGATCTGGCCCAGGTGCAACAGCTCCTGGACGAGGGCGCCGACCCAAACGAGATCTACGAGGATGAGTTCGGGCCTCTGCATTGGGCGGTCGTCAACCGGAACCTGGAGATGGCGAAGGTCCTGATTGAGGCGGGGGCCGACCCGGACCTGCCGGCGATCGGCGCCTCACCCCTGTCGCTCGCCGCCGAGGGGCGTGACCTGGAGATGGCGCGTTTGCTCCTGGACCAGGGGGCCAATGCAGGCGGTGATTTGGCAGAAGACGACACGCCCCTGCACCGTGCGGCCGCGGCGGGTAGCGCCGAGGTGACCACTCTCCTGCTGGAGCATGGAGCGAATATCGAGGCGAGGGATGCATACGGCCGTACGCCACTGGCCGTGGCGGCGGGGGCCGGGCACACCGAGCTGGCAGCCCTCCTGCTGGACAACGAGGCCGACATCAGTACCGAGACCGATGACCAGCGGACGCCGCTGGCAATCGCCCTCGACGCTGACCACCCGGAGACGGTGGCGCTTCTGCTGGAGAAGGGCGCCCGGCATAGCCTCCACACCGCCGCCGGGGTCGGCGATGTGGAGGAGGTCAAGCGGCAGTTGGCCGCCGGTGTGGCCGTGGACACGCCCGTAGAGTGGAGTGGACGCACGGCGCTGCACTGGGCCGCGAAGGGTGGAAGTATCGAGGTGATCGGGCTGCTGCTGGACGAAGGGGCGGCGATCAACGCCGAAAGCAAGTGGCAGGAGCGGCCGCTGCACTTCGCCGCAGCCAAGGGACGGACCGAGGCGGCCACCCTTCTGCTGGACCGCGGTGCCGAGGTCAACGTGGCAACGGCCAACGGCACGACGCCTCTGCACGAGGCCTGCAAGGGCGGTCATGGCGAGACCGTTGAGCTGCTCCTGGCGCGAGGCGCTGACATCACGGCCACGCATGAGTACCGCCGCTCGGCACTCTACGACGCGGCCATCGAGGGACACCCTGAAGTGGTCAGAGTGCTGCTGGCGCACGGGGCCGACCTGACTGCCCGGACCGAGGACGAGACAACGGCGCTGCAGGCAGCGGTCCGGCATCCGGAGGTCGTGAAGGTCTTGCTGGAGGCGCGCGCCGAGGTGAATGCTGCGGACAAGCGGGGCTTCACGGCCCTGCACGAGGCGGCACAGGAGGGGCTGCTGGAGACCGTGCGCCTGCTGGTCCAGGCGGGAGCCGGTGTGAACCTGCGTGACAAGCTGGAGCGCACTGCTCTGCACGCTGCCGCCGAGCGCAGCCTGGCTGAGACCCTCTTCGCGTGGGAGAACGAGGAACCGGCCGCCGAAGGTGACGACGAGGCCGCCATGGCACGCCGGCAGGCGCGGCTGGAGATCGGCAAACTGCTCCTGGACGCCGGTGCCGACCCCCAGGCCAAGAACAGTGAGGGTCGCACGGCTCTCGAACTGGCAGAGGAGAATGGCTACCAGGAGCTGGCGACGTTGCTGCGCGAGCGGATGCCCGAGGGGTAAGGCAGACGCCTCACGGCAGCGCGCTGTAGCTCACGATCTCGGACCCCGGTGTGGCCTCGACGGCCAGTTCGATGCCTGCGGCCAGTTCGCGGCCAGTGAACACCGCATGCTCCCCGACGGACTCGCGCACCACCTCGTATCTCTCCCCCGGCTCAAGGCTCTGCAAAGCCAATCCGAAGGCGTCGCCTGCGACCGCGTCCCGTTTGAACACCAGGGCAAACCCCCGGTTCAGGTCGCGGCGATGGAACTGGTAGGCCAGCCAGGCCGCACCGAGGTCGCAGGGCGTGAGCGGATGGAAATCGCCGGCTAGGCAAGGCCGTAGGCGCTTGTACAGCGCCACCTGCCGCTTCGCCTGGGCCAGCGGGAAGCCCTCGGCGATGGGGTGCCAGCCCAGAGAGAACTGCCCCCCAAAGCTGGACCAGGCCCCGAAGTCATCGGTGGCGCTGGTCGGCAGGTTCAGCACTCCGCCTGGCAGGAAGAGATTGGCCCCGTACATACCGCACTGGTCGCTGACGGAGTCATACCACCGGTCGGACTTCTGGTGCCAGTGGAAGCGGGCCAGGGTCTCCAGGTCCACCCGACGTCCGCCACCACTGCAGCCTTCCATGATCAGGTCAGGGTAGCGCCGGCGCATCTCGTCCAGCAGCTCGTAGAGCCAGGCGATATGCTGCATCTCCGACACACCGACCCGGTCAGGGGCTTCGGGTGGTGGCACGAAGCCGTCGTCCTGCCGGTACAGGCCCAGGCCCTCGTTGCGCACGAAACCGTCAATGATCTCCAGGAACTTCTCGCGGTTCGCCGGGTCATCCATGCGCCCCAGGGCTTCAGGTGGGCACCACAGGCCGAAGGTGACCCCCGCGGCTGCCAGAGGGTCTGACAGCGGGCGGAAGCCCTCCGGGTACTTGGCAGGGTCAATCGCGTAATTTTTGCTCGTGAAGAGGTCGGGCCACTCCTGGCACTTGTACCACCCTGCGTCAATGATGAACGCCTCGGCCCCCAGCTCAACGAAGGGCTCCACCAGCGGCCGCAGGTTGGCGGCGTTGGCCTGCGTCAGGAACCCGCCGGCTCCGTTGTGGGTGAAGCAGGTGTTGACCGTCACCAGAGGGTGTTGCAGGCCCTCCTTCAGTCGTGGCACGTAGTGCTCGCGCAGGAGAGTGCGGAGCATGTTGTGCCCATGCAAGGGTTCGCCTGACCAGGCCAGCATCAGAATCCGTGGCCCGCGCACCCGTTCGCCTGGCCGCAGCCGGAAGCGCGTCTCGGGCAGCCCCGCGCGTGCCTCAAGCCGGCCACCGTCGCGGGTGACCTGAGCCTGCCAGTTGCCGGTCCAGCCGACCCCCACGAGCACCCCTCGCCCCTCGGGGCTTTCGATGCCGAAGAAGGGGAGCTGCTCGTTGCTGGAAGAGCCCCTGGAGCCCAGCACCACGCCCTGCGGACGGTAGCGCGGGATCTCGGTCAGAGCGCGAACCGTCCCGTCAGCGAAGGCGATGCTGGCCTCGGCCCAGTCGGCGTGGTCGCAGGTCGGGCCGTCACCGGCGTCCTCGACGTGCAGATCCAGGACCCGGGCCCCGGCCAAGTCCACCTCTACCCGGGCCGCCGCTTCGCCGCCGCGCATGATGGCGGAACGGAAGACCTCAGCGCCGTCAGCCACAAGCACAAACGCCACGGAGCCGGCCCCACCGCGAGTGCGCTCGTTAGCGTCCACCCCTATCCACGCCGCGAAGCGGGCCATGGGTTCCGGCGAGACCAGACGCAGATGGCTTGTGGCGTGGGTCCCCAGGCCTGAGGTGAACTGCCGATCGCCGATGGTCAGCGGGGTCCGCAGGATGGACTGGTTGACCTCGAGCTGCTCGTGGTCCTGGCGAACGAGCTCAAGCGAGGGGCCGGTCTGGGCCCGCGGCTCGGGGACGCTCAGCCGGAAGGGCATGAAGTCATCGCGGCCACAACGGCCACCGTGCGCCCCGGTGACCGTATAGCCACGGCCTGGCAGATCGTGGGTCACCGTCAGGGAGAGGTTCTGCACTTCCGTGACCAGCCCGCTCTCTTGCGGTCCTGTGTTCTGGAAGCTCAGCAGCCAATCCACGGCCGGGAAAGCGGCGAAGCGGCGGACCTGGCAGGTAACCTGCAGACCGTCCGGCGCCTGCCAGGTGATCTCCTGCGTCTGCCCCCCGGCGCTCGCGACGGGCTCGCGGCGGGTGCAGGGCCAGGTTCGCGCCAGTTCGGCGAAAGGTTGTCCATCATAGCTGAAGGTGAAGGGCAGCTCGGTCCGCAGCCAGCCGTCGAGCCAGCCGCGGTCTTCCGCCGAGAACGCCGCGTCGGCCCACCGATGCACGGTGGCAACCTCGGTCTGGGTGGGCAGGCCTGAGCACCGCAAGTGGTCCGGCAGCTCGGCGACAGGTGTTTCGCCCGCGGCCGCGGTCTGCAACAGGGTCAGGGTGACCAGCAACGCCAATAGCACCCATACGCATTCAACCATGGTCCTCCTCCCGGCGGGCCCAGCCATTGGTCCACGCTCAGCCGAGGCCGGTTCCGCAGTGGCCGCTGCGACGCCTGCACTGACCGACGGGAGCAGGGGTGAGCACTGGTCGGGGGGAACTGAGAACCTGCCTCGGGTCGCCATCAGACCGACGGAGGAGCCCGCGATGGCCGTTCGGCCCGTTCTTCTCGCTCTGCTGCTGCTCACCGCGCGCAGTCTGGCGGCTGACGACCTGGCCAGCAACTTCGCCCGGCCCCCGGACTCCGCGCGACCGTGGGTCTATTGGTTCTGGCTCAACGGTAACATCACCCGCGAGGGCATCACCGCCGATCTGGAGGCGATGCAACGCGTCGGCATCGGTGGCGTGCTCATCATGGAAGTAGACCAGGGCACGCCTCTCGGCCCGGTGGCCTTTGCGGGACCGGAGTGGCGTGAGCTGTTCCGGCACGTGGTCCGCGAGGCCGATCGCCTGGGCCTGCAGGTCAACATGAACGACGATGCGGGCTGGAACGGTAGCGGCGGGCCGTGGATCACGCCTGACAAGGCCATGCAGAAGCTGACCTGGAGCGAAGTCCAGGTGGCCGGGCCGATCCGCTTCGAGGGCGTCCTGCCCCAGCCGCCCACGGTGGCCGACCACTACCGCGAGGTGGCCGTGCTGGCCTTCCCGACGCCCGGCGACTACCGCATCCCCGACATCGCCGGCAAGGCTGCCTTTGTGCGCCATGACGTCCATCCCCCGGGCAGCTATCCCGAGCTGCCAGCGGAGCAGACCATTCCCCGCGACCGTATCGTGGACCTCACTGTGCGCCTGGGCACCGACGGCCATCTGGTCTGGGATGTCCCGGCGGGCAACTGGACCATCCTGCGCCTGGGGCATACCTGCACCGGCATGGTCAATGCGCCGGCACCGGAGTCCGGTCGGGGGCTGGAATGCGACAAGCTGAGCCCAGAGGGCGCCGAGGCCGCTTTCGAGGGCTTCATCGCCCGGTTGGCCGACGACGTGGGGCCGCTGGCCGGCACGACCTTTGTCTCGACCCACATAGATAGCTGGGAGAATGGGTCGCAGAACTGGACCCCCCGCTTCCGCGAGGAGTTCCTGGCGCGACGCGGCTATGATCTGCTGCCCTACCTGCCGGTGATTACGGGGCGCGTCGTTGAGAGCCTGGAGGTCTCGGAGCGCTTCCTGTATGACTTTCGGCAGACGGTGTCCGACCTGCTGCTGGACAACTACGCCGGGCACATGCGCGAGCTGGCACAGCGGCGCGGGCTGCGGCTATCCATCGAGGCCTACGGCGACACGACCGTGGACGACCTGGCCTACGCCGGCCGGGCGGACGAGCCGATGGGCGAGTTCTGGTCCTGGCCGCCCTTCAGCGCCGGGGGGACCCTGACCCAGATGGCCTCGGCGGCTCGTGTCTATGGCAAGCCCATCATCGGGGCCGAGGCCTTCACCGCCAACAACGATGAGAAGTGGCTGGGCCATCCCGGCTCCATCAAAGCCATGGGCGACTGGGCCCTCTGCCTGGGCATCAATCGCTTCGTCTTCCATCGCTACGCCCTGCAGCCGTGGGCGGACCGCCGTCCGGGCATGTCCATGGGCCCTTGGGGTCTGCACTACGAGCGCACACAGACCTGGTGGGAGGAGTCCGGGGCCTGGCATCAGTATCTGGCCCGGTGCCAGTACCTGCTGCGGCAGGGCCTCCCCGTGGTGGACGTGCTGTACCTGGCGCCCGAAGGCGCGCCGCGAAGCTTCAACCCGCCGCCGGAGGTCGAGCGTTCGGGCTATCGAGGTGACGCGTGCCCGGCGGAGGCTCTCATGGAACGGGTCAGCGTCCGGGGCGGTCGGCTGGTGCTGCCGGACGGGATGAGCTATCGCGCGCTGGTATTACCGGGCGCCGAGACCATGACGCCGGAGCTACTGGCCTGCATCGGGCGGCTGGCGAGGGCCGGGGCAACGATTGTCGGCGCTCCGCCGAGTCGGGCGCCCGGGCTGCGAGGTTACCCCGCCTGCGACGCAGCCCTGCAGGCCGAGGCCAAGGCCCTGTGGGGAAGTGGGCGTGTCATCGCGGGCAAGAGTGTGGCGGAGGTGCTATCGGCGCGGGGCGTTCCTCCCGATTTCTCCGCCGACCGCGTCCTGAACTTCGTCCACCGACGGGTGGGGAGCACTGACCTGTACTTTGTGGCTAACACCTTCCCTCATGCGGTCAACGCTCTGTGCTCGTTCCGGGCGACCGGGCGGCGAGTGGAGCTCTGGCGACCGGAGACGGGGGCCATGACTCCGGTGGCTGCCTACGCTGAGGAGCGGGGCGTCACGCGGGTGCCCCTGCGCCTGGAAGCGGCAGAGGCAGTGTTCGTGGTGTTCAAGCCAGGGCCGAGGCTTTCCGACCCGGTACTGCGGATGACCCGTGGCACCCAGACGGTCTGGCCCCGGCCCTCCGAGCCGGCCCGGATCACGGTCCGGAAGGCCGAGTGGGGTGTGACCGAAGCGCAGTCACGGGTGCGCGACGTCACGAAGGCCGTGCAGCGGCTCGTGGACCAGGGCACGATGTCCTTCGTGGTGGCCGACCTGGTGGGCATCATGGGCGACCCCGCGCCCCAGGTGCTCAAGACGCTGCGGGTGGAGTATCGGGTGGGGGACAGGGATTTGACTGCCGAGGCGACAGATCCCCAGCGCCTCATCTTCGAGGCGCCACGGGCGGGGGAGGAGATCACCATCCGCCGCGCGGTCTGGGGGCCGGCCGGGGAAAGCCTGGAGCCCCGACGGCGGGTCAAGGACGTCACGGCGCAGGTGCAACGGCTCCTGGACCGGGGCCTGACCTCCTTCCAGGTGGCGGAGCTGGCCTCCGAGGGCGACCCGGCGCCCATGGTGGTGAAGACCCTGCACGTTGAGTACGAGTCCGGTGGTCAGGTGATGACAGCCAGCGCCACCGACTGGGAGCCCATCGTCTTTCAGTTGCCCGGCGATGCACCCCCTCCCGCCACCGTGGAGTGCGCCGCCGACGGACAGCCGCGACTGGTCGCCATGCACCCCGGCCGCTACCAGCTACACCTGCGCTCCGGGCGCATACTGAACCTCAGCGCTCCGGCCCCGCGGGAGCAGGCCGTTGCCGGGCCGTGGGACTTACACTTCCCCCCTAACTGGGGCGCCCCCGAGCACGTCGCGCTAGACACCCTCGTTTCGTGGTCCGACCACCCCGATCCCGGAGTGAGGCACTTCTCGGGCACGGGAACATACCGCACCGCCTTCGACCTGCCACCCGGACTGCTGGCCCCCGGCCGGCGGTTAGCCCTCGACCTGGGGCGGGTAGAGGTGATGGCTCGCGTGATCCTCAACGGCACCGACCTGGGAGTGCTGTGGCATGCCCCTTACCGGCTCGACGTGACCGCCGCGGCGCAGCCCGGGACAAACGCGCTGGAGGTGCATGTGACCAACCTCTGGCCCAACCGGATGATCGGCGATGAACAACTGCCGGAGGACAGTGAGCGCCACGCCAATGGCACGCTGCAGGCCTGGCCGCCGTGGCTGTTGGCCGGCGAGCCCAGTCCCACCGGGCGTTACACCTTCACCACCTGGCGCCTGTGGCATGCCGATGATCCGCTGTTGCCCTCCGGCCTTCTCGGCCCGGTGACCCTGCGGGCGATGCCGGAACTGCCGTTCGACTGGTCAGACGCCGAACCGACGGGAAAGCGGAAGTGAACGGGTGTTGACCGTGCAGGGCAACGCGGCGGGGGGAGCCATCACCTGCCGGGCTCTCCTCATCGGGACGTTGGGGGCGCTGGCCATTGGGCTTGGCGGCCCGTGGGTGGATCATGTCATCCGCGGCTCGTACATGACCCTGGACTTCAGCACCCCCGGGGCCATCTTCCTGCTGTCTGCGTTCTGTCTGCTGGTGCAGGCGCCACTGAGCCGGTTCGCACCCCGCTATGCCCTGCGCCCGGCCGAAATCATCACCATCTACTCAATGCCGATCGTGGCCTCGCCCATCTGCACCCAGGTTTCACCGCTTGCCTGATCCCCTTCCCCTAGGCAGCGTTCTACTATGCCACACCCGAGAACCACTGGGAGAAGCTGCTGCTGGAGCACTTCCCGAGTTGGGCTGTGCCCCCTGGGGCGGGCGTCGGCGTTCCTGTCATCACCGCGCTGTTCGAGGGACTGCCAGCCGGAGCCCGGACTGCATGGGGCCCGTGGCTGCCGGCGCTGCTGGCCTGGGCCCCGCTTATCATCGCACTGTTTCTGATGATGATCGCGGTGATGGTGTTGTTGCGCCGGCAATGGGTGGACCACGAGCGGTCAGCTTACTCGCTGACCCAGCTACCACTGGAACTGGCCGGGGCGGAGACCGGCGGGCGTCCGGCGATCCTCGCCAACCGCCTGTTCTGGCTGGGATTGAGCATCCCGGTGGTGCTGGGCCTGCTGAAGGGTCTCAACGCCTACTTCCCGGCCATTCCCGCCGTGCCTCAGGTTGCCAACATCCCGGTGTTCCGCAGCAAGCTGACCTTGCAGATCCAGGTGAGTTGGGCTCTCCTGGGCTTCTTCTACATGGTCACCCGGGAGGCGTCGCTGAGCCTGTGGCTGCTGAACCGGCTGTACTTCATCGCTCAGGGCGTGCTGAACATCCTGGGTGTGGCCGGGGCCGAGGTGATGGGGGCGGCCGGCGGGGCGAAGGAGCCCTACTTCATCCACCTTGGCACCGGAGCGTTCGTGGCCCTGGTGGCCTCCAGCCTCTGGGTGGGCCAGGGGCATCTGCGGCGGGTCTGGCGGGCAGCAGTCAGCGGGGGCGACGAGTACGACTCCCGGGAGATCCTGCCCTTTCGCGCCGCGCTGGGGCTGCTGGCCGGAGGGTCAGCGGTCATGGTCTGGTGGCCGGTGCGGTCGGGGCTACTGCCAGTGGCCGCCGGACTGCTGCTCGTGTTGGCTTTCGTGTTCCATAATGGCATTACGCGCGTCGTGACGGACTTCAACTTCGCGGCTGCCACCAGCCCCAAGCAAGCCCCCAACATGGTGATCTCCTGGCTCGGGTCGCGGGCCCTCGGGCCGGCGGGCGTTGTGGGCGCCGGGCTGACCTTTGTCTGGTGCTCGGGTAACCGCAACTTCGTGATGTGCGCCGTGGCCAACAGCCTCAAAGCCGCCGATGTGGTCGAGGACCGGCGGGGGCGCCTGGTCTGGGGCTACCTGATCGCCCTCGTCGTGGCGGCCGTCTCGTCCATCTGGCTCACAACCACCCGCGCCTACGCCCAGGGTGGCGTGACCATGAACAACTGGTACTTCAACGCCGGGCCGAACTTCAACTACTCGTACCTGGCGCAGATGATCCAGGACCCGACCGGCCCTGCGTGGTACGGCCTGGGGCTGGCGGCGGCCGGCGGGGCGCTGTACCCGGCTCTGGCGGGCTTGCGGTTCCAGTACCCCGGCTGGTCCATCCACCCTCTCGGCCTCGCGGTCGGCGGGGTGTGGATGATGGACACCATGTGGTTCACCTGCTTCCTGGCGTGGCTGCTGAAGTCGCTGATCCTGCGCTATGGCGGCAACCGGCAGTACCAGCGGCTCCGGCCGGTGTTCCTCGGCCTGATCTGCGGCCAGTTCACCATCAACGCCGCCTGGCTGGTGGTGGACCACTTCACCGGCAAGACCGGCAACATCATCTGCTGGATCTGAGCACATGGGAGGGCACCCTATGTCGCGCTTCATCGGGTTCATCGCCGAGGACGAAGGCTTCACCGCCCGGGCGGAGCCATGGGATGGCAAAGCTCCCTTGACCTGCCAGCTCGTCTGGGACATGCTGTCGGTTACTGCCTACTTCCACCATGCCATCTACTCTGGCCCGGAAGTGGCGATGGTGCTGCCCGAGTACCGTGAGATGGGGCAGGAGAATGCCACCACGGTGGTGCTGCCGTGGGAGATCGGCTTCGTCTCGCTCAAAGCCAGCGACTACACCGAGGTGGACGCGGACTTCAGCGAGATCTGTTTCCTCTACGACCGGGGTTCGGTGCCCAGCATGGCCGAGGGGCCGGTGCAGGTGAACCTCTTCGCCCATTTCGTCTCGGGCCAGGAGGAGCTCCGAGCGCTGTGCTTCCGCATGCGCCGCGAGGGCCAGAAGCGCTTCACGGTCCGGCGCGTCGAGGGCTAGTAGCCACCAGAAAGGGAGACCTGTCATGTCCGACCTCGCGAGCCGTGTCGAGGGGCTCGCTGCGGAACACAGCACCTGGCCGCGCGGCAGGCAGCGGAGTGCGAGCCACTGGCAGTCAGCGTCACCGCGCACATGCACGATCTGGTGGCGCTGGACGCCGACCTGCGGCCGCTGACGAGCTGCTGGACGCTCTTTGACCGGCGGGCCGAGGAGAGCGCGGCGGAAGTGCAGCGCCGCCTACCGCCCGGCGAGGCCTACCGGCGGACCGGCGGACAGCTGGAAGGCTATACACCGGCAGCCAAGATCACCTGGCTGCGCGAGCATGAGCCGAAGTTGTTCGCGGCCACGCGGCTGTTTGTCGCGCCCAAGGATGCCTTGCGGATCATGCTGGGGGGAGAGCCGGTGACCGACCCCCTGGACGCCGCTGGGACGCTGCTATGGAACCTGGAGGCGCGGGCGTGGGACGAGACCTTGCTCGCGGCCATCGGCGCGCGGGCGGAGCAGCTTCCTGAAGTCCGTGAACCGTGGGCCGAGGCGGGACGGCTCAGTTCGGAGGCGGCGGAGGCGTTCGGGCTACCGCAGGGTCTGCCGCTGGTCGTCGGTGCTGGGGACGATATCGAGGTCATTGCCGCGGGCGTGGTCGCGCCGGGACAGGCCCTGGAGCACATCGGCACCACGGGCACCATCCTGGTCTGCACCGACGTGGCAGCCTATGACCCCGAGGAACTGGTAGATCTCTACCCGCACCCGATCGCGGGGCGGTACCTGCTGGGCGGGACGACCAATGCCGCCGGGCGATCGCTGGACTGGGCCGCGCGGCTGCTGGCGGGAATGGGCGACGCTGGGCGTCTGCCCCTGGACTACCCGCCCTCTGACCGGCCCGAGCCGCCGTTGTACTTGCCCTGCATCAAGGGCGAGCGCGGGCTGCTGTGGTCTGCCGGAGCTACGGGAGCCTTCTGTGGCCTGCGTGAGGAGCATGGGGCGGCGGACCTGGCTCTGGCGGTCTACGAGGGCGTGGCGCTGTCGCTGAAGGAGATCATCGCTGCCGCGGCCGCGCTCGGCGCGACGCCGCAGAGCATCGTCTCCGGCACGCCGCTGGATGACCGGTCCTGGGCTCAGCTACGCGCCGACTGCTACGGCCTGCGGCTGGAGGGCCTGGCCTCTGCCGACCTGACGGGCCTCGGGGCGGCCATGCTGGCCCTGGTAAACCAGGGGGTCTACGGGTCCGTGGAGCAGGCGGTGGTGGGCTGTTGCCGCAGCGGTGAGAGCGTCTCGCCGGACCCGGCCCGGGCGGCTGAGTACGAGCGGCGCCTGGCCCGATACCTGTCGGTCGCCAGGGCCTGAGGCCAACCTTCGACTGCTAACCGGATGGTGCAATCATGAACCCCGCCCGTATCGCCGTCATTGGTGCCGGAGACTTCGGTGCCCGGCACTTGAGCGTCCTATCGGCCCTGGACGGGGCCGAGGTAGTGGCACTCGTCTCGCGCACCGAATCCCGCGCCCGGGAACTGGCCGAGCGCTACGGCGTGCCCCGCACCTTCCCCGACACCGAGTCCTTGCTGAGTGCAGTAGAACTGGACGCGGTGCATGTCGTCACCGAGGACACGCGGCACTTCGGGCCGGTCATGGCGGCGTTGAACGCCGGGCTGGAGGTGCTGGTCGAAAAGCCCCTGAGCCATGACCTGAACGAGGCGCGGGAGATGGTGGCCACGGCGCACCGCCTGGGGCGCAAGCTCATGGTGGGCCACATCCTGCGCTTCGACACCCGCTGCGCGGCCATCAAGGAGAGTATCGCGCGGGGCGAGCTGGGCGAGGTGGTCAGTTTCTACGGCCGCCGCAACCTGCCCGCCTCCTTCCGCCCCATCTACAACAAGGCCAACCGCCTCTACACCACGGGCATCCATGACATTGACCTGCTGCTGTGGTACTGCGCCGGGCGCAAGCCGGTGGAGGTCTACATGCGCAGCCGTTCCGTGGGCGGCGATGGTGATGATGTGTTCTGGGGCATGATCACCATGGACGATGGCGCCATCGGGGTCATCGAGACGGCGTGGATGCTGCCCGATTCCACGCCCTGGCGCGGTCACATCCTGGCCGAGGTCATCGGCACGAAGGGAACCGCGTGGTTGGAGGTGCCGGGCAACGGCCTGGGCTTCTGGCTGGCGGATCGCGTGGCTACACCGGACACGTCGTACTGGCCGGAGATGCACGGCACGACCGTGGGTGCGTTGAGGGACGAGATCGCCTATTTCGTGCACTGCCTGAACCACGACCTGCCCATCGAGGTCCCGACGCATGAGGAGGTCCTGACCTCGCTGGAGGTGGCCGGGGCGCTGATCCAGTCAGCGGCGGAAGGCAGGCCGGTGCGCCTGGACATGTGACTCCACAGCACCTCAGGAACCATGTTGACGCCTGCGGAAGGGGACAACCTGCTGGCCTTCGCCAGGGCGCTGATCGCCGCCCCCAGCCCCTCGCCACCTGGTAATGAGCGGGCGGCGGCGACGCTCCTGGGCGAGGCCCCGCCGCTGGGGACCTTCCCCGGTGGGACCGACGCCATCTGGTGGCAGGGCGTGGGCGGCATCCCGACCGTTCCAGCTTTCGGGCCGGGACTGCTGCCCCACTGTCACCGGCCCAACGAGAGCGTGGCAGTGGCGGAGTTGTTCCGCGCCGCCGAGATCTATGCCCTGACCATCCTTAGCTATTTGCGAGAGGAGTAGGCTGTGGCCGACCTGCAGCGGATTGCTGAGGCGGTGGGGCAACGCCTGGACTGGGGCGTGGCCGCGCTGGCGGAGCTGCTGCGGACGGGGGGCCTGGAGCCGCGCCTGGTTCCGTTGCCCGAGGAGCGCCTGCGGCAGGCCGACGGCCTCGTGGAGACCGGGCTGCCGCTGGCCGACCGGCCGAACCTGGTGGCCGAGTGGGGCCGGGGGGAGGCGGGAGCGCCGTGGCTGGTCCTGAACTCGCATGTGGATGTGGTGACGTGGGAGGGCGGCGTGGTGGACGCCAAGGGCAGCTCATCGCCGCGGCGATGGCCCTGTTGTCGCTGCGGGACGCGGGTCTGGAGCCGGCGGGGCGCGTCATCCTGCAGTCGGTCGTGGACGAGGAGCCCGGTGGCAATGGCACGCTGGCGGCGTGCCTGGACGCCGACCCGCCTGACGCGGCCATTGTCCTGGAGCCCACGGGGATGGATGTGGCCTACGGTCACCGGGGCATCATCGGCCTGCGAGTGACTGCCGAGGCGGAGCCCGGACATGCCGCGGTGGCAGGGCGCGTCCCCCGCGGGGCCATCGCCCGCGCCGCTGAGGCCATCCGGGCACTGGGGCCGGCACTCGACGGCTGGTCGTCACCGCAAGATGCCGCCTACGGCCCGCCGTCGCTGAACGTGGGGCGCATTGCGGGCGGCGAGGACATTTTCAGCGTGCCCCGGCATTGCGAGTTCGAGGTGGGACTGCGCTATGCGCCCGGCACGGCGGCGAGGCTTCTGGCGGCGGTCCGAGCGGCCCTGGCGCCGCTTCCGGTCGCCCGGGATGACTCGCCGACAGACCTCCGCGCCGAGGTCTTCAGCCACTACGATGCCGCTGAGACGCCTGCCGACCACCCACTGACCCAGGGGCTGCTGCATGCCGCCAGCCTGGCGCGGTCGGGGGGAGACGCCCCGACCGCCGAGGGCGGACCGTGCCTCACCACCTTCCCCGGTGGCTGCGACGCGCGGCACTTCGTGAACCGCCTCGCGGTGCCGACGGTGATCTTCGGACCGGGGAGCCTGGCGGCCGCCCATGCCGTGGACGAGGCACTGCCGGTTGAGGACCTGCTCGCGGCGGCGCGGACACTGGCCTGGTTCATCGCCGACTGGTGCGGGACGTCCGCCTGACGCACACTCTCCGCCTGCCGAGGTGCTCACATGTCGCTTCAGGCCCAGATCCGAATGCTCGCTGACCGCTTCGTGGCCTGGCAGTCCCCCTTCGGCCGGCCCGACCCGGAGCGCTGCCCCTTCGTGACCACCGACTCCCTGACGGTCTGTACGCAGTTTCACAGCCCCAGCTTCATGGCCATCGGGCTTTACCGTGCCCATGAGGCCACGGGCGAGGCGGCCTACAAGGCGGCGGCTGACCGTTATGTGGTCTACTACCTGGCGGCGCTGCGCAACCCCTCGACCGAACTCGACGACTACTCCCGCCTGTGGGATCAGTACATGACTGAGAAGGAGGGGCCCAACGAGGTGCGTCGGGACTGGAGCCGCAACATCATGGCCTGGCCCTTCCTGTATGGCATGGCCCTGGCGGGCTTCGCCGAGTTCGCCCGCTGCAACCCCGGCGACTACTCCTTCCATGCCAAAGCCGCGGCGCTGTATGAATGGCTGCTTTACTGGCGGTGGGACGAGGGCAGCTACTTCCGCAACGGCTACGGCCTGGCCGCCCTGGGGATCGAGGACTGCGCCAACTCCGACGACTTGTGCCACGTGGGGCGCGGGCTCGTGGGCTACTATGAGACCACCGGCAGCACCGCCGCGCTGGCCGATGCCGAGGGTCTGGCGGAGTACTACCTGACCGAAGTCGAACCGGGCACCTACAAGGGCTGCTGGTCGTCGGAACTGGGCGCCTGGGTGGTCAACCCCACCGTCATCTCCAGCTTTGAGCACATAGACGGGGTGAAGGCCCATGAGACCTCTTGGGGTTTCTCCTCGGTGGGGACCATTGACTACCTGGTGCGGCTGGCTCGGGCCACTGACAGCACTGACCTTAAGCAGCACCTCGGCGAGAAGTGCGCGGCTTCGATGCGCTGGCACTTCGATGCCTGCCAGTTCGACGACGGGGCGTGCGGGATGACGGGACGCGATGACAAGTGGCTGGGGCAGACCGCCGGAGCGATCCTGTCCTACCTGCGCACGCGCGAGGCAGGGATGCTGAGCGGGTCCGATGCCGCGACCTACCGCGAAAGGGCCTTGCTGGCGCGGGACTGGCTGCTGGCGAACCTGACGCCGGAGACAGTGGAGGCCGGCGGGTACTTCCCCGTGACCGGGAAGTCCGAGCCGCGTCCACCGGAGAACCAGGCGTGGATGCTGGGCTGGGTGCTGGAACTGCTGCCGCAACTGCCGGGGCTCTAGGCACCCTCGGGGGGTCAGTAGGGCCAGAAGACGTAGGTGCGCTGGCGGATGAGGACGCCAATGAGGCCCCAGAGACTGCCCACCACGAACTCGCCGAGGATCAGGCCGAGGGCCAGGGGGATGCCCTGGCGGTGGGCGCGCCAGCCGCCGTAGCGCAGGAGCGCCGCCTTGAGTACCCAGCTCAGGAGCATCGGCAGCCAGAGGATGTGGGTGACGTAGCTGCTGAGCAGGGCATAGCCCACCGGGTGGAAGGGCCACCACACGAAGCGCATCTGCATCGCCACCAGCAGGATCGCCAGACCGCCGCCGAAGAGCATGCCGCCGACGGCACCGAGATTCGGCCCCTGATTCGCCATCCCCAGGTTGTTGCTGAGAATCATCGTCGGCTCGCGACCAAAGTAGTTCTGGGTCTGCGCCACGCGCGCGGTGTCCTGCCCGAGGTCGTAGGAGAGGTGCAGAATGGTCCAGAAGGAGGCCACGATAGCCAGGAGGCCGGCCAGCATGATGGCCTGCAGGAGGGGGCGGTATTGCCAGCCGCGGAGCTGGGCGATCTTCATCGCCTCCAGTTGGTGGGGCATCGCGCTGCCGGAGTACATCCGCTGGAGCCAGTGCAGGGAGGCCAACATCGTCAGGTTGCGGGGCCCCAGGTTGCGGGGGCCGAAGGCGGCAAAGAGCATGTTGTTGGGTGCGGTCTCAAAGAGCCCGGCGCCGGGGGGGCCGAACTGGGCCCGGAGGCGCGTGACGGCCATGGAGACGGCGAAAAAGGTCACAAGCCACGTCAGGGCCACACCGAGGCTCATGCCGGCCGCCACCAGGAAGGCGGCCAGGGCCGCGAGGCCGCCCATCACACCGGCCAGCGCGACACCCGGAGGGAGAGGTTCACGCGCCCGGGCGGCGTCTCCGTCGCTCGCCGACGACCGCCTGAGCCAGGATCCGCGGGCCATCCAGCCGGCGAAGGCCAGTAGACCGATGAGCGCACCGAACGACTGCTCGTGCAGGTAGGGTGCGAAGCGGAAGTAGTCGTCGCCCGACCAGCTCCAGCCGACCATGGCCGCGGCCACCGCCTGCGCCTTGGCAAACCAGTAGAAGAACCACGAGGAGAAGAGCATGTCCTGGGGCATGAAGTAGGCCATGCCGAGGGCGAAGGGGTGCCAGGACAGCGGGCAGAGCTTGATGGCGTTCCACGGTGCCGACAGCCCCTGCGTCGGGTACCAGGGCCGGCGCTTGATGGGTATCTGCGGCAGGGCGGGCCAGAACAGGGCCAGGCCGTTGTAGGTGTCCAGCCCGGCGGCGATGATGAAGCCGATCCAAAACAGCACCGAACGCAGCGGCGTCTGGTCGGCCGCCAGCTCCAGGGGGATGCGCACGATGGGGTAGGATAGGCGCTCGTGTTCGGTCCAGCGCCGTCTTACCAGGGCATTGAGGCAGAGCATGACCCCCAGCACCGTGAGGGTGAAGGCGCCCCACAGCCCCAGTGGCAGCAGCCAGGGCGCCACGGCCCGTCTCGTCTCAAACACCGCATCGCCGTCGTAGTACTGCCGAACCGCCTCCGGGTCACTCACAAACAGCCATGACGGCAGGTGCGGATGGATCAGCTCCTCCCAGTGGTTCTCCGGGGAAGCATAGCGGAAAGGGTAGACCAGGATCGGCACCAGGTACTCCAGGGAGATAGCCAACGAGGTGCCGATGTTCACCATCACAAAGGTGACCAGCAATTCGTTGCGGGTGAGCGCCAGCCGGGGGGCCAGGCGGCGCACCGCCAGGTTTGCGACCACGAGGACCGTCAGGGTGAAGACAGTGTTGAAGTAAAGCGACAGCAGCGTGGCGTAACCCTGGTTCCAGGCCACCTCCATATAGAGCATCCAGTAGCAGTTGACCGGTACGAGCAGCGCGCCAAGGCCCAGTGACCGGCGAGTGATGCCCCAGTAGGTGCTCTGGCGGTCAGCTTGTTGCTCCATGGGCGGCGCAGTCGGCGGGGGGAGATGGCCCATCCGGAAGGCAGGGGCAGGTTCGGCGCGGCCTGACCGGCTTCCTTCTCCAGAGGAGGGGGAAGGGGAGCGCGTAACCCAGCAGGAAGTGGATAGAGCACCGGGGCCTCATAGTCCGGGGCCAAGCTTACGCGCGCCGCGCATACACGGAGGGGTCCCATGAGGCGTATGCTTGACGTTACACTCCTGCTGTGTCTGATGTCCGGGGCGTTGGCGCAGGTCAAGCCGACGGCCACGATCAGCTTCGATAACGATCTCAATGGTGTCGGAGCCGCCGGCGTCGTTGCCGGCACGCCCGAGGGCGCCCCGACGCTCGCGCCGGGAAAGGTCGGCCAGGCGCTCAAGTCCGGTCCTGGCAGCGGTTACGTACGCTACCCGACGACGGGCCTCCTGCGTCCAAAGGGCGGGACCGTGGAGATGTGGGTCTGCCCGCTGGACTGGCGTCCGGCCGAGAACGAGTTCCACGTCTTCTTCGATACGCGGGGCCAGGGCGCGCTGTATCTGTACAAGTTCCATGACAGTGTGCGGTTGATGATGCTGTCCTGCGACAATGTGGCGGGGCCGTATGCCGTGAGCAGCACGGAGTTGGACTGGGAGCCCGGCCAGTGGCACCACATCGCCGGAACCTGGTCGGCCCAGGGCGTCATGGCCTACGTGGACGGCAAGCCCGCCGCCGCAGTCCCGACGCCCTGTAAGCTGCCGCAGTCGCTGGGCAGTGAGGTCACCATCGGCGACAATCCGTGGCACCTGCCGCGTAGCAGCTCGTCGCTGATTGACGAGGTGCGGCTGTACGACCGCCCCCTGAGCCCGGCGCACATCGCCGCGCACTTTGAGGGACGTTTTGACGTGATGGTCCCGCTGACGGCGGAGGGCACGATTCTGAGTTACTCCATGGACCCGGCCGCGGGGGAGCTGCGGGTCCAGGTCAACACCAGCGGCGCCGATGTGCCAGACGAGTCCCTCACAGCGCGTGTGGCCATGGTCGCGCCGGGCCAGCCACTACCCGCCGATGCCGCGTCGGCCAGGTTCGCCGGCGGGCAGGCCGAGGCGGTCCTGCCGCTCGGCTCACGCCGGCCGGGCGACTATGAGGTGGTGGCGCAGGTACAGCAGGACGGAGCCGAGGTCTTCGAGTTGCGCAAGCCCGCCGCGGTGCCCGATACCTTGTCCTGGATGGGCAGCAGGCTCGGCTTAGCCGACAGGGTGCTGCCGCCCTGGACACCGGTTCAGGTGAAGGGATCTGTCGTCAGCGTGTGGGGCCGCAACTACGCCTTTGACCGGGGTCCCCTGCCCAACCGGATCAGCTCCGCCGGCGAGCGACTCCTTGCGGCGCCCATCGCGATCAGAGCCGGGTCGGCGGGGGCGGACGGCCAACTCGTCGAGTCCGTTGTTTCAGCGCCCACCCGCGGGTCCGATACGCGCTGCGAAGTCACAGGGTCGTGGCGATATGGCCTGAATGGTGCCCAGGTGGAGGTCCGCGGCATTACCTCCATCGAGTACGACGGCATGCTCTGGTGCGAGTTGACCGTGGACCGGCCGGAGACGCTCGACCGCCTGACCATAGACATCCCTCTGCGGTCGGAGCGTGCCCTCTACCGACACCGGTATGCCTACACATGGGACAGCAGCCGGGTGACGGGTAACTTGCCGTCTGGCGAGGGCGTCGTGGACCAGGAGAAGTTCATCCCCTACTACTGGCTCGGTGACAATGACCGGGGGCTGTTCTGGTTCTGCGAGTCCGATGAGATGTGGCCCAACGGACAACAGACCGACGCGGTGCAAGTCATCCGGTCGGGCGGGCGTGTGACCTTGCGGCTAAACATCCTGGCCCCTGGGCAGAAGCTGCCGGCGAACTGGAAGCTGGGGTTCGGGTTGCAGGCGACCCCCGTGAAGCCACTGCCGAAGGACTGGCGCAAGTGGCGGCTACAACCAGGGCGGAACGCCACCGTGAGCATCATCTGGCCCACCCCGGAGCCGGATTCGCTCCGCTGGTACGGCTATCCCGAGGCCACAGACCCTGCTCTGTTCCGCCAGCGGGTGGCCGGCCTGCACCGCGATGGGGTAAAGGCCGTTCCCTACCTGTGCCTGAGCTTCCTGTCCGCAGCCTGCCCCGAGTGGCCGTACTTTGGCAAGTACTGGGCGATGGGGCCGGTGGACACCGGTTCGGCCGATGTGGCGCAGTACGGGGCGGGTTTCGCCATGGTCTCCCCCCTGGGCCAGGGCTACTCAGACTTCATCGTGACCAAGACGGCAGACTTCATCCGGCGCTACGGCGTGGATGGCGTCTACCATGACAACACCCACCCGTACAGCTCCGCCAGCGCCGCCGCCGGCCTCGGCTACGAGCGTGACGGCCAGCGCTACCCGACCTTCCCCATCCGGGCCTACCGCGACCTGTACCGCCGGATGTACGCGGTGATCAAGTCCAGACCGTCGCCAACCTTCATCATGGCCCACATGTCCGGGAAGGTAACCATTCCCATCCTGGCTTATGAGGACTCCTATCTGGACGGCGAGCACTTCCGCGGCGTCGTCAAGGACAGCTACCTGGACCTGATGTCGCTGGACACCTTCCGCGCCGAGTACATGGGGCGACAGTGGGGAATCATGCCCTTCTTCCTGCCGGAGTTCGACCAGGAGCGCGCCAGGCAAGTCGAGCCCACGCGCGGCCTCATGGCTCTGCTCATGCTGCATGACACAGCCGTATGGCCGATCTGGTGCAATGCTGATGTCGTCAACGAAGCGCTGGCGGCACTGGACAGCTTCGGCTACGTGGACAGTGACTTCGTGGGCTACTTCGCGGCCCAGCCGCCGGCCGCCACCGACATGGCCGACGTCCACGTGAGTGCCTATCGGAAGCTCGGTAAGGCCCTGCTCGTCGTGGGGAACGTGGGTCGAGAGTCGCGGGAGGGCACCGTGACCATCAACCCTGCCGGACTGGGCTTTGCTCCGCGCCGGGCCGTGCTTTGGCCGGGGAAACAGCCGCTGGCGCTGGCAGACGGCAAGGCGAAGCTAACAGTGCCGGGCCTGGGATACCAGATGGTGGTCGTGCAGTAGGCAAAGCGCCGCACCGTGCGGCGCAGTGAGGAGTGACGATGAAGGCAGCTTTGACGATCGGTCTGGGCGCGGTGCCACTGCTATGGGCGCTGTTGCCAGCGGCGGCACAGTCGGGGCCCCGCAACGTAAGTGTCACCTTCAACGGGGAGACGGAAGTCGCCGGGTACCTGCCGGCCGATGTCTGGCACACGGTCACGGCCAGCTACCGGTACCCGGGCGGCACGCATCTGCTGACGAACACCTACCTGGTGATCACCCGGGGGAATGATCCACTGACAGGCTTCTACCTGGGCTACCATGTCCCGACGAACCAGTTGGCCATTGTGAAGCACGGCTTCTGGAACGCGACGGAGGCCACCGGCACACCGGGGGAGACGGGGAAGGTCATCGAGAACGACCAGGGCTACCTGGACTGCGAGCACACGGTGGTGGAGGTGACGCCCAACACGGTCTCCGTCGCCTACCGCGTCAAGTTCAAACCCGGCAGGCTGAAGGGTTCGTGTAACGTTTTCATGTACATTGAGGACAAAGATGTCAAGTACGAGGGATTCACGGTCATGGGGTCGGTGGGCATTGAGGGCGATACGGCCGTGCATCGTACCGACATGCCGGCCGCGTGGCGCAACGCCTTGCGGCCTCAGGGCGGGGCGGCCGAGCCGCTGCTGCTGGCCGACCGAGGTGAGGCCCGCTACCGGCTGCTCATCCCCGCTGACGCCCGTCGCATCGAGCAGAAGGCCGCCGCTGATCTCGCTCACTATCTGGGACTGATCACCGGCGCACAGTTCCCCGTGGTAACCGAGGGGCAGGCCGGCCGAGGCGACAGTCCGGTCATCAGCCTCGGACGGACCGGCCTGCTGGCGAACTCACGCTGCGCATGGAAGAACGCGGACCTGGCGGCTGAGGGGTACGCGCTGGAAGTGGTTGGCGGTAACGTGTATCTCTATGGCGGCAGTGGACGAGGCTTGATGCACGGCGTCTACGCCCTGCTGGAGGAGGACCTGGGCTGCCGGTGGTACTCATTGACCTCTGTGGACACACCCCGGCAGCGACGGCTCACCGTGAGTCTCGTGCCCCGGAAGTACGTGCCGCCTCTGGAGCTGCGCGACCCGTACATACTCAAGATGCACGAGCCGAACTGGTCCCTGCACAACCGGACCAACACGCCCCATGCCCGGGTGCCGATGGCTTGGGGCGGCAGCCTGCGGTACCACCTGATGGGTCACACTTATGCGTGGTACTTCCCGACCGAGCAGTACTTCGCCGAGCACCCCGAGTACTATGCGCTCGTCAACGGGAAGCGGCAGCCAAGCCAGCTCTGCCACACCAACGAAGACGTCATCCGGATTAGCATCGAAAAGACCTGCGAGATCTTCCGCAATCACCCGGAGGTCACGATCACCGCCATCGGGCCCAATGACGGGAGGGGCTTTTGCGACTGTCCGGGGTGCAAGCGTCTGGACGACGAGAATGGTGGCCGCTCAGGCAGCTTCTTTTACATGGTGAACCGCATCGCCGAGGGCGTGAAAAAGGAGTTTCCGGACCATCACCTGATCTCACTGGCGTACCTGGACTACGCGCGCCCGCCCACGAACCTCAAGGTGGACCCCTACATCATCATCCAGCTCTGCACGGATTCTCACGCGTGGAAGTACCAGTTCTGCTACCAGCGGGAGTCCAGGGAGTTCCAGGAGTTGCTCAGGGCCTGGCAGGCCACCGGGGCCAAGGTGTTTGTCTGGGACTACACCACCGACTATGTGCACTACCTGCTGCCGATGCCCAACTGGCAGGTCGTGGCGGAGAACACCCGCTTCATGGTTCGGCACGGCGTGGCCGGCATCATGTATGAGTCCGAGGGCAATGATGTGGACGAGATGAGAGCCTGGGTATGGGCCAAGCAGCTTTGGAACCCGGCGCTGAACACGAAGGAGTTACTGCATGATTTCGTCTTCGGCTACTACAAGGAGGCTGCGGCCCCCCTTTGGGAGTACCAGTTGCGGCTGTGGGACTACTGGGAGAAATGGCATGCGGTACCGCACCGCTGCGGGGTGGCATCCGGTCACCCATTGCTGAACAACCTGCAATGCTCGTATGCCCCTGATGGCCCCATGTTCACGCCCGAGTTCATGGCAGCCATGCGCCGCGACATCGAGGAGGCCGAGGGCCTGGCCGCCAGCGATGAGATCCGCCAGCGCGTCCGGAAGGTGCGGCTGCCGCTGCTCTATCTTGAGTTGAGCCAGGGCCTGGGCTACTACAACGAGTTCGGCGATTTCGTCTATGGCCCCGCGATGAACCGGCCCCGGGGCGAGCGACAGGCGCTGCAGGCAGCACTGGACGAGTTCAGGGCCCTCTGTCAGCAGTATGAGATCAGCACGTTGGGGATCGTGGGCAACGTAGCCTACGTCACCGACAAGTGGCAGGCGTGTCTGGACGCCGAGGGGCCTGGGCCGTCGCGCATCTTCCTACCCGCCGAATGGATCTTTGTCGCCGACCCGGAAGACCGCGGGGTCACTGAACGGTGGTACGCCGACCCAAGGCATTACCAGGCGGCCCGCACTCTGACCGTCTGGGGGGACGACGGCCCGTGGCGCGAGGCCGCGCTGGCGCCGGACCAGGCGAGGCTCCACATCAACCGGGGCGTGGGGTGGGAGCAGCAGGGCTTTCCGGGGCTGGATGGCTATGGCTGGTATTTCCAGAACCTGACCGTGCCGGGATCGCTGGCGGCCAGGCCACACCTGTACCTGTACCTCCGCCGGGTCAACGAGGAGGCCTGGATCTATCTCAACGGGGAACTGGTCGCTGAGCGTACCTACGCCTCAACGGGGAAGGCCGTGGGCGACCTGGTCGGCACGCCGATCGCCGTGGACGTGGCAAAGTGGTTGCGGCCGGGCGCTGAGAACCAGCTCGCCATCCGTGTCACCCATGCCACCGGCCTGGGGGGCATCACCTTCCCGGGTATGCTCATCGGTACCGAGGCGGAGTGCACGGTGGAGGAGCTGGACTCCTACCGGCAGTGACCCACATGCCCGACGATGCCGGTTACGCCCGGCAGAAAGCGAGTGAGACCATGCAGCCCGAAGTGGGTGACAAGTCTATCCAGGTGACGGTGGATGATGTGGCCGCCGGGGTGCGCAGTGTGGGTGTGGGGCCCGGCGATGTGGTGATGTTCCATAGCTCGCTCAGCAGTATGGGACACGTCATCGGCGGCCCCAATACAGTGATCGAGGGTTTTCTGCAGGCTGTGGGCCCCGAAGGGACGGTGGCCGTGCCCACCTTGTGGTGGAACGGCACCCAGGACCTGGCCGACTGGGACTACGACAACTCACCCTCTTATCCCGGGGTGATCACCGAAGTCTTCCGCCAGCGGCCTGACAGTATCCGCAGCAATAACCCCACCCATTCGATATCCGCCATTGGCCGACGGGCGGCCGAGCTGACGGCGGACCATGGCAAGTGGGGCCTGCGACCGTGCATGTTTGGCGATGAGGCCTTCGCGGAGGCCAGCCCCTGGGAGCGCCTTTATCAGTGGGACGCCCACTACTGCTTCCTGGGCGTGGACTTCACTGTCAACACGATGGGGCACTACTGCCAGTGCCGGCTGATCGAGGAGGCACTGAAGCAGGCGCCGCCCGAGCGCCGAGAGGCCCTGGACCGTCGCATATCGCGTTTCCCGGACGTGCAGGAGTACTACCGCCAGAGCCAGGCGGGCGAGGAAGTGACGATCGTGTTCGTGTTCCCCATGTTTGACTTTCGGCTCATGGGCGAGTACCTGGCGGAGCTGGGGCTGGTGCGCTTTGGCAGGATCGGCTCGGCCACCCTGCGCGCCATCCGTTCCCGGGCCATGGTGGACACCATCCTGGCCACGCTCCGCGCTGAGCCGCAGAAGTGGCTATCGGAACCGTTTCTGAGCTGGTGGCGCGAGGCGTTGGGCGAAGACTGACCTGCCTGGCTACTGCTGCGATGCCGCAAGGCGCTGGTGGGAGGCGCAACATGTTCAGGGCAGCTTCCAGGTATGGCGGCGGGCGTGCTGGGGCCGCCTGCGAGGGCACCGAGGCGAAGCTGCCTTGGCCCCCGGTGACCCAGCGCCGCAGCCGGTGCCTTCTGGCCCTCGTCGGCATTCTTGCGGCCGCTGTGCCCGCTGCGGCGACTGTACGCCTCAGCAGCCGAACCGACGGCTGTACCGTCACCACCAGTCGGTACCGGCTGGTTGTGGACGTCCGGCACGGACCTCTGGTGCAGATGCTCACGGCCGGCGGGGAGACAGAGCTGGCGCGGGTCGGTGGGCTGTGGCTTCGGCAGGATGGCCACCGGTTCAAGGGCACCGGCGGACCGGCTGCCCACTACCACCCCCTGCGCTCGGGCCCATACCTGGCAGAGCTGCACCTGGAGAACCTCGTTCTCTCGGATGGGGACACGGCCTGGCCCGGCCTGGCAGAACTCAGTCTCTACTGCCATGAAGACCGGGTCTACCTGGTCGCGGCTTTCCTGCTGCCCACGGGGGAGTGGGTGAACCGCGGTCTGTACGTCTACCGGGCCGCCGACGGACATCGGTCCCCTGCGGCGGTTTCTCCCACAGCCATGGGCCTGGACGTGGTTGGGCTCCGGGCCCGCGCGCGTGCGGCGGATGCGGGCTGCGTTGTCGCTGGCGACCCCGCCGTGGCGCTGCGGGTCACGACCACCGACGGCAGCCCACAATTGGGCCTGTCCGATGGCGCGGTCTCGCTGTCTCGCATGGCCACTGAGCTGCCCTGGCAGCCTGGCGCTGCGCAGGAAGTCGGCATCATGCTGGCAACGGCCTCGTCGGCAGATGGGGCGGCGGCCGTGTTGGCCGCGGAAGCCGCGCCACTGCCCGCCCAGGCCTTCACCATGGACATGGGGACCTGTCAGGGCTACGACGCGGCCCGGGGTGTCTATGCGCTGACGGCGGTGACCTCCGGCACGCCGTCTCCACCGCGGGGGCTGCGGGCCGGGACCCGCTTCACCGTGCACAATGACTCCCGCCGCCGCACTGTTGTGGTGGACCAGCGCGACCCGTGGGGAGGCATCACCGGGGGCGTCCTGCGCGACGGCAGCGGCCTGCCACTGCCCATTGTTCCCCAGTTCGGCCTCAACTTCCCCGAACTGCACGCCGAAGCCGGCGAACCGGGCTGGGCGACGATGACTTATCCACTGCCGCTGGAGCCAGACGAGTTGCGCGAGGTGCGCGCGGAGCACCTCTACCACGGTCTGTCGGACCGCGAGGCGCTCTACCTCACGAGCCTGGACAACATCGGTGACCCGCTCCTACTCCAGGTGACCCTCGGGGGTCTGGAAGCGCATACCCTGACTACGGGTCCGTACCCCGGCGCTCTCACGCCCGGGAACGAGCTGCGCCTGAATGACTTCCGGCGCATTTACAGCCAACTCGTCTCGCGGTCCGCCTCGGCCATTCTTCCGACCTTCTTCGGGTGCTGGGATGAGCAGGGAGCGTACCAGGGCTTGATGCCGGGGTTCGTGACCATGCGCGAGACATCTCCTTTCCTGATCGAGTACACCGTCGAGGCGGCGACCCCCGACGGCGCGGTCGCCGGGACAGTCCGCGTCTGGGAGACGGCCCACGACGACATGACACGGGTGTTCACCGAGGTGTCGCTTACGGCCAGGCGCGCCGTGCGGCTGGACACCTCTCGGGAGGCCCGCCTCTTCTTCCTGCGCCACCATGCCCTCAACCCCATGGCCTTCATGCGGTTCGCCTACACGGGACCGGAAGGTGGGTCACAGGCCGGCGATCTGACCTACGAGCGAACGGTCGTGGCCAACGGCGCGCCCCTGGGTGACTACCCGCTGGCCTGTCTCTACCGGGCGTCCAACGGGCTGGAGAACGGCATTCCGTGCAGCGACATTACCGGCAACCCCGGCTTCGTGCTCCTGGACTGGGACGTGCGGCTGGGAGAGCAGCAGGTTAGCCCCGGTGTCTACGTCTTCTGCACTGGCGCGAACGATGAGATTGACGGGGCGTACGCTCGCGACATCGCGGTGGTGCCGGTGGAGCCGGTGAAGGAAGTGCCCGCGGGCAGCCGCATCCACTACCGGGCCGTGCAGATGGTGTGGGGCGACAACTCCACGGATCACACGGTGATGGAGCAGGAGCGTGTGCGCTGGGCGCTGAGCCCGCTGCGGCTCAGGGCCACGGTTGGCACGGTCCTTAGCGCCGACCCGCCGGAAGTGCGGACCGAGGCGGGCCGCGCCGAGATGGTGCTGGAGGGCGGGGCCAACTGGGTCCCTCTGCGCATCGGCGGGATGCGACCAGACAGGTCTCTCCACGCCCGCCAAGTGGATGCCGCCGGCCGCCGGCTGCTGGGGCCGGGTCACCCCGACGAGCCGTGGTACTCGGCCTGGCCCGATGGCGACGGCCTCTGCGGGTTCACGCTTCTGGTCCGCCTGCCGGACGCCGGGGGCCCGGTGCGGCTGCAGGTCTGGCAATAGGCTGGCTCAGGGGGCGCCAAACAGGCCCTGGGGGTCGTAGGTGGGTCGCCCGCCGACCACGGTGGCCTCAACCCGGACGTCCTGCAGCTCATCAGGCGGCGTGGTGAGCGGATTGCGGGAGAGGACCACGAAGTCAGCCAGCTTGCCCGGTTCGAGGCTCCCCCTGGCGGCCTCCTCGCCCGAGGCGTAGGCCGCGTCCAGCGTGTACCCGCGCAGCGCTTCCGCCACGGTCAGCTTCTGCTCCGGGTACCAGCCCTCGGCCGGGGTGCCGTCGTGACGGCGGCGCTGGACAGCCGAGCGCAGGCCGACCAGTGGGTCCACGGTCTCCACGGGCGCATCCGAGCCGAAGGCCAGCCTGGCCCCTCCCTGCAGCAGCGACCGCAGCGGGAAGGCCCATCGGCTCCGGGCACCCAGGTGCCGCTCACAGGTGACGATGTCGGCCAGCATGTGCGCCGGCTGCACCGAGGCGATGATCTCCAGTTGCCCGAAGCATGGCTGGTCGGCGGGGTGGACGTGCTGCGCATGCTCAATGCGGTGCCGGGGCCAGGGCCCCGACCAGGCGCTCCGTACCTGCCGGAAGCCATCGAGCACCATGCGCACTGCGCGGTCGCCGATGGCATGGACGGCCAGGGCCAGCCCCGCCTCGGTCGCTCGCCAGGCCAGATTTGCGAACTCCTCCGGGTCCATGGTCAGTAGCCCGGCCTGCTCGGAGCCCTCGTAGGGTTCGAGCATAGCCGCGGTCTGCCCACCGAGGGCCCCATCTACGAAGACCTTCAAGCCCCCCAGGCGCACCCACTGGTCTTCACCACCGCCGCTGCGCGTCAGCTCGACGACCTCTTCGAACTGGTCGGCGGGGTGGTAGTGAGCGATTCGCAGTGGCAGTGCGCCGCCGTCCCGCAACTGCAGGATGGCGCTGCGGCCATCGCCCGCCTCGCAGTTGTGCAGCCCGGTAAGCCCCAGCGCGGACAGTTGCGGCAGGGCCTCGCGCAGGGCAGCGCTGATCTCCTCGCGGAGCGGGTTCGGCATGGCATCCCAGATGAGTGCCGCCGCTGCCTCCTGCAACACTCCCGTCGGCTGTCCGGTGGCGTCACGGATGATGCGCCCGCCCGGCGGGTCGGGAGTCTCCTGGGTCACCCGTGCAGCCCGCAGTGCCGCGGAGTTGGCCCAGACCGAATGCCCGTCGTGGGAAGCCAGAGCTGCGGGCACGTCACCCGTAACGGTATCGAGGTCGCGCGCGGTGGGGAAGAGGTCACCGGGCCACTGGTTCTTGTCCCAGCCTCGGCCCCTGAGCCAGCCGCCGACCACGGCGCGGGGCAGAGCCTCCCGCACACGCTGCAGCGTCTCCTGCAGCGTGCGGGTGCCATCGCAGTCCACAGTGCGGCCGCTTAAGGTCATGGCCAGCCAGGACAGGTGCACATGGCAGTCCACAAAGCCCGGACACAGGAAGCGGCCCTGCAGGTCCACGACCCGAGCGCCCGGACCAGCCACCGCCACCGCATCCGCTGTGCTCCCCACGCAGGCAATGCGCCCTCCACTGACGGCCAGGGCCGACGCCGCAGGGTCGGCGGCAGCGCCGTGGAAAAGTTCCGCGTTCGTGACAGCGTAAGCCATCTGCATGCAAGAGCCTCTGCCGTTAGGGGTAAGCGCCTCCGTGCTGCCAGGCAAGCCCGACGCCTGGACGCTGTTAGCATCGTCTTCGCCTCGCACGGGCCTGGAACCTGTCCCCGAGCGTGGCCCGCTCATCAGGGTTTGTTGACACCCTCCGGGGCTCCTGCTATCATCCTTCGTTAGCGCACTCGCATCTCACCACTGCAGTTCCAGCCGCACAGGAGGCTCCCTGTGAACACCTTCTGTCCGCCTCGCTGCTGCCGCTCTCCCAGGCTCCTGTTGGTGTCGTTGGCGTTGCTGATACTGCTGCCTCTGGCGGCCCACGCGCGTATCCCTCTGGTGGGGCCGAACGACAGGGAGGTGGTGAGCGCCCAGGTTATTCGCTACATGAACGCCCAGGGCCAGTTGTCGCTCGCCCCCGACCTGGCTATCAAGGGCCGCATCCTGATCGAGGCCCAACCGGGCGCTAGCGTTGCCGACCTTGACGCGGCACTGCGACGGATCGGGGGTTCAGTGCTACACGCCTTCCGGACGCCTGGCCAGTACCTGGTGGCGCTACCCGAGGGCATGACCGTCAAGCAGGGCCTGGCCCTGTGGCGAGCCGAAGCGGCGGTCAAGATCGCGTCGCCGGACCGGCTGATGTACGAGTTGGCGGTGCCTAACGATCCCCAGTATGCCCAGCAGTACCACTTGCCCCTGATTGACTGCCCCCTGGCCTGGGACGTGCAACGGGGCTCTCCCAACGTCCTGATCGGCATCCTGGATTCGGGAGTGGACATCACCCACGAGGACCTGGCCCCCCGGATGTGGGTGAACTCGGGTGAGACGCCGGGTAACGGGGTTGATGACGACGGCAACGGCTTCGTTGACGACGTGAATGGGTATGACTTCGGCAATGACGACAGTGATCCCAGCCCTGATCCGGCCACCTCTGGCGGCAGCTCCCATGGTACCCATGTGGCGGGCTGCGCGGCAGCCGCTTCCGATAATGGGCTCGGTGTAGCCGCACCGAGCTGGGGCTGCCAGATCGTGGCCATCAAGGCCCGCGACAGCAGTGGCGCGTATTCCTACGCGACCATCGTCGCCTGCATTGACTACGCCCGTAACGTGGGTGTGGATGTCCTCAACATCAGTCTGGGCGGCACCTATGACGAGATCTTCACCAGTCCCATCACCGCCGCCTGGAGCGCAGGGATGAGCGTGGTGTGTGCGGCAGGGAATGACGGGGCGGTCTTCACCGACGACCCCGGTACCTGGATATCGCCTGTCTGCAACGACGGGGCCAGCCCCGCCGATAACCACGTCATCGGCGTGGGGGCCACTGACAGCCTGGACGTTGTCGCCGATTTCTCGAACCTGGATGGGTCATCGCGCCACTTCGTTGACGTGATGGCACCGGGGGTGGATATTCTCAGCACGCTGCCGGACCGCCCCGCAGACGGCTACACACAGAAATATGGCGAGATGAGCGGCACTTCCATGGCCGCTCCTGTCTGTGCCGGCGTCATGGCCCTGGTGCGATCCGAGTTTGCAAGCTTCACACCCAGTGAGGCGCTCCTGCAGTTGCTCGACGGCTGTGTCAACATCGATGCCACGAATCCAGGCAAGGTGGGCACCATGGGCGCCGGGCGTGTCAGCGCTGCCAACGCCCTGGGGGACCTGCCGCCCGGCCCACCTCGCTCCCTGCTGGCCTTTGATACGCCCGGAGACGAGGGTGGCAGCATCACGCTGACCTGGAACCTGTCGGTTGATGACGGTAAGGGCGCCAACGATGTGGTCAGCTACGAGATCCGCCGTGGCGATGACGCCAGCAGCCTCAGCAAGATCGCCGAGGTACCGGCCGGCACCAGCACCTACATTGACACGGATGTCGTGGACTACAGCGATTACTACTACCAGGTCGTGGCGCGGGACCAGGTGAACACGTCGGCGTCGGCGGTAGTGGGGCCGGTGCAGGCCAAGGATGACCTGGCTCCGCCGGCGGTGGCAGCTACGGCAGTGGACACCCCCAGTGACAACGGCGGCTCGATCACCGTGTCGTGGAACAGCTACTCACCACCGGATGACTTCCTGCAGTACCGCATCTATCGGTCTGAGAGCGCGTTTGACAATATCAACGACGAGGGCGTTACACGCATCGCCACCGTCGCCAACCGCAACACGCGGACGTACGTGGACCGGCCCGTGACCGACAACCACGACTACTGGTACGCCGTCACGGCGGTGGACGACAGCCCCGAGCCCAACGAGCTGGCGGAGGTCACGGCTTCGGGTCCAGTGCGAGCCAACCCGAACTTCTCACTTGCTTACCCCGCCGGATTGTCCATGTTTGCCTTGGGTCTGCAGACGCTGGAGACCGACCTGGGCGTCCTGTTTGGCAAGACACCGCCGGCGGTGGAGTTCGCGCGCTGGGACCCGGCAAAGGATCCTGCTGGCGGCTACCATCTCTATTCCGACAATCCTGCAGATCCGTTCCTGGGCCAGGCCCTTGGCCGGGGCTTCTGGCTGAAAAGCAGCCAGGCAGGGCTGCTGAACATCAGCGGGGTACCCGCGCAGGCTGAGGTGGCGGTCAACGTTGTTGCCGGGTGGAACCAGCTCGGCAACCCCTTTGACCAGCCAGTCAACATCGGCGACTTGCGGGTGAAGGTGGCAGGCGCGACCTATGACCTGCCCACCGCCGCCCGCAAGGGCTACGTGGCGGACTACTGCTGGATCTACGACAGCTTCTCGGCCAGCTACCGTCTGGTCAGCGCTGTCCATGACTTTGCTCAGAAGCAGGTGCGCAAGGGGGAAGGCTTCTTCTTCTTTGCCAACCGTGCCGCGCAGCTTCTGATGCCCCTGCCGTCGGCAACGGCTGAGGCGGCTCCGGTCGTCGCCGAGCGCGTTGCGCCCTCCGACAGCGACTGGAACCTGCAGTTGGTGGCGACCGTCCAAGGGGCAGCAGATGAGGACAACTTCCTGGGGGTTAGCCCGCAAGCCGAGCGTCTGAATGGTGTGGTCAGCCCGCCGGTGATGGCTGACGGGGTTGACCTGTTCTTCCCGGCAGAGGGCAAGCGGCAGGCCACGAGCTACCGCAGCGACCTGGGGCAGGGGCAGACGTGGGACTTCCGCGTGACGGCGCGTGCCGGCACGCCTGTGCGGCTCTCCTGGCCCGACCTGAGCCAACTGCCCCTCGGCTTCCAGGCGACGCTGGAAGACAAGGCCACCGGGAAGCGTGTGTACCTGCGGACGACTAGTGCCTATGAGTTCACTCTGGGTAATGGCGAGACGCAGCGCCAGTTCGCCCTGGAGATTCGTGCGAAAGCCGGTGAGTTGCTTGCCATCCGCAGTCTCAGCGTCCAGCCGGCCGCCGCGGCCGTCCAGATCAGCTACACCCTGTCCGCTCCCGCCACCGTGGCAGTGGACATCATCAACCTTGCCGGACGGCCCGTGCGAACACTGCCAGCCGCGCAGCGGGAGGCTGGACTGGCCACGACGCTGTGGGATGGTCGAGGAAGCAATGGCGCGAAAGTCCCGCCGGGTGCCTACCTGGTGCGCATCACGGCCCGCAGCGCCGAGGGCCAGGCGGTCACCGTTGTCCGCACCGTGCAAGTCCCGTAGGGGCCCGCTGGTGCTAAGCCTTCATCTTGGTCAGCGCCGCCTGTCAGGGTTCCTGACGGCGGTGCTGCTTTTCTGCGTCATGGCGCCTGTTGTAGCCCAGGGAGGCCTCCGGACGGTACCGTGGGGCCACACACGGGTCATCGAGACCGCTCAGGGCCGCCGGGTGCGGCCTGGTCTGGCAGTCGCCGACCGCATGATTGTGACCCTGCGCCGGGGCATGGAGACCCAGGCGCAGCGCCCGCTGATCAACGTCGGGGGACGAGTGGCGCGAGCTCTCGGGCATGGCCAGTATCTGGTGGAACTGGCTCCCGGCAGTGACCTGGCGGCGGCCATCGTCAAGCTGCGTGGTCAGCCGGGGATCGAGAGTGTTGAACCCGACCTCATCATGTACCCGGCCGTCGTGCCCGATGACCCGGAGTATACCAAGCAGTACCACCTACCACTGATCAGCGCGCCGGCGGGCTGGGACGTAGTTACCGGTGGGCCCGTGGTGATCGCTGTCATCGATTCCGGAGTGGACCTTGACCACCCGGACATCGCCGCCAACCTCTGGGTGAACCCCGGCGAGACGCCCAAGAATGGTCGCGACGACGACGACAACGGCTACGTGGACGATGTGAACGGGTGGGATTTCTACCACAACAACAGTAACCCCAACCCCACGCCCAACGGCAAGGACGATAACTTCGACGGGGAGCCCGACGAGCAAGTCAGCCACGGCACTCTGGTGAGCGGCCTGGCCACGGCCGTGACGAACAATGGATATGGTGTCGCTGGCGTATCCTGGGGCGCCAAGATCATGGCGCTGCAGGTCTTCCCCGACGACGGTGGTACGGCGGTGTCAACGGTCATTGACGCGGTCAACTACGCCGTGGCCAACGGGGCGGACATCATCAATCTCAGCATCGGTGGCGGCTACACCAGCGCCTTCACCGCCCCGTTCAGCGCCGCCTACGCCGCGGGCTGTGTCCTGGTGGTGGCGGGCGGCAACAGCGGCGCGGAGCTGACGGACGCCGAGAGCACCTGGGAGTCACCGGTCTGCAATGATGGCAGCAACGTCCTGACGGACAACCATCTGATCGGCGTCGCGGCGACCGACCAGTTTGACCGCAAGGCGTCTTACAGCAATTTCGACAGCTCCTCCGCTCACTTCATTGATGTGGCGGCGCCCGGCGAGGCCCTCTACGGGCCGACGGCCTATTTCCCGACCTACCCTGCCTTCGCGAAGTACTTCGGCACCAACAGCGGCACGTCATTCTCGTGTCCGCTCGTATCGGGGTTGGCAGCGCTGGTGCTAAGCCGCGAGCCAGACCTGACGCCGGCCCAGGTACTGGCGGCGATAGCAGGCGGCGCAGACAACATTGACGACAAGAACCCGGGTTACGTGGGCAAGCTCGGCAGTGGGCGCATAAACGTGGCCCGCACGCTGGGGGTCATGCTGCCGCCGGCGGCCGTCCTGGACCTGGCGGCGACTGACACGCTCGGCGACGACGGGGGCAGCATCAGCCTGACCTGGCGCAAGTCACCCGATGATGGCGCAGGCGCGCAGAATGTCGAGTCCTACCAGGTGCTTCGCCGGGAGGAGGCCACAAGCCTGGAGGTGGTCGCCACGCTTCCGGCGGGGAGCACCGCCTATCAGGACGGTACGGTCACCGACGGAACGGACTACTACTACGTCGTGCGGACTGTGGCCGGAGCCCTGAGCACGGACAGCACCGAGGTGGGACCGGTGCGTTCGGCCAACGATGCTCCGCCGCCAGCGGTGGCCAATCTGCGAGTGGTGGATCGGCCCAATGACGATGGCGGAGCGATCAAGGTGAGCTGGGACACCTACAGCGCGCCGGGAGACTTCGCCGGGTTTGTCGTCTACCGCGCCACCCATGACTTCGTCAGTACGACGGGCCTGACCCCTCTGAAGGTCATCGCCAACAGTGCCGCCGTGACCTACCTGGACACTGGCGTCCAGGATGGCGCTGACTACTACTATGCGGTTGGGGTGCGCGATACCGCCGGCAACGAGGACACTGACCTCGGTGGCACCGGACCCGTGCAGTCCTACGCCAATGGGGCGGTCACCTTTGCCGCTGGTCTGCATCTGCTCGGCACCCCGGCGGTGCCCGCCGATCCCGACCCGGCGGCCTTCTTTGGCATCGCCCCCGGCGAGTTCCGATGCGCCCGCTGGGCTCCGGATCGCAACATCTACGACCTCTACACGCCCCCGGTGTCGGAGGCTTTGCAGTTGGGCCTGGGGCGCGGCCTGTGGGTCCATCTGCCCCAGGCCGTGCAGGTGCAGGCCACCGGCCAGACCGCTCCCGCGGGGGACTTCGATATTGACCTGACCCCCGGCTGGCACATGCTGGCCAATCCCTTCCTGGGGCCCTTTGACTTCGCAGAGGCCACCGTCACCTACGAGGGCGCGACGATGGACCTGCTCAGCGCGGATGCCCTTGGCGCGCTGTCGGCCTTCGCCTGGGTCTGGGATTCCACAGCGGGTGCATATGAAATCGCTTACCCGCAGTTGGATGGCAACAGCCGCATGATCGCCCCGTGGCAGGGCTTTTGGATCATTGCCCACAAGCCCTGCCGTCTGACTCTAGTGCGTCCCCTGACCACTGCCCGGGTGACCAGTGCATCGGTCAAGCGATCCGGCGGGAGGACGGTCAACTCATCTTCGCGGGGGCCAGCGGTGGCCTATGCTCTGCCGCTTGAGCTGCGGTCTGCCAGTGGGCGGAGCCGCTGCTATGTGGGAGCTGCAGACTGCGAATGGTTGGCGCCCCAGCCACCGCAGCCACAGCGCATAGCGATGATCACGGCAGCCGCTCCCGGACGGCAAGGGGGGTACGGCTATGGCGTGGCTCTTGCACAAAACGGCCCATCGGCTATAATCTGGAACCTGCGGGTCAGCCAACTGGTGGCCGGGGAGACGGTCCGGATTTCGGTGCCAGACCTCTCTGTTGTGCCCGCGAACCAGACGGTGACGCTGGAGGACTTGGCCGTCAGCCGGCGCGTGTCGCTGCGGACGACGAGCGGGTATGAGTTCACCCCGCGGTCCGGGGAGACGTCGCGGGATTTCCGACTGACGGTAAGCCACGCGGGGCAAGGCGTCCTGGTGGCGACGGGACTGGTGGCGCAGCAGACGCGGGGCGGGTACGCGCAGATGTCCTTCACCCTGTCGGCGCCAGCCAGTTGTTCGGTGTCGGTGCTGAACATGGCAGGGAGAACGGTGCGCATCGTCGAACAGGGCGTTCTCCGGCCAACCGGAAGCAACGTTGTGCTCTGGGATGGGCGCAGTCAGACGGGTACGAAGGTACCCGCCGGGCTGTATCTGGTGCAACTGGAGGCCCGTAGCAGCACGGGCGAGAGCGCCAAGTCACTGACCACTCTGCGCGTTCAGCGGTAGGGTTGCTGGTGAGCCCGGGTGCTCATCAGCACGACCACCGCAAACACGCGCTGAGAAGAGCCACGCACGTACCACCACGGAGAGAGGCGGTCGCCCCATGAAGCGCCTGCTATGGCCGAGTCTGTTGGCAACAGTGATGCTTGCCGCCCTGGCACTCTCTGGCTGCGGGGGAGGGGGCGATGGCGGCGCACCGCCGGTAGTCGCCACGGGCACAATCAGTGGCCGTGTGGTGCAGGCCGACGCGGTCGCGTCGGGCATCGCGAACGCGGAGGTCACACTGGTGACCACCGGTTCCGCAGGCCTCGGCACCGCACAGGCCCTCACGACGCGAACCGACAGCCAGGGCAACTACACGCTCACGGGCGTGCCGGTGGGGCAGCAGACAATCATGGCCTCGCGCAGCAGCGATGCCGTCTACCGGTCGCAGACGGTGCCGGGGGTGCCCGTGGCCGCCAACAGAACCACTCGGCTTAACATCGCGCTGCTCCGCCAGGACCAGCCGGAACCCACCAGTGTCCGACTCAGTCCGGCCTCCGTTACCGTGGATCTCAACGGCCAAGCGAAGTTCAGTGGCGTGGTGGACGACGGCAGCGGGACCCCAACCTATGTCATCGTGGGTGACATCGGGAGCATCTCGCCAAATGGTCTCTTCACTGGCACCCAGGTAGGCAAGGGCCAGCTCAAGGCCTATGCCGGGTCTGCCAGTGCCACGGCAGAGATCGAGGTCGTTGGGCCGCGCCCGCCAGAGGTCAGTTCGCTCCTGCTTTCCCCCACCGAGTTTGCCTCCGGCGGAGGCACATTGACCATTACCGCCGCGATCAACGATGGCGATGGGATCGCGTCCGCGGTGGCAGAGATCTATGCTCCGGCCCAGGATGTCACGCGCCTGGATATGACGCTTGCGGCGGGCAACGCCAAGGACGGGACCTATCGGGTCTCCTTCGATGTGCCGGCGAATAGCAATGTCCCTGACAGTGGTGGCGTGCAGGCGCCCATGAAGTACAGCATCCGGGTTGTGGCGACCGACGGCAGCGGAGCGACGGGCACCAGCGAGTTTGTGGACTTGACCGTTGCTGGTGTGCGGCCACCGCCGCCGCCGATCTAGGCCGCGAAACCCTTTCTGGTGGACCTGCAGGCGGTGGGTCACTTGGTGTCAGACCCACCGCCTGTTGTTTCTCACGCCCGTTGATGGCTATCCCGGTGCCTCCCGATGAGTCCAGTTGCCCTCCTTCTTGTCGTCCTGTCAGCGGGGCTGCACGCCACCTGGAACCTCCTGGCCAAGCGGGCCCAGGACCGCGTGTCGTTCATGTTCCTGCTGATGGCCGCGAGCCTTGCCGTTTACCTGGGTCCGCTGGTCTGGATGGCCCGGCAAGGGTACACCTTCGGGCCGTGGTACGTCTGGGTCGCCAGCGGGTTCCTGCAGGCCTCATACTGCTATCTGATGGCCCGCGGCTATGAGTGCGGCGACCTGTCCCAGGTCTACCCGCTGGCGCGCGGCGTGGCTCCGGCGCTGATCGCGCTGCTAGCCTGGCCCCTGCTCAACGAGGTACCAGGACCGCTGGGCCTGGTGGGCATCCTGGCCGTCATCGCGGGGGGGTTCCTGCTCCACACCGACGACTGCCGCGACCTGGCAAACGGCAACAGCCTGCGCGCCCTGTGGCAGCCTGGCTCGCGGATCGCGCTCCTGGCCTCGGTAGCCATCGCCGGCTACCACCTGACCGACAAGTACGGCGCGCTTCACGCCACGTCGCCGCTGGCCTACCTCTGCGCCATGCACTGCTTCCTGGTGCCCTTTCTCGGGGTCATGACGCTCAGGCTGCGACGGCCGGTGACGGTTGTGGCCGAGTGGCGCCGCAACTGGCGGCTGGTCATCGTGGCCAGCCTCCTGTGCCTGGTCGCCTACTGGCTGGTGGTCACAGCGATGAAGCTGGCCCCGGTAGCCTATGTTGCGGCGACCCGCAACCTGAGCATCCTGATCGGCGTGGTCTTCGGAGTGGCCACGCTCAAGGAGCCGGGGATGGGGTGGCGTCTGGGCGGCGCTGCCCTGATGCTCGGTGGCATCGCTGCCGTGGCACTGGCGCCGTAGGGGCGCTCCCATCGCGCTCGGGTGAGCGGTCCTACCGTGGGTCAGGCGAGCGGTCCCATCGCGCTCAGGCCACCTACCTCACCAGTACCCAGTCCACCCGGGCGCCCGCCGGAGCCGCTGTGCCGAACTGAACCCGGAAGCCCTGGGCCGTCTTCGTTGGCACCGCGATGTTGGTCATCCACGACGGCGTGACGGTCACGGCGTACGCGTCGTCCGGCTCCGGCGTACCGAAGCTGATCTGCAGTTCAGTCTGCCCTTCCGCGACGCTGACGTTGATCCCCCTCAGGTTGTTGGCCGGCGTGTCAGTGGCCGAGAGCCCGTGGGTGTTGCGCAGTGTCTTGCCGGTCAGGTCCAGATGGCCCCCGGTCAGGGTGAAATCACCGGATTCCGGGTCAACGGAGAGACTGCTGGAGCCGAAGGGCTCGCAGCCCCAGCGGATCGGCTGGGGCCGCCCGTTGAACTGCCGGAAGAAAATGGCGGTGTCCAGCACGTCACCCCGGAAGTCTATGCCCACGTTGGACGCAGCGTAGACATTCATGATGGTGCCATAGGACGGCTTGCGGTCCTGCCGCGTGGACAACTGGTCACGGTCCGAGACAAGACCACTGATGGCGATGCAGTTGGGCACCTGAACGCGGCCAAGCTGCTCCAGCTCGATGGTGGCGCTGGGCATGGTGCTGGGCATCTGGTCAAACTGCCGCACCCGGATGGGCCGCGGTTGCCACGGGTCCGGGCCGGGCGGCTGCTCGATAGGATCGCCGGGCGCAAAGTCAAACCCGGTGCCCCGGTCACCGTTGGGGGTCACGCGCAACCTGCGTGGACAGGTGTTGGCGTCTACCACGCCGCCCGTGACGGCCACGTCCGCCCAGCCCTGGCTTACGTCATAAACCCAGGCCCCGGGCGCGATGGCGTACTTCAGCGGCCGCTCATGTCCGTCCCACGTGTAGTTATCGTCCACAAACAGCGTCGGGGCGCCCGCCGCGACGGCTGACCACCGAACCCGCAGAATGCGTAGGCGCTTGCTTCCATCCTCGTTGCGCTCGAAGCCGTTGATCTGGTACCAGCGGTAGATGGGCCGATTCGCGGCACTGGCATAGCCGCCGACGCTGCTGGGGTCACCGGGTGTCAGGACCTCGGTGTCATCGGTCAGGCAGAAGAAGCGGCCGATGATGCTCTCGTCCCAGGGGCAGTCAGGTGAGCCGATGATGGCCCCGCCCTGGTAGTTGAAGGCATTGCCTGGACCGCCGATGACTCCGGGATAGGTCTGGCCCTTGTACTCGCCGGAGGGAGAGACGATCAGCACCGTCCCCTGCGTGATCCACTTCTCCCGGTTCATGTTGATCAGCGGGCGCGAGGTGCTGAGGGTCTGGGCGTTGCACTGCCCCGGGGCATAGGTGATGGTGTCGCTGCTCCAGTCCACCGCTTCGACCGTGGAGTGGAAGCCATCCACCTCGCCCACAGTCTCCGCGTTGATGACGATGCCGCCCTCGTCGCCGAAGCCGGAGAAGACATCTCCCATGTACCTGAACATGCCGCTGATAGCGAAGCTGTCGCCGACGGCGTAGTTGTTGCGCACTACGCTGAGCTCGCCGGCAGTCTGGTTGTCGCTGTTGGAGTAACCGGTGAGTTGCAGGCTGTGGGTGAAGTGCTTGTTGTAGACCAGGGCGCCTGCCGGGTGGTCATACTCCAGGTCGCAGGTGAAGTAGTTGCGGCGGCGCTCAGGGTCCCAGCCGATGGACTTGACAGTGATGCGGTCGTAGGGAGCCGCGTAGCCCATGACGCTGCTGGTGATGTTGAGGTTGGCCCCGACCCAGATGCCTCGTATCAGGTCCACGTAACAGCGTACGTCGGTTCCCTTCTGGACAGGGTCAGTCAGCGTCGCCATGTAAGACGATGTGCCGCTGATAACGTAGTTGGCGATGCCCTGGGCCGCATGGACCCCGCAATGCGGCAAGCTCTGCTCACCGAGATTGAGCTTGCGCACGATGGACAGCCCGGCCCAGGTATCGCCCTGCCACTTGCCGATGGGCGCTACATGGTAGACCGCATACCCCCGGCGATAGTCCAGGACCGTAACCACTGGCGAATAGTCTGAGGTCGTCCGTTCGGCCTGCTTGAGATTGTCGATCTTGAGGCCATCCGGGGCCCCGGCGGGGATGATCAGCACCCCGCCACCGTCAGCGATGATCTGATCCATGGCGGCCTTTAGGGTGGCATTGGCCGAATCCAGCGTCTGGATGTCGCCAAACTCGTCCAGCGAGCGGGTGGTCGGAGCGGCGAGGACAGCGGTACCGATCAGTACCAGCAACACGACGGCGTAGCGGATCACGGCAATCACCTCCCTGGATGGGTCCAGGCTTCAGCGCGGCCCTTGGATGATTTCACCGGGACTTCTCGTATCGCAGCAGAATAGCCTGCGGTCGCTCGTGAGCCGTCAGGTGTAAGCCTCCCTGCAGCAGACGCTTCCCAGACAGCTCGCGACGATCCCCGGTATCGAAGTCAGTCACAGCATACCGCGCCTCGGATTCCAGGCCACGCAGGCTGAGGGTGACGGACGCCTGCTGGCAGCTCGCGCGGCGGAAGGCTTGCACGACGCCGGCTCCCAGGTCGGGCCGATGCCACTGCCAGGCCACCCAGACGTCGTCGGCCAGGCTGTAGGGAGTGAGCGGGTGGAAGTCGCCCATGTGGAAGCGCTGCACCTCGCGGCACTCCGCAATCATACGCTTCAGGAAGGGGTAATCGGTTCCGGGCTGGCGGGTGTCCAGGCCGACACGCGAGGCGGGGAAGATGCAACTGCGGAACCAGTACTTGTCACCCATGCCCATGCCCGAGCCGAAATAAGGCATCCATAGAGCCAGGCCCATGGTCTGGGACTGCTGGGAGTTGACGTCAGTGAAGAAGTCCGAGCGCAGCAGTGGCACCGAGCGGCGAAGGGTCTCCAGGTCGTTGCGGCGCCCGCCGCTGGCACAGGTGTCAATGAAGAGGCCAGGATGTCGCCGCAACAGCTCATCCCACAGCGCCAGGTAGCCCATCACATGCTTGATCTCGGTCATGCCCTGACGGTCCGGAGCATCATTGGCGCGCCAGTAGCCCAGCGGGTCTATGTTGAAGTCCTGGCGGTAGACATCAATGGCCTCGGAGGTCAGCAGGCTGTCCACACGCTCCAGGACCCACTGCCACGCGTCCGGGTTGCCCAGGTTCACCAGCCCTCCGTCCTTGCCGCCAAGAACCCATTCTGGATGGTTTTCGGCCAGCCAGGACCCGGCGACGCAGCGTTCGGGCTCGAACCAGACCACGAACTTCGTGCCCCGGGCGTGCAGGGTATCAGCTATCTCGCGCAGGCCCCTGGGGAATCGCTCACGGTCCACCTCCCAGGTGCCTGTGTTCCACCACGCGCCCTGGCCTGGGTACCAACCGGCGTCCAGGAACCAGTAGTCCAGCTTCACACCCTCGCGCACGAAGCCCTGGATGACCGCGAGCTCCTCATCGGCGTGCGGCTGCATGTTGCTGAAGCAGGAACCATAGTGGGTCTTCACCAGTTCTCCGCCCGGCCTTGGCAGGTTGTGGGCGATCATCCACTGCCGCCAGAGATTCTGCGCCCGGAGCCAGTCGTCGCCTTCCCACAGCAGCAGCGCCACTAACGGCGTCCGTGCCTCCTCGCCGGGGTGCAGGCGGAAGTGGGTCAACTCCTGCCCGGCGACCACTCGGACCCCGTCAGGACCATCGTGCTGGAAGGTCGCCTCCCATTGGCCAGGCCAACCCAGGGCGATGATCATGCCCTGGCCCCGCCACTGCAGGTTGAAGTAGCACAGGTCGCTGTTGGTGGGCCGGCCACCGGCGGCGCTGATGCGCTTGCTTTCTCCCGCAGCCAGGGGTGTCTCCAGTGGCTGGTAGTCATTGGGCTGACAGGGACTCCCCACACTGTGGTGTAAGAGAGCCTGATCTTCGCCAGGGGCAAGGCGAGTGTCCAGCGCCTGCAGGTTCTCGATGATGGGGGTGTCGGTGTCCCCCGTGTTTCGCAGATGCAGCGTCCATTCCACTACCGGGAAGTCAGCATACTCCACCCGCTCACAGCGCACCGCCAACCCGGTCGCCGGATCAGTGTAGGTCTGCGTGTGACGGACCCGCAGGGCGTCGAGACGCTCGGTTCTTTCTTCGCGGTGCCATCGGAGGAGCAGTTCGTCGGAATCCTGACCATCGTAGCGGAAGGAGAAAGGCGGGCGTGTGGCAGCGCGGGGAGGGAGCGGGGCGCTGACCAGCGGCAAGTCGGAAAGCCGCAACTCTGTTCCATCCTGCAGGACGACCATCGCCTCGGCCCAGTTGGCGTGGTCGCAGGCGATCCAGTCACCAGCGTCACCGGCTTCGAGCGTGAACTCTGTCGCCCCACCCAGGTCCACGTCCACGGGTACGCCGGCCTCATTGCAGTGCAGTACAGCACTGCGGAAGGCTTCACGTTCGCCCACGGTGACGCTGAACACGATGCTGCCGCCCCCGGCGTTGGTGTCCACGCCCACCGTGGCGCGGAAGGTGCGACCTGGGCCAGGCAGGCGCACCAGAAGCTTGCTCACGGCATGGCAGATGAAACCGTGAGTATACCTGGTGTCGGCAATCTGGAGGGGCCGCCCATCGCCGCGACCGTTGACCAGGACGGGGCCATGGTTGGCCAGGACGATGATGCCTGGTCCTGGGGCCTCGCCCGGAGCCTTGGCGTGGGAGCTGGAGGAGGGCCAGGCGAAATGCTTCGCCGTCCACCGACGCGCCCGCGTCAGTTCGTCCGCTGTTGGCGTCACCCCTGAAGCCGAGGTGCAGAGTGTGAGGCACACGAGCAGTGTTCCCGCCACCGCGAGCGTTGGGTAAGGCACTGGGCTTCTCCCTGAACTCGACGGCCAGTGGCCCGGCCGGTTAGTACTGGTCACCAAAGTCGCTATCGAAATACCCCCCGCCCGCGCCGATGCCGAAGGTGCGACCAGGCGACTCGAAAGCCTTGATGCCGATGCCGATGAGAACCTCATTGGTCGCGTAGGTATAGGTTACCTGTGCCGCCAGGCAGTGCAGGTCGCGGGTAATCTTGAAATCTGCCTGGTCAATGCCGCCATAGGTGCTATAGCCCCCCAGGAACTGGAAGCGCCAGAGTCGGTTGGGGGACCAGTCAATGTCGGCCACCACGCGGCTCAGCTCACTGCGCTCCATATCGTAGTTGATGCCCAGTTCGTGGTACCACGACTCCCCGTGCGCGTAGAGCCAGCGCAAGTTCAGCGGCCGCCACTGGGATAGCTCGACGCTGTAACCGCCCTGCATCTCGAGGCGGTTGTTGCGGCTGAGCATCAGCTCGGAGGCCACGATGGTGTCGCTGTAATAGCGGTTGTGAAAGTCTCGGCCAAAGCTCAGGTTGAGCCGCAAGCGGTCCGGTATGAGCCGGACCAGTTGCAGTTGGGCGTAGGACGACGATGTGGCGTAGTCTATGCGCAGGGGCGAGAAGCCGTTGGTCTTGCCATAGCTGAAGCTAAGTCGGCTCTCCCAGGTGCCGCTTAGCCGCTGCTGCAGCTCACTGCGGAACTCGCCCGTCCATTGCGCCGAACCTTCACCGTAGAAGAACTGCCCGAATCGCGCGGCGAGCCGCAGAGCGCCCCAGTGGCTCAGGCGATAGCTGTTGCCGGCCAGATCGAGGGCAAAGCCCACCCGCTCCAGGTCCACCGGGTCAGGCTTCTGCTGGAATCGCCCCAGGTAGAAGGTGGCTCGGGCGTCCCAGCCCCGGAGCGGGCGCAGGAGTCGGAAACGCTCGCTGTCGGTACGCAGCATCACGTCGGGCACGCGGTTGAGGGAGTAGTAGGCATCGTCACCGGGATACCGGCTTGCGTCAAGGTCATAGCGTTTCTGCGCCAGCACCTCGATGTCGTAGACTCCGCCGCGGCGCTCCCAACTGAACTCAGTGTCCAGCTCCTCGTCCGGAGCGTCGCTCGTATGGAAGTTGTTGCGAGTCAGGGTGGTCCGCAGAGCATATTCGCCCGTGGTCCCCAGCCGCTGCCGATGAGTGAGGCTCGTACCGAAGCGGTGGGACAACGAGGTGCCAACCGAGTTGTACGACTGCTGAAAGCCCAGCAGCGTGTTCGCGTCGGTGGTGTCATAGCGGAAGTTCAGGTTTCCATAGATGGACTGCTGGCCCAGCCCGTAGCCGGAGTTCTCCTGCCAGTTGACGCTCAGGTCGGACTTGAGGGGTGAGCTAAGCTGCAGTCGGTGGTTGATGCGCCCCGTGAGACTTCCCTGGTCCGGCTCGGCGAAGAACGACACCTCGGCGCTCTGGCGGTCCTGGTCCAGCAGATGATCAAACCCAAGACCGATGCCCCGCTTCTGGGTCAAGTGTAGCCGCAGGAAACCGGTGTTGGCCGCGTTGAGCAAGTACCCCAGGGCCAGCTTCGCGAAGTACCCCTCGACGTCGTTGACGCCCAGCTCGGGCAAGAGGCGATTCTGCTTGCGTTCGAGCGAAAAGGTAACATCGTAGGGATAGCGCAGTACCTTGTGACCCATGATGTACAACGAGGGCCGGGAGAAGGTTACGGCCTTCTCGTTGACGACCCTCACCCGGGGTGAACGCAGGTGGAAATGGGGGTCGGACTCGTCGTCGCAGGTGGTGCCCTGGACATCGTGCGCCAGCAGGCCCTGGGCGTCGCCCTGGGCCGTCTCTGCCGTCACGAAGAGCGGCTCCTTGACCTGCTCGGGGGCAAAGTCAGGTTTGACCGTGAGACGACCGTGGGCCATCTCCCACTGCTCGGTATCCAGGTTGACGCGGAGCCGGTCACCGCGCCCCTCAAAGGTCGGGCCCTCGACCTGCACGTCCCCTTCAAAGGTGCCCCAGACGCGGTCCGCATCGAGTTCGGCCTGCCGGCTGTGCAGGGTCAAGTCCTGATAGCGCACCACAACGTCGCCCTCAAGACGCGGTCGCCCCTCGACATACTCATACCGCTGACCCTCTATTTCGATGCGGTCTTCAGGGGCGGCCGCAACGGGCCGGGGCTCTTCTGCAGGAGCGGTGGGGTGCGGCTTGGTACTGGGCTCAGGCGCTGCAGCAGCGGGCTGCGATGGGGAGGGCGTGACCGGAGCCTGTGCCGCGAGTTGGCGCAACGGTGATTTGGGGCGCCGCAGGGGGTGCTCAGCGAGAAATTCGGGGGGACGGAGCGGGTTTGGCGATAGGGGGGCTCGCAGCGGGAGAGGCTGCATGGCCTCTCTCAGCGCCTCGTACCGCGCGTCGGCGGCGAGGACAGGGAGGGCCGCCCAGAGACAGCAGCCGAGCGCCAGCACCAGCCGGCGCCCGACCATCACGCGGGCGAGGTTGTCCCCGGAGTATCGCATAGCCGACAACCTGCGGATAGCAGGGCCCCTGGGCCCCGTCGGACCGGTCAACGCTGGCGCCAGATCCCCAGCAGCGCCACTGCCGCCAGGACCGCGTTCTGGCCGTGGGCCGCGACAGCCAGCGGCAGGTAGCCCGCATTCCCCAGCATGCGCAGCCAGACCATGATCACATAGTAGATGAAAACCACGAGAATGGTCACCAGCACGCCCACCAGGCTCTGGCCGCGCCCGAAGCGGAGAGCGACCGGCCCCGACAGCAAGGCGAAGACGAGACAGGCGCCGGCCATGGCCACCCGGCAGTGCAACTCCAGCAAGGCCTGCCGATTGGGCGGCGCGCCGTTTGGTGTGCTGTCGGCGATCCGTCGCCACAGTTCGGAGAAGGTCTCGGCCTGCATCTGACGGCTCGGGTAGCGTGCACTGGGCCGGATCTGTGACAGGTTCACCTCGAGCTGTCCGGCCTCCATGGTGCTGAGCTGGCCCGAGCTGGTCAGCAGATAGGCCCGGGGGTGCCTGGCGGTCAGACTGGTGGCGCCGAAACGAGCATCGGCAGCCCAGTACAGGAGGGGCGGCGCATCGTCCCGCACCACGAAGGCATAGACGCTGCCCAGGGCATCATGTCGGTTGTCAACGGTCTCGGCGTAGAAATGCACCCCGCGCCCGGTGTCAATGAAGCGCTGAGGCTGAAAGGACAGACTTCGCTGCTGCAACACAATGTTTCGCAGCAACTGGTCAGCGGCCTGCTGCGCTCGGGGGGCCAGGTCGGCATGGAGCCACAGCGTGGCTGCGGTCGCGATCAGACCCATGGCCGTGGCCGGCGCCATCAGGCGGGCCATGCTCACACCGGCGGTCCGTACCGCCGGCAGTTCGTGGTCTGCGGCCAGACGATTCAACGCCAGCGCCGAGGCCAGCAAAGAGGCCACCGGCAGAGACATCACCGCCGCGCCCGGTACCTGGTAGGCAATGTAGCGCAAGACACCGCCAAGCGGCACGTGGTGCTCCACGATGACCTCGATGGCCAGGAAAAGCATGTGACCGGTGATGAGCACCACGAAGGTGGCCAGCCCGCCGACAAAGGGCCAGACCATCTCGCTCAGGATGTACCGATCCAGGCGCTTCATGGACACATGCCAGAGGTTGGACTGACCATGGGCTGACGCAGTTCCTTCGCCATGGCCCAAGCCCGTCCCTGCCGCAGCGAAGGCTGTCTTGACGCCGCTAGAGCCTTCTGATATGCTCAAGTTCCACAGGAGACAACATGGTAACCAGCCCGTTTCCGGTGACTGATCAGTTTGTGCGCTTCCCTGGCCGCGCCAGGCGCGGGTAGCACAATCTGTGACGTGGACTGGAAGGCAATCCCCGGCTTGCCGCCCGATGTATAGGGTGGCATTTTCCGTTTGTGGGTCTGCCTGGTTAGACTGAGCGAGGGCAGCAGTATGCAGCGAGTAGCCATCTTCGGGGCTTCTGGGTACGGAGGGGTGGAGCTGGCGCGGATGCTCCTGGACCATCCGGGCTTTGACGTGACCTACCTGGCGGGACACTCCACGGCCGGGAAACGTGTCGGCGAGATCTATGACCATCTCCCGCCGCTGGCCGATCGCGTCATTGCGGAGGGTAACCTGGCCGAGGCGATGGACACGGCAGATGTGCTTGTCTTTGCGCTCCACCCGGGGGATGGCACCACAATGGTTGCCGAAGCCGTTGCCGCCGGCCGCCCGACGCTGGACTTCTCCGCTGACTTCCGCCTGGCCAGCCGAGCGGACTATGAGCAGTACTACGGGCCGCATCCCATGCCAGAGCTGATCGGCAAGGCGGTCTACGGCCTGCCGGAGTTGCACCGCGAAGCCATCAAGGCCACGAACTTCGTGGCCGTCCCGGGCTGCTATCCGACCAGTGGCACGCTGGCCCTGGCGCCGGCCGTGGCGGGGGGCCTTGTGGACCCTGACAGCCTGATCGTGGACAGCATGTCGGGCGTCTCCGGTGCCGGCCGAGCGCTGAAGCTGACCAGCCATTTCTCCGAGGTCAATGAATCCGCCACTGCCTATGGCGTGGCCCGGCACCGCCATACCCCGGAGATGATCCAGGAGCTAGGGACCTTGGGCACACCCGTCAAGCTGACCTTCACGCCCCACCTGATCCCTATCAGTCGGGGAATACTCAGCACCTGCTACGGGACGTTGACGGGCAGTCCCTCGGCAGCGGAGGTTCAGTCCGCTTACGAGGAGTTCTACGCGGGTGA
>JABLXH010000159.1 GCA_013178155.1 Armatimonadota bacterium | reverse complement strand
TGAGCAGATCGTAGCACCGGGCGCCTCGGCCTTGGCGGCGGCCACGATGTTGGCCCAGCACTGCCGGTCCCCGGTACGCCCAGGTGCGCCATCGCCCGCTCCGGCTACCTCAGTGTAGACAAGCGTGAAATCATCGCCGTAAGTCTCATGCATGTGTCGGGCCAGGGCGACCGTCAGAGCCTTCACCTGCTCGACGGGGCGGATGCCGGTGTAATCCAGCCCCTTCTCGGGGTTGTTGAGGAAAGTCAGGTCATCCCGCGAGATGTACGCCACATATTCATCTACCGGAAAGACCAGCAACACCGGGTGAATGTCCAGTTCACGAAACAGGTCTATGACTTCATCGAGGGAGTCTATTGCCGGTGAGGGGTCGCGCCAGACGTAGTCCGCGTCGCTGAACCGGGTGTAGTCCATGGCTTCGGGGCCGTTCCAGGTCTTCTGCGGCAGCCCCACAAAGCCCGGATGAACGAAGAAACGAATGGTGTTCACGTGCAGTTCGTCGCGCAGGATGAGCATCTGGTCGCGCGACAATGGCCATTCGGCCGCACGGTGAGTTCCGCCAACCTGGCAGAAGCCCCAGACAAACTGCTCAAACGGCACTTGCTGCGCGTAGACGCCAACCGAAGCGGTCAGGGCCAGCGCTGCCAACAGAGCGGTCAGCTTCCTTCGTGCGATCATGCTCTCACCCCTTCGGGAGGCAGGAGGACTGGGAGCCACTACCGAAACGACGACCCATGACCTCCCGCGAACGCGTCCTGACAACCTTTGGCCATCGTGAACCCGACCGTGTCCCGTACAATCTCAGGCCCAGCGCCGAGATGATCGCCCACCTGACGGCAGAGACCGGGACCACGGACTTTGCCGAACACTTTGGCCATGATGTTCGCTACGTGTACCTGCCGTTGCCCGAGCGCCCCGCGGACGTGCCTGTGACCGAATGGACGCCGGAGCCGAACGCCGAGGCCATTGCCAAGACAGCGCAAGCAGTGGCGGCCCTGCAGGCCCGCGGACTGGCGGTCTGTGGCGGCTATTGGCCCGGCGTATTCGAGCACGCCAAGGCCTGGCTGGGTGATGTACGGGCGCTCACCGATCCGTATGACCAGCCCGCAGCCTTCGGCGCTATCCTGGACCGCATCCAGATCTGGATAGCGAGCATCTACGGCGGTTACACCCAGGCCGGGACGGACATTGTCTGGATGGGCGATGACCTGGGCACCCAGCGGTCACTGGTCATGAGCCCAGCCGATTACCGCCGTTGGTATCGGCCCCGGCATGAAGCGATCGTGCAGCACCTGCGGTCTCTGCGCTCCGATGTGGTCATCGCCTTCCATTGCTGCGGACACGTGACGCCACTTGTCGGTGACCTCATCGAGATCGGCGTAGACGTCCTGGAGGCCGTGCAAGCCGAGACCATGGACCTGGCTCAACTCAAGCGCGAGTTCGGCCGCGATATCGCTTTCTGGGGCGGCATCGGCGCCCAAAGCGTACTGGCCCGGACGACACCCGAACAGGTCACCGCCGGAGTGCGCGAGACCCTGCGCGTCATGGCTCCGGGTGGCGGCTACATGGCGGCACCCTGCCATACTCTCACTGACGAGGTCTGCTGGGAGGCGGTCCTGGCGTTCCACGACGCCCTCGTTACCTACGGGACCTACCCCCACCCCGGGGCTTGACAAAGGCTCCCATCTGCAACCAGAATAGGCTCTATCCTGAGCCTGATCGGTGCGCTTAGTGGACTCCCAGCAGCTCTTCCTCGCCCCTCTCCTTGGCCTCGTCATCGGCTTCCTGGTCGGCCTCACTGGCCTCGGCGGCGGGGCGCTGATGACTCCTGCCCTGATTATCTTCCTGCGACTGCCGCCTCTGGTCGCGGTGGGCACTGACCTGATCTATGCCAGTGTGACGAAGCTCGTAGGCTGCTATCAGCATGTGCGACTCGGCAACGTGAACTGGCACGTGGTGCTCTACTTGTCGCTAGGCAGCCTCCCGGGTGCATTCGTCGGCACGCTGGCGATGGGGTACCTCTCACACATGCCGGGCATTTCGCTGGATCTGGTCCTGGAACGCCTCCTCGGCGTGGTCCTCACCAGCGTGGCACTGCTGACGCTCTGGCGCACCTATGGCCGCAGTCATCCGGTGCCGGAGGAGGAGCGGGAGCTGGTGCTGCGGCGGCGGTGGATGGTGCTGCTGGGGCTCCTCGTGGGCATCCTGGTAGCCCTGACCTCCATTGGCAGCGGCACCGTTGTGACGCTGTTTCTCCTCGTGTGCTTCACCATGTCTGTTCCCCGCGTTGTCGGGACCGACCTGGCCCATGCGGTGGTCTTGCTCAGTTTCGCCGGTGCCTCACACTTCTTCCAGGGCAATGTCAACCTGCGGCTGGTTGGCCTATTGCTGGCCGGCTCGGTGCCCGGCGTGCTCATCGGGGCACATTTCACCGGCCGTCTGCCAGAGCGTGCAGTCAAGACGGTTTTGGCCTGCCTGCTGCTGGCAACAGGCGTCCGCCTCATCTAGAAGCAAGGGCGACGCCCTTCACTCACCCCGCACATAGTCCACGCGGACGTCGCCGGTCCCCGGTCCGCCCGTCGGGTCGAGCCGCAAGCCAGCAATGGTCCCCTGCCACTCAGGATGCTCACCCACTGGCAGTACGTACTCATGGAACTGGCCATCCGGCGTGACCGCGAACCGCAGTGACTTCGTCTCGTCGAACGCCGGGGAGGCGTTGGTGATCCAAAAGACCTGGGCGTTTGCAGGCAGCCCTGGGTCGAGAGCCATGCGCACGCGAAGCTGGTGCGCCTCCGCAGCGGCAAACTGGCAGTTGGTTCTCACGATGTACGGGTCGGGTCCGCGCACGGGCACAAGCAGCACTCCGTCGGTCACTCCCAGGGGCCCCACGTCGTGCGTGGGCTGCCAACCCTCGGCATCGGCATCGAACCCAAAATCCATGCTCGTAGCCAGAGGCACCTTCAGCCCCCGGGCTACGGAAACGACCCCATCCAGCTCCAGCCGGTGCTCGCCGCTGCCGTTGAGACGGATCTCCAGCAGCCCGGCATAGTCGAGGTACCGCCAGCAGGGCGGTGGCTCGTCAGAGGGCAGGGGCACCTCGGGCGCGACCACGCCGTTGACCCGCACCTGCGTGGGGCGCGAGGTCCGACAGACCGTGACATAGCCACTCTGGGGCGGCGTGTAAGTGACCGTAAACGAGGCCGTCCCGGCGGCAAAGGCAGGGTTGCTCAGTCTCCCGGCGGCGGAGATGCGCAACTCACCCTCACCCGTCTTGAGACCAACGGTCAGAGGCGTCGGCTGCAGACCCATTTCGCCGTAGACGTTGGTCAGGATCTGGTGGGGCGAGAAGATCCAGCCCGACCTGACCAGGTCAATGGCCCCGATACTGTCCGGCCACAAGGCCTTGTCCTTCTCTTCTGTGGACTGCTGGTACATGCAACTGACGGTGATTCCGCGGGCGATCTGCGCCCAGTTGAGGGTGTCGTCGTAGGGTGCCAGTTGCATCAGGGCATGGGCGAACCGTAGCCCGTTCCACTGGACGGGCCGCGCGAACCAGCTTCCCTGGTACCAGGTGGCGCCAAACACCGGGATCGAGGCATAGCGCAGGAACTCGTAACCCTCTTTGTCCCAAGTGTACAGGAACGGCAGGCCCGTCCAGGCCCAGTAGACAGCCTTGTCCAGGTAACGCCGCTCGCCGGTGATGCGGTAGCCCTCGATGTAAGCCTCACAGGCGTCAGCCGAGGCCAGGATGTCAGGGGTGTGCACCGGCACCTCCCAGACTTGCGCTGCTCGGGGCACGACGAACTGGTCCATGAAGCCGAGGGCCCTCAGGCCGGCCGCCGTCGCCTCCGGGTCCCCGGTCATCCGCGCGAAGACCAGGACGGTCCAGGCGTTGCGGGCGCATGTTCCGATTTCCGCGGCGTTGTCCGGTCCGAGTTCAGAGTAGTCCATCCCTTTGAAGACGCCCTGGGTCTCGATCCGGGTCCGGAACCGCCAGGAGCCGTCCTCGCCCTGGCTGCGCATCAGACTCTCCACTTGCTGCGCCTGGGCCAGCAGGGCCTCCACCGGACTGGCATAGTGGTAACCCATATCCTCTGCGATGGGCCGCACGCCGCTCAGTTCAGAGACTCGCTGGTACCGCTCCCTCACCCGCTCCTTGACCTCGGAGTCCGGGCAGACATCCAGACACAGGCGCAGATCGTAGAGGTTCTGCGTCGGCCAGCCGGGTATGTCCCAGAGCGCGGGCCCACCGAGCGAGGGGTGCCACTTCTCAAGCTCTGGTTCCCAGAGAGTGTCCAGGTAAGCGGCCATGGAGAACTCGATCTCATCCGTCCAGGTCTCGCCGTGGGGGAGAGGGCGGGGGGCCGGGACACCGTGGTCCTCGAACCAGGTCTTCACAGCCGCCAGCGCCGTCTCGCCCGACTGCAGGGCGCGGGCGACCAGGGTGGCCTCCAGCGTGACGGGCTGCCCGGCGGCCACCTCCAGCGGAGTATGGGCCACCGTGCGGTTGGGCAGGATGTGCTCCGGCATCGAGGGGGCAAAGAGCCCCATCTGCGTGCTGCTGTGACCCTCCCAACGGTCCGGGGAGGCGAAGATGGCACTCGGGCGGTCAAGCTCCCCGTAGTAAGGTCGCAGGTGATCCCACTGCAGGGAGACCAGGGCCTCAAGCCCGCCCGGCAGTGCGAGGCGCGCCGACATCAGTGGCACCGTGACCATATGGGGATGTGGCACGCGTCGGAGACGGTCCGGGTGGTCCGGCGCGATATCCAGGTCGCTGGAGGACTCCTCGCCCTCAACCAGCCACTCGACGCCGGGGAAGATTGCATCCAGGCGACGAGTGCCGACAGGAGCACCTTCACCCGCATAGAGCATGGGGCCGTCGAGAGCCAGCAGCTTTGCTGCACGGTCCGGCTTCGCGGAGACCGATATGCGGAAGCGGTCGGCGTTGGGTCGCAGCAGGATAGTCTGGGTAATCGTCCAGTTCACGCCAGTGGCATCGGTGACCTGGCCGACGAGGGCCAGGTGGCGGGTCAGCATCTGGGCATCTACGGCCTCCGGGCTGTCCACTGGCCGCGCCGCGGTCGCATAGACCAGGTGCTCGTCGCGTCGCAGCCCCTCGGTCGGAACGACCAGGCGCGTCATCCGCGGCAGGCTGCCTACCAACACCCACCCGTCGGCGCTGCGCACATAGACCCGGCCGATGCCGTAGCCCATGTCGCTGCGAGGGAAGGCCAGCAACACTCGCTCATTGCCGATGGCGGCGCAAGTGTCGCTTACGGCGACCCCGGAGCGCGGCAGCGCAGGGGGTCCTGGGGGCTCAGGGCCGCCGACGACCAGATAGCACCGTGCCCGATCACCGTCTGCATTGGCGGCGGCCACTCGCACCGTGGCTTCCGCCAGTGGCGTCTCGCTGGCTGCTATGACTTGCCACGACATGGCCGCCTCAGCCTGTGGGCGGAGGCGAGCCAGCCTCTGGGCACGCGCGGCCTCCGGTACCGACAGGGGGGCGTCCGCGACCAACTCGGCCTGGGCGTCGCGCACCATCGCGTGACCCCGGTTGCGCAACCGAAGCGTTAGCCGCGCCGGCTTGCCGGGGGAGGTGATGAAGGGTTCGGCAAAGAGTCCGACTACCTCCAGCTCCGGGGCATAGGTCACGGTGGCAGTGGCCGTCTGGGACCCAGCCGTCACGTAGACTGTGATGCTTCCCGTGTCGTCGCGGCGACCACCCACGCGCCATGACAACGGCCTGAGGCCATCGGGAGAGAGCCCTTCCACTGTCTGCTCCAGGCCGTCCAGTGCCTGCAGCCCGGCAGGGAGCTCAAGCCTGGCTGTCCCCGTCTCCAGGGGCCGATCGCCGACGTTTTGCACCATCACCTTCACCAGACACTCCTCGCCCTCCCGGCCGGGCACCTCCTCCAGTGAGCTCTTGAGGATGCCGGGCAGCGCCCCAACCTCCTCCACCCATGTGATGTCGTCCAGCAGAACCCGCGCCTTGTCGCCGCCGATACGGGGCGAGATCTGCACCCATCTCACCCGTTCCTTGCCGGCGAAGTCGTACTTGAGTATGCCTTCGTGCCACTGGCCGTCGCCGACGTGGTGTACAGGTATCTTGAACCCCGCCCGCGCTTCCCCGGTGTTTTCCATGGGGTCAGCGCTCATGGGGATGACCCAGAAGACCAACGTCTCGGGGTGGGAGGCCTCCAGCACCTTGTACCAGAACCGAACGCCGCCCCTGGTTGCCGCCACCATAGCGCCCTGTTGGCCGCTGTCGGGGGTCCAGGCGCGATTGAGCCCGGTTTCGCCCCGATCGCCATCGCGCTCGAGGAGGACGGCATGGGCTCCGGAGTGCGCGTCGGCGGTGATACTGCCCTTGCCCAGATAGTGCCAGTCCACCGGCAGGCCCTGGCCGTCCAGTTGCTCAAAGCCGCCATTGGTTATGGGGTTAGGCTGGGCCAGGCAACCACAGGCCCACAGCGAGATGGTCAGAACAGTCAGAGTCAGGTGGCGCATGGGTGTCACCTCCGTGCCGAGGTCCACAGACACCATCGTATTCGCCACGGCGGCACCGCTTGTCCTGCCGCGCACGGAAGGACCCGCAGGCGGTACGCGCGAAGAGACCCCGCAGCCTGGGGGCCAATGCAAGGAGGTCACGGGATGACCGGCTCGCTGTGGCGCTGCTGTGTGCTGGTCACGACGCTGTCTGCGGCGAGTGTCACAATAGCAGAGCCGTTCCGTCTGCCTGGGCGCTACCGCCAGGTCGAGTTCGCCGGCAGAGTGCGGTTCACCGGCCCGTGTCGCGGGGCAGGGATGGCGCTGCTGAACGCGCGCGCCTATCCTGACGGCGCTCCGATGGATGTCGCCTGGGACGAGCCGAACCTGCGCCGCAGCTTTGCCATCGGCCTGGACACCCACAACCCGCCCACCGACGACCCGTTCAACGCCGACGGCAACATCCACAAGCGTCCGGAGCACGAGGTGTCGCTGCACTGGGACGGGCGGGAGCTGGCCAATGCGTTCTCACCGGTGGCTTACAACGATGGGCGGTGGCACGAGGTCCGCGTGACGCTGGAGCATGTGACCGCCGGGGCGCTGGTGACGGTCACCCTGGATGCGACGGCCATCTACGACCACTGCTTCCTCCCGGACGTGAGACCCTACGCGGGCGTACTCGTGGCCGGCGCGGCGCACAGCGAGGGCCAGAGCTGCTGTGAGATAGGGATGACTGACCTGTCATGCCAGGGCAGCGTACCGCATGAGCGCGCGCCCGAGCGCCATACTGTCTTCGCCGGGGCCGTGCTCACTGCTGACCACCAGCAACAGGAGACCATCGCCAACCTGCCCCCGCCGGGCCAGCCTGTGCGGCGGATCATGCTCACGCTCTCGTTACGGACGCCGCCGGGAGGCATTGACCCCTGGGACCGCGCGGGCTCCGTCTACGCCTGGGGGGATGATGGCCAGCGATACGAGATACTGCGCTTCATCACGCCCTTCGGCCGTGAGTACACCTGGGAGGCGGATGTGACCGACTACCAGTCACTGTTGCGCGGGCCGCGGCGGATGGCCGTGGCTGTCGGCACCTGGGTCAAGGGCTGGGAGGTGGGAGTGAGGCTGGATTACTACTGGGGGCAGCTCGAGCTTGAGGCCTTTCGAGTCACGAATGTGTGGTCGGGAGACTGGGAGTACGGCAACCCGGCGGACCCGCTCGAGGCGCGGTTCGTGCCCCGCACGCTACCCGTGCACGAGCAGACGACGGCTGCCACGCTCCGCGTCGTCGTGACCGGGCATGGCATGCACCCCAACACCGACAATGCCGCCGAGTTCATGCCCGCCCGGCGCACAGTGATCGTGAATGGAAAGTCCTTCGAGAACCTGCTGTGGACCACCGACAACTATCTGAACCCGTGCCGGCCACAGGGCGGGACGTGGAAGTATG
>JABLXH010000158.1 GCA_013178155.1 Armatimonadota bacterium | reverse complement strand
TCATGCCCTCGCCGGCCGTGGGTGAGCCGGCGAAGAAGAGCCCCTGAAAGACCAGGATAGCGACCAGAAGTCAGCCCACTTCCGGCACCGGTGGCGTGGGCTGCAGCGCCAGTGGCCGCCGCCCAGCGGGTGGCCGTGGGTGGCGTCCATGCACAGCCGGGGCGCCGCCGCGCCGATCTGGTCTATGTATACCCCGTCCACCGCCACCTCGGTCGTCAGCCGCATGACAATGCCGTTGACCGTATCCTGCCAGAGCTTCTGCGTGGGGCACATAGGAGCCAGCTTGGCCCCGGAGCCATATTCCTCGATATAGGGCGTGCCGTCCTCGCCCTTCGTCGCGGCCGCGATGCCGGTCTGCTGGAAGTCCTCCAGTTGCGTGTCCCAGAGGCGACCGTTGATGTAGGGCATGACGCGCACGCCCGCCTCCTGGAGCTCCTTGACTCCCTCGGCCATCCCGGGCTTGGTCGGGAAGTAATGCGGGTACTTCACGTCAAAGGGGATCTCGTGCCAGGAGTACCAGTGGAAGGCCGTCGGCGCGCCCATGAACGCGGCGAAGTCCTTGACCTTCTGGACGCATTCGGCAGCGGCGCCGTTTGTGCAGGCCCAGACGCAGATCTCGCGCATCCATCGCGGGGTGTCCGGTCGGTCCCACTCCGTCTCCCGGGGCCACCACTGGGCCTCCTGTTCCGCCCATTCCCGGTAAAGCTGCGTGGCGTCAAACCAGTCGCCCTTGTAGGTGCGAAGGACCGTGGGGGCTGAGGTAGCAAAGCCGTTGTCAGGTACGCCCATGTCCGGGGCATACCACTGATAGGTGAGCACCTGGCCCTGGCGGTCGGTACTGGGCCGGGTGATGATGCGCTTGGTGGACCCCAGAGGGTCGTGACAGGCGACGTACAGCCCGCCCTGGCGGTCGTAGTAGGCCATGAGCTGGAAGCTGCACCAGCCATCGGGGTACATGCCGGCGTACTCCACGCTCTGCAGCAGTGGCGCGCGCTTGAGAATGCCGCTGCCCTGGGGGAAAAGCAGGTGGTCGTCCTCTGGTTGGTCTCCCAGCGGGCCAACGACCACCTGGGGGAAGGTGACGTCGCGCACACTCCAGCCCTGCGCCATGCCGGTGACGGACAGCTTCCAGGAACTGGACGGGCCATCCAGTGTGACCTGAACACGGACATTGGCCCCGCTGAGCTCGTCCGGAAGAGTGTACCGCAGTTCGGCCCGCACGCCGTCAATGCGGGCCTGGGCCGAAGCGGCGGCAGCCGCCGAGACCGCCGTGGTAGTCCTGTCAGGTCGTTGCAGTGTCATCTCCCAGAGCGGCGTGTTGGAGGTCGAGAGCAACTCGCGCTGGGTCCTGAAGTCAAAGCAGCTCAGCGGCCGGAGCGTCTCATCGAACTGCCCGAAGGCCCAGCCCACGGAGTCGTTGGCCAGGACCGTGAGCCGACCACCGCTGGCCCGGCTGATGAGCCGTTCGGCTTCAGCCAGGGGGACATTCCGGGCCACCAGGTCCGTCAGCCTCCGGGTCGTGGCGATGCTGTGTGCCAGTCCACCGGCCCCCGCGCGGCGCGACAGGACGGCCAGCCAGCGCCAGCGAGCCCGCTCCGAGCGCGGCAAGCTCCCGATGGCCTCGTCCATGGCCGCCAGTTGGTCTTCCAGGGGCTGGATCGTGAGAGCGGCCATTTGGACGGCCTCAGCCGCATCTGCGGCGGCGGCCAGAGTGGAGCCGGCACGTTCCGGCGCCACACTTCCAGCCCACAGCGTAACCTGCAGGCGCTCCTCCTGTGAGTACCAACTGACCCAGGGACCGTGCAAGTAGGTACCGTACTCCCCGCGCCCGTCATACACACGTCCCATCGGGCCGAAGACGGCAAGAACGCTCTTGCCATCGGCCAGGGCCGTCCAGCGCCCCGCACTATGGAAAGCCTTGTCGGCCAGCAGCTCCCCCGAGCTCTCGGGCTCGCCGGTCAGCCAGCGGGTGAAGGATGTGTCGGGGAAGTTGAACTCCCAGAGGTGCAGTTCGGGCCAGCCAAAGGCCGTGTCCTGGGTCATCTGGGCGGAGATCCGCACCAGCGGGGAGCCGGCGTAATAGGTGAAGCGGTAGACGGCGCGGGGCCTGGACTCGGGCGCCTGACCGTCGCGCAGATAGCGGGCGCTGACCTGCACGCAGGCGCGCAGCGGGCCGCTGGAGAGCAGTCTGACCTCTGGCTCCGGGTCCTCCGCGAGGCGGTACCCTCCCACCTTCGCCTCGTGGACGCGGTCGTTGAGGGTGAATGTGTCGCAGATTTTTCCGGTCTCAGTGAACTGCAAGCGGCTGGGCAGGCCACCGAGCTTTGCCGGGTCGTGGGTGAAGGCGCAGTGTCCGTTGTTGACGGTGACTGCTCCCGCTTCCTCGGTGACCACCAGCGAGGGCGCCGCCAGCGAAGGCAGGTCTGGTCGCTCCGGGGTGAAGTACAGGCGCACACGCTTAGTCTCTGGCCCACCCGGCAGCAGCAGCGTGACCTCACCCGCCACCGCCCCGGGAGCCTCGGGGTCGAACTGGACCGGGACAGGTGTCAGTGCGCCCTGCGGCCCCTCGGCTGCGGCGGTGAGCGCCAGAGGCGGCTGCGGCGGTGGTTGCCCCAGGGCTTGCGCCACGGCGGCAAAGTCCACCGGCAGGGTAACCGGCGCTGCCCCGCCGGCACTGGACGGCACTTGGGCCAGGACCAGAGCATAGGGCCCCTGGGCCAGGCCAGCGGATAAGGCGGCTCCCAAGAGTAGCATGATCATCATCCCCGTTCGTATGGACATAGAGCACCTCCGCGTGTATCCGGTGGTCAGGGTGTGAGCTTCTTGATGCCGACATCATCTACCCACACTTGTCCCCCCGCAACGGCGACTTCCAGGTCCAGAAAGGTCGCCTCCGGGTCGTCCCAGGTCACGGTCCGGGTGACCAGCGACCAGTCGGTGGCAGAACTCTCGCCCACCCAGTAGTACCGCTGCAGCCAGCGTTCCGGCCCGCTGAAGAGAGCACAGTTGACGGTGGCCGTGGCACCCGGCGCAGCGCGGACCCAGGCCCAGATCTCGAGCCGCTCACCCACTTCCACCGAAACCCAGGGGTGGCACTTCATGCCGCCATCACCCGGCGTGACGACGGCGGAACGCTGCCCGGAGTGGGCCACAGTGGCATCCAGCCGCACATCCGCCCCCCCGTAGTACACCCAGCCCCAGTTCTTCTCGAAGCCCGGGTTGTAGAGCAGATTCCCTCCCTGGGCCGCGATGTCCGCCGGGGTGAAGACCGGAATCTCATCGTAGACCGGCACGGCAACCCCGAGTTGCTGGGGCGTCAAGTCGAGGTGGTGGGGGTTGTCCGGGCAGAAAGCGTCACGCAGGGCGTCGAGGTAGCCAAAGCCGTACTGCGTGCAAGGCTCGATGTAGCTCCCCTCGCCGAACTCGTTCCAGCACTCGACGATGACCGCGTTCAGTTCCGGGCTGACGTAGCGCCGGGCCGCCTCGCACATCTGGCGGAACTTCTCCGGCCGGGGTTTGGTGCGCACCATGGCCTCATCGCCGTGCCAGGGGCGCGAGTCCCAGCCGGGTGAGACCGGCACGATGTAGGGAAGGACGGCATTCGCGGTCGCCTCGCGCCACTTGTCCTCGTAGCCGCTCACCATCGTGTCGTACGGTGCTTGCCGCTGGCCCGGAGGCAGGTTGACTGCGGCGTAGTTGTAGGCAGTGATGGCCTGAAAGCCGGCCTGCTTGAGGGTCTCCTGGTCAGTGTGCTGCTTGGCGACGGGCATCAACGCCACCCCGGCTTCGGCGCTCATCTTATCCCACAGGCTGGCCAGGCCGGCGACCCCGAAGCGCTGGATCAGCCGTTCCGGCATGGAGACGATGAGCACAGCACGACCGCCGAACTTCAGATAGTTGGGCTGGTTGAGGTAGCGGTCCCGGAGCGTGCGGGCCAGCAGCAGCATCTGCTCCTCGGTATAGTCTACCTCGCCCCGCTCTTCGTTGCACCAGAAGATGCAGAACTGCATGAGATGACGGTAACGGGCGCGCAGGAAGCCCTCGTCCAGGGCCTTGTTGTGCTCATGGACATCGCCGGTCTTGTAGTTGTAGTACCAGTCGAAGGCGAAGAAGTCGATACCGTGCTCCACTGCCCACTTGATGTGCCAGTCAGACACCTCCGGCTCACCATCCCGATAGTAACCCAGCAGCGGATAGGGATGGTGGTACTGCACCATGGGCACCCAGCGCTGGGCGTTGAAGTGGCCGGGGAAGTAGTAACTGCCAACGAGCAAGTCGCTGGGCACCGGCTCCGGTTGGGGTACTGAGTACTGAAGGTCCTGTGCCCGCGCCCCAACAGGGACCGCGAGCAAGGCAGCCATAAGCAGCCGACACCAGGTCATCTGACGACGCTTCTCTCTGCTTGCAGATGAGGGCAGTCTTCCCCTTCTCCGACCGGCGGACCTGCCACCACTGGCAGCGACCCGGCGATGGCGCCCTTGACGGGAGGGCGTCCGGGGCTACATAGTAGGGCGCAGTGTCCGGGGCACCCCCTTCCGCGGCATCCCCTGACGGATCAGACTGGTTCGGGAGCAGCGATGTCTGGCTGGAACTCACTGGCAGCAACGGCCTTCCTGGCCCTGTCGGGTGCGCCCGGGGGGGGCCCTGCGACTGCGGCGGGGTATTGGCCCGGAGTTGGCCATCCCCGGTTCATCTACGTGACCGGCGACATGCACGGCTTCCCGAGTCTGGCACCTGGCAGGGACCCCGGCGGGCGGTTCGGGGCCCTCGCCTTCACGCTGGAGTCGCTGGCGGGACAGGCCGCGCGAGCGGTCAACGAGGGACGGGGGCAGTCGCTGGTCTGGATGGGCGTCGGGGCCAACGCGAGCTATCAGACGTGGCTGGCGGGAGTGCTGCGCCTCACCCGTGCCCGGCGCGTGGAGGTCACTGACCCTCTGGCGCTGGTGAAGACCTTCGCCCGGCAAGGGGTCATCAAGGGGTATGTGCTCTACCGGGCGGATCCCAGCGACCGGCGGCCCTATGAGGCACAGCCCGAGAGACAGCCGGGCTACAGCAACTCGGCCAACGTGGCCACGACCGTCGCCTCCCTCTGCAGCGGCGTCATCGTGGAAGAGGCGGCTGAGCCGGTCTTCCGGGCCATGGGGCTGCGCTGCCTGGAGGATGTCCGCGACCGGGACGAGGAGTGGCTCTTTGCAACCTACCGCCACCGCTGCAACCGGCGCCTGGTCCATGTGCTGGACCCCAAGGCCCCTGACGACCGCGGCTACGCTATCCTCACGCAGTCACTCTGCGTCTTCGGAGTCACCCCTTTCACCGAGCGGGTGTACGCATGGCTCAAGCCGAACTCACCGGTTGTGGGCTGGAATGCCGGCGATGAGTACCGGGCGGTCTCGCCCATGAGCCGCTGGGGCAAGTTCCTCACGGCCTCCAACTGGTGCAGCAACCTGACGGTCACCAGCGCGGTGCGAGCGGGGCAGGATGTGCCCTGGCCCAGCCTGCAGGTGAACCGGCAGTCGGACGTGGACCCACTGTCCCTGACCTGGGAGACAGACCGGCACTACACTGCCTTCGTGCTGTCCGATGGTGACAACTTGCAGTGGCAGATGGGCAACTTCACGCACCATGCGTGGTACTGGGGAGCGCCGACAAGGGGACGGTTCCCGTTCGGCTGGACGGCCTGCCTGGCGGACCTGAGTCAGGTGGCGGTCCCGACCCTGCAGTACATGGCGACGACCGCAACGGCCAACGACACGGCCATCCTGGCTGAGGCGGGCTACTTCTATGCCGACGAGTACGGAGCGCGTCTGGCTGACCCCGGGCGGGCCATTGAGGAGCACATGGACCAGGTTGCGGCTACCATGGCGCAATTGGGCATCCATGTCCTGGAGCTGATTACGGGCGGGGACTGCCGGTCACCGGCGGCTCAGGAAGCCTATCGGCGCATCGCACGACGTCTCCGGGGCCTGGACGGCATACTGGTCATCCAGTATGCGCCCTACAACGGTGGACAGGGGGAGATCATGTGGGTCGAGAACCGCGAGCACGAGACGATCCCGGTCATCCCCGCCCGCTACTGCCTGTGGGCGAAGCTCCGGCGTCCCGGCTGCGGACCGCCGGCGGAGGTCGCGCAAGCCATCAACCGTGCCGAGCACGCGGGGCCGGTCACCGGCGACGGCTTCCTGGACTGGACCATCGTCCACGCCTGGTCACGGTTTCGGCAGGCGGACACAACGGCCAACCTGCGTGCCGAGGAGGTGGACGAGGCTGACCCGGCCCAGGTCGCCGACGCGAAGGCTGGATACGAACCGGTCGGGTGGTGCATCCAGCGCCTCGAGCCCCAGGTGCGGGTTGTGTCGCCGCAGGAGCTGGTATGGCGCACACGCCTGTACCTGCGGACCCGCGAAACCCTCCAGGCGCTGGCACGCCGGGCGGGGCAGGAGGACTATCTGAGGTGGCTGGAAGCGGCCCCGTTGACAACGGACACCGAGCGGCGTGCCGCCTTTGAGCGGTTGAGGGCTTTGGGACCGGGCCCAACCCCGGCCCCGTGACTACCTCCCGACCAGGGTGACGCGGGCGACCTGGAGGAGATTGACGGTGTTGCTGGTGCGCTTGTCTATGCTCTCGCCACCAGCGGCATAGATGCTGTCTCCCAGCACGCACGCCCGAATGTCGTTGACGCCTGCCGGCAGCGGATCGGCGAGCACGTGGTACGTGTCGTCACGAGTGTCGTAGACGTAGACGCGATCGTTGTAGCCGCCCACCGTCTCACCCTCGAAGCTGAAACGACTGGCCTCGGCGGACATGTGAGAGCCGCCGAGCAGCACGATATAGCGGTCAGCGATGGTCACGGCTGATCCGCCCGAAAGCTCCGTAGGCAGGTCGGCCAGACGGGTCCACTGTCGCGTGGCGGGGTCGTAGGAGTAGGCGTCCGCCAGGCGCGGGCAGAGGTTCCGGGCGATGAAACCGTCGGGGGCCTGCATGCCGTCCTGCATGCAGCGGTAGCCGCCGAACATGTAGAGCTTGCCGGCACAGGCGGCGCCGAAGGCTCCTGGACGGTCAATGCCCGGGTAGTGGGGCAACTCCTGCCATCCACGGTCGGTTTGGGCCAGGTCAAGGCCCTCCACCGTGGAGACCGGCGTGGGGTCGAAGGCCCCATACATCATGCCCCAGCCGCCGCCGGCAGCAATGAGCCAGTCACCGACGACGGCGACAGCGGCGAAGACCCGGGGCTGCCGCAGGCGAGGGAGTTCGGTCCATGTCCACTGGGCCCCGTCGCCGGTCAGGCGAAAGCAGCGCCCCTCGGCATTGCGGCCGCTGACCACGTAAAGGGCGTGACCGGTGGAGGTCCCGGAGGTATAGCTGGGGCCGATGGGCAACGGAGCGGTGGCAGACCATGCTCCCGTCTTCGGATCGAAGGCCAGAGACTCCTCGGGCTCGCGCCACGGATTCTGCATACCGCCGGCGTAGATGACTTTGCCGCTCACTGTACCGAGGACACCGCCTTTGCGGTACTGGGGCATAGCCGGACCGAGGGACCAGGTGAGCCGTACCGGCGGTTCGGCGTACACAGGCATGGCGAGGCTCCCGGCCCAGAGCATTAGGCCGCATAGCGCTCTGGGCCTGCTGAGGGCTGCTCTCCGCATGCAGGGCACTTTCGCCGGACAGGGGGCAAGACCTGCCCGGTGCAGCATACCGATGAAGTGGTGATACGGTTGAACGGTCGTGCTTCGGGGGCGTTGGCTTCGTACTGGCGGGACCGCTGGCACAGCCCCAGCGGCTACCGCGAGGTCCTGGTGCTCGCCTGGCCGCTGGTGCTTAGCACCGGGTCGCATACGGTCCAGCAGTTCGTCAACCGTGTCTTTCTGTCGTGGTACTCGCCGGAAGCGCTGGCGGCCTCCCTGCCGGGCGGTGCGTTGTCGTTCACGGTGCTGTGCTTCTTCATCGGCACGGCCTCCTACGCCAACACCTTCGTGGCCCAGTACCACGGTGCGCGTCAGCACGACCGCATCGCCAGTTCGGTCTGGCAGGCCATCTACCTGTCGCTGGTGGCCTCTGTGATCATCCTCCCCTTTGCGTTCCTCTCGGGGCCGCTGTTTCGGCTGGCCGGCCACGAGGTGGAGGTTCAGGCGCTGGAGAGCCAGTACTTTCGCATCCTGATCCTGGGCGGCGGCTTCAGCATCCTGTCTTCGGCGGTGTCCGCCTTCTTCACCGGGCGGGGTCTGACAGCCACAGTCATGAAAGTCAACGTCTCCGCAACCGTGGTGAACTGCGTACTGGACTACCTGCTGATCTTCGGAAAGTTGGGCCTGCCTAACATGGGGATCGCCGGCGCCGCCTATGCCACGGTCATCTCCCAGGGGATCGCCGCCTCCTGGTTTATGGGACTCTTCCTCTTCAGCCGCGAGAGTCGGACCTTCGGCGTCTGGAGGGCGCGCGCCTTCGACCGTGAGCTGTTCGCGCGCATGCTGCGTTTCGGCACGCCCAGCGGCCTGCACTTCATGCTGGACATCCTGGCCTGGTCGCTGTTCATCCTGCTGGTGGGACGACTGGGGACGGAGGAACTGGGGGCCACCAACCTGGCCTTTCAGGTCAACGGTATCATCTTCCTGCCGATGATCGGGTTCTCGATTGCCACCGCCACGCTGGTGGGGCAGCGCCTGGGCGAGAACCGCCCGGACCTGGCCGCCCGGGCCACCTGGTCCGCCTTCCACCTGACCTTCGGCTACATGACCTTCTTCGCGGTGCTCTATGTCGTGGTGCCGGCGGTCTTCCTGCTGCCCTTTGGAGCCAAGGCCGACCCGGCGAAGTTCGCCCCCCTGCAGGAGATGGCCGTGGTCATGATGCGCTTCGTGGCCCTGTACTCCCTGTTTGACAGCGCCAACCTGATCTTTTCGGCGGCCCTCAAGGGCGCCGGGGATACGCTGTTTGTGATGATCGTCTCGGCCACGCTGTCCCTGGGGGTGATGGTGGCGCCGACGTGGGTGATCTGCCACGACGGCACAGGGAGCATCTGGGCCGCCTGGACCGCCCTGACGGTCTTCATCAGTATCCTGGCGTTCTTCTTCCTCTGGCGCTTCCTGCAAGGGAAGTGGCGGGGGATGCGCGTCACCGAGGCGGTGCACGGCCCGCTCAACCCGACATACCCCGCCCCGGATACGCCGCTGGTCGATGTGGAGGTCTCGACCTGAGGTTGGGCGAAGCGGGAGGCATCATGTCTGACACACTCTCTTTGCCTGCCGAGACGCGAGGCGTCTGGTACTGCTGCGGACACCGAGTCAATACGTTGCCGGGCCATGACTACGTCTATTCGGGACCAATGGCCACCTACTGCGCCTGGCACCGGCCCATGGCGATGTTCTCGCCGGAGACACAGCGCACGTACTGGGTCTACGGCAACGCCGACAACGCTCCAACCATCACCTGCTATGACCACAGGACGCGGCAGTTCGGCTACCCGGTGGTCCTGGGCAGCAACCCGGACGGCGATGCGCACCGCAACCCCACACTGGCCCTGGACGAGCGAGGCTTCTTGCACGTGTTCTACGGTTCCCACGGCCACCCGACGCATGTCCTGCGGTCGCAACGACCCCATGATCTCACGGCGTGGGAGATGGTTAGTGACCTGCCGGAGCCGCACACGACCTACCCACAGCCCTGGCTGGTCAGCCCCGGACAGATCATGGTCTCTTACCGGCAAGCGCCCGGGTGGAACTGCACCACCACCACCGATGGCGGGCGAACTTGGAGCGAACCAGTCAACATTGTGAACTTCGGTTGTCCCGACGCAGCCCGGGGATGTGCCGAGTGCTCCATCTACGCGGTAAGCATTGCCGAAAGCGCTGGTGAACGCCGCAAGGTGCATCTGGCGTGGTCGCGACTGGGGGCCGGCACCCCTGAGGAGATCGCGACCAAGCATCTCTGGGCACGTCGGTACAATGTCTACTATGCCTGGACCGACGACGGTGGGCGGACATGGCGTCGCAGCGACGGGAGCGAGTACGCCCTGCCTGTCACTGAGGACACGGCCGAGAAGCTCTACGACTGCGGTCAACGGGGGGTTTGGCTCAAGGACATTCAGCTCGATGCGGCAGGACGGCCGCTCATCCTGTTCCTCGATGCCGAGGTGGAGAGCTTCGCGAGCCGATGGCTGGTCCTCCGCCAGACAGAGGCGGGCTGGCGTACCAGCGAGATCGGGGTCAGTGACCACATGTACGATGACGGCGGACTGGTCTATCTGTCTGAGAGTGACATCCGCGTCTATGCCCCGACGACGGCCGTGCAGCCTCAGGAAGACGGGGGCGAGATCGAGGAGTGGCAGTCCACTGACGGGGGCTTGACCTGGGCCAACACCCGACACGTGACCGCCGACTCGCAGTACTCGCACAACAACGTGAAGGTGGTCTTCGGCCACGAGCACGGCCCGGGGGACTTGCGGGTGGTGTGGAGCTATGGGGACTCCAACTACCCGCCCGAGACCACCGATGTGCGGCTGCATGCCTATGGCGAGGGCTGGGGAGGGTCCACAGAGGTAGTCTTTGCCGCGGGCCGGGAGGCACAATGATGGGAGACAACGGCCTGACCTGCGAGGTCCTGGTGATTGGCGCCGGGCCGGCTGGCTGCA
>JABLXH010000157.1 GCA_013178155.1 Armatimonadota bacterium | reverse complement strand
GGCGCGCGTGGGGGGGGGCGTTCGGCTCCCACGTGAAGAAGGACAACTGGGGGACGACATGGCAAAACAGGCGCACCAGACCACGTCAACAACCCCCGGGTGCTTGGCTCCTGCGACAGCCACGTCAGTGTCCAAATACTATACCTGCTAGTGGCCGTCTGTCAAGAGTCCCGAGCAACTACCTTCCCAACCCCAACTCCCCTACCTGCCGCTGGGCGGCGATAAGCCGGTCCTCCCAGTCCTGCTCGTCGGAACTGGGGATCCCTCTCTGTTCCATGGTGGCCAGGAGGTCAGCGATGAGGTCTTCCAGGCTGATCCGCGGGTGGAACTCCGGGACGTCACGCATCAGCCGTTCGGGACTGTAGATGGTATTGTGAGCGAAAATGGTCCGGCAGCCCTCCGTGTTGGGTACTCCCGCCGCCAACAGCGTCGCCAGCGGCACCCCGACCTGCTCCACCTCCCGCCCGATGACCCGCATGACAGTGCGGTGGTAGTCCTCCCAGGTGGCGTACTCCCGCTTCATCATGTTGTAGACCTGCCCGACGCACTTCTCCCGCCCCAGGGCAAAGGCGAAGGCCGGTGCGGCATCGTCCACGTGCAGCCACTGGTGCAGGGCCTTGCCGTCGCCGCACACCACGATCGGCTTACCCTGGCGGACGCGGTCCACCCAGGCGGGATTGGCCGTGCCGTCCACCTGTCGCATCACGGGCCATCGGGGGCCCACGGTCGTCGAGGGCTTGATGATGGTGACCGGGAAGCCGTGGTCATGGTAGGCCGCGAGGAAGACGTCATCGGCGGCCACCTTGTTGCGGCCGTAGTCGCTGATGGGCCGCAGGGGGTGGTCCTCGCTGACGGGGAGCCAGTCGTAGTCCACGCCGTAGGTGCAGACCGTCGAGCAGTGGATCAGATGCTTCACGCCCTTGCAGGCGCGGAGGGTGCTGCGAGCGTCCTCGGCTGTGTAGCAGATCATGTCAATGACCCAGTCGAAGCGCTCATCCTGCAGCCGGGCCTCGAAGGCCGCGCGGTCCTGGCGGTCGCCCTGAATGGCACGGGCGCCTGCGGGTAGCCCTGGAGTCTGGCCCCGGTTGAAGACTGCCACCTCATGCCCCATCTCCAGCAGCAGCCGCGTGATGCTGGTGCTGATGTTGCCCGTACCGCCGATCAGACAGACGCGCATAGCTGGCCTCCCGCGTGAGAACGACTCGTTTTCCCGGCTCTCGTTCGCTGGGGCGGCCGGGGCTTCCTCCCCGGCAGGACCCATGGTGCAGGATGGAGAACCTCCCTTCGTCACCGCGGGACAGGAGCGAAACTCATGTGGACTCAAGAGCAGCTCATGGCCGAGGCAGTCGGCGGCCGCGTGAGCCAGCGCTTCGGCGACAGACAGGGGCTGGAGCACTTCACGCCGGCGGAACTGCACGCTGGCGCAAAGCAAGTGCTGGCCCGACCCCAGGCTGCTGAGGTCTCACCGGCAGGGAGGGCCCTCGGAGCGCGGCTGCTGGCGGCGCAGTGGACGCTGCTGCTGGAGAGCCTGGACCTGCCCGCTGCGCCGCAGGTGCTGGAGCTGTGCGCTGGGAGCAGCGATCCGGTGGTGGTGGCGCTGGATGCGCTCTTCGGGTCGCAGGCCAGCTATGTCACGGTGAACCTCAACCAGAGGCTGGCGGCGGAGTTGGAGGCTCGCCTGCGCGGGCTGTCGTTGCAGTGGCGGATCATCCCCGACGACGCCCAGAACCTGGCCGAGCACTTCGCCGAGGCAAGCTTCGACTGTGTCTGTTTCCACCATGCGGTCAACGACATCCTGCAGACCGCCGTGGCCGCGCGTCACGGCTACGACACCCGCGACATAGACTGGTGGCCCAATGAGCAGATGATGATCGAGTGGCTGGGGGAGCAGCACGCCGCCGACGGCCTGGCCTCGGTCGGCCTGCCGGAGTTGCGGCGCATCCTGGAGGAAGCGGCTCGTGTGGTGCGTCCAGGGGGCACGCTCTGCTTTGACCACTGGACCTGGGCCTATCACTTGACCCTGGACTGGTTTCCCGGCGACCTCTTCAATGCCATGATTCCCCTGGCGCGAGAGGTGGCCCTGGGCCTGTCCGTGCCCCTGGAGGAAGTTACCCCACCGGGCCTCGACCGCCAGTGGTGGATGGTCCTGCGCAAGCCCTGAGCTGAGGAGGGAGTGGCTATGGTGCGACACGGGACTCTCGTCGGTCTGCTCTTGCTGGCCGGTGCGGCGAGCGCCCAGGAGCCGGTGGCGGTTTTTGCCTTCGACGAGGGCGACGGGCGTCGCGCGCTCGATGCCTCGGTTCACCAGCGGCACGCTGTAGTCCGCCGCGTCGTCTGGGTACCCGGCAAGCACGGGACCGCGATCTCCTTCGCCGACCCTGAGGCGGCCGTGCGCGTGCCGCGGCGGCCCTGGCTGAATCTGGGTTCGCAACTCACCCTCGAAGCCTGGATCTTCCCGACGGTGGCCGACGAGCAATCGCGCATCATCATCGCCAAGAACGACGAGTACCTGCTGCGGATGGACAAGCTGTCCGAGGGGGGGCGGCTTTCCTTCTTTGTCCATGTAGGCAGCCCTGCCGTGACCTGGGAGCCGCGAGTCTCGTCGCCAGCCCCACCCCCGTTGGACCGATGGAGCCACGTCGTCGCCACCTGGGACGGCGCCAGGCTGCGGCTCTACCTGAATGGGGAGCTACAGGCCGAGGCAGAGCGCACCGGGTCTCCGAACCCGAACCCCTATCCGGTGATGATCGGCAACTTCGAGTATCCGAGCTGCCATGGCGGCAACTTCGGGGGGCTGTTGGACGAGGTACGCATCTATGATGGGGCGCTGTCGGCGGAGCAGGTCCGCGAGCGTTACCTGGTCTGGGGCGGTTCGCGCTGAGAGGGGCGTGCGTCATGTTTCGCCCGCTGCTAACGCCTTACTGGGTGGTGTGTCTGATGGGTCTGCCCACGCTGTCCCACGCCGTGACGATGAGCCCCGCCGAGCGCCAGGAGGCGCGGGGCTGGGTGGCTGCCAAGCTGCTCGGACAGACGCCGCCGGTGCCCGAGAGCTGCCTGGTGGTCGAGGCCAACAACGACGTCGTGCAGCCCAACGGCCGCCAGGGCGCACCGCTGCGCCTGGGCCGCCGCGAGTTCCGCCAGGGGGTCTTCACCCATGCCCAGAGCCGGGTCGTTGTCCGCCTGCCCGAGCCTGCCACGCGCTTTGAGGCCCTGGCGGGTGTGGACAGCAACGAGCAGACCAGCGGTGGCCGCGGCAGTGTGGTTTTCGTGGTCGAGGCCGACGGGCGCGAGGTCTTCCGGTCGCCAGTGCGGCATGAGGGGATGGAGCCCGTGCCCGTCTCCGTGCCGCTGGGGGAGGTAAGAGAGTTCACGCTGCGAGTCGAGGACGCGGGTGACGGCATCGCCTGCGACCAGGCGGACTGGGCCGAGGCCCGTGTCACGACCGCCAGCGGGTCTCTGTGGCTCGCCGACCTGCCCATCGTGGATGCCCGCCGTCTTCCGCCCGACCCGGCGCCGCCCTTCTCCTTCATCTATGACGGGAAGCCATCCGGCGAACTCCTGCCGAACTGGGCGCTGCAGCGGGAGGCTACGGCCCTGGACGACGCCCGTACCCAGCATACGCTTACCTGCGCCGACCCGGTGACGGGTCTGCAGGTGCGCTGCGTGGCCATCGAGTACCACGACTTCCCGGTGGTCGAGTGGACGGTCTACCTGAGGAACACTGGCCCTGCGGATACTCCACTGATCGAGGCCATCCAGGCTCTGGACTGGACCACCCAGCGCTGGGCCTTTCCGCCGGCGCCGGGCTGCGAATGGCGCCTGCACCACTTCACGGGCACGCCCTACTCGCCCGAGGACTACGAGCCGCACCTGACAGAGCTCGGCCCGAACGTCGCCAAGACCGTGGCCGCCGCGGGTGGTCGGCCGACGAACTCCGACCTGTGCTACTTCAACCTGGAGCAGCCCAGCAGCGAGGGCGTCATCCTGGGACTGGGCTGGCCGGGACAGTGGGCGGCGAGCTTCACCCGCGACGCAGCCACAGGCCTGCGGGTCATCGCCGGGCAGGAGTTGACCCACCTGCGCCTGCACCCCGGTGAGGAGATCCGCACACCACTGGTGGCGATGCTGTTCTGGAAGGGCGACTGGATTCGCGGCCAGAACCTGTGGCGGCGCTGGATGGTAGCCCACAACCTGCCGCGCCCCGGTGGCAAGCTCCCGGCGCCGCAACTGGCCGCCTGCAGCTCCCACCAGTTCGGCGAGATGATCAACGCCAATGACGCCAACCAGAAGCTGTTTGTGGACCACTACGCCGCCGAGGGGATCAAGCTGGACTACTGGTGGATGGATGCCGGTTGGTACCCCAACGAACGCGGCTGGCCCCAGACGGGCACCTGGGAGGTGGATCTGAAGCGCTTCCCCGGCGGCCTGCGGTCCATCTCTGACCACGCCCGGCAACTGGGCGTCAAGACACTGGTCTGGTTTGAGCCCGAACGCGTCACCCCGGACACCTGGCTGTGGGATGAGCGCCCGCAGTGGCTACTGGACATCGGCAACGACACCCGTCTGCTCGACCTGGGCAATCCGGAGGCGCGCCAGTGGCTCATCGAGCACGTGGACGGCTTGCTGAACTCCCAGGGCATTGACCTGTACCGGCAGGATTTCAACATGGACCCCCTGCCCTATTGGCGTGCCCATGACGCCGAAGACCGCCAGGGCGTCACCGAGATCCGTCATGTCGAGGGCTACCTGGCCTATTGGGATGAGCTGCGCCGTCGCCACCCGGACATGCTCATCGACTCCTGCGCCAGCGGCGGCCGCCGCAATGACCTGGAGACCCTCCGCCGCGCGGTCCCGCTGCTGCGCAGCGACTGGCTGCTGGAGCCGGTCTCTCAACAGGGCCACACCTATGGTATCGCGTTCTGGTACCCCTTCTGGGGTACGGGCGTGAACTCCAGTGATCCGTATTACTTCCGCAGCGTCATGTGCCCCCACATGACGGCTTGCTACGACGTGCGCCGCGAAGACCTCGACTACGAGAGCATTCGCGAACTGGTCGCGCAGTGGCGGGAAGTAGCGCCGTACCTGCTGCTGGGCGACTACTACCCGCTGACCGGCTACAGCCTGCGACCCGATGACTGGATGGCCTGGCAGTTCGACCGTCCGGAAGAGGAGGCGGGTGTGGTTCAGGTGTTCCGGCGGGCGGAGAGCATCTATGAGGTGGGGCGGCTGCGGCTGCGGGGTCTGGACCCGGCGGCGACCTACGTCATCCGTGACCTGGATGCGGGCGAGACGGAAGCGCAGGGCAGCGAGTTGGCGGACGTCGGCCTGCGGGTAGCGGTGGAAACGCAACCTGGCGCCAAGGTCTTTCTGTACCGACGTGTTCAGTAGTCCGCCGCGCGTGGGTTCCGTCTGCCTACTGCCCGGGCCCGTACACACCGAAGGTCCACAGCGAGTAGCCGTACTGGGTACCGCGCCGCTGTCCCGTCAGGCGGATATAGCGGGCGGCCACGGGCTCGAAGCTGATAATCTCCTCATCGCCCATGCCGCTGTCGGTGGCGTACACCTGACGCCATGCGTTCTCGTCCAGCGAGACCTCGATGGTGTAATGGGTCGCAAAGGCTGTCTCCCAGCGCAGCAGCACACGGTTCACCTGCTTCACTGCACCGAGGTCCACGCTGATCCACTGGGGGTCGCTGAAGGCCGAGGACCAGCGCGTGCTGCCGTTGCCGTCCACCGCGAACTCGGGCAGTGTGTCCTGCTTTTCGACGGACGAGACCCGCACTGGCCGGCCCTGGGCCAGGTCGCGCCCCAGCGCCAGGGTGTCATCACGCCAGTTACCCATGCCCGGCACAGGCCGGGTCCAGGTGTCCCCCAGGCGCAACTCAGCACGCAGCCTGATGTCCCGCGACGAGGACCCGATCTGCACCTCATAGGTCCCGGCGTCGGCCCGCCATTGCCGCCCAGGCGCATCACAGTATGCCAGCGCCTCGGCGTTGAGGGTGAAGCTGACCGTCTTCTGCTGGCCGGGCTGCAAAGACACGCGAGCAAAACGTTTCAGCTCCCGCACCGGCTTGCCCCTTTTCGGCGCAGGGTCGTGGATGTAGAGCTGCACCACTTCCTCCCCGGCGCGTTGGCCGGTGTTGCGAACCTCAAGCGTGACCGTGGTCACGCCGTCGGCGGCCAGGACCGCCGGGCTTACGCGGAGACTGCTGTAGGTGAAGCTCGTGTATGACAGCCCGTGCCCGAAGGGGAAGGCAGGCGTGATGCCCGCCCTGTCGAAGTGCCGGTAGCCCACATAGATACCCTCGGCGTATTCGACCTGCCCCCCGCCGCCGGGGTAGTTGCCGAAGTCCGGATAGTCCTCGCGCCGGGCGGCGAGAGTGTCCGGCAGTCTACCGGAGGGGTTCACCTCACCCAGCAGCACGTCGGCAATGCTGTGGCCGCCCTGTTCGCCCAGGTACCACGCCTCAAGAACTGCCGGGACCTGCTCCAGCCACTGCCCCATGAGCAACGGCGTGCCATTGGTCAGCACCACGACCGTCCTGGGGTTGGCCGCGGCCACGGCCTTCACCAGCGCGTTCTGCAGCCCGGGCAGTTCGAGGTTGTCGCGGTCCCGCCCCTCCGACTCATACTGGCTTGAGATGCCCACCAGGACCACGGCCACTTCGGATTCGCGCGCCGCAGCCACCGCCTCGGCGATCTGTGGGTCCTCCTCGCCCGCAACTCCGGGCGCTCGCCAGCCCAGGACGATCCCACTGTCTCCGGCGTTCTGGTAGAACTCCACCCGGAGCTGGTAGGCCCGCCCCGCCTCCAGCGACACTCGAGCCACCTTTGACTCCATGGCATGGTCCCGCCAGTTGTCCACCAGCAGCTTGTTATCCAGCCACAGCCGCGAACCGTCGTCACTGGTCACGCCCAGCCGGTACTCCCCACTCACTTCCGGGGTCAGAGTGGCGGTCCAGCGTGCCGACCAGCCGGTGGCTGGCAGGCCCTCCGCGGCGGGTTGGCCGCCCCAGCGGAAGTTCAGTTCGGGATCAGTCCGGGCGACAGCCGGCTCGCCCTGGAGGTCGCGGTTAGCGAAGTACTCGCCCCGCAGTCCGGGTTGCCCCTCAACAGTCAGCAGGCCGGGTGGCATAGGCGGCAAGGCCTCGTCACCCATGTCGGCCCCCTTGGCGTAGCGGATGGTGACCCGGTCGCCCAAACGCTCTCGCAAGGCGTCCAGCACGCTGACGCTCTTGAAGGCAGTGACGTAGCCGCTGCCGCCCATACCCAGGCGGTTCTCGGCAGCGTTCGGACCAATGACCGCGACGGATCTCAGCCGCGCCGCGTCCAGGGGGAGCACGTTCCCTTCGTTCTTCAGCAGGACGATGGCCCGCGCCCCTGCCTCCCGCACCAGCGCGCGGTGTTCGGCGCAGTTCACGATACTGTTGTCTACCGTCTTCGGCCCATCCAGCAGGCCCACGCGGATGACCGTGCGCAGGATGCGTCGCACCTTGTCGTTAATCAGAGCCGGCGCCACCTTGCCCTGCTCGATCAGTGGCCGGAGACGCTCGGGGTTCATGAAGGCCCCCGTGGGCATCTCCAGGTCGGTGCCACCGGTGGCCACGCCGAGGGTGTTGTGGGCCGCGCCCCAGTCGGTCATGACGCAACCGTCAAAGCCCCACTCGCGCTTCAGCACTTCTGTCAGCAGGTACGGGTGAGCCGAGCAGTGCGGCCCGTTCACCCGATTGTAGGCGTTCATCACGCACCAGGCTCCCGCTTCCTGGACGGCGGCCTGGAAGGCCGGCAGATAGATCTCCCGCAGGGCCCGCTCGCTGACCCGGACGTTGATGCTGGTGCGCTCCCACTCCTGGTTGTTGACCGCATAGTGCTTGACGCAGGCTGCCGCGCCGGTGCTCTGCACACCCCGGACGTAGGCGGCAGCCATGCGCGCGGCCAGGTAGGGGTCCTCGCTGAAGCTCTCACCGTTGCGCCCGCCCAGAGGGGTCCGGTGGATGTTGACGCAGGGGCCGAGAATGACCTGGGAGCCGGGGCCCTTGTGCTGCACTTCACGCCCGATGGCCGCCCCGATGCGCTCGACGATGGCCGGGTCCCAGGTCGCGGCCATGGCGATACCGCAGGGGAACACGGTAGCCGGCCCGTCAGTACCCGGACCGCCGCCGCGGACGCCGATGGGTCCGTCGCACATGCCCATGGCCGGCAGCCCCACGCGCTCGATCGCCTTGGTGGCGAAGCCCGTCCCCCCCAGTAACTCCAGCTTCTCCTCCAGTGTCAGCCGCCCCAGCAGGTCCTCGACCCGGCTTTCAGCGGGGCCTGCGGGTCCTGGTAGATGGCTCTCTCCTGGGCCCAGGCCGTCCAGGCGATGAGAGTTCCCAGCGCGGCGAGGGTCAGCCGGCAGCGTAGCGCCATGGGGTCCTCCTGCTTGCCAGGCGTCAGCGGATGCCACGACCAGACCCGCTGGCCGTGGATGGTGCGGTCCAGCACTCTGTGCGTCTGCTACCCGATGGCCTCGGCCACCACCCGCGCTCCTGCCCTGGCCCATTTCTCCCCCGCTCCCGGCACCGGCAGGGCCATGCCGTAGATCTTGCATGAGGTCAGCGAGGCGTAGCCGCGGTTGCGGACGTCATCCTCGGTGCCGATGTAGCCCAGGACACCGTTGCTGGTGGCGGCGATCAGCAGGTGATGGTGGGGAGCGGACTCCCGGATGATCTGGCCCAGGCGCGTGAAGGTCTCAGCCGAGCACCCGACAAAGACGACGTCGCCGCAGGCGATGGCCTGGATCTCCGCCGTGGCCGCCTCGGTCAGAGTGCCTTCCTTGTGCCGCCGGATCATCGCCTCGTGCCAGGCGATGTCCACGCGCTGAGGACCGGTCCGATCATCCACCGGCGTCTGCCGCAGTCGTTCCAGGGCGTCGGTCAGCTCGCTCAGACCCATCGGTTCGGTCTCCAGAATGATGCCGCGAGAGACACCGCGGATGGCGCCCGGTGTCCATGTTGTGGCCTGCGCCATGCCCTGTCGCGCTACCTGTGCCAGATCGCGACCATAGATAAGCAGGGTCTCGCGCGTCCCGGAGCCCCAGGCATAGGCATTGGAGATGGGGTCCACGTCACCACAGCAGCCGTTCAGGAACAGCGCCCGCGTGCCGTAGACGCTGAACTCCTGCAGCACGGCTCCGCAGTAGTCAGCCGAGTACTGCCTGTTGACCCCGAGAGTCACGGGATGACAGGAGTACGACAGGACCGCAATCGGCAGCGACCCTTCCACCTCAATCCGCACGCCGCGGACATGGGTGTCCAAGTCAGGACCACCGATGCGGTTCCAGGCGAAGCCGTCGGGCCAGTCAAGGGCAAAGCGGCTGGTTCCGCGGACCGGTCTCAGGTCGTCCAAAGCCCGTCGGATGACTGTCAGCACCTGCTCCCGCAGAGCGAGCGGAAACTCCTCGGAAGGCCGGCCACAGCCTTCCACGGGCACAATGGCGGGGCCGGAATGGGTATGGGTGCAGTGGAGCAGCAGGTTCTCGGGCGGCAGCCCCGCCGTGTCGGCCATCTCCATGCGCACATCAGCCACGAACTCCTTTGTCAGCCCGATCAGGTCCAACTGCACGACGACGGCCGCCGCCCCGCCCTCCTCCAGGGCCAGGGCGCGAGCATGGAGTGGGTCCAGGGTGCCCGTGGCCCGACGGCCGAGGTAGTAGCCGTAGCCCGTCAGCTCCTCCCCTGGGGCGGGGGTGATGTCCAGGTCAGCAAAGCCGGCGCGCATGGTGGGGCTCCTTCACTCGGTTAGCTGCCATCCTAGAGTTGCGTATGCAGGCCGGTGATTCCTGCGTCGGGGCATCACTGGCAGGCATGCCACCGGCGGAAGGTGTCGCTAGCCTGGGAGGGAAGAAGGTGAGGGAGGGGCAACGGGCGCCCGTCCCGCCCATGTTCGGGGTCACAGGCTGGCGCCCGTGCAGTCCGGTGTCAGCCAGCCAGGCCTACAGGCCAGCCTACCGGAGTGAACCGATGCACCGAAACGCCGCTATTCCCTGCTGGATTGCGCTGTTGGCGTCGGCGGTGGCCCACGCCGGCACCTGGGACGTGATGGTGCGCGACGGCGCCAACCGTGAGGTGCCGCCCTACCTGTCATCACTGGGGCAATGGGAGATGGGGGTTGGCGCTGTCCGCTCCGAGACCTTCGTGTTGGACTCCGACACCATCACCTTCACCATGTGCGGCGCCGACGGCTGGCCCGGACAGCGCCACTTCGTGAACTGGTTCGCGCTCTGCGACGCCGAAACGGGCCTCGCCCTGCGCCGCGTGCCCCCGCCGGGCACCGATGCCATGACCCCGGTGAAATGGGATGTGGTTGAGCTTATCGGTCGCCGCGTGTACTTCCGCGCGGTGGATGGCCTGGCGGACACGGCCTTCGCGTGGATCGGGTGGAGCAACCTGCGCGTCGGAGACCGGGTGCTGCTGGGGGACCTGGAGCCGGGCAAGCTGCCGCCGGGATGGTTCGAGGAGCAACAGCCGCCAGGGGTGGACACGGCCACCTGGCTGCGTTGCCCCAGCGCCGCCGATGAGTACGCCATCGAGGAAGAGCGACAGGCCAGCACGTGGGGCGTCATGACCACCAACGGCGAGGGACGGCCGTGTGCGCCGTACCTGTCCTCGCTCAAGGCCGGAGAGACCGGCGTCGGCGCGGTGCGGTCACCGGTCTTCACCCTGACGACACCCCAGTACACCTTCCTGGTCATGGGCGCCGACAGCCCGACCGGGGATCTGGGGCTGAACAGCTTCCAGTTGGTGGACGCCGAGACCCAGCGCATCCTGCGCCGCGCTCCGCCTGTGGTCGGCAACACCATGGTGCCAGTAACGTGGGACACCGCTGACCTGGTGGGACGCAAGGTCTTCTTCCGCGCGGTGGACCGCAACGACGCCGGAGGCTGGGCCTGGCTCGGCTGCGACCGGGTACCTGTCGGCGACCGTGTGGTGACCTTCGACCAGCCGGACGCCCTGGTCGGCTGGCGCGAGGAGGGGCTGCCCGATGGCGAGTTCCGCGTAGCCGGTGCGCAGCCCGCGACTCTGGCCGAGATGCTCGATCGCGAATGGGCGCGGCAGGACCTGGCCGCCGGCGTCCGGTGGGGGCTGTGGCGTGACAGTCAACAGGCGGCCCCCCACATCATGAAGCGACTGGTCCGGGCCATGACGGAGGGCTTCCAGCGGGGGCGGAGCCTGCAGCGTGACTTCGCCGCTGCGGGGGTCGTCACGGCAAAGATAGCGACACTGCGACGCGTGCTGGAAGGTCTTGAGGACCGCATGCGCGCCCTGCAGGCCGAACCCACCAACGTGGCTGACTGGTTGGGCGTGCGACGCGAGCAGCAGCAGGCGCTGCGCGAACTGGCCTTCTGCAACCCAGCCCTGGACTTCTCACGCCTGCTGTTCGTGAAGCGCTTCACGCAACAAAGCTACGCCGACATCAACGTGAACCACCACGCCTGGGGCTCGCGGCCGGGCGGGGACATCTTCATCCTCGAGGGCTTCCGCCCGGGTGAAGAGCCGCGCCTGACGCCCCTCCTGGCGGGGCGGCTGGGCCCGGGCAACGTGCACGGCATTGACCTGGACTTTGACGCCGGACACATCGTCTTCGCCTATACCCGCGCCCGTAGTGTGGAGCCGCCGGAAGGGTGGACCGTTCGACAGAACACCTACGACTTTCATCGCACACTGGATCTGCTGCACCTCTATGAGATGCGGGCGGACGGAACCGAGCTGCGCCAGATCACCAGCGAACAGTGGAGCGATCTCAATCCATGCTACTTGCCCAACGGTGACATTGCCTTCGAGTCGGAGCGCTGCGGCTTCTCGCTGCAGTGCAACGAGTATGACAAAGACGAGCCGACAACCAACCTCTACACCATTCGGCGCGACGGCACGGGGCTGAAACGCCTGTCGGTGACCAAGGATGGTGACTGGTACCCCCGGGTCCTGGCCGACGGGTCCGTGGCCTACTCGCACTGGGAGTACCACGAGCGTGGGCTGATGTTCCCGCATCCGTTGTGGGTCATCCGCCCCGATGGCGCCCAGGCCGACAATCTGGACAAGCAGCACTTCAACTACCCGCTGACACTGACCGTTCCGCGTTCGGTTCCCGGCAGCGACCTGGTGATGGCCATTGCGACCGGCCACCACACGCTGGCGGCCGGGCAAGTCGTGCTGGTGGACCGTCGTGTCGGGATGAATGACCCCGCCTCGGTGATCCGGCTCACTGGTCCGGACACCTGGCCGGAGCTGGGGGGCCTGGCGCCGCCGCCCAGTGTCCCTGGTTGGCGGGTGCCGCCGGGCCAGGGCTGGTACATGGACCCCTACCCGCTGTCGCCGACAACGTTCCTGGCAGCCTACTGCGATGGCGCCATGCAGGACGAGACGGGCTATGGTCTCTATCTGATGGACCTCTACGGCGGGCGGGAGCTTCTGTACCGCGACCCAAGCATCTCCTCCGTGATGCCCATCCCCCTGCGCCCTCGCCCCCGGCCGCCTGTCGTCGCCAGCGCCCTGAACCCTGCCGAGAGCGAGGCTACCTGCATTCTGACCGATGTGACCGAAGGCGTGCCGGAGTTCACGCCCGGGCTGGTGCGCTACCTGCGCATCGCCGAGCCGGTGCCCTGGCCCTACGACAATGAGGTCGGCGGGCAGCGCTACGAGCCGGATGCCAAGGCCACGGGGGTCAACTGGACGCCAGTGCGTATCGTGGGCACAGTCCCGGTCGAGGACGACGGCTCTGCGCACTTCCGGGTGCCGGCCGACACCGCGGTCTACTTCCAGGCCCTTGACGAAAACGGCATGGAGCTGCGGCGTATGCGCAGCTATGTTAGCTTCCAGCCCGGCGAGACGCGAAGCTGCACCGGCTGCCACGAGACCCGCGCCGTGGCCCCGCGCCTGCCCCGGGGCACGCCTCTGGCTGTACGCCGCCCTGCCTCCCGCCCGCAACCGCCACCCTGGGGCGACCGCCCGCTCAGCTTCCTGCGCGACATCCAGCCCGTCCTGGACCGCAACTGCCTGAGTTGTCACACGGGCCTGCAGCCCGCTGGCGGCGTGGACCTGTCACCCGGCCTGACGGCCAACAACAATCGCGCCTACGACAGCCTCATTGCCGCGGGCATGCTGGCTCTCAGCAGCAAGGGTGACGACGCGCGGGTCACCCCGGTCCGGGACGTGGGTTCACACCGCAGCCGGCTCGTCGAGGTCCTGCGCACGGGACACGCCGACCGGGTTCGCCTCTCGCCCGATGACTGA
>JABLXH010000156.1 GCA_013178155.1 Armatimonadota bacterium | reverse complement strand
CCCGGCATGGAGTCGCGCGCCCCGGACCGCACCGACACCAGCAAGGGGTTATTGGGGTCACCGAACTTCTTGCCGGCCTGCTTCTCCAGCTCGGCGACGCACTTGTCGATCTCCTTGTCCAGTCCAGCGGGCATCTTCTGCCCGGCCTTCATGAACTCGATGCACTGCTCCGTGGTAACCGTGAACCCCGGCGGCACCGGCAGCCCCGCCGACATCATGATGTTGAGGTTGGCGCCCTTGCCGCCGAGCAGGTTCTTCAGCGCCTCGCCGTCCTTCTTGAGCTCCGCCGCCAAGGCGTTGGCGTCCTCGGTAAACATATAGACCGGCTTGTACTTACCCATCGTGACCTCCCATATTCACACACACGCGTGCGTTTCCCGTTGTTGGTGATCCTGACGCCCGACCGGGGTGCTCAGTCGTCGAGCTCCACCCGTTCTTCGCTGACCAGGCGCCGGCACTCGTCGCGCCGATCTCGCGGCACCGGCCGCTCGGGCACAGCGAGGACCTCGTAGACGCTGACCCGCAGGCCCAGGCTGAGCTCCACCTTCTGCCCCACCCGCACCTCGGCACTGGGCTTAGCCCGCTTGCCGTCCAGCTTGACTAGTCCTTCGTCGCAGGCCTGCTGCGCCCTGGTTCGCCGGGGCACAAGCCCCGTGTTGACCAGCCACTTATCCACGCGCATCGCCCCGCTCCTCCGCCTTGGCCTGCTCCCAGAGCTCGTCCATCTCCGCCAGGACCATGTCGCTAAGCTTGCGGCCCTGGGCCTGCGCTTCCGCCTCCACACGCCGGAAGCGCCGCGCAAAGCGTGCGTTGGCCGCCCGCAGAGCACTCTCCGGATCCACCTTCATGAATCGCGCGCAGTTGACGATGGCAAATAGCAGGTCCCCGAACTCCGCCTCCACATCCCGCTGCCCCGAGGCGGTAAGCAACTCGTCCAGCTCCTCACGGACTTTCTGCAGCGGTCCCGTGATCTCCGGCCAGTCAAAGCCTACCCGCGCCGCCTTCTTCTGCAACTCAGCCGCTTCCTGCAGCGCCGGCAGGGCTCGCGGCACTCCATCAAGAGCCGACTGCCGCTCGCCGTGTTCGGTCTCGCGGTTTTTCAGTTGCTCCCAGTTGCTCAGGACCTCTTCGGCATCCTTGACCTGCACCGTCCCGAACACGTGGGGGTGGCGGTACTCGAGCTTGTCGCTGATCTTGCGGCAGACGTCTTCGATATCGAAGTGCTGTTCCTCGCTGGCTAGTTGCGCCTGAAACACGATCTGCAGCAACAGGTCACCCAGCTCTCCGCACAACCGGTCCATGTCCCCCTCTTCGAGCGCCTCCAGAACCTCGTAGACTTCCTCCAGCATGTACTGTCGCAGGGTTGTGTGCGTCTGCTGGGCGTCCCAGGGACAGCCCTCCGGTCCCCGCAGACGCGCCATGATCGCCACGAGACGCTCGAACTCGCTCATCCTCTATCACCATCGGCGACCGCCCAAACGGGCGGTCGCCTCGGTTAGACTGCGATCGGCTGGAGGCCTCGGCCGGTGACTCATTGACCGGTGGCTGGAGCCGCGGGCGCCTTGGTAGCTGGCTGCTCAGCCGGCGCCTTACCCTCAGCCTTCTTCTCGCCACTGCCGAACGTCGGTAGTTGCTGCGGCGGGTTGAATGCTTCGCCGAGGCGCTGGTAGCGGGGGTCCAGGATGCTGACCTTGGCGGTCTTGCGCAACTCCGCCAGGATATCCTGGGGCGACTTGCCGTGGGTATCCATGTAGTGCTGCCGCACCATGTCCTTCACTTTGGCGTAATCCGCCTTCTGCGCTGCCTTCTTCTCTTCCACCCGGATGATGTACCAGTTCTCGTCAACCTTGATCGGCGAACTCACCTCGCCCGGCGCCAGGCGAGCGACGACCGGGCGCAGCGCTTCGGGCATCACTTGCTCGATGGGCTCCTCGCCCCGGCGGCCGCCGCGCTCCCGGGTCATGGCGGAAATCGAATACTGGCGAGCCAGGGCCTGGAAGTTGGCCTTGGGCGACTTCAGCTCAGCGCGGACCTTGTCGGCCTCTGCCTTGCTGCTGACCACGATCTCCGACAGCACTACCGTGGCCGGGCGGTCGAAGTCTTCCCGGTAGCGCTCAAACTCCTTCTTGAGGTCCTGTTCAGTGGGATTGAGCCCCTTCTGTGACAGCTTCATCAGCTTCATGCGGAAGCCGACCTCCTGCGCCAGCTTGGCCTCGTCCAGGCCTTGCTGGGTCAGGAACCGCTGCCATTCCTCCTCGCTGGGAGCCTGCTTCTTGAGCTTCTCGACCTCCGCCGCCACCTCCTCGGGAGCAAGCGCCAATCCGGATTGCGCAAAGGCATCCTCCAGCAGGCGCCGGACGATCAGGTCTTGCAGGACCTGTTCGCCTGCCGCTTGCTCCAGACGCTCCGTAAACTCCTGTCTCGTGATCTTGGCGCCGTTGACGATAGCTACCGGTTGCTTGCCGCAGCCCGCGGCCCCCAGCAGCACAGACACTGCCAGCAGGCACGCTGGCATAGCACGCAGATGGATGCGCAAAAGATCGGCTCCTTTCGGTACCGCGGGAAACACGCGGGGCGGCACGACGCCGCATTATATCAGAAGAGAGTGCAAAACTGAAGGACCTTTTCCGGGTCCGCGCCGCTCGACGCGGAACCATGCCCTCTGCCCTTTTCTGTCGAGGGGTAAACGACTGTCAGCCCAATCGGAGTTCCCGCTGCACCGACGCCCGCAGCCGAGCTGTCGCTTGCGTATGGATCTGGCATACCCGGGACTCCGTTACCCCCATGATCTCGCCGATCTCCTTAAGCGTCAGCTCCTGTTCGTAATACAGGCTGATGACCGACCGCTCGCGCTCCGGCAGCGCGGCCACCGCCCGTGCCACCATCTCCCGCAGCTCCCGCTTCTCCACAACGGTCAGGGGATCGGCATAGTCCTCCGAGTCACATCCGGGCAGATCGTCGAAGACTTCGGTCGGCTCGTCGCCGACAAGGAGCTCCTCCATCGAACTGACCGTGGCGACGCTGGCGGCAGCGAGGAAGCGGTGGTAGTCGTCCAGGCTCATCTCCATCTCCGCCGCTATCTCCTCCTCCTCTGGCGCCCGCAGCAGCCGGCTCTCCAGTTGGGAGATTGTCTCGGCCAGTTGCCGCAGCCGCCGCCGCATGCTCCGTGGAGCCCAGTCGCGGGCCCTTAGCGACTCCATCACCTCCCCCCTGACTACCGTCGTGGCATAGGTCTCAAACTTGACCCCCCGGTTTGGATCGAAACGATCCACAGCCTTGATCAGTCCCAGGATGCCAGCGCTGTTGAGGTCCTCGCGGTCCACAGAACTGGGCAAATGACCGGTGATTCGCCCGACCACGTAGCGCACGATATGCACGTTCTCCCGGATGACACGTTCGCGCTCCGCGGGGGTCGTACACCAGGCACGTCCCAGGGCTTGGCCAGCGTAAGCGTTCAGCGTGATCACTCCCCGTCTCTGGCCAGCACGTGCGCCGCCTGCAATTCTCGCGCCTCAAGCCGGTACTTGGCCTCGATCACTGTGAGCGGGTGCAACTCCTCGTGACAGACAGCCAACAGGGCGGCCTCTGCTTCCCGGATGAGCTGGCCCACTGCACGCCGGCCTGGACGGGAGCAATACAGCACCACCCGCCGGCCGGGCACAGCGTGCCGCTGGCCGAGGGTGCGAAGCGTCGCATGCCAGGCCTGGGCGCGCTCAGGATGGAACGTGACTGGTCCCTCTCCGGCCGCCTCACAGGCCTCCTGTAGTTCCCTTTCCAGCTCGGGGTCCAGCGTGATGACCTCAGCCCCTCCGTGCGGCGCCGCCAGCCGCGTGATGGTACGCTGCAGCGATACCCGCACAGCCTCGGCAACCGTCTCGGCGCAACGATGGCGGGTGGCGGCCGAAGCAATGGCCTCCACCAGCGACAGACGCTCGTTCAGCGGTATGCCCTCGGCCAGCAGTAGGCGGCCCACGTCCCGCAGCAGCTCGGGAGTAGCGCCAGCCGCCGCCAGGGCTGACACTACCGCCGGGTGCGTCACCTCCAGCGCCGCCAGCAGGTCTCTGGCTTGCTGCAGGCCGAAGAGCTGCGCTGCGCGGGCTCGCAGGCAGACCTCCAGATGCAGCGCCAGGACCTGGCCCGGCCGCAGCATCTGGTGCCCTGTCCCCACGGCCTGTTGCGCCGTTTCGGCCCCCACCCAGGCGCCACGCCGACCGTCAGGTAGCACCACCTCCAGGCCGTCCACCGGCATCGCAGCGGCGCCAGGCAGCACCATCAGCCGCTGGCCGACCCGCAGTTCACCTCGTCCCAGCTCATCTCCGCCCACCTCGATGAGATACTCGTTGCGACCAAGGTCGCCACGGTCGGTCACCGTCAGCGGCGGCAGCGCAAAGCCCAGTTCGTCAGCCAGGCCGGACGTCGCACGACCCAGGTCGGCGACAAGGTCCTGATTGGCCACCAGGCCGATGAGCCCCAGACCCAGATGCACCCGCAGTTGGGCCGCCGTCTGCTCCTCGACCCCGAAAGCCCGCTCCTTTGCCCGATGTCCCCGGGAGGCCAGGGCGGCAACCAGAATGAGCCCGCCGGTAACCAGCAGGGGCCAACTGCTGGCGGCCGGGATGAGCCCCAGAACCAGCAGCACACCGGCCGTGCCGAAGAGCAGCGCCGGGGAGGCAAACCAGTCCGTGCGGTGCGCAAGGCTGTCGCGTCCGGAGCGGGCCAGGACAACTGCGGCCGCTGCGCCCATCAGGACGCCGGGGATCACTATCACCGCACCATGCCCCGCCGCCAGCAGCAGATATGTCTGCGCCCACTCCGCCAGGCGCTCCATACCGCCATTGAGCAACGCCGCCAATGGGGTGATGCTGACGATGGCGAAGGTTGCCACGGTCTCACCGCGCAGGAATCGGGCGACTCCGTCCATGGCCCCCAGGAAGCCGTTCTGCGCCTCGAGGTGCTGAATCGCCTCGCGTCCCTCATCAAGTGTCATGCGCCCCGCCGCCAGTGCGGCGTCTATGGCCATCTGGCGTCCTGGCAGGGCATCCAGGGCGAAGCGTGCGGACACCTCCGCCAGACGCATCACTCCGGTTGTCACCACCAGGAAGCTGGCCAGGGCCAGGACCACGAGCACGGCAATACCCGACACAAGCGCTGCACCACCGCCAGTGAGCTGCTCCCCGACCACCCGCACCAGCCCTCCCGCTTCACCAGTGGCCAGGATGGTGCGCGCCACCCCCAGGCCTAGCGCCACCCGTCCCAGACTGGCCAGCACCAGCACCTCGGGGAGCGGCGTGAACTCCGCAGGGCGTTCGGCAAACAGCGTCAGAAGCAAGACCGCCAGCGACAGGCCCAGGCTGGCCGCCAGCAGCACGTCCAGTAATGGTCCCGGCAGGGGGCGGACCACCAGCAGCAACGCCAGCAGCACCCCGGTGGCTGCCACCAGCTCGGGCCGCCGTACCCATCTCCGCATCTCTGTGCGCCAGTCAGGCCTCATGCCGTGTCCTGTTTCGCAAGTTCAGCCGCCGCTGTCGCGTCAGCGGGGGTCCGGCGGTCTCCCGGGCCTCTTCTCGCAGATCCCGGTCCGACATGGCCGCTCGTCGCCAGTAGCTGGCCCGCACGCGAGCCCATTGTAGCAGGCCCATCGCCCCGAGGACGGCCAGCCACCGCAACCACAGTACCCCGGCCTCCCGGGCTGGCAGGACGTCACACCAGTCATTGGCCGCCGCCAGCCGCTGGGCAGTCTGCGCCACCAGCAGCCCCATGCCTGCCAGGCCTAGCACCAGCTCCAGCGATAGCACCGCACCCTTCCGCGCCTTCGCCGCACGAGCGTCAGCGGTCGCTCCGGGTAGCTGCGGACCGTGCCCCCGCGCAGCGCCGCCTGGCCCAAAACCAGTCTGCAGAGCATGGCCGAGAACCGCGCCTCCGGCCACGACAACCCCGCCCAGAACGGTCACCACGACGGCCACGGCCAAGTGCCCCGCCAGCAGGCCGGCAAGGCGCCCCGCTGCGGCTTCCCCTGCCGCTGCTTGCTGCAAGTCCTGTGCCATCCTGGCGCCCAGCCAAGCGACCAGCGTCGGGCCCAGCATCAGAGCCGCCAGTGACCCGGCAGCGAGTGCCACCGCCCCGGTGAGCGCAGGGCTGTGCGGCAGGTCGCCGGACTGCCGCATGCGCTCCAATCGTCGTTCGGTCGGCGGGTGCCGCTTCAGGTCATGGTCGGCCATGTCGAGTCCGCCGTGTGGGTCACGGTCCCCAGACAGGCTGGTCCAGCGCCTGGCCCAGCTCACCGGCCCAGCGATCCATCTCGCCCAGCAGAAGACCGGCCAGCAGCGGCGCCACCGACCCCAGTCCCACCAGCACCACGACGAAGCGCAGACCAGGTGCCAACTGACTCACCGCCATCTGGTCTACCGCTCGCCCGAGACTCGCGGCCATGGCGCTCGCCAGCATCAGAGCCACCAGCAAGGGTGCCGCGACGCGCAGCGCTGTGGCCAGCATGACTGCCGGCCAACCCAACCAGGGACCGGCAGCCGCGCCCCACGACACGCTGGTGGTGACGGGGAGGACCTCACAGCCCTGCCGCAGGAAAACAAGCAGCCATCGCAGGCCATCCAGTTGGACGAAAAACAGCAAGGCGGTCAGTGGCAAGAAGCTCGCTAGCGGCCCTCCCTCGGCCGTACCAGCCCCGTCCAGCCACGTGTCCACCAGGTGACCTGCGGTCCGGAATGAATGGACCAGCAACCACAATCCCGCCCCCAGCAGCGCTCCGGTCAGGGCGTTGCTGACCAGGAGACCCAGGTAGACAACGGGCGCCATGGTCTGGGTGGCAGCCTCCGGGGCCAGCAGCGCTGCCAGCGGCAATGCCAAAACGGTTGCCAGCCCCAGCCGCAGCAGCGGCGGGAAGTGCCGCCAGCCGGTGGGGGGCGCCAAAGCAAACACCCCCGCACAGCGGGCCAGCACCAGCCCAAACAACGGCAGTTGACTCAACCAGGTCTGGGCCAACTGAGCCAGACATCCTCCTGGGTGGGCTCTCAGGGACTGCCAGCACCGATCTGCGCAGCTTGCCGCCAGAGCGCCGTCCAGTAATCGGCTGAGAAAGACAGCATCCAGGTGCCGGCTACCAATACAGCCAGCACCGCGCCCAGCAGCCGCGCCGGCAGCGTGGCCCCCGCGTCCGGCACTCCGATGGCCGTCTGCAGGCGGCTGGCCACCAGTCCTGCCCCCACGATGGCCAGAAGCAGCGGTAGCGACAACCACATCGCCACCGCCAGGGCACTCTGTATCAGATGGACTCCCTGCTCCCAGTGCATGCGCAACTCCCGGCCCGCGGCTCCACTTGTCGTTGACCCGCCGGGCCAAATGTGCGACAATCCGGTCTGGTCGCCGCCAGGGGCCTGGGTGTCTTCCCGCGGCCCGCCATTGCTGACGAGGTGAGGACCAATGTCGCGCGCTGTCGCCGTGCTGCTGTTGCCGCTTCTCGCTGTACTCGCCGGCTGCGGCGGTGACGGTGCCGCCCTGATCCTGAGCGGGGACTACTTCCCCAGCGCGTCAGGCACAACCTGGGAGTACCGCCTGGAAACCCGCGTCGAAACCGCGGACGCAAGCTTTTCCGGTTCCGGTACCATGACTCGGGCCATTACCCGCACACAGCCGGTGGTGGTTGCCGGACGCACCATTCCGGGCTATGTTGCGTCCACCACTTACAGCGTGACCGACCTGCCGGGCCCCGATCTTCCCCTGACCCTCGCCCAGCGCGCCCTGGTGGACCTGCTGTTCTCCGCCTCGGCGGGTGGTTTGCGGGCCGTCGAGGCCTACTACGGGAGCGAGCTCACACCAGCGCTCGGCTCGACTCGGCACACCCTGACTGCCCTCAGCCTCGGTGGCGGGCCGTTACTCGATGTTGCGTCGCGCCTGCCCTATCTGTACAATCCGCCCCAGGCCGGCGAGGCCCACACGGCCAGTCTTCCCCTGATCCCCATGCCGCTCGCGCCCCCCTTCGACCGCGTGGGACACCCGATCGTTGGCACTCGCCTGCTGGACTACGCCGATGTTGACCTTCCCACCGGATCCGGTCACGCCGTGTACTATTTCGAGCAGTACGCCGGGAACCTGCACTACAGCCCCACAGGCAGTTGCGCGTTTTCGGGACGTGGCCGCCTGCTGTTGCTGCAGGGCGTTGGCCTGGCCCAGGGCGACTGGACAACGGTCTACAACCTGGATGGCTGGGTTCGCGTCTCGGTCACTCTCACCGGCGACACCTATACTCTCCCCCCGCCCTGAAGCCCAGTGCGCAGTCGGTCCCACCGGTTCCTCATCGCAGGCTCGTGAGCAGCGCCTCGGTCAGCAGGCGCCAGCCGTCCACCATCACAAACAGCAGAGCCTTGAAGGGTAGGGCCACCGCCGTGTGCGGCATGGACACCAGCCCCAGCGACCCCAGCGTCCCGGCGACCACCAGATCGATCACCAGAAATGGCAGATAGATAGCGAGCCGACCACGAAACCCGTCCGCAACTCCGCCAGGACATAGGAGGCCGCCAGCGTGGCCAGGGAGGGCTGAGAGCCGCGAACGGTGCGCGCGCCCAGATCGCTGAACAACCGCAGGTCCTCGGGCCTGGCCCGGCGCTGCAGATGGTCCCGCAGGGGCTTCTCGGCCTGGAGTGCCGCCTGAGCGAGGCTGATGCGACCGGCGAAAAAGGGGCCGGCTGCCTGCTTGCCGATGGCGCTCAACGTGGGGGTCATGGTGCAGGCCGTCAGCAGAATCGCGAAGCCGATCAGCACCGGGTTCGGGATCACCTCGGCAGAGCCCAGACCGGCCCGCAAGAAGTACAGGACCACGGCGATCCGCGCAAAGGAGGTGAGTACGGCCAGCACGGCCGGAGCCAGTGACACCGAGGCGAACAGCAGCAGCAGGCGCAAGTACGAGGCGTCGTTGCCATCGCCGAGGGCCACCTGCACGCCACCGGCGGCGTGGGCGCCTGAACTGAGCAGGCCCGCCAGGCCACCCAGCAGCGCCAGCCTCACACCGGGGCTCCTCAGGCCTCCCTGCCTACTCACTCCCGCCCTCCTTCTCAGGTTCCGGTCGAGCTGAGGTCTCTTCCCCCCACTCGGCCAGTGTCCGCACGGCGCCCTGGCCGGTTCCCACGAGCAGGGTCCGGGTGCCGATCTGCACTACATGCAGGCTGTGGCCGTTGCCCAGAGACACTGACTGAAGCACTCGTGCGGGCCCGTCCTGTTGGCGCATCAGACTGGCCGGGCTCCAGCGCCGCAGGGCATAGCTAACGGCATAGATGAGCGCCACGACCAGCAGCAGGCTCAGCAGTAGCTGGCCGAGGTAGAAGGCGGGCAAAGCAGTGGTGCCTGTCCCCATTTCTTCCGCCCACGCCGTCGGGCCCAGGATGGCGCCAATAGCCGCCAGAGACGCTCTCACGGCCTCTCACCCGCCGGACGCGCCAGTTCCGTCACTCGCACCCCCAGTTCATCACCGACCGCAACGATCTGTCCGCGCGCGACCAGTTTGCCCCCCACCAGCACGTCCGCTGGTTCCTCCACGCGACGGTCGAGGGTCAGCACCGATCCAGCTTTCAGCCTCAGCAGCTCTCCGAGGCTCAGACGCGCGTGCCCCAGACGCACCTCGACCTGAAGGGGCACTTCCGCCAGGCTTGAGAGAGCGCCCTCAACGACGCCGATAAGGGTCAACTCACGCCCTTCCGCCGGCACCGCCAGAGCCGCGTTCAGGTTGGTGCTATCAGTTGTCATCGCTCTCACCAGCTTCCGTCAGGTAAGCGCGCACCACATTCACCGCCAGGTTCTGCCCGCGCGTTCCGGCTCGCCCGACACCCACGACCCGCTCATTCAGGCGCAGCTCCACCCTCCCGGCCGCCGTCCCCAGGGGGATAACGTCACCCACTGCCAAGTCCAGCAGGTCGCGTGCGCTGACTTGCGTCCCGGGCAGGATGGCCTCTACGGCCACCGCCGCCGAAGCCAGGTCGTCCACCCTCAGACCGTCCTGTCTCGGGGCGACAGTCGCTGCGCCGCAGACGGGCCGCCAGGCGGGCCAGGAGCCGGTCAGGTGGAGTTCGGCGCCCACCGCGCCCCGCGTGAGCTGGATCCGGTAACGCAGCCAGGGCCCGACCAGACCCCGGCAGGCGTCGGCGGCGGGCAGGTGGTACAGGCCTGATCCCTGCGACAGCCCGGTGGAGTTCCCGGCCGCACGGGCCAGGCTGTCGGCCATGAGACCATAGACGGCCTGGTCAACGGCCCCTGCCAGGGCCGACGTCTGTTCTAGTCCCAGGGCCGCCGCCACCAGAAGCTCACAAGCTGGCGGCGGTGCCAACAGGACCCACTGGGGGTCAGCCTCGCCAATGACCACAGTCGGCGATCGCGCCTCGCTCGCCTCGTTGCCGAGCTCGTAGACCACCTCGGGTTCGCTGACATCGAGCGCCAGGCCATCGGCAGCCAGCCTCTGAACCGACCTCTGCAGCGCCTCCGCCAACTCTCGGCGCCACTGTCGGAGCCGCGACCATTGCTCCGGCGTTGGCGCTTCCAAGTCCGGGAAGCTGACCTCTCGCACTGCCGCAGGCTCGCGCCCCATGTTAGCCCCTTCGGTCTCGTGGTTGTGCGTTGTGTTCATCGGTGTGCCGTTGTTCGTCGCGCACCTGGTCTCGCTGGGCCCGCGCCTCCAGGGCATCCAGAAGCCTCTGCAGCCCGTCGGCCTCTTTCCTTGCGGCAGCGAGTTCCTGACGCCTCAGGGCCAGACGCTCCGTCTCGGAAGCCAGGCTGAGCCTGAGTGTCGCGGCGCGCTGGACGAGCTGCTGTCGGTAACGCTCTCCATGACCGGCTGCGGCCGCCGTCTGCGGTTCCGGGTCGGGCTGGCGCAGCCGCCCCAGCTCTGCCTCGATGTCAGCCAGCTCGGTCCGCAGCGCCTCGCAGGCCTGAGCGCTCTGGGCCACCAGCCGGTGCGCCTCATCGCGCATCTGCCCGGCCACATCCCTGAGCCGCCGGCGACTGGCGGCCCGGTCCGGGTGCGTCACAGTTTAGCTCCTCCTGTCGGTCGTCTCGCGGTCAAACTGACCGCGCCAGTTCCAATAGCCCCTGGCGAGTGCTCTCAAAAGGGCAGGCCTCCTGCGGCGCTTGGCGCAGGAAGGCTTCCAGCCCCGGCCAGAGAGCCAGAGCGCGGTCTGCCAGCGGACGGCTGCCGGGCCGGTAGGCGCCCACGCTTAGCAGGTCCTCGATCTCACGCCGGGCCGCCACCAGGGCGCGCAAGGTCTGGGCCGCCGACAGGTGCTCCGGGTCCACTACCTGGGGCATCAGCCGCGATACGCTGGCCCCGATGTCTACGGCCGGATAGTGCCCGCTGTGGGCCAGGTCGCGGCTCAGCACGATGTGCCCGTCCAGCGTGGCCCCAACGATGTCTGCGACCGGCTCCTGCATGTCGTCGCCCTCCACCAGTACCGAGTAGATACCGGTGATCGTCCCTCGGACGCCCGGGCCGGCCCGTTCCAGCAGGCGTGGCAGAAACTCATACACCGAGGGCGGATAGCCTCGTGTGGTTGGGGCCTCGCCCACCGCCAGACCGACCTCACGCTGCGCTCGCGCCAGCCGCGTCAGCGAGTCCATGATCAGCAGCACATCCCGGCCCTGGTCTCGGAAGTGCTCGGCAATAGCGGTGGCTGTCAAACCGGCCGTAATGCGGACCAGTGGCGGTTCGTCGGAGGTGGCTACCACGACCACTGAGCGGCCGAGGGCATGGCGCAGGTTGGTCTCCAGGAAATCGCGGACCTCGCGGCCGCGCTCCCCCACCAGCGCGATCACGACCACATCGGCGGTAGTGTGGCTGGCCATCATCCCCAGAAGGGTGCTCTTGCCCACCCCTGCTCCCGCGAACACGCCAACACGCTGACCTTTGCCGCAAGTCAGGACACCGTCCAGGACGCGGATGCCAAAGTACATCGGCGCGCTGATCCGCGTGCGCTCGAGGGCGGGTGGCGGGGCCCCCTCAACCGGACGGAGGGCCACTCCCTCCACGGGCCCCCGTCCATCCAGGGGGTGACCGAAGGCGTCCAGCACACGACCCAGTAGCCCTTGGCCGACGGCCACGCTAATGGGCCGGCCCGTGGCGACGACAAGCCCCCCGGGCTCCAGGCCTGACACCCGACCGAGGGGCAGCAACAGCACCTGCCCCTGTCGGAAGCCTACCACCTGTGCGGCCACCGGGGGCGCGTCGCCAGCCGGGTATAGCTGGCAGACTTCGCCGAGCACTGTCGGTGGCCCCGCGGCCACGACGGTCAGACCCACGAGCTCCACGACCCGCCCAGTGGCCAGAAAGCGACGCACGCCCGGGACTTGGGCCTGCAGCCGGCGGACCCACTTCACTCCGTGACTCAATGCGGGCACCTGATACCCTTCCCACCAGCAGCGGTCAACGGCGAGACAACCTACACTTCGCCTTCCGGCATTTCCCAGCTGAGCGCCTCGTGCACAAGGCGTAGCTGTGTCTCCCAGGTGGCGTCAATGCTGCCCCGGTCGCTGTCCAGCACACACTCCCCTCGTTGCAGGGCCGCGTCGGGGACGAGTTCGACATGGGCCGGCAAGTCGGCGCTGAAGCTGCCCAACCACGCAACGTCCTCGGGGTGCAGCCGGGCCCTGACGCGGGTAGCTCCGCGCAGCATCTCCAGCGCCCGCCCCAAGGTGTAATCGATGACCGGCGGGTTGGTGGAGATCTCCCGCCCCAGCAGTTCGCGGCAAATCAGCATGACCAGGGAGACAAG
>JABLXH010000155.1 GCA_013178155.1 Armatimonadota bacterium | reverse complement strand
GCACGCTGTTATCGAGTTCCGTCGTCGAGCCCATCAGGTAGCCGGGCCGTGCGTCTCTCACCGCGGCCTCGCACACCTCGCGGACCTGCTCGGGCGTGCCGTTGGAGAGAAGCTGGCTCATGTCAATGCCCCCGGCGAAGAAGAGGCGGTCGCCGTAGAGCTGCTTGAGCACCTTCAGGTCCATGCCCGCGACGGTCTCGATGGGGTTGAGGCCGTCAATCCCGGTCTCGATCAGGTCATCCATGACCTCCATGAGATAGCCGTCGGAGTGGAACAGGCACTTGAAGCCATGCTCGTGCCAGGCGTCGTTAAGACGCTTGAGGCGGGGGAAAAACTCGCGTCGCAGGAAGGCCGGGGAGTGCAGGAGACGCTCCTTGCAGGCGATGTCCCCGTAGGTCAGGACGGCAGGCGAAAGGCTGACGTCGGCGATGGCGTGACAGACGGCGATGTTGTGCTGCGTCACAGTCTCCAGGTACTCCGAAACGAGGTCGGGTGCGTCGTATTCCAGGTAGCAGTACAGCTCCATGCCCACGTTGTGGCGGATGTCGTCGAGTCCGACGCCCTGCTGGGCCAGCAGGTTGACCGTGTCGCCGAGTTGCGCCTGTGTATGCAGGAAGCCCTGGCGGTAGCGCTCGCCGTAGTCGGCGGGGTCTGCCTGGAGGTCGCGGGTCGAGGCCTCGGTCCGCAGGATGGCCGACTTGATCCACTCGATAGCCCCGGCCTCGTCGGAGAAGGGGCGGCTGACGATCCAGGAGGTCTTCTCATAGGGCGCATGGTGGTAGACAAAGCCGTCAGGCGTGGTGACATCCTCGGCTGCCACCGGGCCGAAACCGGGCGAGCGCGTGGCATCCAGCATGGCCCCGGTGGCGCGCAGGGCGATGCTCTCCAGCCTGGCGACGGTCTCAGGGTCGGCGGCCAGAGGGGGCAGCTTCTCGCCAGCAAAGTGCTCAAACAGCGCGTCACAGCGCAAGAGATCGTACAGCGGCACGCGATCGGTCTCCTGCAGGTTCATGGCCCGTTCGACGCGCTCGCGCTTGGTCATCGTGGCTGCCATTGTGCTGATCTCCCCTTGTCTACTCCGCGATAGTCCCCAACTTGACGCCCGGCACCTCACCCCGGGGGTAGCACCCCATCTTCAGGAGGGGACTATCCGCCGGGACGCGCAAGTCGAGGGTCTGCCAGTCGGCGAAGGCGACATCCGTCAGTTGGCTGTCCTGTTCCAGACCTAGCGCCTGGTTAATGGCCGGGACGGTCTCGTAGAACTCGTGCGGGTCCCACAGGCAGCCCCACTGGTAGAGGTGCTGGCCGGGCTAGACGGCATAGAGGTTGCCATTGAGGCGCAGGTTGAGGTTCTCCAGCGTAAGGCCGGTTGGGGTCTGGTCGAGACGGTCCAGGTCGGCCGGTAGCTCGACCGGTGCCGGCAGTGGGAGGCCGGACTTCTCGGCAAAGAGGGGGCGCGGCCACAGGCGGCCGTCCCCAGTGGCGAACCAGGCCGCAAGCTGCGCGTCGCGGTTGTAGGCCAGCACGTTGTTTCGGATGATGTGGTCATGGTTCCAGACCGCATACTGCTTGTTGGTGGCATCGCCGATGGTGTTGGTGGTGCGGCTCTGCTCCCGGAACTGAAAACCCTCCTTGTTGGCGATGAGCAGGTTGCGCTCGATCACGCAGCGTGGCGAACTGGAGATGGCGATGCCGCCATTGGCGCCCCAGGCCCCGAAGCGGGGAGCCAGGCCGTTGCCGATGATGACGTTGTCATGGGCGTGCAGACCGTAGGAGATCTCGTAAAACAACCCGGCATCCTCATTGTCGAGGATGAGACAGTTGCGGACAACACAGTCCTCGTTGCCGATGTCGAACCAGATGCCGTTGCCCCGGTTGTCACGGAAGATGGACTTCTCAATGACCGCTCCACGGCAGAGCACCAGCTTGTTGACCGCGCCCCAGCCCCGGTTCCAGTTCTTGGTGTTGTTGTTCTCGCAAAGACACTCGGTCATCAGGAAGTTGTGCCCCAGACCTACATCAAAGCCCGTCCAACCGTTGTCACGGAAGATGCAGCGGCGGGCCACGATGTCGGTGCCAACAAAGACCGCGCCGGAGCCGTTGAGGCGCTCGACGATGCAGTCCTCAAGCCAGTTGCCATCGCCCTCGATGCTGACCCCGCCCATCTGTGCCGTGTTGCACGCGTAACGGAAGCGCAAGCCGCGCACGCGGACATGGCTGGCCTGGCAGACCCAGAGCTGCTGGCGCACTGAGGCTTCCACCACTGAGCGCTGTTTGAGGATGTCCTGACCGGTGCGGTCGTGGATGTAGAGGCGCTTGGCGTCCAGGTCCACGAAGAAGGTGCCGCGGGCCAGGTGCTGGCGGTCCAGGACTTGCAGCAGGGGATAGCTGTCCACATGGACCTGCTCGGCGCGACCGATCATCAGGTGGTAGTCGTCATCGGGGTGGGCTCGGCGCGAGGACCAGCCGGTGTACTCGTGGGGCCAGGCAGTGCTGAAGACGTTGGCGTCGCCGGGCTCCCGCTGCCAGTCGGTGACCTGGTCAGCTCCGGTGACCACAACGTGAGCCATGGGCGCGGCCTGGAAGCGAATGGGTTGCTCGGGCGTGCCGCTGGTGGTGACCTTGACCGACTCGCGGTAGACACCGGATTCGATGATGACGGTGTCGCCAGGCTGAACCTCACGCGCGGCGCGGCCGATGGTCAGGAACGGCGCCTCGGCGGTGCCGGGGTTGGCGTCACTGGCGTCGGGGTGCAGTTGCGCCACGACGAACGTCCGTGCCGCCTGGCTGCCGGTGGCGAGCAAAGGGAGCAGAATGACGCCTACGCCGATCAGCAGACAGCGGTCCATAGCGCCCTCCCGGAGGCTTGTTCGACTACCAGGTTCCCTTCGCGCCCTTGGCGCACCTGTGTGGGCTCGTGCCCCGAAACGCGCAGAGCCGCGGCAGGTAACCGTGCAGTCATGCGGAATTGTGTCTTGTCCGTGAACAAGGCGGCTTGAGCCCGCCCGGCATCTCTGAGAAGGTGACAACGCATGAAGGACCAGATTCGCCTTGCCATGATCGGCTGCGGCGGCATCGCCGCCGCACATCTCAACGGCTATGAGAACCTCGTGAAGGCCGGCTATGACCGTTTTCGCTTCGAGGCAGTGGTGGACCCGCGCCAGGCTAACGCTCAACAGTTCCAGGATCGTATCGAGGCCATGACCGGCCACCGACCGGCGGCCTTCGCGACGGTGGAGGAGATGCTGAAGGGGGCGAAGGTGGACGGCGCCGACATCTGCACGCCGCACGCCATGCACCACTCGGCAGCCATCCCCTGCCTCAAGAAGGGCGTCAGCGTGATGGTCGAAAAGCCCTGCGGCATTACCATCAAGGCCAGCAAGAAGATGCTGGCAGCGGCCGAGAAGACCGGGGCGATCATTGCCACCGCTGAGCAGATCCGCCGGACGCGGCCGGCGCGGGCCATGGAATGGGCCATCAACAAGAAGAAGATGATCGGCGAGCCGCGCTTCATGACCATGCAGGTCTTCGGCCACGCCGACTTCGACTGGAAATCTTATGCCTTCGCCTGGCGCGGCCTGCAGATCCTCGGTGGCGGCGGTATGGCCTTTGACGCCGGGGTGCACTTCACGGACATGATGCTATATGTCTTTGGTCCGGTGAAGGACGTGACCTGCGAGTTTCGCACCTACTTTACGCCGGTCCTCAACGGCCCGGCCGGCATCGGCAAGAAGAAGCTCGATGTGGAGGACACCTGGCTGGCCACCCTGCGCTTCGAGAGCGGGTTCGTCTGCCACTGGGGATACTCTCGCGAGGCGCGGGGGCATAAGACCCGTACCGGAATCTACTATGGCTCCAAGGGCTCGCTGCGCGACCGCCAGGAATGGATGCACCCCTTCCAAAACGGCGCCGACCTGATCACGGCGGATGGTGAGGAAGTGCCCTACGAGCGCATCGAGGAGATGTACCTGGCAAGCCTCAGCCAGAAGCAGAAAGACAAGCTTTTCCCTTACGGTCTGGGCGACGGCATATCGAATGAGTGCTGGGATTTTGTGGACGCCCTGGACAAGGGCCGCCAGCCGGAACTGACCGGGGTGGATGGCATGAAGTCCAAGGCTGTGGCCATGGCGATGTATGAGTCCAACCTGAGCGGCGACTGGGTCAAGGTAGCCGATGTGGAGTCGGGCAAGGTCAACGCCTACCAGAAGCCCATTGATGAGTACTGGAAGATCTAGACGGCAGGGAAGGGGGAACCGGGGTCCGATGTCCGGGTCCCGGTTCCCCGGACTTCAGACCCCGGAGGTGTCCCGATGAGCGGCTCACTGGATCAGGGCAAGGCGTATGTCGAGAAGATGCGGGCGAAGGGCAAGAGCGAGGTGGAGATCCGCCGGGCGTTGCAGCAGGCCGGGTGGGATGAGGGGCAGATCCGCCTGCTGCTGCCGCCTCCGGAGGATGATACCCGCGA
>JABLXH010000154.1 GCA_013178155.1 Armatimonadota bacterium | reverse complement strand
GTGTACGGCTGCTGCCGAGGGTGCGGTGGCGCGCGTGCGGTACCTGCTGATGAAAGGGGAGGACCCCAACAAGCGCACCGACAAGGGCACGCCGTTGCCGTGCGCCGCCGCCCACCGGCAGGCAGCGGTGGTGGATGTTCTGCTGCAGTTTGGCGCCAATATCCACCATGCCACCACCGACGGCCGCACCGCGCTGCATGTGGCGGCAGCGAACAACGATATTGCCATCGCCGCCAAGCTCCTGGCCACGGGGATGGACCTGGATGTCCGCGACATGAACCGGGCCACGGCGCTGCACCTGGCCGCCGAAGCCAACCTCACCGAGATGGCGGAGTTCCTCATCAGCAACGGCACCGAGATCAACCGCGACGACCTGACCGGCCGGACGCCCCTGCACCGGGCGGCGGAGAAGGGCCATCTGGAGATGGTCAGCCTGCTGCTGGAGGAGGGTGCGGAGGTGGACAATGCCGACGAGATGGGTCGGACGGCGCTGCACCTGGCGGCCAAGGCGGGCCATGCCGAGGTGTGCCGGCGCCTGGTCTCCGGTGGCGCTCACCTCAACCGCCAGGACAGCTCGGGCAAGACGGCCCTGGCCCTGGCCACCGGCGCGGCCAGGGAGCTACTGGAGAGCCTGGGGGCGAGGTAGCCCGGTTGCCTTCAGCCGCGGGCAGGAGCGGTCACGTTGGGTCGCCGCGCGACCTCCGCGCGAAGGCCGTGCCCAGCAGTTCTTCTCCGCGGAAATGTGCGTCCATGGACGCCGCTTGTTCCGATGATACCGACACGATGGGTTGGTGGCACCATGGCATTGCAGATGCAGTTTGAGCAGAGGACGATCAACGAGTTCGTGCTATTGCAGAAGCACGGCCAGATCAACCTGAAACCTGGATTCCAGCGAATGTCTGTCTGGCGCCCTTCGGATAGGCGCAAACTCATCGACTCGGTGGTGCGGGGGCTGCCGCTGCCGAGTGTGTTCCTGCACTGCAGCCAGGGGCGGGGCGGGAAGCCGATGTACGACGTGATAGACGGGAAGCAGAGGCTGGAGACCATATTCATGTTCATGGGTGTACGGCCCTTCGACGGCCACGTGTTTTCCGCCCGACTGATGCTCAATGGTGACGGGAGGGCTGAGGAGTGGAGCTGGGAGGAGATCCGCCGCTCGCAGCGAGAGGTGCAACACGCGTTCCTGACCTACCCCATCCAGGTCGTGGAAGTCAAGGGTGACCTGAGCGACGTGGTGGACCTGTTCATATGCATCAACTCGACGGGCAAGCCACTAACGAGCCAGGAGCGGCGGCATGCACGCTATTACACTGAACCCCTGCTGATTCAGGCCGACGGCCTAGCAAAGCGCTTTGCGAAAGACCTTGCGAAGCAGCAGATCCTCACGGCAGCTCAGCTCACTCGGATGAAAGGTGTCGAGCTGATGCTAGAGTTGCTTCTCTCAGTGCACAGCCGACGGCTAATCAACAAGAAGAGCGCGCTCGACCACGCGATGAAGCCCGGAGTTGTAGATACCCACACCCTTGCTGCGGCGGTAAGAGAGACTATCTCAACGTTGCACACTGTCCTGAGCATGTTCGACCTCCGGCACACACGCTTCCGCAACAGTGCCGAGTTCTACACCCTGTTCATGCTCATATGGAGCATGCAGACCGAACGCTACATTCTGGATGACCCTGTCCGCAACAAAGCGGCCCAGCGAATGCTAGAGCTGTTTTCCGCGGGGGTGGACAATCTGCGTGAGCAGTTGCGCAGAGCGAAACCAGCAACCCGCAACCAGGGGCTCTACGGCGACTATCTCGTGACCGTACAGGGAGACACCGATAGCTCGGCGACCAGGCAGAGACGCGAGACTATTCTGCGAGGTCTGCTCTGCCCCCTTTTCGAGACAAGAGATGCCAAGCGGGCGTTTTCCCTGGAGCAGCGAAGAGTCCTGTGGAACACGGAGTCTAGCCGTAAGTGCTCTGGGTGCGGGAAGGAGCTGGCTTGGGGTGACTTCGATGCAGACCACGTGGTTGCTTGGTCTCGTGGGGGACGTACAGAACTGGGTAACGCGCAACTGCTGTGCCGGCGGTGCAATCGGTCTAAAGGCGCGCGGCCCTAGAGCCTTAGGGGCTCCCACCGCCGTCGCACCGGGCGCGCGGTAGACTTGTCCCAGGCACCGGTAACGAGGCCGAGGGTCAGCAGAACGGGCGCGAGGGACCTTGCCTCCGGTGCTTTCCCATGCCCTGGGCCAGCGGCCAGCATGCAGGCCGTACCCGCACGGAGGCCGTTTCTCACGCCTGGCGGATGATGGCTGGACGTCGCCAGATGGACTCCATCTGGCCGAGGCGGAAGGCGATCTCCTCGGCGTTGTCCAGGTCCACGGTCTCGCCGTAATCAGGTACCAGGGTCGGCGCCCCCAGGCGGCGGTGGGCCAGGGCCGCGTAGTCCAGGGCAGCGGGTTCCTCCCCGTGTAAAACAAAGACGGCACGCGGCCCCTCAATGGGCTCCAGCCACGCCAGCAGGCCCTCAGCGTCGGCGTGGGCCGAGTAGCCCAGCATCTCCACTACCCGGGCCCGCACGCGCACATTGTGACCCATGAGCTTGACCCGGGTGGCCCCATCGTGCAGCAGACGGCCGAGGGTACCCACGGCCTGAAAGCCGACGATCAGCAACGTGTCATCGCCATGCTCCAGGTGATGGGCGAGGTGGTGGCGGATGCGGCCGGCAGTGGCCATCCCGCTGGCGGAAATGATCATGAAGGGCCCCTTCTGCTGGTTCAGGGCCATGGACTCGCTGACCTCGCGGGTGAAGTGCAGGCCGCGGAAGTCCAGGGGATCGTCACCGGCGTCCAGCAGGGCGCGGGTCTCGGCGTCGAGGCATTCGCGGTGACGCGAGTAGACCTCGGTGGCCGCGGTGGCCAGCGGGCTGTCCACGTACACGGGGAAGCGGCTGATCTCGTGTTGTTCCACCAGCGCGTTGAGCTCGTAGAGCAGCTCCTGTGTCCGGCCTACCGCGAAGGCAGGGACAATGATGTGAGAGCGGTTGCGGATCGTGCGCTGGATGATCTCCAGCAACCGTCCCAGCTTGACGGCCTGGTCTTCGTGGCGCCGGTTGCCGTAGGTGGACTCGGTGATGACGAAGTCGGCGTCGTCCAGGACCTCCGGGTCGCGGATCAGCGGCCGGCCGGTCTGGCCGATGTCCCCCGAGAAGATGATCTTGGTCTCGCGTCCGTTCTCCTCGACCCACACCTCGATGCAAGCGGCCCCCAGAATGTGCCCGGCGTCCCGCCAGCGCGCCCGAACGCCCGGTATCACCTCAACCATTTCGCCGTAGCGCACGGGCTGAAACAGCGCCATCGTCGGCGGCACGTCCTCCTGCGTATAGAGAGGTTCGGGTGGTGGCCCGATATGGCCGCGCTTCTGCCACTTGCGCAAGTCCTGCCGAGCGTCCTCCTCCTGGATGTGGGCGCTGTCAGCCAGCATGATGTCGCACAGGTCAGTAGTGGCCGCAGTGGCGAAGATCGGGCCGCGGTAGCCCAGGCGCACCAGCCACGGGAGGTGGCCAGAGTGGTCAATGTGGGCATGGGTCAGCAGCAACGCCCGCACCTGTTCCGCCGGCACCCGCGCCACGGGGCTGGTCTGTTCCCGCAAGTGGTCAGGCCCCTGGTACATGCCGCAGTCCACCATCAGGTGGCCGTGGAGGGTCTCCAGCAGGTACTGAGACCCCGTCACGGTCTTGGCGGCCCCCAGGAAATGCAGTTTCATGGCGATCCTCGCTGGTTCCTACTGGTTCGCTGAAGGCTGGCCCGGTGCGGGGGGCTAGCCGTTCGGGATCCGGATGCAGTGAGCGACGCCGCGCCGCACGCGGTCCTCGTAGTGCTCTATGGCCCGGTCAATGAGGGCCCGAGGGTCGCGATCGTAGATCACTTCGGCGCCGGTGTCCTTATGGACCATGCCCACAATCTCGTCTATGCTGTCGGCGATGCCCCCGGTGCCCTGCAGAACGGCGATCAGCTTTCCCTCGTCATAGGCGATGGCGAACTCGCCCAGCGTCCCCGAACGCCCGCCGACGATGCAGACGATATGGCAACTGCGGATGGTCTCAATCTCGCGGCCCATCAGTCCGCTGCCGGTGAAGACCAGCGCATCGTACTCCTCGTGCGGCGAGTGGTAGCGGTCAATGTGCTCGTCCAGACACAGCGCGGGGGATATGCCCAGCACGAAGGTCCCCACCTCGCGGGCGCCGAGAACGGCCTCGTGAGGGAGTCCGGGGCAGGCTCCGGTGATGATGATCGCGCCGTGGCGCGCTATCTGCCGTCCGAGCTCGCGAGCCTGAGCCAGGTCATGTTCGCGCATGAGCCCGCCGGCTGATCCCATAACACCGATGGTGGTTCTGATGGTGAGAGTCCTCCTTCCGCCGCCGACAGCGCGGCCAATGTAAGCGCTCCAGTATACCTGACGAGAGTGCTGACGGTCCAGCATGCAGGAGTGCTGACCGCGTGCAAGGGCTAGACTACGGCGTTCCTGAAGAAATCACGTGCAATCTTGGCAGAATTGTGGTACAGTGTAAGCGCAGCTCGATCAGGGTAAGACCGCTCCTCTTAGGGGGGTCTTCTCAGTCACACTGCGCAACCCTATGAGGGGCACCCGCTGGTACGGTACCGGGGGTTAGGGAACAGCTCCCGGATGGCGTCAGCGGGCTTTTTTTGGGTCCCGGCCGCGGGCAGCTCACTGGAGCATGATCGCCAAGCCCAACACCCAGGCCCCGCCGTCACCGGCCTCGGCCCGTTTCCGCCAAGTGGCCGTCCGGTTCTCCCCCTGTTGCCATGGTGCCCACGCACGAGCCACGCCATTTCTTCCCCAGGACTACCGGCTATTGGGGCGCTGATTCTGCCGGCTCTCTGCGCGAGCGCGACCGGACCCTACCGACCAGTGTCGCAGGGAGGTTTCCTCAGCCTGTGGAAGAAGCTCCGCCGCATCGCGCAATCGGCCGGTGCCACGCTGCGGGACTGGTACGTCTCCCCGGGTCGGTACCCATGATGAACCTCCAGGCAAGTTGAGCCGGACCGCGCCACATATCGAGAGGGTGGTGCGAGAGGGGATGCAGCAGAGGCGAGGTATGGTGACACCAGATCGAAATGAGTGTAAAGCCGCAATGCTCCCCGTTTACCTGGCGGTGGGCCAAACTGCCGCCACGGTCGTGCCCGGGCAGGGAGACCACGCCAGTGCAGTCCGGCCGATCCGCACTCCTGTTCGCCCTGGCCCTTCTGTGGGTCGGCTACGCGCTGGCCTTCGTGCAGCGGTCGTCCTGCATGGTGGAAGGCCAGCGCGTCTACGCGCTCTTCGACGACGCCATGGTCTCGATGGCCTACGCGCGGACGCTGGCCGAGGGCCACGGCCTGGTCTGGTACCCCGGCGCGCCGCGCGTGGAGGGCTTCACCAACCTCTTGTGGACGCTATGGATGGCTGCCCTCCATGCCACCGGCGTCGGGATGCTCCGTGTCAGCCTGCTGGTGCAGCTCAGCGCCATCATGCTCCTGGCGCTGAACCTGGTGCTGGTCTGGCGGCTGGCGCGCGAGCTGACCGGCAACTCCTACGGCGCTGGCCTCGCCGCGGTGGTGCTGGTGGGGGCCTGTCTCCCGCTTAACACCTGGGGACTGCAGGGCATGGAAGTGGCACCTCTGGCCCCGCTGCTCACCGGTGCTCTCCTCCTCGCCATCCGCCGTCTCGGTCCCCCCGCGACCGCTCCCAGCCCGCTGCCTTACGCTCTCCTCGGCCTGGGCACGCTGTTGCGGCCCGATGTCGCCGTGCTGCTGCTGGCCTGTGCCGGTGCTCTCGCCATGATGGACCGGGCGCACTGGCGCCGGCACGCGCTCTACGCGCTGGCCGCGCTGCTGCTATTTGGTGGTGGACAGACGGTCTTCCGCTGGCTGTACTATGGTGACCTGCTGCCCAACACTTGCTACCTCAAGATGACCGGCTACCCCGCTGCGCTCCGCGTCAGCCGCGGGCTGATCGTGCTGGCGGAGTACGTCCTGCGCACCGGCTGGCCCCTGTGCCTGGCGCCGCTGGTCGCGGTGGTCTGGCGGCGCAACCGACGCTTGGCGCTCATCGCGGTCATGGTCGTGGCCCAGGCGGGCTACAGCGCCTACGCGGGCGGCGACGTCTGGGAGGACTGGGGCGCCGCGAATCGCTACCTGAGCGTGATGCTGCCGGGCTTTCTGGTCATGTTTGCCTGGATGGTCCACCTGGGCAACGCGGCTGCTCGCGAATACCTCACTCGCCCCTGGTTGCGCGCGCTCGTCCGGCCTGCATCGGCCGGGCTGGTCCTGCTTGCTGCCGTGGCCTTCGCCACCTCCGGCAGCCGCGCCAACCTCCGCCAACTCCTCCTCCTCGACCCGCCTCTGCACGCCGCCGACAACTGGCGCATGGTGCGCCTGGGCCTGAAGCTGCGCCAGTGCACCACACCGGACGCCCGTATCGCCGTGCTCTGGGCGGGTAGCCTCCCCTACTTTGCCCAGCGCCCCGCCGTTGACATCCTGGGCAAGAATGACCCGCACATCGCCCGCCTGACCGTTGCACCCCCTGCCGGCCCTGGGCGCTTCCGGGCCTTCATGCCCGGTCACACCAAGTGGGATCTGCGCTACACGATTCACGATCAGCGCCCCGACCTGATCGTCCACCTCTTCCCCGACCTGGAGCGTGAGGCGCGCCCGTGGCTCCGCCTGGCCTACGAGCCGCTGCCCTGGGGCGACCGCACGCTCTGGGTGCGCCGCGACTCCCCGGCCGTGGACCTCACCGCCCTCCGCCACACCGCAGCGACCCCCTGATGGCGCAGGTCCTGGCGCAGGGGTGGGGGAACCGATTCACCGCAACCGGGGAACTGCACCATGACGGAGAAGCCGCTAGGGTCCAAAGACATACGCCTCATCGAGGACCAGCCCATCGGAGGCGGGGACGGGACCGAGCTGCTCGGCCTGGAGCCCTTCGCCCGCGTCATGGCCCGTGTGGCGCTGGGCACCACCGGCCCCTTCACCATCGGCGTCTACGCCGGCTGGGGCCAGGGCAAGACCTCGCTGCTGAAGCGCACCAGACACCTCGTGGAGGCAGAGGGGCGGCTGGACACAGTGGCCGTATGGTTCAACGCCTGGCAATACGAGCGTGAGGAGCACCCGCTCTTTCCGCTCATCGCGGCGATCGCTGACGCAGTGCAGGGGAAGAGGAAGGTCGCGAGCTTCTTCGACGACCTACATACCTGTCTGAACGGGCTCCTAACGGGCCTCAAGCTCAGCGCCAAGCCCTTCGGGGTTGGAGGCGAACTCGATGTGGGCAAGGCTATCGAGGCTGACGAAGAGCTACGTGACTCGGTACTCAAGCGCGAAACAGTCTGCATGGAGGAGTTCCGGCGCCTGGAGCGGACGACCGAGAACTCCAAGGGAGAAGTTAAGGTCATCGTCTTCATTGACGACCTCGACCGCTGTCTGCCGGACAAGGCTCTGGCGCTGCTGGAGAGCATCAAGCTGGTCCTCAACCAGCCGGGCTTCATCTTCCTGCTGGCGCTGGACTACCGGATCGTGGTCTCCTTCCTGGCCAAGGAGTACCGCGAGAAGTATGGCATCACCGACGAGACCGAGGCGGAGCGCATCGCCGCCACCTACCTGGACAAGATCGTGCAGTGGCAACTTGACGTGCCGCACCACGCCCCACGCTTCAGAGACTTCCTGAGAGGCCTGGCCGGGCGCGAGGACCTGAAGGGGACACGTGTATCCGAGATCATCCGCATCCTCGCACCAGACGACCCCGACTCGGAGGAGGACGCACCGCCGTCACTGCTGGCCCTGGGAGCGGACTACAACCCGCGCTCCTTGGTGCGTCTGCTGAACAGCCTCCTGGTTGACTCCGCGCTCTGGGAGGCCATGCACGAGGGGCAGGCCGAACCGAAGCCGGATGAGAAAGACGTCCTGGTCTGCATGACAGTGACGCACGTCCTGCGCCAGCCCCAGCACCTCGGGCACGCCCGGGCGCGCGCCCTCGCGATGAGTGACAGGCTCTGCGAGGCGCTGCTGGTCGAGACGTCTGGCGCACGAGACGAGACGCCCGCGACTATGGCCGAGGGGAGGGGTCGCAGCCCTGACGATGACGCACTCGAGCGGATCGTGCGGGCGGACAAACAGGTCTATGAGCTGCTGACCGGTCAAGGGCGCGTCTGGCTCGAGAACCACGAACTCCGCAAGAGCGTGTATGACTTCGTTGAGAGGCAGAGACCGGTTCCCGAAGACCAGCAGGCCATCTTCGAGCGGGCCGTGCGGAACGCCGTGGGGCTGGAACCCGACGCGCCCATCCCTCCTGAGCGCCTCCGTGACCTCGCTACTCTCGACTTCACCGGTGAGAGTGACTTCGGCGATGCCGGATTGAGGCTGGTGGCCGGAGTGCCAGGCCTGCAGGAACTCCGCCTGAACGGCACCCAGGTCTCCGACCAGGGACTGCAGCACCTCGCCAACCTCACCAGCCTGCAGGGGCTCCACCTGAGCGACACCCAGATCTCCGACCAGGGACTGCAGCACCTCGCCAACCTCACCAGCCTGCAGG
>JABLXH010000153.1 GCA_013178155.1 Armatimonadota bacterium | reverse complement strand
AGCGACGGGTGCGAACGAGCGGTCTCCAATGCCCTGTTGGTCCTAGACAAACGCGCAGGCCAGGGAGGATTGTAGGGAGCCGCGGACGAATACTACCACCTTACGGCCGAGTTCAGTAAGCCGCTGGCGTCACCCGGCCGCTGACCTTTGCGAAGCACGGGCCTTGGGCCCGCAACTATGGAGTGATCTCGATGCCGATTGTGGACTCACGCTCTGGAGCCATCAGGGCCACTTACACCCGCGAGGAACTGGTGACCAAGGCTCAGGAGATGCGAGCTTGGAACATGGTGGCGCTGACCTGCGCCAACTCCGGGCACACCGGCGGGACACTGTCCATCATGGACATCGCAGCCGCGCTCTATCTCCATGTCGCCCGGCATGATCCGGCCAATCCCGAATGGGAGGACCGGGACCGGATCATCTGGTCCGCAGGTCACAAAGCGCCGGCCATGTACGTGGCGCTGGGCGTCGCAGGTTACTTTGACGACCGTCCGGTCTCCTTCAATGGGGAGCCACTTCCCGGGTTCGATGACGTCAAGGGCGTGGAGCAATGTGTGTTGCTGCGTCGGCTCGGGTCCGGCTTTGAGGGCCATCCCAACCGCCTCAAGCTGCCCGGTGTGGAGCTGTCATCCGGTTCACTGGGACAGGGCTTCGGAGTCGCCCAGGGCTGCGCCATGGACGCCAAGCTGGAGGGGCGAGACAATCGGGTCTACGTCATCACCGGTGATGGCGAGCATGACGAGGGCTCCATGTGGGAGACCATCATGGCCTGCGCCCATTACAAGCTGGACAACCTCTGCTGCATCGTGGACCGCAACAACCTGCAGATTGACGGGACCACAGACGAGGTCATGCAGATTGCGCCCCTGCGCGAGAAGTACGAGGCCTTCGGTTGGCATGTCATCGAGATTGACGGTCACGACATGGAGCAGATCCTGGACGCCTTCCGCGAGGCCGAGACGGTCAAGGGCAAGCCAACGTGCATCATTGCCTACACCATCAAGGGCAAGGGTGTAGATTTCTGCGAGAATGTCTGCGGCTACCACGGTGTCCCACCAAAGGATGGTCGGGATGGCGAAGAGTCTCTGGAAGCCTGCATCAGGTGTCTGGAGGTTGAGGACGAGTTCAACGATGAGCGCCTGGACCGGGCCTTCGCCATCGTGCAGCGGTATCAGGAGGCGGTGGACGCCCGCATCGAGGCCACCATGCCCCGGTTCAGTCGCGACTACTGGTGGAACAGCGCGGACACCATGAAGTGTGCGATGGACGCCACCCGCAACGGCTTTGGCTGGGGGGTCGCCAAGCTCAGTGCCTCCGACCAGGTGGTAGCCTTTGGCGCCGACATTACCGCGTCCATCCGCATGGACTACTTCTACAAACCCGACGGTAAGACCACGGATGTTGAGCGCCAGAAGCGGTTCTTCTCGATGGGCATCCAGGAGCAGAACATGACCGTCGCAGCGGCTGGGTTCGCCAAAGAGGGGAAGACCAGTTTCATCGGCTCTTACGGCGTGTTCGTTACCGGACGCAACTGGGACCAACTGCGTACAACCTGCGCCTACAACCGTTTCGCGGTCAAGGTGGCCGACGCGCACGGCGGCATCTCCGTTGGCCCCGATGGCGCCACCCACCAGGCTCTGGAAGAGATATCAGTCGTCACCTGCATCCCGGGTTTCTCCATGATCGTTCCTTGCGACAGCAGGGAGACCGAGCGGGCGACACTGGCCATCGCTGAGGTGCCTGGACCGGGCGTGGTGCGTTTCGCCCGCGAGGCGACGCCTGTCTGTACCCGGGAAGACACCCCCTTTGTCTTCGGGCAGGCCAACGTGATCCGCTTCCGCGGCGAGGCTGACAACTTCGCGGATGCCTTTGAGACCTGCCTCGCCTCGGACTATGAGAGTGAGAACGAAGACCTGGCTATCATCGCCTGCGGCCCCATGGTTCCGGAGGCGATGCGTGCGGCTTACATTCTCAAACTCGAAAGAGGCATTGAGACCCGGATCCTGAACGTTCACACCGTCAAGCCCCTGGACCGAGTCGCCATCGTCGCCGCCGCTGCCGACACGGGCGTGGTGATCACGGCCGAGGAGCATCAGGTGGGCGGGTTTGGGAACCTGGTGGCGGGCGCGATCTGCCAGGGCGATCTGAGCCGCCCCGTCAAACTGCGCATGGTAGGGGTGCGCGATACGTTCGGGGAGAGCGGGCAGCCCTGGGAGCTGATGAAGTTCTTTGGCTTGACCGCGGAGCATATCGCGCAGACAGCTCTCGAGCTGCTGCCCTGAGCGGGTCGCAGAAGCCGCTGCCCGGTTGACTTCCCGGCGAATACGCCGTGGAAGGAGGCACTGTTGGCCTTCGCCAGAGGCGGCATCTCATGCAGCCGTTCGTGATCCTGGACCATACTGCTGACCTGTCCCTGCGGGCCTATGGCCGGGACCTGAGAGAGCTGATAGAGAACGCGGCCAGGGGCTTGCTGGCGCTGCTTTACACGGCTCCCCCGCCCGAACCCGAAGGGTGGCGCGAACTGACGGTCAACGCGGAGGAAGCCGAGTACCTCGTGCAGCGCGCATTGCGGGAGTTGCTGTACCTGCTTGAGGACCGGCACGAGGCTCCCGTCAGGGTGAAGGTAGTCACTGCGGACCAGGGAGAAGCGCGACTGCAGGCGGGCTGGGTGCCCGTCCAGGCAGTGCGGCCGATCCTGGGCCCGGAGATCAAGGCGGTGACCCGCCACGGACTGGAGATCGTCCAGGAGAGCGACCGTCTAAGTCTGACCCTGATCTTTGACGTCTGAGGCGAGACGGCAGACGACCTTGACGCTCAGACGTATCAACTGGTATCATGTCGCGACCTCAAAAGCGCTGCTTGACGCAGCGCTTCGGGCCATTCTAGGTGTCGGCAAACCGACCCAGAGAGCCCAGCCGGGGAGCTTGCATGGACTACCGCAAAACCCTGAACCTGCTCCAGACCGACTTCCCTCTGAAGGGCAACCTCCCGCAGCGCGAACCGGAGATCATGAAGCTGTGGGACGAGCTGGACATCTACCGGCGGGTCCGCGCCAGCCGCGCCGGCTGCCCCAGGTACGTGCTGCATGACGGCCCGCCGTATGCCAACGGCAACATTCATCTCGGCCAGGCACTCAACAAGATTCTCAAGGACATCACGATCAAGTACAAGACCATGCGGGGCTTTGACTGCCCGTATGTGCCCGGTTGGGATACCCAGGGGCTGCCGACAGAGCAGAGTGTACAGCGGGAGTATGGTCTTGACCGCCATCAGGTGTCCCCTCTGGAGTGGCGTGCCAAGTGCCGGGAGTTGGCACTGCGCTACGTGGATGTGCAACGCGAGCAGTTCAAGCGCCTCGGTGTTCGGGGCGACTGGGAACACCCATATCTGACCCTCACACCGGATTACCAGTCCCGCCAGATCGAGGCCTTCGCCAAGATCGCGCTGCGGGGCCTGGTCTCCCGCGGACTTCGACCGGTATACTGGTGTTACCACTGCGAAACGGCCCTGGCGGAAGACGAGATCGAGTACAGCACCAAAAAGTCTCCGGCCATCTACGTGAGCTTTGCCGTCCCCGACGCGCGACGGGTCTTCCCCGAACTGCCGGCTGACGCTCAGGCCGAGGTTGTGGTCTGGACCACGACGCCGTGGACCATCCCGGGCAACACGGGCACGGCCGTCAGCCTGGGCGACCCTTACGTGCTCGCGCGCCTGGACGGACGCTATCTGATTCTGGCTGAGGCGCTGCTGGGCGAGACTGCAGTGGCGCTTGGCGTCAGCACGGTTGAGGTGCTGGCCACGCGTCCCGGAAAGGACCTGGAGGGGCTGGTCGCGGTCCACCCCCTCTACGGGCGTCCCTCACCGATCGTTCTGGCGGACTATGTGGCCATGGACCAGGGGACGGGGGTCGTGCACACTGCCCCCGGGCATGGTTTGGAGGACTTCGAGACCTCACTCAGGTACCATCTGGACGTCATCAGCCCGGTGGATGACTACGGTCGTTTCACCGAGGAGGCTGGGGAGCGCCTGGCTGGCAAGATCGTTGACGAGGCCAGCTCCGAAGTCATCTCGATGCTGGCCGAGGCCGGAGCTCTGTTGGCCAACGGCACCATCACCCACGAGTATCCTCATTGCTGGCGGTGCCATCTGCCGGTGATCTACCGGGCAACGAAGCAGTGGTTCATGAACATTGACGCTCTCCGCCAGCAAGCTCTGGCAGAGATTGCGCGGGCCGAATGGATCCCGGCCTGGGGCCAGAGCCGTATCGCGGGGATGGTGCAGGTGAGGCCGGACTGGTGCATCTCGCGGCAGCGCGTCTGGGGTGTGCCCATCCCGGCCTTTTACTGCGCGGACTGCGACGAACTGCTGCTCACCGAAGCCAGCACCAACCATGTCCGCGACCTGGTGGCAGAGCATGGGGCCGACATCTGGTTCGCCCGTGAGGCAGCCGACCTGGTGCCGCCGGGCAGCACGTGCGCCAAGTGCGGGGGCTCTCGCTTCGTCAAGGAACCGGACATCATGTCCGTATGGTTCGATTCCGGCGTTACCCACTACTGTGTGCTGGACACACACCCCGATCTCACCGACCCGGCCGACCTCTATCTGGAGGGTGACGACCAGTACCAGTGTTGGTTTCAGACCTCCTTGTGGGCCGCAGTGGCGCTCGGAAAGCCCGCGCCCTTCAAGACGGTGGTGGGACACGCCTTCTTCGTGGATGACACGGGGCACAAGCTGTCCAAGAGCAAAGGCAACATCATTGACCCGCGTGAGATCTATGAGAAGTACGGAGCCGATGTGCTCCGCATGTGGTTCACCTACGCCGACTTTCGGCGCAAGATGTACGCCGCCGAGAGCATCTACGAACAGGTCGCCGATGCTTACCGCAAGATACGCTTCACCTGCCGCTTCATGCTTCAGAACCTGGGCGACTTCGACCCAGCGCAGGATGCCCTGCCCTACGACCAACTGCTCGAGGTAGACCGCTGGATCCTCACGCGCCTGGCGTGGCTGATTGACCGGATGACGAGCGCCTTTGACGAGTGGAACCTGCATCTTTTCTACCATGAGGTGCATGGCTTCTGCGTTACGGACCTGAGCGCGTTCTATCTGAACGTGCTGAAGGACCGGCTTTACACCGAGTTGCCCGACTCTCGGGCGCGGCGGTCGGCCCAGACGGCACTTTGGGAGCTACTGATGGCCCTGGTGCGCCTCATTGCCCCCGTCATGACCTTCACCGCGGAGGAGATCTGGCAGCACTGCCGCAAGATCTCCCCGGCGCTGCCGGCCAGTGTGCAGGAGGCCTTCTGGCCCGAGGTCAGGCCCGAGTGGCGTGACACGGCCCTGGCGACGCGGTGGGAGACGGTGTTGGCGGCTCGCGAAGCAGCAATGAGAGCGCTGGAGACGCTCAAGGCCAGCGGGGCCTGTGACAACCCGTTGGAGGCGCGGGTGGACCTGTACTGCGCTGACAGCGCCCGCGAGGTCTTGGCTGACCTGAGGGACCAGTTGCCGTGGCTGTTTGTCGTCTCCGATGTGGCTGTCCATGAGGCCGCGGCCGCGCCGGCGGAGTTGGGTGAGGTGCGGGAGATCGCCGCGGTCGCCAGGCCAAACGACGGGTCAAAATGTGAGCGATGCTGGATGCGACTGCCATCGGTCGGTGAGGCCACTGATCATCCGACACTGTGCAGCCGCTGTGTGGGGCACGTGCGTGCCCTCGGGGTGTGACAAGGGTACGGCTAGCCCTGTTCGCACATTAGGAGGATCTGCCGTGGCGCAAAGAAAGCTGGACGTGGAGAAGTACCGCGAGCTGCTGCTTCAGGAGAGAGAGCGCCTGCTGGACCAGATCCGGCGCATTGACGACCGCACCGCCGGTCGGGACCGCCTGGAATCGCAGGTATCCTCGGAGGACTTTGACGAACCCGGCGGGGACGCCGCCTCCGACACCCTTGAGCGCAGCCAGGCCATGGCCATCGGCGAGAACTTCCGTGACATGCTGGCACACGTGGATCACGCTCTCGACAAGCTGGAGAAGGGCACTTACGGGCAGTGCGATGCCTGCAAGAAGCCCATCGCCAAGGCCCGCCTTGATTTCCTGCCTTGGGCAACGATGTGCGCGGACTGCCGCAAGCGTCTGGCTGGGTAACGGTGCAAGCAGTAGCGCAGCCTCGTGAGCAACGCGAGCCATGTCTGTCGCGGGCAGGGTTCTATGCAGTCGCTGCCGGGGTCGCCGTGCTGGACCAGATCAGCAAGGCCGTCGCGGTGCAACGCCTGGCCACCGGTGCCAGTGTCGCGTTCCTCGGGCCGGTTGCCAGCCTCACCTTGACGCACAATCGGGGCTCGGCGATGGGTTTGCTGCCGGGCAGCACTCAGTTCCTGGCGGCGGTCGGGCTGGTCGTCGTCTTGGTGCTCGCCATCTGGGGGCCGCGGTACGGCCGCACAGGGTCGGCGTCGTGGTGGGGGCTCAGCCTCCTGCTGGGTGGCGCTGCCGGCAACCTGGTGGACCGCCTTCGCCTGGGGTATGTGGTTGATTTCATAGACCTCCATTGGTGGCCTGTTTTCAACATCGCTGACATTGCCGTCGTCTGTGGAGCGGTGCTGGCAGCCTTGGCGCTGGCCCGGAACAGGGTCGGCCCGACACTCCCCGACAAGGACTAGCTGGGCAAGTGTCATGGCGCTGGCCCCGCATCCCACGTCGGGCCGGAGCCTGAAGGGGCTCCCATCGAGCAGCAGGGGCTCGGCTGGAAGAGCAGCTTCCGCACCGGCAAGGGCCCTGACGCGATCACCAGTGGCATCGAAGGCGCGTGGAAGCCGAACCCCACCCAGTGGGACATTGGGCTACCTGAAGGTGTTGTTCAAGTACGAATTGGAACTGGTCAAAAGCCCAGCCGGCGCTTATCAGTGGGTGGCCAAGGACGTGGATGAGGAGGACATGGTGGTTGATGCTCACGACCCAACCAAGAAGCATCCTCCGATCATGACCACCGCTGACCTTTCTCTGCGCTTCGATCCCATCTATGAGCCCATCGCCCGGCGCTACCTGGAGAACCCCGAGGAGTTCGCGGATGCCTTTGCCCGGGCCTGGTTCAAGTTGACGCATCGCGACATGGGCCCGCGCTCGCGCTACCTGGGTCCGGAGGTGCCGGAGGAGGAGCTTATCTGGCAAGACCCGGTGCCCGCCGTTGACCATGAACTGATCGATGACCAGGACATCGCGGCGCTCAAGGCCAAGATCCTGGCGTCGGGGCTCTCTATCTCGCAACTGGTTTACACAGCCTGGTCTTCTGCCTCGACGTTCCGCGGTTCCGACAAGCGTGGTGGCGCAAACGGGGCTCGCATTCGTCTCGCGCCGCAGAAGGACTGGCAAGTCAACCAGCCGGAGCAACTGCAGACCGTTCTGCAGACCCTCGAGGGCATCCAGGCGGAGTTCAACGCCGCCCAGTCCGGCGGCAAGAGGGTCTCGCTGGCCGACCTGATCGTCCTGGGAGGCTGTGCGGCGGTGGAGCAGGCCGCAAGGAACGCCGGGTATGAGGTGACCGTGCCCTTCGCGCCCGGACGGACGGATGCCTCGCAGGAGCAGACCGATGTGGAATCCTTTGCCGTGCTGGAGCCGGTGGCCGATGGGTTCCGCAACTACCTGAAGACGAAGTACTCGGTGGGGGCGGAGCATCTGCTGGTGGACAAGGCACAGCTCCTGACCCTGACCGCACCCGAGATGACGGTGCTGGTCGGCGGCATGCGAGCCCTGAACGCCAACTTCGGCCAATCCCAGCACGGTGTGCTCACGAAGCGGCCGGAGACGCTGACGAATGACTTCTTTGTGAACCTGCTCGACATGGGCACGGAGTGGAAGCCAACGGAAGAAGACCCGGATGTCTTTGAGGGCCGTGACCGCGCCACCGGGGAACTCAGGTGGACCGGCACCCGGGTGGACCTTATCTTCGGCGCGAACTCGCAGCTCCGGGCCATCGCGGAGGTCTACGCCTGTGCCGACGGCCAGGACAAGTTCGTGCAGGACTTCGTGTCGGCGTGGAACAAGGTCATGAACCTCGATCGCTTCGATCTCCGCTGACGACGCCGCAGCCATCTGCGCTGCCTTCTGACGAGGCAGCATGAGCGAGGGGGCCTGCGTGGAGCAGGCCCCCTCGGCGATTGCTTGGCCATCGCGGTCGCGGTGAGCATACGCCCGCGAAGCCGCTGACATCGCTGCCCACGCCGCGACCTGCGGGGTGGCGGCTGCGGGGGGGCGAAGGAGAGCGCCGCGCACCCAGCGAATAGCCCGCCAGTCGCGCCGTGGGAGGCATCGCATGGAGTACCGCACGTTGGGCCGTACCGGTCTGCGGGTCAGCCGTCTGGGGTTGGGCGGCCTGTTCGTCTCGAAGGCGGGCGGCGAACGCCCACAGGGCGTGGAGGCGATTCACCGCGCCCTGGAGTTGGGCGTCAACTACATCGATACCGCGCCAACCTACCTTGACAGCGAGGAAGTACTCGGTGAGGCGCTGTCCACGGTCCAGCAGTCTTACATCATCTCCACCAAGCTGGGTGGGCGACCACAGCCTTTCGACCCGCGCGATGTGGATGCGCTCAAATTCTCCTTTGCCGAGAGCCTGCGGCTGCTGCGGCGCGATCGCGTGGACATCCTGATGGTCCATGAACCCGATCGCCCGGGGCAGTATGACTGGTGGACCAACTGGGAGGACTTCACTGGCCCGGTGACCGAGGTTCTGGCTGACCTGAAGTCCGAGGGGCTCATTGCCTACACCGGCCTAGGTGGCACCACGCCCTATGTGCTGGCGGCCATCTGCGCTACAGGGCAGTTCGACGTGGTGCTGACCGCCTTCAACTACAGCCTGCTATGGCGTGAGGCGGCCATTGCCGTCATTCCCGAGGCAGTGAAACAGGGCATGGGGATCATCGCCGGGTCGCCGCTGCAGCAAGGCTGGCTCTCGCGGCGCTTTGAGGCAGAGATCGCCGACCCGCCGGCGTGGCTCTCTCCCCCACGCCGGGAGCAGTTCCGGGCGCTCTATACGCTCCTGGACGAGTTGGGCATGTCGTTGACCGACCTGGCGATCCGCTGGGTCATCTCGGACCCGCGGGTGGATACGACACTGATGGGCGCGCGATCGGTCCAGGAGGTGGAGATGAACGTGGCGGCAGTGGAAGCGGGGCCACTGCCGGCCGACGTCATGCAGCGGCTCGAGGAGATCGGTGCCATGGTGCCCTTCCGGCCCTACACCGAACCCTTCGGCTGCGCCTTCCTCAACCCGGATTACCGCGGACCGGGCCTGGCCTGACGCGGAGCGCAGGACGAACGATGCGGGCAGCAGTGGTCGAAAAGCCGGGCGCACTGGTCGTGCGCGAGGTGCCCGAGGTGGCGATCGACGAGACCGAGTGCCTCGTGGAGATCCTCGCCTGTGCGCTCTGCAACAGCACGGACCTGAAGCTGCTGGAGGGCCATTTCCGCAACCGTGGACCGGAGATGTACCCGGCCATCCTGGGGCATGAGTCCGTCGGACGAGTGGTGCGATGCGGTAGTCAGGTGCGCAGCTACCGCGAGGGCGACTTGGTCCTGCGTGCCGGGGCAAGCTATCCATCGGGGGAAGGCCCATCGTCACTCTTTGGCGGCCTGGCGCAGTTTGGCAAGGTCAAGGACCCGGTGCATGGCGGCTCACCGGCCCACCAGGTGGTGCCCCCGGAGACCGACCCCCTCGACGCGACGATGCTCATCACGCTCAAGGAGACCCTGTCATGGCTACAGCGCTGGCCGGTCGCTGCGGGCCAGAGCCTGGTGGTCATGGGCAGCGGGCCGGTAGGCCTCGCCTTCGGCTACTTCGCACGGCTGCTTGGCTGCGCGCCGGTGGTGGTACTGGGGAGGCGTGAGGCTCCGCTGGCGAAGGCCCTGGAACTCGGGGCTGCGGATGCCGTGGTCAGCACCGCGGACGGCGACACCGAGGCACGGGTAAGAGAAGTCCTGGGCGGTGGCGCCGACCGGGTCATTGACGCCGTGGGCGATGATCGACTGGTGGAACTGGGGTTCCGGCTGCTGGACAGCGGCGGTCGCCTCGGGCTCTATGGTATCAGCGCCAGCCGAACGCCGGGTGACATGGAGCGCCGTGCGTTGGACATCCCCATGGGCCGGCTGGAATGGTCACTGGACAGCTTTGCGCCACGCGAGGCGGAAGCTCACGAGGAAGTGCTGCAGTTGGTACGGAAGGGGGAATTGCGGCTGCGCGACTGGTACACGCATGTAGTGCCGTTGGAAGAGACCCGCAGCGGCTTCGAGCTGCTGCGTCGCAAAGAGGCGTTCAAGGTTGTTGTGAAGACATGAGAACTCCGGTCAGAGCCCAAACAGCCTCTTAGCGTTGTTGTAGAGTATGTCTCGCTTCTCGCTCTCGCTGATCTCACTGCCCAGAACTATCCCCAGAGTATACCCTGGGTCCAGGATGGTCAGGTCGCTGCCGAAAAGCAGGCGGTCCGCGCCGACCATAGCGGCGGCTCGCTCGATCTTCCCCACCGGCGCCAGCCCCGAGCATAACTCCAGCAGCATGTTAGGCCTGTCGGCGGCCAGTTCGAGGGCATAGGTCCAGTCGTCTCCCCCCATATGGCCCAGGATCAGGGTCAGGTCGGGCAGAGCATCAGCCAGGCGGGCCATGGCGTCACACATTTCGCGGAACCATGTGTGTGCCAGGAGCGGCTTCCCGACGGATGCGAGGTACTCCATCAGCGGCCGCGCCTCCCGGCTGTCTGCCAGGAAACCGCAGTGCTTCGGGTGCAACTTTGCACCCGCAAAGTTGGACAGATGTAGATACTCCCGAAGCTCCTGCAGGGCAAGTTCGGGGTATCCCGGGTGAATGACCACATACCCGCGCAGCCGCTCCTGTCCCTCAATGATCTCCCGGACCTCGCGGTTCCCGGCTCTCACATCGTAGCCTATGGCCACGGTGCTGGACAGGATGCAGAACTGGATGTCGAAGCGGTCACACGTGGCCAGAATGTCATCCAGCGTGATGTATGGGTTGGGGAGGCCGGGCCAGGGACCGTAGTGTGCGTGGACGTCAATGAGCGGGCCCGCCGAGCAGTGCCGTGGGATGCTTTGCTCCTGTGTCGCAACGTGCCCGGGCGATCGCGCCCCGTGGCCGGTGGCGGATGGGGTAGCCACCTCAAGCCCGAGCAGTTCTGCGGCGTTTCCGCCGAGCACTGCCGCCCTCTCCCCCTCCGTGAGCCGCGCATGGCGAATGACCTCCAGGGGGGCGGCCGGATCGTCGAAGGGGGCGTGGCTGCCGAAAAGCATGTGCTTGATGCCCACGCCATCGCGGATGATCTCCAGCTCGTTGAGCAGGAAAAGCTGGGCTGTGTCGGTGTAGCAGTGCGGGTGCAACTCACAGGCGGACAGGAACTCGCCGAGAGCGTAGGAGACGCTGCCAAAGATCAGCGGCAGATGGGAGCCACGGAGGCAGTCCACCAGGGTCGGTATCGGACGCAGGGGATCGGCTTCGTCGAGATAGCTCCAGAAGACTGGCAGGCCGGCCTCCACCAAAGGCTCGATGAGCCGGCGGAAGCACAGGTCGCGGGGACTCCACCCCTGTTCGTGGGGGAAGAAGCGCACCATGCGGAAGCCCCGTTCGCCAGCGGTGGCGATCTGCTCACGGCAGTCGAGGTAATGCAGCGGCCGGACGGTCAGCACGGGCAACAGGCGGGGGTTCTCCAGACACACCTGCAGCGTCTCCGCGTTGCCCTTCACGAAGTCACCCCAGACGCCGGTACTGGAGCAAGTCAGGGCGGCGTCAATGCCGTGGCGGTCCATCAGCCGAAGGAGTTGAGCGAGAGAGGTGTCGCGGCAGTCGCGCTGCCAGAAGCCGAACATGGTGTTGCAGTCAATGACCATTGTGGGCCCCAGCCGCTGTTGGAGGTGAAAGGCTGACGCGGTACGAAACGAAGTACGGAAAGAGGGTGTTCGCATGGCTGAGGCTGACGACCTGCAGGAACTCGCAGACCGAGCGGTAGAGATGGGGGCGTTGGAGGCCAAGCCCATCGAACCCGCCAGCGTGGTGACAGCCGAATGGGTGCGATGGAAGTGCCGGTTCGGATGCGGTGGCTACGGTAGCAGCTTGTGCTGTCCGCCCCATAGCCCTACACCGGCGGAGACGCGGCGTCTCCTGGACTGCTACACACGCGCCATCCTCGTGCACTGCAAGCCCGGCACGCGGGTCAAGCCGATCGTGGCAGCGCTGGAGCGAGAGGCCTTCCTGGCCGGGCATTACCGGGCCTTCGCGCTGGGCGAGGGGCCCTGTCACCTGTGCGAGGAGTGCACCCTCCAGCGGTGCGTTCACCCACGCGAGGCGCGCCCGGCCATGGAAGCCTGCGGCATAGACGTCTTCGCCACGGTCCGGGCCAACGGCTACCCGATCGAGGTTGTTACCGATCGGAGCTGTGACCAGAACTACTATGGGCTTCTGCTGGTGGACTGACCACCCCGACCAAGACTCCAAGAAGGATGGTTGCTCCAATGCAACTCGGTTTCGCTGGCATGGGCATCATGGGTTCGGCCATGGCCCGCAACCTGCTGCGGGCTGGACATGCCGTCAGCGTGTGGAACCGCACCGCCAGCAAGTGCGAGCCGCTGGCGGCGGAAGGCGCCGCGGTCGCCGCCAGTCTGCCCGAACTGGCCCGGGCCGCGGACATTGTCTTCATCTGCGTGGCTGACACCCCGGATGTGGAGGCGGTGCTCTTTGGGCCGCAGGGCCTCGTGGAAGGCCTGGGGCCGGGCAAGATCGTGGTGGACCATAGCACGATCTCGCCGGAGGCCACCGTGGCCTTCGCCGAGCGGGTGAACGCCTTGGGCGCGGCCTACCTGGACGCTCCCGTCTCCGGTGGTGAGACCGGGGCCATCAACGCCACGCTCACGATCATGGTGGGGGGCGAGGCGGCGGTGCTAGAGCAGGTCCGGCCATACCTGGCGGCCATGGGCAGGAGCATTGTCCATTGCGGCCCACAAGGCAGCGGCCAGAAGGTGAAGGCGGTCAACCAGGTCATCTGCGCGCTGAATATCCTGGCGACCAGTGAGGGGATGCTGTTGGCCAAGCGTATGGGTCTGGACCTGGAGGTTGTGCATCGGGTGGTCAGCAGCGGTGCGGCGGCCAGTTGGATGCTCAGCAATCTGGGCCCCAAGATGATCGCCAATGACTTCGCCCCAGGGTTCATGATCAAGCTGCAGGCCAAGGACCTCCGCATCGCGGCCGCCTCCATAGAGGCCCTGGGAGGGGGTCTGCCTGGCACCGCATTGACCCATCGTCTCTTCGACGAGGCGGTCGCCGCCGGCCTCGGGGAGCAGGGCACGCAAGGCCTGGTAAATCTTCTGGGGTGGAACGAGGCGTAGACTGCTAGCTAGCCGTTGCTTCCAGCCCCGCCGACGTCGCGTTTCGGGCGCCGTCGGGTGTCACCCCGTGTTTTCCCCTCCCGAAACAACCCCGAAACAACCTGCCCGTATGCTGCCGACCGTTACCGGCCCGGGAGTGGTCCCGGCAGCATGCAAGGAGGTTGCGATGGCAGACGACAAGAGCGATGCCAAGGCCTATGTGTTGGAGCAGGCCAAGGCGCAGAATGTGAGTTTCATTAAGCTGTGGTTCACGGACATCCTCGGCTACCTGAAGAGCTTCTCCATCACGGTGGCGGAGCTGGAGGAGGCCCTGGAGGTCGGTCGTGGCTTCGATGGTTCCTCAATTGACGGTTTCGTCCGTATTGACGAGAGCGACATGATGGCGATGCCGGACCCCAACACCTGGTGCATTCTCCCCTACCGCACCGATGACACCTACGGGTCCGTGGGCAGGATGTACTGCGACATCGTGCAGCCCAGCGGTGAGCCCTTCCACAGCGACCCGCGCTACGTGCTGAAGCGCAACCTGGAGCGGGCCAAGGAGCATGGCTTCACGTTCTACGTCGGGCCAGAGCTTGAGTACTTCTACTTTGCTTCACCCACCTCGCCGGAGCCACTGGATGCCGGCGGCTACTTCGACATGATCCCCAATGACATCGCCACGGACCTGCGCCGCGAGACGATCATGACGCTGGAGGCGATGGGGATAGGTGTGGAGTACAGCCATCACGAGGTGGCGCCGAGCCAGCATGAGATAGACCTGCGCTACACCGACGCGCTGACCATGGCCGATAGCTGCATGACCTACCGGATCACGGTGAAGGAAGTGGCCATGCGTCACGGCATCCACGCCACCTTCATGCCCAAGCCCATTTTCGGCGAGAACGGAAGTGGCATGCACACCCACCAGTCGCTTTTCCGGGGCGACCGGAATGCCTTCTTTGACGCCAACGATTCGCGGTTCCTGTCCCAGGAGTGCTATGCCTACATTGCCGGCCTGCTCAAGCATGGGCCCGAGATCGCGCTGGTGACCAACCAGTGGGTCAACTCCTACAAGCGCCTGGTGCCTGGCTATGAGGCGCCGGTCTACCTGTCCTGGGCGGTCCGCAACCGGTCAGACCTCATCCGGGTCCCGCAGTACGAGCCGGGCAAGGAGAAGGCCACGCGCATCGAGTACCGGGCGCCGGACCCGGCATGCAACCCGTACCTGGCCTTTGCCGCCATGCTCGCCGCTGGGCTGGAGGGCATCGAGAAAGGCTATGAGTGTCCGCCGCCCTGTGAGGAGAACTGCTACCGCATGGACCCGCAGGAGCGACAGGCGCGAGGCATCAGCAATCTGCCACCCGATTTGCTCTCTGCCATCGAACTGGCAGAGAACAGCGAGTTGCTCCGCAACTGCCTGGGTGAGGAGCTGCATAAGAAGCTCATCGAGAACAAGCGCCTGGAATGGGACCAGTACCGCGCCCAGGTCACGGACTTTGAGATCCGGCGGTACCTTCCCGTGCTGTAGTGGGGGCGAGCCGCGGGGGACCGGGGGCCGGAGGCGGCGTGTTGCACCCGGCCCCCATGCTTTCAGGGGACGAAGCGTAGGTAAGGGTAGTACTCATACAGGTGATAGGACTGGATCGGCAGCGGTGCGGCTGCGGAAAGCTCACACCCTTCTGGCAGATGCACCGAGTAGTCGTAGCGCGAGACGAGGAAGCGCCACATCGCCCCTGGTAGCGGCTGGCCACCCATTTGTGCGAAGGCCGACCAGGGGATTCGCATTTCGGCGACCCAGCCGGTATCCCGGTCTGCCCAGTCATCCAGGGTACCCTGGAGGCTGACGCGGGCATGCATCCCGGACTCGTAGACCATCCACCGGCTGTCCCCGCCGGCGTTGCGGCGCGCATAGAAGTAGTCACGGGTGCCACCCGAGGGGACAACGTGAAACTCCCAGTAGTAGGGCAAGGCGTCGCTGGGCTTGACGAACAGCTCCACGATGTCGTCGGTCCCGAAGCCGGCGTCGTGTCGGTCCGGAGTGACGCAGTAGATGTCCTGGTCGTCC
>JABLXH010000152.1 GCA_013178155.1 Armatimonadota bacterium | reverse complement strand
CGTCCCACATCAGGCGCGCGTGGGTTTGGGACAATGCCGGCGCCGCCGTGGTCATGACTCTGGCGACGGGGTCCATGCGCGGAGGGACGATGAAGCGCTCAATGACGGTGGCGCGTCGCCAGGCAGGATCGTCCAGCTTGCCGTCAATCACGATAGGCCCATCAGCCCGGACGCAGGGGTAGGCCTTGTCGCGGTCAGTGGTGAAAGGACCGCCCCAGGGCGCCTGCGCAACCACGACGGCGTTCGCCGCTAGCAACAGGATTACGCCAACACAGACCCGCATGGCAGTCAGCTCCCTTGGCTATTGCAGCAGGACAGCGCGGCAGGGCGACCCCTCCGCGCCTTGCATGCTCAGTGGCAGACAGATCAGCGTGTACCTCCCCGCCGGCACATCCCGCAGGTTCACACCCTCCAGGATGACGACACCGTTGCCCAGCAGCAGACGATGGGCCGGGGCTTCCCCATCACCGTAAGGGTCCACAGTGATATAGTCATGGCCCACCAGCGAGACGCCATGATCCACACACCACTGCGCGGCATCGCGGGCGATGGGCACAAAACTTTCGGTAAAGACTCCACTGGTGACCAGGCCCTCGCGGGAGTTGCGGGTGCGAAACAGGATCGCCTCTCCCTCATCTAGCTCCACATCTACCAGTTCGGATGCCCTGACGGCCTCCGGGTCGCTGATCTCCACCACCAGCGCCGGACGGATGAAGTGACTCACCGGAAAGTCGTCCAGGTGGGCCGAGTGCGGAAAGAAGTGGGCGGGCGAGTCAAGGTGAGTCCCGTTGTGGGTGCCCATCGTGATCTGGTTTGCTTCGGTCACCTCGGGGTCAGCGCCCGGCGCGGCGTGAGGGGCCGTGCGCGCAAAGGGGGTGTCGCCGGGGTAAGTGGGGTTCTGCACACCGAGTACGATGGTAATGTCGTAGGCTTTGGTGAAGGACAGCACTTGGCGCCTCCCGAGACCGGTTGTGGCAAGGAAGTATTCGCCGCCGCAGCGGCGAATACCTCATCCACCCCCGGAGGAGACATGCCCATGCCGGACGTGATGCTGCGCCTGATTGACGACCTGTGGTACAAGGCCCGGCACATCGTCAGTGACGAGTACGATGAGGCTCTCTTTCGGTTGCAGGACTACCTCGACTTGCAGATCCATGAAGTGCCGTCGGGAACGCAGTGCTGGACCTGGCGGGTCCCCAACAAGTGGGGCTGCCGCGAGGCCTACATCGAGGCAGACGGGCAGCGCCTGGTGGACGTGGCCGACCACCCGCTGCACATCGTCTATGGCTCGCGGCCCGTGGATGCGGTAGTCACGCGGGACGAGTTGCTGGCCCACCTTACCTGGAAGGACGACCGCCCGGGGGCCATTCCGTTCGAGTTCCGATACTATGAGCCTTACTGGGGGTTCTGCATACCCCGCAACTGGCTGCCCCGGTTTGCTGCCGAGCGGTACCGGGTCAAGATAGACGTCGTAGACGAGCCGGGCACACTGAAGATCGGGGAGCATTTCGTACCCGGCCAGACCGAGCGCTGCATACTGGTGGTCTCGCATCTGTGCCACCCGGCTATGGTCAATGATGATCTCGCCGGAGTGGCTGTGGGGGTGGACGTGGCGCGGCGTCTGCAACAGCGGATCGTCGGGGACAGCGGCTCCAGCGGCCGACCGTACTACTCCTACCGGTTTCTCTTCCTGCCAGAGACCATTGGTTCCGTTGCCTACCTGGCGACCAACGAGGACCTCATCCCCAATATGGCGGCGGGCATCTTCCTGGAGATGCTGGCCTCCCCTGGGCCACTGGTCCTGCAGAGGTCCTACGAGGACCAGTCGCGCCTTGACCATATGGCCTCATACGTGCTCAACCTGCACGAGCCGGGGCTACAGGAAGGCGCTTTTCGCACCATCATCGGCAACGATGAGATGGTCTTTGATGGCCCCGGAGTAAGGATTCCAATGGTGAGCATCTCGCGGTGGCCTTACCCGGAGTACCACACCAGTGACGATAACCCGAACCTGGTGGTGCCGGAGAAGCTGGTCCACGCGCGCGATGCGGTCATCGACCTCATCCGGTACCTGGAAGCTGACTATGTCCCCCAGCGGACTTTCCGGGGTCCCCTGTTTATGTCCGGCTACGGGCTGTGGGTGGACTGGAGGACGAATCTGAAGCTGAACCGGGCCCTGGAGTGGGTCATGAACCACCTGGAAGGTGAGCTGTGCATCGCTGAGATGGCGCGGGCGGTGGATGTGGACTTCTGGGAGCTCAAGGGCTGGCTGGACCGTGCGCTGGACCACGGCCTGATCCGACGACAACCGGCACTGTAGAAGCAGTACTCTACCCTTTTTCTGGGAGGGCTAGGGAAATGGCTTCATCGCTCGACACCGGACTGGAGAGGCTGCTCAGACGCATCACGGCCGATCCGGCTGAGCGCCGCAATCTCTTCTGGGTCACGGTCTCCAGTCTCATGTACGGCACCGGGGCGACCCTGTCTGGCGGTGAGTTGTGGAGCGGCTTCCTGGAGCGCAGCGGTTTCAACATGCAGGACATCGGGTGGATCAGCTCGGCCAACCTCCTGGCCACAGCGATTGGTCTGCTGGTCTTCATGGGTCTCGGAGACAGGGTCCGCAACCGTGTGCGTACGACGGCCATTTTCATCGCCCTGACGGCCCTGTACCCCGTTGCTACCGTGGGTGTGGCGCTGATCCCCCGCGTCGCCTTGCCGTTGTCGGGGTTTCTCTTCGCACTGGTCACGATTGGCGTGCTGCAATGCCTCACCAACTCGATCCCGGTCATGCTGGACGATCCCATCTGGGCCCGCGCCCTGACGCCGGGGGTCAG
>JABLXH010000151.1 GCA_013178155.1 Armatimonadota bacterium | reverse complement strand
GTTGGCGCCGTCGTTGTGCCGCCGCTTGGGCTGTTCGAAGCCGTAAGCCTGCCCACAGCCCCAATAGGTCCCGAAGTCCACGACCCAGAGTGTCTCCGCCGGGGTCGGGACCTGCGACTCGTGCACCGGGACCATGTCATTGATCCCATGCATGCAGTCCAGCCAGTCACCGGGGCCCCAGTAGGCAATGTTGTACCCGTAGCCGTACTCGTCTCCGCCACCCGTCGGGCACCGGAAGACGTTGCTGTTCTTAACATAGGGCTCAAGCACATGGATCCAGGTGTGCACGCCCGTCCAGGGCCAGTACTGCCCGCGGGGATAGACACCGTCGTAGTCCTCGGTGTACATCGTCAGCGCCGTCCCGAGCTGCTTGAGGTTGGAAAGGCACGAGGCCTGCCGCGCCTTCTCTCTCGCCCGAGCGAACACCGGAAACAGCAGCGCCGCCAGGATGCCGATGATGGCGATGACGACCAGCAGCTCGATGAGGGTGAAGGCCCGGCGGCTAACCGCTTGCCGCAGGCACGAGCTCCGCATGGATCAGTTTCACCTTCCGCTCCCCCACCTTGCCCCTGCCGCCGGGCTTCGGCGGGCACGATAGATACACACGGTCCACCTCTCCCCCGTCCCAGACCTGGCCTGCCGCGTCGGTCATCCAAGCGAACACGACGCGAACGTTGTAAGGCACGTCCGGCTGGGCCAGCGACAGCGGCCAGCGGTACTCACGCGCGTCGGCGAGTTGTATGCCAAAGACCAGATCGTCGGCCGTCTCGCTGCTGGACAGCGTCAATCGCGCCCCGGCGAACCTGCCGGCGGGTGCCGGGGCGGAGATGAGCGCCAGCTCGTCGGACTTCCGAGCGAACCGCCAGCATACGCTCGTTCCATCGAACTCAACGACGCCCGTGGCCCCGGCGGCGTTCAGCGGCTCCCAGTCCGTCACCCGTGAACCACGCCGCGCCAGCCGGTGTGGCCGGCGCAGGCCGATCTGGAACCGCCCTATCTCCAGAACCTGGTCCACACCAGGCATGCGCGGGGTCTGCCACAGAAGCGAGCCGGTGTCCGCCTCCGGCTTCACGTAGACGAAGGTTGCCGTCGGCAGCCAGTCACGCAGGGCCCGCCCCTCAATCCTCTCCATCTCCTTACTGCACTCCCACCAGGCCCCGAAGTCAGTGGCGCGGTTGGTAAGCAGCGAGATCATGTCTGCTATCCATACCGTGTTCGTGTAGATGATCTCATCGGGGCGGGTATGCTCCTGCAGCCAGGCCGCCAGGGCCTCGCAATCCGGCCGGTACGCCTCGCTCTTGTCGCCCTCGCCGAACAACGGCGTCCCGCGAGCGGTAATGAGGAGCAGCAGGTGGCTGGCCGTCAGCGGCAGAGGCCTGAAGCCCCCCATGAAGCTGAGCGTCGGCCACGGCAGCAGCGTCAGGAGCATGATCCCCGCGATCCGGCGGGCCGGCGCAGCGGGCCGCAACATACCGCCCAGAACACTGGCCCCCAGGATAGCCCACAGGGGCATGGTGTGCATGGTGTAGCGCCCGCCATAGGAGAGCAGGATCGGCAGGAAGCCGATGAGCATGTAGGCCGGCAGCATGCGCTCTGGCTGACGGCGTGGCGCCACTGCAAGCCCCCAGAAGCCGGCGGTGAGTACCAGCAGGTTGAAGCCCTGCAGCGACAGCAGCTTGGTCAGGAAGGTGCCCGGCATGCCGCCCTGGCGCAGCACGGGAAGCCAGTCCAGGTGGGCCAGCACATGCGACAGCCACGGTGTGAAGAACAACGCGCTGATGCCGACCACCTTGAGCGCCGGCCGCAGATAACCCCGGTATCGAGCACCGAAGACCAGCAAGCCCAGCGCCACGCAGAGGGGGAAACCGAGGTGCGAGTAGAACATCAGCGTCAGTAGCAGGATGGACCACCATACACGCCGGGCCAGGAAGGCCACGAGGAGCACGGGCAGAAGAATGTTGATCAGGCAGCCAGCGATGTGGGCCTCCATGATGATGAAGTGCATCATGTCGGTCATTACCAGCAGGACTGCCACCAGCGCTGGAGCGGCGCCCAGAATGCGTCTGGCGGCACACCAGGTGGTGAGCAAGCCCAGTGGCATGAAGGTCACCGCGCAGAGTTGGCTGGCGATGATGGCACTGCCGGTCAGTCCGGCCAGGAAAGCCAGGATCAGGTGCAGGAGCGGCGGGTAGAGGTGCGGCCGGCCCGTGGGAGCGTAGTTCCACCAGTCCCAGCCGACGATGCCCCCTTCGGCCATGAACTGCTTGGCAACCCCGACATGGTACCACGTATCTGACATCGAGGGCTTCAAGTGGCCGATGTTGATGAGGAGTAGCAGGAAGACGATGGCAATGAGCCCGAGGGCCCAGCGGTCCAGGCGCTCGAGCGGGCCCAGGCGCAGGGACGTTCCGGCCCACGGGACGGGCTCCTCGTCCACTGGCGCCCAGATAGCACGCCATGCCCGATTCATGGCGCGTCACGCCGGCCGGCCGGCGCCAACCGCAGCCACAGCAGCCACCAGGCGGCTCTCAGCCCGTCCCGCAGGTAGCTGAGCTTCTTTCCGGCCTGCTCCGTGCGGGGATGGTAGCCGATTGGGACCTCGACGATCCGTTCGTGACGCCGCAGCAGCTTGCCTGTCACCTCGGCGCAGAACTCAAAGCCGATGGCGCGCACGTCCAGACTGCGCAGGAGGGGGGTGCGGAACACCTTGTAGGCTGTGGACACGTCCGTCAGGCGCGACCAGTAGAGCAGATTGCACCAGCAGGCCAGCAGGCGGTTCGCCAGGCGGGTGCGCAAAGGAATGCCTGGCGTCGGGCGCAGGAATCGCGACCCGTAGACCACGTTCGTCCGCCGTTCCAGCAGAGGCTGCAAGAGCCGCGGGTACTCCTCGGGATCCAGCTCCAGGTCGGCGTCCTGGATGACCACGATTTCGCCCCGCGCGAAGCTCAGCCCGATCCGAATGGCTGCGCCCTTGCCGAAGTTGGCAGGTGACGTGTAGACCTGCACCACACCTGGCTCGTCCTCCCGGGCAAGAACCTCATGGGTGCCGTCCGTGGAACCGTCATCCACCACTATGATGTCCAGCGGCAACGGCAGCGCCTTCACCCGGGCGATGACCTCGTGGACCGTGCTCTGCTCGTTGTAGACGGGGATGATGACGGATACCGTGGGCATGGCCGAGAGCGGGGGCAGCGGAACGGGTGGGGGCTTGGGCAGCTCGCGCTCGTCAAAGGCATGGGGCTGTAGGAGAACCTGCCCCGCCGCGCCAAAGGCGGCCAGTAGCGTCAGCAGACCTGCGGTCCATCCGACCACCGGCACGGCCGCCCCGAAGGTCCACAGGGTGGCACCGCACAGGACGCTAAGCGGCCCTACGGGCTCGGCGTTCCAGCGCCGGAGGGCCCAGTCGCCGAGGCACTTCGCCAGCCCTGCCAGACCGGCCATGAGCAGCAATCCTGTGCCGGCGCCAATGGCGCCCGCCAGGCTCTTCCCCGCCTGACCGCCCTGAGCGATGATGCCAATCACGATGCCCGACAGGATAGCCAGTCCCGCGCCCCACCCGGCACAGGGCCAGAATCCCGTCTCGAGCCCCCGCTGCACCCGCCGGGTGAACTGCGGAAGCAGGATGCCCAGGACAAGCTGGAGCGCGGGAGTGAGGACGATCGCCGCCATCGTGGCGATGGCCGCTCCTTGCCGGTCCTGTTCGTCGGCAGCCACTACCGGCGTCGTCAGCAACGCGCAGACGGGCGGACATAGCCACGCCCTCGGCAACGCACGCAGCAGCACTACTGGCATCACGCCACCTCGGCGCAGTCGGTTACTGGCTGGACTCTGGCAGCCGCCCCCTGATTCCCCCGCGCCCGGTCCCTGCAGCCAGTCAACCCCTCACAGTGCGTCACGGGACCGACCAAGGCTCTCGCGACTCCACTACGCCAACGACACACCGGCCACGGCGAGATGCGCCCTCAGCCGCTCCGGGTCCACCTGTGCGACAGGAATACCCTCAGCCGCGGCGAGCGCCGCCGCCGTCCCGGCGCCCTGACCGACGACCATGCAGCCCACCTGGCCGCGCAGCAGCCCGCACGGGTCGGTGGAGGCACTCTTGCCCGAACCACAGATCACATTCACGGGCCGCTCACTCACCAGACATCTGAGCGGGATCTGGCCGGCCTGGGCGTAGCGTCGTCGGTCGGGTGACGTATGGTCTATCTCCGTCGTGCGGCCGATCGCGTCCGGGAACGCCTGGCCGCTTCGGTATTCGTCGGCCGTCAGCGTATGCAGACCACACAGGCGTCCGGTCCGGCGCGAGCCGATCTCGGTGGCCGTGTCCAACAGATAGGCGTCGGCGAAGCCCGGGAAGCGTGCCACCAGGAAGTCGGCCAGCACTCTGACCAGCAACCGCCCTTCAGCCTCGCACTCGCTCTTGTGCCTCACGTCCAGGTCGTCACCTGCGAAGGCGCACGAGTTCACGAGGACCGTGCCAGGCTTGGCTCGACAGGCGTACATGCCCATGGCCCAGAGGTCCTGTGCGTGGTGACCGAAACGCGCCGGCAGATCCCCGGAGGCGATGGCGTCGGCGACCATCGGGATCCGTTGGCCGGCGTAGTGCGGCAAGTGGAAGACACCGTACTCGCGCCAATTGCGCACCGTGTCCTGCAGGGAGGTGCCCACATCGGCAGTCTCGTCGTAGCTCTCCAGGTGCGCCTCCAACCAGTCCACGAGGGCTCCAATGTCTACGTTTGCCATCCGGAAAAGCAACGTTGAGAAGCTGCCGACACGCTCGTGCCGAGCGCCGGCCAGCCGGAACAGGTCGAGATCGCCGCTGGCGTCCACAAACTGCGCACCCGTGAGCGCGAAGGGACCGCCCTTGGCCTCGCAGACAATGGCGCGGACCTGCTCACCGTCCACCAGGGCCTGCGACAGTAGGCTGCCGTAGAGCGTCGTCACCCCGGCCTCGGCAAGCAGGCCGATGAGCACTCGTTTGGTGGCCTCAGGGTCATTCGGAATCTGGGGCTGACCGGTCCGGGCGTAGTCAGGCATGGCACCGCCCTCGGCCACCAGCCCTTCCAGAAACTCTGAGGCCAGCCCGCCCACCACTACCTGCCCTGTCCGTGTGACGAGGTAGTTGGTGACGCTGCACATCAGGCCGGCGGTGGCCACTCCCCCCGGGAAGGCGTTCCGTTCCACCAGAACGGTCCGCGCCCCGGCCCGGGCCGCGGCCACAGACGCACACACCCCTCCCAGCCCGGCGCCCACCACTGCCACGTCCGCCTGGGCGAGGATTGGCACTTCACGGGCCGGGGTCACGAGGGTCTCCATGGCAGACTCTCCTTGCGACACGCGCCCCACTGGGGATCGTCTCGGGTTCACAGCCCCTTAGCGCGGGCCCAAGACCATCCTAATACACCTGTGGTGCAATGGTACCAGCATGCACATGACAGGAGAAACCGTCGCCATGAACGCCACAGCAGCCACCTCGCAACTGGCTTCCCTGCTGCTGACACCGCCACCTGCCCCCCGTCGTTTCCGGGTGGTCAAGACGGTCCAGTGCCCGCATTGCCGCCGTGTCTACACCGAGCGTTCCGTCCACTGGTGCCAGGGCTGCGGCTCCCGCCTGACCACCAGGGGCTGAGGACCGGGGCGTCACTCGATCAGCCCCTTGAGTCCTACCGCGTGAACCGCCGCCACTTCGTCCGGCAGGGTGCTGGCGTACCTCACCCGCACCAGGAACCGCGGTTGACCCGCGACCCGGGAGGTAAGATCAAAGGGCTCTCCCGAGCTCACCCTCCGGTTCTCCGCCAGTGGCTCCCAGGTCGCGCCATCGAGCGACCACTCGATGGCGCTCGTCAGCCCCTCCCGCCAGGAGGCTTCCAGGGACAGCCGGGCTTCCGTCCAGACATGCCCTGCTGCAGCGCCAAACTCATACGTGAGCGAGCCGTTGCCCCGGGCGTAGAGCGACAGCCCCCAGACCCCGTCATAGAAGCCCTCCACCCGCCCATGCAACCGCGCCTTGCCGCCATCGTAGAGCCCGTCCTGGTAGCTCACCTCGCCCGGAGGCAGGCTGGTCAGGTCAAGCGTGTAGGCCGCCAGCTCGTTTTCAGCCCGACGGCGGAAATGCTGCAGGTCATTGCGGTCAAAGGCATGGGTCCCCTGCAGCTCGCTGAAGTAGTCCACGAAGGCCTGCCAAGCACCCTTGGCCGCGGCTTTCGTCTCTGCCCCGGGCGCCCGGCGGAAGGCCGCATGGGCCTCCATCGCTTCCAGGTGCAGCTCCGTGTAGCGCCAGCCGAGCTCCAAGAAGGCCAGCCGCCGCTTGACCAGCTCATTCCCCGCAGCCAGGGCCTTGGCCTCATCCAGGGCCGTGCGGCACTCGGCTCGCACCGCCGGCGTGAAGAGCCGCGGCAGGTCAAACTCGTTGCCGCTCAGGTAACGGTCGGGGCCGCCGGCCGTCTCCAGCGCCATGGTGAACCGGTGCATGGGCGCCGCCGCCGGGCCGTACATCAGCCGGCAGTACTCCTCAATCAATGCCGGAACATCAGTCCGGTGGTCCCACCAGACCCGACTGAAGGCGTAGTACAGCAGGTGGTTCGTGGACCAGCGCTGCTGGGTCTCAGAGTAGAACCCATGCACACCGATGCGCTTGTAGTACTGCACCTCTTCGGAGAGCCGGTAGTACGTCACCGGCAGCGCCTCGAGCCAGTTGTAGAACCCGAAGTACTCGTAGATACCGCGCACGCGGCACAGCGGGGTCCAAGCGTCCACATTGGCCCGGAAGGTGGTACCCGGCCCGGAGTTGGGGTTCAGGAAGCTGGCCCCGTAGTTGTAGCAGTAGTTGGTCTGCTCGCAGTGGATGTTAGGCGCCGGTTTGATCCAGTTGGGCGGATTGGCCGAACCTGAGTAGATGTACGTGTGCAGCAGGGCCGTGGGGTACTGCGCTGCCACTGCCTCCGCGATGGGGTTCAGCGCCCAGAAGACAATGTCGGCGTGCGTCGAGGGGTCACGGTCGTCAATCGCCCGGCACGCTGCGCACTGGCACCAGTCGTCGCCGTCATTCTGGGTCATGTCCACGAACATGACGTCGGGGTTCTGCGCCATCTGCGCCGCGCCGGACAGAGCATAGTCCCGGAGTAGCTTCTGAACCTCGGAATTGGTCAGGCAGAGCTGCCCGTGCGGGATGCGCTTGCCGTTGACCTCGGCGAAGTACTCCGGGTGCTCCGCAAAGTACCTGGCAGGGGGGATGATGTGCTGCCAGTTGTGTCCCGAGCCGATCTTTGTATACGTTCCTCCCCGCTGCGCCAGAAAGCCCGCGTTCTCCTCCCCGGGGGGATTCTGCAGCCAGAAGTTCTGGTGGTTCTTCACCAGCCAATCCACCACGTCCTTACCCCACTGCATGTCGTCCCAGCCGTCGCTGGGCCCGCCCATGGCATGACGCCTGACGAAAGAAGGCTCGAACACGCGGTCCAGATCAGTGATCTCGATGTCGGCCAATTCCGGTGTTACCTGGCCCAGCTCGCCCGGCCAGTACCAGCGATACCCCAGGCGCTCCAGGAGATCGTAGGCGGCGTAGACTACGCCACGCGGTCCACCGCCCGCGACGATCAGGTGGTTGCCGGCAGTGCGCAGGGCCAGTCCCTCGATCCCAAGCGCCTTCTCGCGCCCTCTTGCCGTCACGCCCAGATCACCCAGGCGTGACACCAGGGCCACCACGACGGCGACCTCGTCAGGGGCGGGTGCACCCACACGCACCGGTAGTTCGGCGCCGGTTGCCTGCTGAATGTACCGCTGGAGCTCCGCGGCGGCGAAGCGCTCGGGGAGAGTAGCTGCTGGCGCGACGTGGATGGCGGCCACCGGCTGATGATCGCGGACCAGCGTCACGGCGCCAGCGCCGGTCAGGGTCTGGAGGAATAGCCAGCACAGCAGCATGACACGCAACTTCGATCCACCTCCGTTACCGCACCGACGCCGAGTGCGCCGGTGGCAGCTTCACAAGGTAAGCCGCCATCCCTCGGGGCGGCAGCTTCAGCTCAACGCCCTCGACACACGCCTGCCAGCCCCCGCCCAGGAGGTCTCTGGCCGTCGCGCCGGGATGCCTCTCGCGCCAGGCCAGCAGTCCGCGCAGAGGCCGATCGCTGGCCGGGTTGAACACCACCAGTGACATCCGGTTGCCGAGGCGATGAGCGAAGGCATGGGTCGGTTCGACACCCGCCGGCAGCGTAAGCTCCTCCAGGCAGGGCTTCCCGTCCAGCACCAGGTCCTCGATCTGGCTGCAGACGTAGGCGGTCGTGTCAATGGCGGAGAAAGCCGCCGCATCAAAGACCTGCAGATACCAGGTCCAGACACCGTGGCCTCCGCCGGTAAGCAGCGCCCAGAGCAGTCGGTAGGCGAAGGCTTCGGGCCCAGGCGGGTTCCAGTCGTAGTGGGCGAAGTTCTCGATAAACATCTCAGCGGGCACGAAGGGCGTGGCCCCAAGGGCCAGGCGCGTGTCAGTCAGCTCCTTCGGGCCGCCGTAGTACCCCGCGCTACCGACATCCAGTACTCCTGCCTGACCCAGCAGCTCCCAGTCCGTGCTGTAGCCCGCCCGCGTGCCCAGCGGCTGCCCGGTACGGTCGGC
>JABLXH010000150.1 GCA_013178155.1 Armatimonadota bacterium | reverse complement strand
TTGAGTTTTCTTAGCTCCAGTCTGGTGAAATGGGTCTGCGGGATGGGTGGCGACATCTCCGCCCACGTCCCCGCGTGCGTGGACCGGGCGCTGGTCGCCAAACTACAGTCTTGAGGTGCGGGCTTGCCCCCGCTCATCCGCGCGAGTCGCCCGCGCACGTAGAGGAGAGCGATATGGACATCTACCAGCTCCTCGAGGATATGGAAGCACTTGGGCGAGAGGGGGAGCGGCACTGGGCGACCAAGCTGTTTCTCTTTGGCCGCATCGTGGTGGACGCCGACGAGTTCTTCGAGATCCTGGGCGAGATCAGCAGGGCAATGCCCCAGGAAGTGACCACCGCCAGCCAGACCCTGGCCGAGCGCGACCAGATCCTGGAGGAGGCCCACCGCGAGCGTCAGAAGATCCTGGATGGCGCCCGCGAGCAGGCCCAGCTCCTGGTCTCCAACGACGCCCTGGTTCTGGAGGCCCAGGCCAGGGCCAAGGAGATCATCAAGCAAGCGCGGATCGAGGGCGATGGCATCCGCGCGGAAGCTGAGCAGTGGGCGCGGGGCATCGTGGAGAGACTGGAAAACTACATCGGCCGCATCGCGGCGACCGTGGATAAGACCAAGAAGGCCCTCGCCACGCAGCCCCAGCCGGCCAGCCGGGGGGGTCAGTCACAGCAGTAGGCTCTGGCCCGCCCGGCGTACCACAAGACGCGTACAGAGTACCGCAGGCCCCGCCGCCTGCGGGTTTGTCTGCCCACCCGGCCCCTGCAAGGGCCTGTGACAGGAAGGAACGGCATGATCCTGGTTATCAACTGCGGTAGTTCATCGCTCAAGTATGAGCTTTTCACACTCAGTGACGAGTGTTCGGTGGCCAATGGCATCGCGGAACGCGTTGGGGTAAACGGGGGCACGGAGGCGGTGCTGAAGCACCGGTGTGGCGGTAGCTCCCGCGAGACGCGGACCCCCATGCCGGACCATGCGGTGGCGCTCCGCCAGGTCCTCGACGCGCTCGTCGGCTGCGAATGTCGCGCCCTGGACAGCCTCGACCAGATCCGCGCCATCGGGCACCGGGTCGTGCATGGTGGTGAGCGGTTCTCGGAGTCGGTCGTCATCGACGATGAGGTCATCGCCGCCATCGAGGCCATGTGCGAGCTGGCGCCCCTGCACAACCCGGCCAATCTGGTCGGCATCCGCGCCTGCCAGCAACTGCTTCCCAGGGTACCCCAGGTCGCGGTCTTTGACACTGCGTTCCACCAGACCATGCCGGTGCACGCATACCTCTACGGACTGCCCTATGAGCTCTATGAGAAGCACGGCATCCGCCGCTATGGGTTCCATGGCACCTCACACCGGTATGTCAGCGGCATCGCCAGCGACATGCTGCTGGAGCGTGGCCTGCCCCGGGAAGAGCAGAAGATCGTCACCTGCCATCTGGGCAATGGCTGCAGCATGGCGGCCGTCAAGGGGGGGAAGTGTGTAGATACCACCATGGGACTGACCCCGCTGGAAGGCCTGCTCATGGGGACACGCTGCGGTGACCTGGACCCGGCCGTTCCGCTCTACCTGATGGACCAGCTCAAGATGACCAACAAGCAGGTAGACACCATCATGAACAAGGAGAGCGGTCTGCTAGGGGTGTCGGGCGTCAGCAACGACATGCGTGACATCCAGCGCACCAAGGCCGAGAACCCCCGCTCCCAGGCGGCCCTGGACATCTTCTGCTACCGGGTCCGCAAATACATCGGCGCCTATGCCGCCGCCATGGGCGGCGTGAACGCGGTGGTCTTTACCGCGGGCATTGGCGAGAATGATCCGCCGCTGGTGGCTCAGGTCATGGACGGTCTTGAGTTCCTCGGACTCTATCTGGACCCGGTTAGGAACGCCCAACCCAAGCCCAACAGCATCGGCTGGGACCTCGCCACCGACGACAGCCCCGGCCGCATCTACATCATCCCCACGGATGAAGAGCGCACCATCGCGCGGGATGCCAAGCAGTTGGTCGCTGCCCTCTGAAGCGCGTCAGGGGTCGTGCTCCCCTGGCCTCCCCGCCGGGGATTCCGTCTCCGCACGGATAGTGACGCCGGAAATCCCGCCGGTGTCCCGGTAGCCGCGTCTGCTGACGGCGGCCGCCGGGCCCTCGCCAATGCGCCGCGCACCCCCGGTCTTTCAGCGCGGCTGGCGGCCACGCGGCTTTGCCCCCACCGCCTGCATGAGCGCCTTGATGTAGCCGTGGGCATAGGCGCGGGAGGCGTGGCCGAGGGGCGTGTCGCCGGTGAGCCTGGGCCAGTGGTCAGGCATGATGGCATACTGGTAGCCAAACTCGTGGTAAAGCTGCATGGCCGCCACCATGTCCACGTCGCCCTCGTCAATGAACACCTCATCAAAGAGCGGACAGGTCCCGCGCACGTTGCGGAAGTGGACGTGGAAGATACGATCGCGTTCGAGGAAGTAGCGGACGATCTCCAGCACATCCGCCCCCTGTTGCTCGGCCAGCGACCCCTGACACAGATTCAGGCCGTTGACCGGGCTGTCCACCAGCTCAATGAGCCGCTTCATGCCTTCGAAGTCACTGATAATCCGGGCCTCGCCCTTGAGGCACGGCGTCTGGGGCGGGTCCTGGATGTGCATGGCCAGCTTCACTCCGGCGGCCTCCGCGGCGGGGACAATGCGCCGCAGGAACCACTCCAGCCGCTCCCACATGGTGTCGGCATCCACCGCATAGCCTGGCTCGGGCGGGATGTCCTTGATCTTGTCGTAATCATATTGCCGTGAGATGGCCCCGCCGCGCGCCACTGGGCCGCTCTCGCTGCCCCACACGTCAATGATGCTCCAGGTCCACTCCACCACCGGAACCCCGCACTCGCCACACGTCATGATGGTGGCGCAGACGTCCTCGATCTCCTGCTCGCGCTCGGGGCGGCCAAACCGCGTCTGCCAGTACTGCGTGTCCTTGCCCTGGGGCAGCAGGAAAACGCCCAGGGTCAGGTCATGCCGGGCGAGCTGGTCCTGCAGGGCACAGAGAGCGTCCCTGGAGAGCCTCCCGGCACCTCGCGGCGGCATGAGCTTGGAGCCGGTGATCTTGCAGCACTCCACGCCAAGTTGCTGGAGAAACTGCATGAAGTCGTCGGACAGGTCATGGAGATCATCGCAGAGCTTCACAGGCAGGACTCCTCGCTGGCGAGCCGGAATAGGCAACGACACAGCGGCAGTTCGCCAACTGCGCGACTTCCCCTCTGCGGGGTCGCACCGACCTGCTTCGCCCCTCTGGAGGCTGTGCCATGCAACGACGCCATGCTCTTTTGATCCTTCTCGCCCTGCTGGTCGCGCTTGCCCTGCAGGGCGCGGGTTGTGCTCAGGAGCTCAAGCCGCGCATCGAGGTCGCTGCTCCGGCCGACAATGCCGTGTTGCGGGGGGTCACCGACGTACGCGTAGCGCTGGCTGATGTTCCGGCGGATAGCCTGAGCACAACGCGGGCCTTCGTGAGCCTGGGCGGGCCGCCGTGGGTAGAGATGAAACGCGAAGGCGAAGGCAACACCTGGACCGTGCAGTTCGACACCACAGCCTATCCCAACGGTCCGGCCAAGATGCTGTTCATGGCCTGGGGGCCCAAGACCAAGCGCCTGGGCATGACGGCACTGGTGACGATCCAAAATGGCCTCCAGTGCTACTTCGCCGACCTCCACAGCCACACCAGCTACAGCGACGGCACTCTCTACCCCGCCGATGCCCACCTTTACGCCCGCGAGGTCGCCAAGCTGGATGTGTTCGTGCTCACCGACCACCTGGAGAGCGTTGACGACGCCGAGTGGGCAGACATGCGCGAGCAGGCCTGGAAGGCCAATGAGGAGGGCCGGTTCGTCAGCTTTCCCGGCCTGGAGTGGACCAAGGCCTACGGCCATGCCAACATCTACGACCCGGCAGGGCGCAAGTTCCCCAACGACTTCGAGGGCATGTGGAAAGCCGCCGCCGAATCCGGGGCCATCGTGAAGATCAATCACCCCTTCTACCCGGACCCGATCAACGGCGTGAACCCGTGGAACAACCTGGCGTACTCGGAACTGGCGGACTCGGTGGTGGAGTTGATGGAGGTGCGTAGCACCAAGGAGGAGGAGGCCTACATCCAGGCGCTGAAGGCGGGCTGGCATTTGGCGGCGGAGGGGTCCAGTGATACCCACAGCCCCAACTGGGGCAACGCGGGCACGTGGACCGGCATCCTGGCCCCGAGCCTGACGCGCCGCTGCATCTGGGAAGCCCTCCGCAACCGCCAGGTCTTCTCAACTCGCGACCGCAACTGCCGGCTGTTTCTGTGGGTCAACGGTGCACCGATGGGCGCCATTGTCGAGACCCCGGCGGCGAGCGTGGCGGTCACGGTGGATGTGGCCGACCCGGACGCTCAGGAGAGCATCGCGAAGATCGAGCTCTACGAGAACGGGGCAGTGGTAGCGACCGATGAGCCCAAGACCGCCGCCCGCCGCTGGGAGATCACACGCACCCCGGCGGCCGGGAAGCACTTCTACTTCGTGCGCATCACGCAGGGCGATGGAAACATGATTTGGTCCGCGCCGGTGTGGGTGACGGTGGGAGGGTAGACCTCTGCATGGCGCGGGTCGGTGATCCGTGCGCGGTGTTGACGTTTTTAGCCCCGACTGCCGGCGACCGTCCCACCCAGCGTCTCCAGGCGGGCCACCACCGCCGCGATGATCCAGTCAGGGGTGCTGGCCCCGGCGGTAACGCCGACGCGCTCCACGCCCGCCAGCCATTCGGGCCGCAACTCCTCGGCGGTCTCGATGTGGTGGGTCGGCGTGCCGGTCTCGGCGCAGATCTGGGCCAGGCGGGTAGTGTTGGCGCTGTGCCTGCCACCGACCACCAGCATCAAGTCCACCTGACGCGCCACCTGCACCGACGCCTCCTGCCGCTTGCTGGTGGCGTCGCAGATGGTGTTAGCCACTCGCAGCTCGATGCAGCGCGGCAGCAGCATCGCTACCAGTTCCTGCAGCCGGTCCAGGCGCTGGGTGGTCTGGCAGACTACCGCCACGCGCTTGCGGAGGGGCTGGTCACGCAGGTCGCCGGCCCTCTCGATGATGCGCGCCGCCCCCCCGGTGTGCTCGGCGATGCCGATGGCCTCGGGATGGTCGGGCTCGCCGAGCACCAGGACGTCGTAGCCCTCCTCCTGAAAGCGCCGCGCCTCCCGCTGGGCCCGGGCGACGAAGGGGCAGGTGGCGTCCACGATGGTCACCCCGCGCTCCGCCAGGGCCTGGATGGTCGCTGGCCCGGTGCCATGGGTGCGCAGCATGACCACCTCGCCGGGCCGCGCCTCCTCCACCTTCTCTATCGCCCGCAGGCCCTGCTCGGCAAGGCGGTCCACGGCTTCCTGGTTGTGGATGAGCGGCCCCAGGGTAGCGCCACCGCCGCTCTCGGCGATGGCCTTCTCGGCCATCTCCATGGCGCGGCGCACCCCAAAGCAGAAGCCGCCTTCAGGGACGAGAATGACCTGCATGATCCACCTGCTTACGAGGACGGCACCTCACCCGGCCCCCTCCACAGAGGGGAGACGGAAGCACGGCAAGACCGCCCCTCCCCGACTTGGAGCAGGGTGGTGAGATAAGGTCAAACAAGCGACCCCTACAGCCACCCGCAAACCGTCCACATCACCGGCGTCCGGTCGTAGACAACCTGAAGCTGCCTGTCAAAGTCGCTGAGCGGATCGCAGCCATACCGCCGGGCAAACTCTTCGTGCAGGGCCTGCTCCACGCTGGTGACCTCGGTCAGCGGCAGGTCCACCCACTGGTTGCCGCGCCAGGCGCTCTCGCGGATGGCGATCCATAGCTCCTGGTCGCGCCGGGCGTTCTCAGGGCCGTAGACTAGCGGCCGGTCCTCCACAATGGCCCAGTAAAGGCTCTCCAGGTACGTGGCCTTGGACACGGCATCATCGTCGGCGATGCCGTACCGGGCGTAGGGGTTCTCCCAGACGATCTCCGGGTCGGTGGCGACCTTCACACACTCCAGCACCCGCTTGCCGTCACGCTCCCCGTATACCCACTCGATGGGATAGTGGCGCTCGCGACTTCCGGGCTGCCCCGAGAAGTCGTCGGTGAGCTGCTGGAGGGTCTTGGGGTCATCCAGCACCAGGGCCTCGCCATGACGGAGGCCCTTGGGGCCGTCCACCGCGCCCTCGACCGCGCCGATGAAGCCCTTGGTGCCCTCGACATCCCAGGCATGGCGCCAGACAGGGCGCTTGGGCGGCATCTCAAAGATGCACTGCAAGTGCCCGGGGAACTTGATGAGCCCACCGTCCCACATCGTGTGGGTCATCGGCTCACCACCATAGCTGAGCATGTTGACCACCGGCACCTTGCCCTCCCAGCCCAACACCCGCTCGGGCTCGGCCCCCGCCAGCTTGCGGATGGCGGAGAAGCCGTGGTAAGCACCGCAAGGGTACTTCAGGCGCAGGTGGGTGACCTCACCAATCAAGCCCTCACGCACGATGAGCTGCTTCAGCCGTTCCCGGGGCCAGGTCCAGGTATTCTCGGCGACCTCCAGCTTCACGTTGTTGCGCCGGCACACCTCGATGATGAGGTCCGCCTGCGGCATGGTAGTGGCGATGGGGATCTCGTTGAGGATATGGCAGCCGGCCTCGGCGGCGGTGACACAGACGGCGGTCGTCGAGTCAGTCGGTGTCAGCCGCACCACTACGTCCGGTTTGGCTTTGGTGAACAGGTCATCGAGATTGGTACAGACCTGCGGGATGCCGTACTGGGCCGCCGCGGCACGGGCGTGGTCCTCATTGATGTCCATGATCGCGCACTGGTCGTACATGTCATGGAGCTGGTTGATGACCTCGAAGAAGCCGCTGGAGCGGGCGCCGATAGTCGAACCAGCGCCAATGCAGGCGATACGAAGTCTCTCCATGGAATCCGTCCTTCTTGGGATGGCTGCCGCCGCAGGTTCCACAGAAGCGGGCGAGGCTCCTCTGCGCCGAGCGGCTCCCGGCCCGGGACCTCAGGGGCCGTCCGGCGCTGGCTCGGTCTCGCTGGTGCTGACCCGAAGATTGCCGATATTGATGTTGTCGTAGGCCACGCCGTCGCCCGCGTCCGTGCCTACCAGGCGGAGTTCCTTCACTCCGGTGATCGGGAGGCTGACGTAGACAGGATCCTCGTGGGGCCGCAGCACCGGGCTGGTGTAGGCCTTCTCACCATCGAGCCAGACCTCGATGACCACGGAGCCGACCTCGGTGACATGCCCGCCGATGCCCGCATAGAAGGTGAGCCAGTGGTACTTGCCGTCCAACGGGAAGACCAGCTCGCAAGCGGCGTGGGTGCCGATGCCGCGCATGAACGTCTTGCCTCCAAGGAGCAGCGGCGTGCCGACGATACTGGCACGGTCGCGAGCCGCGCCCCAACCACAGGTGTTGCTGGTGGCCTCGACCAGTTCCAGATAGTGGTCTGTCTCCGATGCCGGCGCCACTGGCAGGGCCGTCGTTTCGGCCAGGTCGTAGCAGACCACGCCGTCGGGGATGCGCAGGAGGACCTTGCCGTCGGCGATGGATGGAGAAGACCAGAGCTGAGCGCCCACGAAGGTCGTGGCCAGCATCTTGCCCGAGACGGCATCAATCATCCGCAGCAGAGAGCCGCGATCCGTCAGGACGAGGAGCTTACCGTCGGCCAGGACGGGAGATGAGTACTCGGGGGTAGAGACCGGCACGTCCCAAAGCACCTTACCAGTGAGCAGCTCCCGGCAGCGAACCGTCGGTCGCTCCCCGCTCTCGTTGGGGCCGACCGTGTAGACACGCCCGCGCCAGACGATCGGGCTGGAGTACTCCTCGAAGAAGGGCGCTCCCCAGAGCTTCTCGGGCCCCGCCAGCGTCAGATGATAGGCCTGCATCTCGCCCTGGAAGTAGACCGCCATGTAATCACCAGTCACCGCCGGAGAGGGGGCGGTGCCCCCCCAGACCGGCGTACCCGGAATGTCCCAGACAAGCGTCCCGTCGGCGGGGTCAATGCAGGTCAGGCGGTCCACTCCCACATAGACACCGTACTCGCGTCCCTGGTGCCGCCAGGGGACCAGCGAGGTCATCACCATCGAGTACCCACCACTGCTGGGAGCCTCCCAGAGTGTGGCGCCACTGCGTACATCAAGTCCCAGCATTGGTCCTGCCGCGACAACCGCGACATTGCCCATGACGGCGAAAGAAGAGGAGACCTCCTGACCCTCGGCCGGTGGGGCCTGCAGATCGCGGCTCCAGATGAGGGCTCCCGTGCGAGCGTTCAGACAGTAAGCGAAGCGCGCGGCAGCCACATATACGCGGTCGCCAACAACACATGGCGTGCCGGAGCCGCCGTGCCAGGTGGCCTGGCCGGGAATGTCGCTGCGCCATAGCACCTGTCCAGTCGCCAGGTCCAGGCAGGCCACCGTGTCCCTCGGCACGCCGATGTCGTGGACATACAGGTAGACGCGCTCGCCGGCGATGGCCGGGCAGCTATGGCCGCCGGCGTACTGGTGGGGGGTAACCGACAGGTCGTGGTTCTCCCACAGCTTGCGAGGTCCGGAGTCGGGCCAGGCGGCGGCCAGGGGCGGGCTGTAGGGAGCCACTCCGTTGCGGTCAGGGCCCCGCCATTCGGCCCAGTCAGTGCTGGGCAGGTATAGGGTGACGGAGTCCGGAGGGACTGCCGTGGCCGCAATCACCCGCTGCGTCAGTGTCAGCGACTGCTCCGCCGG